>JAMCTG010000005.1 GCA_023379005.1 Candidatus Babelota bacterium
CAACCATATTTTAGAATTTTCAATCCCTGGTTACAACAAAAAAGATTTGATCCAAAAGCTGAATATATTAAAAAATGGATCCCTGAATTAAAAGATATTTCAGAAAAAGATATTTTAAATTGGCAAAAAACTTATAAACAATATGATGTTTATTTCCCACCAATAGTTGATCACGAAAAAGAATCAACTATTGCAAAAAAAATGTATAAGCAAGCAATTGAAAAATAAAATTATTTTCACGCTTCTTCAACATCAGCATGCGATTTATATTTATAAAGACTTTGATTAACCTTTTCAATGACCAAATAAATAAACCCAATCATTGTAATAGCCGAAGGAAAGCTCAAAATATTATCAAAACCAATTTTTTTCATATAAGAATAAAAACTAGAATGCAAGGGAGCATGCAACTGTCTCTGCCATGAATCAGTAAAATCTAAATTGAATTCTTCTATCTCTTTTATAGATTTGAAATGATAAAGAAAATTATCATAAATATTCATTTTTTTGAGACCATTTATTAAAGTAATATAGTCTTCTTTTAATTTTTTTTGATCAATCTGATCAGGAAGTTCCATACCAAAAATTGAATAATTCAAAACAAAAATTAAGAATAAAAATATTTTTTTCATTATATACCCAAAACTTTTTGGCATCTTCTGCACAAATTATCTTTACCTGGAACTTCATCCCATTGCCAGCATCTTGGGCATTTTTCTCCAATTGCTTTTGCAACTTGAGCATAAATTCCATCAGCGATTTTTGGCAAATCTTCATCATTCATCACAAGTTTGAATTGTGAGACAACAAAAAATTCTTTAAAAAAGTGGGTTAAATCTTGTTTTGAAGATTTCAATTTATTTAAAAAAGCATAAAATTTATCATATTCATTTACTTTTGAATCAACAAATAGAGTAACTTGAGAATCTAATGAATGACCAACAATTCCTTGAGCACGGAGTTCTTCAATTGCTTTTAAAATTATTGATCTTAAACTTTTTAGAACTTCCCACTGTTCTTCACGATATTGTATTGCATCTTCATACAGAATTTTTGTTCTTGTTTCTTGAATATGATCAATCTGATGATAGGGAACATCTAAACTAACTGATTGATTTGAATCATAATCAAAAACTTCTTTGGCAAACTTCAATGAAGAAAATTTTTGCAAATGAATTGAGTCTTTTTTATTTTTTTGAAAATGGTCAGTTACAAGTTCGGCAGTAAAAGACATAATTGGCGCTGTTAATTTTGTAAGCACATCTAAAATATGCCACATAACTGTTTGCGCGCTGCGGCGTAATGTACCATCAGCTTTTTCAACATAAAGTCTGTCTTTGATCATATCAAGATAAAATGCGCTTAATTCTGAAGAACAATATTCAGCAAGACCATGAAACACTGCAGTAAAATCGCATGCATTATAATATACAAGCATTTCATTTTGCAAATTATACAATTTCACTAAGGCGTATCTATCTAAAATTTGAAGTTGTTCGATTCTCACTGCATCTTTGTCTAAATCAAAATCATAAAGGTTAGAAAGTAAGAATCTGCACGTGTTGCGAATCTTACGATAAACTTCCGAAACATTTTGTGTTAATTTCTCTGATACAACAGGATCGCTATCATAACCAATACTTGCTACCCAAAGTCTTAAACCATCTGTTCCAATTTTTTCTATAATATCTTGAGGTAACACAACGTTTCCTAAAGATTTGGACATTTTGCGTCCTTTTTCGTCAACAGTATATCCGTGAGTCATAATCGCTTTTGTGCAAGCCTCACCTTCTATAACAAGGCTATTAAGCAATGAACTTTGGAACCAACCACGATGTTGATCAACACCTTCAAGATACAAATCGGCAGGAAATGCCAATTCGTCATTTTTATATAAAACCGCAAAGTGGCTCACACCTGCATCGAACCATACATCTAAAATATCTGTTTCTTTTCTAAAATCTGAAGTTCCACATTTTGGACAAGTCGTATCACCTGCAATATCTTTCAATGGCACATGAGCCCAATATTCGATTCCTTCTTTTTCAATACCTTTTGCAATTCGATCTATAAACTCTTTACTTGTAAAAGTATAATCACAAGTATTACACAATAATGCCGGAATAGGTACGCCCCAAGCACGCTGACGCGAAAGACACCATTCCCATCTATTGGAAACTGTTGCCTTTAAAAAGTTTTTTCCTTGTTCTGGAATAAATTTAATTTTTTCAATAGCATCTAATGCTTCTTGCTTAATATTTTGGCGATTTAAATCAAAGAACCATTGCTTGGTTGCTCTAAAAATTAGACCATTATGGCATCTCCAACAATGTGGATAACTATGCGTTATAGATGCTTTATGAAATAATTTTTGTTTTTCAGCTAACTTTTTTATAACCCAAATTTGCCCATCTTGAACAGACATTCCTTCAAGTTCTTTAGGTTCAATTCCTAAAGAATATTTACCATCAGTTGTTATTGGAGAAAAAATTTCCAAATTGTTTTTTACACCAATTTCATAGTCAATAGGTCCACAACCAGGCGCAGTATGTACAGCAGCTGTACCCTCTTCTAGCCCAACACCCTCTTCAAATAAAATCGGAACAACTAAATTATCAACAAATGGATGTTCTACTTTTGCACCTTTTAGTTCTGAAGATTTAAATTCTCTAATAATTTTGCATTCTGTATTTAGCATTTTGCAAAATTTTGGGGCAACTTGAGAACCGACAATGATATATTTATCATTTATCTGAATTAAGCTATAAGAAGCATCTTTATGCAACATTACAGCTCTATTGAGCGGCAATGTCCAAGGAGTTGTTGTCCAAACTACTAGATCGATTGGATTTTTAATTTCAGGAAAATATTTTTGCCAATCTTTTAATGTAAATAGAACGTAAAGTGATGGATCTTTTCTGTCTTCATATTCAATTTCAGCAGCAGCCAAAACAGTCTGACAAGAATAACACCAAGGAACTGTTTTATTTTTTCTTTCTATATATCCGCCATCTACTAATATTCCAAATGCTCTGACTGTTGAACCTTCATAATCAGGAGACATGGTAATATAAGGATGATCCCAGTTCATTAATACGCCAAGTTTTTTAAATTCTTGGCGCTGAACGTCTATCCAATGACTGGCATATTCTCTACTTGCTTTAATTAGTTCTAAACGTGAATTAAATTTTTTTTCTTGCGTAACTTTAAATTCAATAGGAAGACCGTGACAATCCCAACCCGGCTTTACAGGAACATGATAGCCAGACATTCTTTTAAATTTAGTAACAATATCTTTTAAAATTTTATTGTATGCATGTCCTAAATGAATGTGACCATTTGCATATGGTGGACCATCATGCAAAATGTATTTGTCGGCAGATTCGTGCAATTTATAAGTTTTTTCATATAAATCTTTTTTTTGCCAACGTTCTAAAAGTTGAGGATCATCGACTTTAGAATTAGCACGTATTGGAAAATCTGTTTTGGGTAAATTAAGCGTATCTTTAAAGCTTTTCTCTGACATTAGCCTTAATCCTTTTTGGATTGCATACAAAATTGATTTCTATAAATAAATCGTTATTATAAAATACTTAAAAATATATATTATTTATTATACTTTCTTTTCATGATAGATCCAGAAAAAAAAATCGGAATATGGGGATTAGGCGTAGTTGGAACATCGGCAGTTAACTACTTTTACATTCCTCGATACGATTCCTACGGAATCACTCGGAATGATTGATTCTTGAATCATCTCGAGTGAAATTGCAAAGCAATTTTGTATCGAGAGATGGAATCGAGAAATCACAGATTTATTATATTATTTATTATACTTTCTTTTCATGATAGATCCAGAAAAAAAAATCGGAATATGGGGATTAGGCGTAGTTGGAACATCGGCAGTTAACTACTTTTATCCTAAATTTAAGAATATACAGTTAATTGAAAAAAAAGAGCTGGACATCCAGACCAAGCTTTCTCTACAAGAAAAAGGCATAGAAGTTTTAAACCAAAATTTGCAGCTAGAAACATTTTTAAAACATAATGACTATATACTTTTTTCTCCAGGTATTGATCTTAGACCATATAAAGAATATCAACATAAATGGTTGCCTGAAGTAGATATTTTTAGGCAAGTCTGGAAAAAACCAATTATTGCGGTCACAGGCACGGTCGGCAAAACTTCTATAGTTCATTTGTTGTCAGAAATTTTAAAAGCTAATGGTATAAAAGTAGCTACTGGCGGCAACATTGGCATAGGAATGTTAGATATTTTAAAACTTCAAGATTCATCAGATATTGCAGTACTTGAACTTTCTAGCTACCAACTTGAACATTGTAAAATTTTTAACCCAGAAATTGCAGTATGGACTAATTTATTTGAAAATCATTTAGATCACCATACAAACATGCAAGAATATTTTGAAGCTAAATTAAAAATAATTTTGCACCAAAATAAAAGCCAAAAAGCAATTTTGCCGGTAAATCTTCAAGAGCCAATTTTGAATTATAAAACCTTTGAACAAAATCTAATTTTTTTCGATGAAAAAAATTATGATAAAAAAATTTTAAAAAATTTTAAAGAAATTATAGATCTTACATATAAAACTAATTGGATAATAATTGATAAAGTTTTAGAAAATTTAAATATTAAAAATCCAATTTTGCCAAAATTAGAATTGCCTGAACACCGTCTAGACTTTGTTGGTGAAATTAATGGACGCAAATTTTATAATGATTCAAAATCAACAATTGCCCAAGCAACATTAGCTGCTGTAGAAAAATTAAATAATAAATCTGTTGTGTTATTTTTAGGCGGAATAAGCAAAGGTGTAAATCGTTCAAATTTGGTTGCATCACTTAAAAATAAAGTAAAATATATTTTATGTTTTGGTGGCGAAGCTGAACAGCTTTATGAATTTTGCAAACAACATTTAATTAATGCAAGCGCACATAAAAATTTAGAAGATGCATTTGAAAAAGGGATTGAAATTTCAATCCCCGGTGATATTTTACTTTTTTCCCCTGCCGGAGCAAGTTTTGATTTATTCAAAGATTACAAAGACAGAGGAAATAAATTTAAACAACTTGTGCAACAATACAAATTAAAAAATTCATATTAAATCTCGCAGATTGGTAAATTTAATCTGCGATTCAATTATCCGATTGCCACATTCATATATTCACTTGCATTTTGAATAGCTGAGAAATCACCAACATTTGCATATAAAACAGGAAAAGTCCCTACAGTTCTTGTGACATCAAACCCAGTAGTTGTATTTAAAAATGTTACATTTCCATAAATTAAATTTGTTGTATTTGTTGTTGTATCTCTCAAACCATATCCCTCGATGCCTGTGTTTCTGTTACAATTATTATTGTCGATAATACAATTTCTACTACCATCTAATAAAATTCCAAAAGATTTTCCTGATGCACCAATAGCAATGTTACCAGAAGCTTGGCAATTTTCAATTGTTGTACCATTTTCCGTACCAGTTAATATAAAACCAGCAGCAGTTTTACCTATATTTCCTTGTCCAAAACATCCATTTATAAATGCTGTTCCATTTTGAGATTGAAATCCTATCCCATTAGCTGATACATTTCTGTTAGCTACTGCTTTGCAATTTATGAAACCTATTCCATTGCATTGATTCATTAAAAATCCAATTGCTGAAGATGTTAAACTTATATCTCGTGCAATATTATTCAAACTTGCACAATTGGTAAAAGCGCAAATAGAACATTGATTTAAAGTAAACCCAATTCCGTATGAAAAACCACCATTGGAAGCAGCAGTTGAATCTAATATGTTTCCATTTGAACAATTTTCTAAACTAAAACCAAAACCTGAAGTAGAAATTCCTGCATCATTAAAATTACAAACACACATTTCAAGTCTAAAATTTGACCCATTAATAATTCTCATACCATAAGCAGGATTACCAGAACTACCCGTACAAGTCAAAATAGCACAATTTTTAATTTTGAATGTAGAAATACCCGTACCTGTTAGGTTTCCATCTAATAATATTCCTGTAGTTGCAGATTGCTGTATAACAATATTTTCCAAAAGAATTTGTGAACAACCATCTCCAATATAAATACCTCGGCCTGTCACTGGCCCAATTATCCCATTCATAATGTGAACATTTTTCAAACCTGGGCTTATAAAAATCCCGTCAAATCCTCCAACTGTATTTCCGGAAGCTTGACTATATTTGTAACTTGATAAATCCAAAAGAACATCATTACTCGTTATTCTTACAATTGCATCATTTGGATCAGTGGGGTTTGCTTGAAATGATATTCCCAAACCAAATGTTCCAGGATGATCAATAATCGAGGCAATGCTTTCGGAATTAATAATTTCAATTGAACTCGTAATTACACAAAAAATAACTAATAATTTTAAAATTTTTTTCATTCTGCTTCTCTCAGTTATATATAATTATATTTGAATAAGAAGTTTCTAAATTATTGAGGCGATCAATTGAAGTTGATTCAACTGAATTTAAAGAAATACCACCTTCATTTGAATTACCCGCATGTGTAATAACTATTTGATTTTTTTCAATAGGATTATTTCTGCCGTTACCCATAGATAAATTTTTTACAAAATAATTATTTTGATTTCCATTTGCTGAGCTTATTGCACGAATTCCAAAAGATCTTTCATCATTAAAACCTGCATTTTGTATTGCGCTGCACCCAATAAATTGACATTTTTTTACGCCTGTTCCAGCAGCTCCAGATGATGAAATATTAAATCCTGCGCAAATATTGGTAATGCCATCTTCAACGGATTCATTTTGATTTGCTCTACAATTTTTTAAAATACAATTAGTTGCGCGATCAAGATTAAATCCATAACAATTTGAATTATTTAAATTGTCTGAAGAAATATTAGAAAATGCTACACATTTTTCTAACGAATTTTTTGTAACATCTGCCAGCAATTCATAACCAGACATGTTGTTAGTAGAAATATTATTACTTACCAAACAACTTTTTAATATATTTGATGAACACGAAATTCCACCAGTTAATTTTATTCCTGTAAAATTGCCTGAATTTGTAACATTAGATAAAACTTCACATTTATTTAAAACATTTGCAGAACTTGCAATATTAAAACCAATAATAGAACCTTCAGAATTATTTTTTACGATACATTTTTTGAATATATTTGCATTAGAATTAGCTCCCGAAATTCCAAATAAAATTTGAATACCAGTTGAACTATTATTTTGAGCAGAACAATTTTTCAACACACAATTTTGAGTATTATTTAAATTTATTGCCTGAAAAACTGTACTGTAGTTTTCAAAAACTTTTACTGAATCTAATTTGCATAAATTACTATTTTGTAAGTTGATGGCAGAAAAAATTGCGCTTCCGGATATATTATTATTTATTGATAAATTAAAGATTTTCAAATCTATACAATTATTTGCAAAAAAACCAAAATCTGCTGCTACTGAAGTGCAACATTTAGAAATGGAACAATCTTTAATTTCACTGTTACTAATTGCTCCACTAGCTGAACCAGCCAATTCTATTCCTCTAACTTTACAATCAACAATATCAAGGTTTGAGATTTTTATTCTTGTAGATGAAGTATTAGCAGCTATTACATTTGGGCCTACAGAAATTCCTGAATTAGTAAAACTTTTAATTAAACCATTTCCTTGAATAACAATATCAGATCTTGGATCAGAAGACGTAGCACCAACAACTCTAATCCCATTACAATTACTAATCATATTTCCTTGTGATAATATTTTTCCATTAAAATCTAATGTAACACCATTGGTATTTATAATTATTGCATTAGACGATACTATCGGCAAAAATACAATATCGGTAGTTAGTACATAAATTCCTGGTGTATTAATGACGTATGAAGTTTGTCCATTCGGAACAAAATCACTTTGTTTAATAGTTGTAACTGTGGGCGCGCATATTTCAGAACATGAAGTAAAATTTAAGAAAGAAATAAATAAAATTATAAAAATTTTCTTCATATATTTTCCTTTTTTTTAAAATCTTACATAAAAAATCGTACATTGCAAAATTACAATGTACGATTTTTTAAAAGAGTAAGTTTTTTCTTAATTAATTAAATTGAACGTTATAATAATCGCTTGCTGTAGTTGTTGAAGTATAATCACCGATTGTTGCATGGCTAGCTTGGAATGTACCAGTTGCAGTAGTTACCTTGTAACCTCTTGTATCGTTATTGAAAGCTATATTTCCATGAATTAAATTATTTGTTGCAACTGCAGTATCTTTAAGCCCAATACCTTCTGTTGTTCCTTTATTTCCATGAATATTATTTTTAAAAATGTCACATTTTGTTGAACCATCTAACAAAATGCCATAACCATTTCCTGCACCACCATCATTAGCTCTACTTTCACTTTCAATTATAGCAGACGCTACTTCTGTTCCATTTAAATAAAAACCTGCTGCTTGAACGGATCCTTTATTATTCATAGTGATACAATTTTTTAATAAATTATTTGAGCCGTTTAAAGCTTGAAAACCATATCCACTTTGGGTTGCATGATTATTATGTTTTGAAGTGCAATCTAGTATTGATGCATAATTAGAATTATCAAGGAAAATACCTAATGCTCTTGACCCTGCGCTATTTTGTCGAGCAACTGAGTTTAAAACGCTGCAATTTGAAATTTGTGTCCAATCAGAATCTTTAATTCTTATTCCTGCAACAACATCATTTCCTGCATTGTCCATAAATTGACAATTTACTATGCTAACTGCTTTTGAATTTTCAACACTTAATGCATAAGCAGCTAATGAAGTTGCACCATCAATATTATTAACTAAACTATTATCAATTCTAATATCATTACCATAAGTAACTCTTAAACCATATGCTGCTGGATTTGTGGAAATTCCTGTGCAAGATTTAATAAAACAATTATTGATAGATGCATCTTGAACTAAAGATATACTAGTTCCACCAAGTAATATTCCTGATTCATCACAACTTTTTATTGTCATATTTTCTACATGAATATCGCTGCATCCGTCACCAACATTTATCCCTATCCCTGTCATATTTTTTAAAGTACCATTTTTAATCGTTATATTGGTCAAGTTTGATGAAATACGAACGCCATCAAAACCTGGTGCTCTAAAATTTGGATCCTGTGAAAATACTTCTCCACCAAAATCAAGAACAACGTTACTAGAAGTAATACAAACTAAAGCATCATCAGCATCTGTTGGTTGAGCTGCAAAACCTGCTCCAAAACCATAAGTTCCTGGTGAATTAATTACAGTACAAATAGGAACTGAATATATTTTAGAAAAAATTAATATTGTTAAGCCCAAAATTAAAAATTTATTTTTCATATGTTTACCTTCTTTTTTTATACTTACTCTTTTTCTGAATTAAGAAATACCAGCTAAATTTACCCAACCAAATGTTGCTGGAGCGCCACCATTTAAAGCAGTAGTTATATTGCCACTGGGAATATTTATATTAGATCCAGATGGAATACTCATTTGGTTTGCTATAGTACCGGGTGGGGTAACAGAATTGTTATAAGCTACATTTTTTGTAAATAAAATAGTTGTACCAACTATTTGACGCGTACCAAATGAGTTCGCATTAGTGCTTCCTCTATTTCTTATAAAATCATTTTCTCTTACCTCCCATCTATTATTTCCAGCTGTAGCAAATGTTACTCCTGAACCAACTGATGATGGTGCATTATTGTATGATGCTGCACAACGAACCATCGTTCCAAAATTAGAATTTTGAATTAAAAAACCATTAGCATCATTTGCACCACCACTAGTATTTACATTTGCTACGCAATCATAGAAACTAAGATTGTCGTTGGTTCCACTTACTCCATCGACAAAAAAACCATTTGCAGTTCCAGAATTTGTAGTATTTCCTGAGCAATTACAAGCAAAAAAATTATTATGGGTATTAGTTCCGGTACCACTTGCGATAATAAAACCATTTACAATTCCAGAAGGTGTTAAATTTTCTATGACATTACAATTTCTAAATATACATCCAGATAGGGTTTGAGTGCCTGCATTAAAATTAAATCCAGTAATACTACCAGATGTCAATGCTGTATTCTTTTGAACTGTGCAATTTGTAAATATTGTATTTCCTGAAGGTATTGTACCAGGGTTTAAATCAAATCCTACTAAAGATCCTGTAGTAACTAGATTTTGTTGTACAAGAAAATTTTCAAAAACATTTGAATCAAATCCATTTGCTATAAAAACAGCGGTACAATTTCCTGTAGTAGATTGATTTTGTTGAAATGTAAAATTTTTAAAAACATTTGATGTAATTAAAGTTGTAGTAAATATGCCAGTTAAGTTTGTTGCTGTACAATCTTGCACTAGAACATCATCAAATATATTTTTATTTAATGTCGTAGTCACCAAAAAACCATTCAATTGATTAGATCCTGAATTTTGACTGGAATAAATTTTACCAAAGGAACAATCTGATATAGTACTTAAATTCACAATATTTAATGTTGATGTTACACTTTGGTTTGTTCCTATAAAAATGTCATAAAATTTTGAACCAGAAATGTTGTTTAAATTCATACAATTTACAGTTGAATTACCTCTGTTATTTTGAATATTAATTCCTGAGATCTCTGCATTATCACAAAAATTCAAAAATAAAAAAGATACAGTAGAAGTACTCAATGTTGAATTATTTATGTCAGCAATATAACAGTCTTGCATATTTAATTTTATACATTGTGAAAATGTTACGATAAAATCTGCTGCAGTTGAATTTCCACAAGATAAAATTCTACAATTTTTCGTAAAAATATTTTGAATTCTATTTGCAGCTGTTCCTATAAATTCCCATGCTCTAAAACAATTTTGTATTGTTAAATTTTCCAAAGTAATGTTATAACAACCATCTCCTATATTTATTCCTCTATTTGTAAAATTACTAATTGATCCATTTTTAATAGTGATGTTTGATAAATTAGGAGAAATTACAATCCCATCTAAATTTGATATGCCAGCAGTATTATTTACTCTATATCCACCAAGATCTAAAACAACATTACTTGCACTAATTGTAATAACATTGCCAGTAGACCCGGAATTACTTTCAGTGTCTGATCCCATTTTATAAACACTTTGATTGATATTATAATTTGTTGCAAAAATCGTAAAATAAAATAATAAACTTAAAATAATAAGTTTCTTCATGTTTTTTTTCCTTTTTATTTTTATGTTACGACTCTCAAATTTGCCCAACTAAATGCTGGAAGACCAGTAGTCGTCCCACTGTCAACTATTCCACCAGCCATTGAAGTATTAGTTGCAATTGCATATTGATTATTTGCAAGTGTGCCATTTAAAAATGCATAATTGTGTGAATATAAATTAACTGAAGTACTAGCACCAGGATCCAAAATACCGAAAGAATTAGAACTTGTACCAGCAGTTACACTACCAGTGTTTCTTATAAATTGGCTGCGCTTTACTTCCCATTCAGTTCCTGGAGAAATAACATTTAATCCCATTCCTCTAGTTGTTACAGACCTATTATTTTCAACAATAGTAGAAACTATAGTTCCACGATTTGCTGCATCAATTTGAATACCAGCCATATCACCATTATTTGCAATATTTCTAGATATTAAACTATCTGAAATAATATTTGCCAAACTTTGTGTGCCAGTAATTCTAAAACCAAAACATGTTGTTCCACCAATATTTGCAATTGCTTTGCATCTAGTAAATTCATTTGCACTGCAATTATTTGAAAGTAAAATGCCTGTATAATTGCCTGTTGTAGAATTATCTGTTCTGCTTGAACATCTTTTTAATATCGAAGTTGATGTAGTTTGCAAATCAAATGAAACAGTACTTGTGCCAGTATTATTTTTTGTTTTTACTTTATTTGCTTTGCAAGTTATACAATCAGTCATTCTGACAACAGAAAGAGAATGCGTACTGATACCATTGGAATTTAATTTTGTATTATAAATATTACATCTATTGCATACGGAATATGAAATTACAAAATCTCCTGTCGCTCCACGACAACAATTTGTTAATGTGCAATCTTTAATTAACGATTCTGTTACAGGAGTTGCAACAGTTCCCTGAAATTCAGTGCCTCTTACGTCACAGGAAAATGTTTCAACATTGTCTACTAATAGTCTGGTATTTCCCGACTGCACACTAATACCTGCTCGTGAAAATCTCTTAATCATTCCATTTTCAATTGTTACATCAGAAAGATTAGGACTAACAAAAATTCCATTTACATTTGGTACCAAATTGCCTTGGCTTAAACTAAAACATTGTAAATCTAAAGTTGCACCAGAAGCATTAATATTAATAGCATTAGATGGTGCTGCCGGAAAATATACTATATCTTCTGCTAATTTGTATAAAGAACCAGTATTAATATTATAACCTGTTGCACCTAAATCAGCATTACTTATAAATGTAGGGTTGCAAAAATTATTTTGTATTGCCGCACAACATTCTGTTAATGTTTCTTTAATATCAGCCAATACTGTAAATGTATTATTGAAATTTGTTTGATTTTGTGCGCAACATGCTGTAATCGTATTTTTTATGTCACTCAATACAGTGAACGTGTTATTAAAGTTTCTTTGATTCTGTGCACAACATTCTGTCAATGTTAACTTAATATCTGCTAGCACAGTAAAAATTGTTGTAAAATCGCCACTTACAAATTGAAAGACTGTAAATGTAATTCCACTACTTAATGATTCAATTAAATCATGCAGATCTGCACAGCATTCAGTAATAGTATTTTTAATGTCCGCAAGAACTGTAAACGTATTATTAAAATTTTGGTTTATATTAATTTGTAAATTTGTAATTTGATTTTGGATTTGTGTGCAACATTCATTGATTAAATTTATAATGGGATCAAAATCACAATTAACATTTAAATTTTCTAAATCTTGTTTAATGCAACAAAGTAACTGTAATATTTTTTTGGATTTTCTTGTTTTTGTAATTTCTAATGTTTCTGTATCTGTTGGTGACCATTGATCATCGGTCCAAAAATCTTCTTCTGAATAGAATTGTTCATAATGCTCGATTATTTTTTGAGATAGAATTTTTAATTTTTCTTGTTCTAATTTTTCAAAATCTTCTTGAAAAATTAGATGAGCAAATTGCTGAGCAATACCATAAATTTTTTGACTTTCTTCTTCGATTGAAAAATTTTGAAATGCATAACAAGATTTAAAAATTAAGAAAAAAAATATCAAAGATTTTAACATCTTTGTCTTCATGCTCATTTTTCCTTTTTTTAAGATAACTTTCTTACAAATA
This sequence comes from Candidatus Babelota bacterium, assembly GCA_023379005.1. Taxonomy (GTDB): domain Bacteria; phylum Babelota; class Babeliae; order Babelales; family Babelaceae; genus JAMCTG01. Next base: position 13,363 of record JAMCTG010000005.1, read on the forward strand.
ACCTAACTCTTAAAAATTTGTCAACCAAAAAAAATAAATATTTTTTATTGACGATTAAAAACTTATTTTTCTAAATTAAAATTAAAAAATAAACAGTCGATAAGAAAATGATAATTGATAAAAAAAAATCTTATACAATAAGTTTTCTCGTAATAACTTATATACTTTGTCTTATTGGCCTAATTTTTGTTTACTCTTCAAGTTCAGCTTTTGCGTTTGAAAAAAACAAATGTGCAAATTTTTATTTAAACAAACAGGCTGTTGGAATTTTATTAGGATCTATAGCTTTATTATTTGCAAGATTTATTTCATTAAAAAAAATATATAAATTTAGTTTCATCTTTTTTTTATTTTCATTATTTTTGACTGCTTTAACTATCATTACACCATTGGGTCAAACTATCCATGGATCAAAAAGATGGTTATTTTTTCACGGCTTTGGTTTTCAACCTAGTGAACTTTTAAAAGTTTCACTAATACTTTATTTAGCATATTTTCTAAACAGAAAACAATTCCAGCTAAATTCTTTTGTGCGTGGATATTTGCCTTTCTTAACTGTGTTGTCAGTTGTGTCTTTGATTTTATTAAAGCAGCCAGATTTTGGACAAACAATTACTTTGGGCGCTTCATCATTTTTAATTTTTTATCTTGGAGGTTGTAAAATTAAACATTTAATGGTCACATTATTTTCATCAGTGCCATTAGTAATTGGATTAATTTTTGCACAACCTTATAGACTAAAAAGAATAATGACGTTCTTAGACCCATGGTCGGACCCAAAAGGTGCAGGTTTTCAAATTATACAATCTTTAATTGCTATAGGTTCAGGAAAATTATATGGACTTGGCATTGCACAATCTAAACAAAAATTTTTTTATTTACCAATGCAACACACAGATTTTGTTTTTTCAATAATCGCCGAAGAAACAGGATTTATAGGATGCTTTGCAATTATTTCATTGTACTTAACTTATCTATATGTAGGTTTTAAATTATCTACATTTGTCGAAAGTACTTTTTGTAAATCCGTAATTTTAGGATTTATAATTTTAATCAATTTACAAGTTTTGATTAATCTTTGTGTTACCACTGGATTATTGCCAACAAAAGGAATTGGGCTTCCTTTTATTAGTTATGGAAAATCTGCAATTATTTGTAACTTATTTATGGTAGGAATTTTGCTTAATTGCTTAAAAAATGAAAAGGAATTAGAATCTCTCGATACAACCCTCGCATACTCGGGCCACTCGAGATGATTGAGAAAATCACAAAAAATTTCTCAGCAATCACCCTGAGTGAAATTTCGTAGAAATTTAGTATCGAAGGGCCTGTCCGGTGTAGCAACTACAATTTTCTAATTCAAATTGATAATTTCAAGAAGCGAAGACGGGCTACCAACAAATAAGAGCATCAACGATCAATCTAACTCCAAATGCAGTTGCACCATTTCTATAATATGCAATATCTGGAACACCATATGCCGTTCCAGCTATATCTAAATGCACCCAAGGAACATCGTCGACAAAATTTTGTAAGAAAAATGCAGCTGTTATTGCACCAGCTCTATAACGTTCGTTTCCAATATTGCATATATCTGCAATTTCAGACCTAACAGCTTTTTTATAGTCATCATCTAATGGTAAACTCCAAACTCTTTCGCCAGTCGTCAAAGAAGCTCTTTTTAATTTTTCAGCTAAATCATCATGCTTAGTCATAAGACCACAGTAAAATGGTCCAAGAGCGTATGAACATGCACCAGTCAATGTCGCAAAATCTATAATAGCATCTGGCTTATAATGTTTTACTGCATAAGAAAGTGCATCAGCCAAAATTAAACGTCCTTCAGCATCTGTATTTTTTACTTCTGCCGTTTTGCCATTATAAAATTTTAAAATATCACCAGGTCTTGTAGCTGAACCACTTGGCATATTTTCAACAAGAGGAGTTATGCCAATTACATTAATATTAAGTTTTAATTTTGAAATAATGCGCATCGCAGCAGTTACAACAGCTGCCCCTGCCATATCATCTTTCATTGTTTCCATAGCATTAGCAGGCTTTAAACTTAATCCGCCAGAATCGAAAGTTACACCTTTTCCTACAAGAACAACTTTTTTAGCATTTTTGTTTGCTGCTTTATGTTCCATAACAACAAGGCGAGGTTTTTGTTCTGAACCTTTACAAACACCTTCAATTCCACCCATGCCCATTTTAGAAATTTGTTCTGAATCAAATACTGTAACTTTTAAATCTGTTTCTTTTTCTAAAGATTTGGCATAATCCGCTAAAATTTTTGGATATTTATGCGCTGGTGGCATGTCGCACCAATAACGTGCTTTATTTACACATTGACCAATAAATTCCCCTATCTCAATACCTTTTTTTATTTGAGCAATATTTTTTTTATCAGAACATATTATTAAATTGATATCAGATTTTTTCTTTTTTTCTTCATCAGTCTTAAAATCATCAAAATCATATTCAGACATAAGACTTATTACTGCAGTTTCTTTTGAAAACTCTTCCACTTCAGCATTAAATAATTTGGAATCTGGAAGTTGAATAGCCAGTTTTTCAATTTTATAAGACTGAGCAATTCTAATTACACTTGCCAACGCTCTTCTATAACTTTCGAGGTCACACATTGTCTTATTAACTTTTCCAAGCCCGATAAAAATTAAATAAATTAATTTTGAATCATCAGCACTTGTTAAAACCAAATTTGAATGAGCTTTTCCAGTAAATTCTCTTTGTTTTAATGCATCTTTTAATGCTGGAAAGAATTTTTTTGATATTTCAGATAGTTGATCAAATTTAAAATCTTGTTCTACAAAAACTGCATATGCATTTGCAGCTTGATCTAAAAATTTATCCGAAGTTATAAACTTAATCATTTGTTTTAAAGTTCTCCAAGTAATTTTTTATAATTTATCAATTATAGTAGCTTCATATTAAAAAAAAACAAGCAGATAAAATTTATTTATTGACAATTATGCAATTGAATCAATATCCTTAATAATGAATAATGACAAATGTCATAATATTTTAGGGGGTACAAAGATGATCAAAAAATTTATATTCTTATTATTTTTAAGCATAAATTTATCAGCAAGAGTTAAAGTGATATGCAAAGATACTGATAATGGAAAAAAAAGATCACTTATTGATAGACATGTTAATAATTCAAGAACAATGAGAGATTTGGATGAATTGGCCGAATTTTATAATTTGAATAAATTCATTCAGCTTTCAAAAAAAATAAAATTTTATGATAAATTAATACAATATCCTGAGCTAACAATTTTTGCGCCAACAGACAGCCTTATAGATGATTTAGATATCGATGAAAAATCTGCGCAAGATATAGAAAATTTTTTTAACAGTTTAATAGTTCACGGTAGATATTTTTCAACAGATTTGCCAATTAGTTTGGACAGTCTTGCAAATAAAAAAATAAATCCGTCTAAATTGGAATTCGTGATTACTGATCTAAAATTTAAAAATGGAGTTCTCCATATTATTTCATACATAGAAAATTATCATGACGATGGAAAATTATAAAAATTGATTTTTAATAAGGGAATATTTTATTTACATTTGGATTTGCAAGAATAATTTCTGCTTTTTTATTTTTTTTAGCAGTCGAATCTGGAGCATCTTCTAAAATTTTAGATTTAGGTGATTTTAAATAACTTTTATCAATAATTTTTTCATAAAAAGCATTAATCTTATAAACATATTTTTCGGGGTTCCAAAAAAATGAATCAAAGTGTCTTCTTCCATTTGTAATCCATAATCTTTTATATCCTTTAGCACCGTTATATACTTTTTTTACTGCTTCTATTGGAGCTTTGTCATCATTTCTGCAAACAATAAAAAAAGATGGTTTATTAAATTTTCGGATAGCAATCATAGGATTGACAGGACATATACATGTATTAACCTCTGTGGCATCTAATTTTGCGATTGTTTTTAATGTGATTTTTAAAATTGATTGCACTATTGGATGGTAGGCATATTTATATAAAAAAGTTCTTCCGGGTAAATGAAACTCGTATCCGAACACATTAAATTTTAAATTATCAAGACCTCGTTTTAAAACCAACTCGCTAGATTCAAATGGACAGTCATAAATTCCAGCATCAAACAGATTAGGGTCTTTTGCTTGTGCCATAATTGCTGCAACAGCTCCCATAGAAAAACCGTAGACAAAAGTTGGCAAACTTTTAAGATCTTCACGAGATTTTATATAATGTGTTATTCCCATTACTTCATGGCATTCATTTTTTCCAAATGTACAATATTGATCGTCAATAACAATTTGACCATGAGCTCTAAAATCAAACGTAATAATGTTAAAATTTTTAAAAATTGACCGCAAAAAAGAAATATCTCTTTTATCGCACATAAAACCATGACAAATTATTATATTAGCCTTGGCATTATCTCTTTTTAAAATTTGAGCTGATCTTGCAAAGTGCTCATTAGAATTATCTTTTTCTCTTACATAAAATATTATTTCTTCAAGATTCCCTTCAGGAATATATTTTTTTGATGCATTTTCTTGCTGAGAATTTGTAATCGAGAGAGAAAAAATTAAAAATAACATTAATAAATTTTTCATCTTTATTTCCTCAACAAATGTTCTGAAAGTCTTTCTTCATAAATGTTCATTATTTTGCGTAGAGTCATAGGAACAGACTGCTGTCCATAAGGAGCATCAGGAAAACTCGCCCACAACCCATTTAATTTAAAAATTGCTGAATTAATTTTTCCGGCAACAATATCTTTTAATGCATCTGCTTGATGCAAAAGAACAATTGCTCCTAAGTCTTGATTTTTAGGATGGAAACTATTCGTACCAATTTTTTTTGAAATTTTATCCCAAGTTCGCGCTAAAAATTGATATCTGCCTGCTGCAGTAGAACAAACTTGTTTTCCATTAATATTTGCACAAATTTTTATTCGAGGATGGTCTGAAAAATCTTCAAATAACTTACCTGTAAAACACATGCGATATCCTTCAGGTTTAAAGGTTCCTTCTACATGAGCAATGGTATCTAAAAATGCTTTTATTTTTTTATTATACAAATATGCTTTTAGAATTTTTATATCTACTGGATACTTTGTATCTAAAATTTCATCTAGATAATTTTGCCAATGTTTTTTTATAAACATGGTTATATTACTTTTCGTAGAAAAACTTTTTAGAATATCTGTAGAGTCATTTTCAAAAATTGGTTTTGAATTAAAAAATAATACGCATGAATTTTTGATATGAGATAAATTATATTGAATTGGTAATTTGGATAATTGAGAATTATTTAAATTGATATGAATAAAAGCAATTTCAGCAATATTTTTAAATTCATGATTTTCACTTGCTGCCTTAAATAAAGTCAATTTATCAGACGAATCATTTGTACCGAAAAAAACTATCGCACGTGAATATTTTTTTAAATAATTCTTAACTTCATCAACATTTTTAGGTTCAAATATTTTAGCAAGAGAATTGCTGCCAAAAAAAATAAAGAATATTAATAATTTTATATAAGACTTCATGATCTCCCCTAAAATCTATCGTCCCTATTTAATTATAATATAGTTGTATTATTAATTGAAATAGTTTTTGCAACTTTATTTCAGACTGAATCATACGAAAGACATTTAAGCCCTTGGTAAGCCTTTATTTTAAAAAGAAAAAGTTTATGCGAAGCGTTCGGGTTAAGAATTTTTTAATTGTTCATTTACAAAATCAGTTAATTGTCTTTTTGTCATCACATCTGCATATCGATAAACAATCTTTCCATCCTTAATTACTAAAATGTACGGAACTTTCAAAACATTTAATTTTTTTGCAAGTTCTGGAGCATTATCAGTATTTACTTTCAAAAATTTAACTTTATCTACAAATTTTGAAGCAACATCTGATACTACTGGAAGCATTTGCATACAAGACGGGCAATATGGAGCATAAAAATCCATAATCACTGGAATTTTGCTCTCCAAAACTTCTTTTTTATATTCATTATCAGAAGTTATTTCTTTAACTTCCGTAACAGTTAGGCCTTCCTCTGGATTAAAAAATTTTGATTCTAATCTTTCACTTTCTTTTTCAGAAAAACCGATCATACGTAAAAATTCAAGTGAATCAAGAGCAGCTTTTATACCATCACCTGCGGCAACTCCTGCTTGGCGATAACGGTTATCGACAACATCCCCAGCTGCGTAAATTCCATGATAAGATGTTTCTTGTGTCGGATGTTTTACAATTATATATCCTGCTGAATCTAATTTTAAGAAATCTTTAAATGGAACAGTATTTGGATCATGTCCAATTGCTAAAAAAACTCCTCCTACATTTAATTTACCAGTTTCTTTGGTTTTATTATTTATAGTTTCAACTCCATTTACTGCAAGCCCATCACCCAAAATTTTTGTAACAGATAAATTATATTTGATTTCTATATTTGGATATTCTTTCAATTTTTCTTGCATACTAGCTGATGCTCTCATAGCTGAACCGCGGACTAATAACATAACTTTTTTCGCATATAAAGCTAATTGAAGGGCTTCTTCTGCTGCAGAATCTCCACCTCCAATTACAACTACATAACCATCTTTATGATATGGTGCATCGCAAATTGCGCATGTGGTTACGCCTTTGCCCCAATATTCTTGTTCACCTTCGATATTTAATTTTTTTGGACTAGCACCTGTAGAAATTATTACACTTAAAGCATAAATTTCTTTTCCTGAGTCGGTGGTTAGTTTATAAGGCCATTGAGAAAAATCTACACTTTCAACAATATCCTGAGAAAATTTAGCCCCAAAACTTTGGGTCTGCTCTTTTAGCATTTGAATAATCTCTGCACCCATCATTTTTTTAATGCCAGGCCAGTTTTCAACATAAGATGTTCCAGTAAGTTGCCCACCCGGTTTTGGGCCCTGAAATACTGTTGTAAATACTTTACCACGGGCAACATATAAAGCTGAACTTAATCCTGCAGGCCCTGATCCAATTATAGCGACAGGCAAAATATTATTTTTATCTTTAAATTCAAGACTATAATGAGAAGTTTTTTTCTTTCTGAAAAAACGTTCTACTGTAAAAGTTCCCAAAACCATCATCAATATTAATGTCAGGCTGTAAATAAATGCCAAATTTCTATTCATTTTATATAATCCTTTTTTACCAGGCTTTTGACAAAAAATTAACTGTAAATATAATTAAAATCAGTATACGCCATCGTTGATGAAAGGCAAAATTTATGTTCGATTTTAAAAAGTACAGCTTAACTTTTATAATTCTATTTTCTTTTAATTTCCTTTTTGGGGAAGAAGATCTAACAAGTGCAACTAAAATAAATGAATTATATATAAATCAAATTGTCCAGTTAGACAGAGTAAGGGAAATCTTACAAACTATTGGATATCAGGGACCAAGATTTAATAAATTTTCAGAAGAACAAAAAAAACAACTTAGAAATTGGATTATTGAATATCAAAAAATTATTTCTGAATATGATAGAAATCTTAGTGAAGATGTAACAGAAAATAAAATAATTGAAATCTCGCAAATTATTAAAAATTTAATACTAAATATTGAAATTGCATTTGCCACAGATTATAAAAAACTAACTGATTCATCCGCTTTAGTTAAAAGAAATCGAATTTTAGATGAAGACTTAAATACAACACAACAAAGGATTATTGATAATCGTCAAAATTTATTAAAACTTAGTAACAAAGCGGACAATATAGGGATAACACCTCTAAATAAATCTTTTCGAGAATTAGAAAGATTAAATCAAGAATATAATATTTTAACCAAATTAAAATGGTCAATGGTAATTGGTGCTGCAGGGCTAATTGGATTACATTATATATCAGAAGAAAGATTGTCTAACTTACCACCTTTGAAAACATTTAAAACTTTTATGGATCGTCCTTTTAATTGTATTGAAGATTGGCTTAATATAATGAAAGATATGAAAAAAAATACATTATTGGGCATGTTTGTTGGTGCGGTTTTAAAAGGAGAATCTTCAAACCCGGTTTCTAGGTCCATAGCAAGTACTTTCTCAGAAGCAAAGAAATTTACAGAAAAAAAATCTTCACAAGCATATAATTACTTGCATGGCGGATCAAGCCTTTTGAGCATGCAGGATGAAGAAAAACAAATCACTTTGGATGATCCATGTCTTGTTGGATTAGATAGCCAGAAAGAAGAACTTTACGATATCGTCCATTATTTTGAAAATCACACTGTTTATGATAGAACTAAAACTGAAGTTAACAAGGGAATACTATTAATAGGTGATTCCGGATGTGGCAAAACACTAACGGCCAAAGCTCTTTGTGGATCAATTAATCAGATGTATAAAAACAAAGGAGTTCAAAGTCGTGTTCATTTTAAAGAAGTAAAACATTCGGAAGTTAATTGGGCTGAAAATGGATTTAAAAAATTAATTGAAGAAGAACAGCAAAAAGGTCCGGCAATTTTAATTATAGATGAAATTCATCTTAGCGGTCTTCAAGTTGAGCATTGGAATGGCGGAACATTACATTCATTTTTAACTGCCACGAGTGGATTAAGTTCTAACAATGATAACGGCAAAAATCCAATCATTCTAATTGGTGCAACAAATAGACCAGATTTAATTGATCCGGCATTAAGAAGGCCTGGGCGCTTTGGAACAATTATAAGATTTGAAAAGCCCAATTTTGAAATAAGAAAGCAATATTTCCAAGTTAAGTTTAATGAATATGCAATAAATGCAGAAAATATTAGTCTCGACGAGTTAGCAAAACATACGCAAAATTGCTCTTATGCTCAACTTGAAAAAATTGTTTCTAATGCAAGATTTAAAGCAAGAACTTCTGCAAAAGGTGTTTCTAATACAAAAGATTTATTAGACATAATTGATAAACATGTAAGAAGAATCAATAATGAGTGTCCACTGAACGAATCAGAAAAAAATATTGTTTCATCTCATATTGCAGGTCAAGTGATAACACGCGTTATTTTAGATCCAAAAACTAAAATACTTGAAGCAACCATAAGAGGAATTTTGCCTAAAATAAATGAACATTCCAAATTTTCTGAAGCTGCAAAATACAATGTTGCAAGAGGCGAAAAAGTTAAATATGGAAAAATATTTAAGAATACTCCATCAGAATTTATAGATAATACAGATATTGATGATAATTTAAAAGAATGCAAAATCTATTTGGCAGGCCACATTGCGCAGAAATTGATTTTAGGCAAGTCTTATGAATTTAAAAAATCTGATAAACGAAAAGCATTTTTATTAACACAAGATATTGTAAATAATGGTTTAAAAACCCAAGATTTAACTAAAGAAGCTGCAAGAATAAATGAACAGAAAGCTACAGAAATGTTGCAACAATTCGAAAAAGAAATTGAAACATTGCTTTCCGAGAACTTAAGCAAGTTAACAAAAATTCATGAAAAATTGAAAACTGAATTAACTTTATCCGAAGCCCAAATATTAGAAATAATGAAACAATAAAAATTGTTGAATCTTGACTAACTTATATCTTCATATATTCTTTGTAAAATTTTTAAAAAAATGTAATTAGGAATATATGAAGATAAAATTTTTGATTTTAGCTTTGGCATTGACATTTCAAACTTTTGCAATGGAATCAGAAAATATAGAAGCAAGCAAATTGCTTTTATCGTTAGAAATTGATGAATCAAAATCTATAAGAGAAAATTTTTCTATTCTCTTACATTCACACATAAACAGATTTGTCGACAAACAAGGCTATCAGATATTACTCAACACCAAAATTATTGAGTTAATGAAAAAATATTTTTCTATTGTAAAAATTAATCAAGAATTTATTGAAATAGCAAAAAATAAAAGTACTCAAAGCTATTTTGCTAGAAGTTTTGCAAAATTTTTAATTAGCCTTGGTGCTGATATTAATGCAGTCGATGAATTTGGAAATAATGCTTTGATCTATGCTTGCGGTAATGATTTATATTATTTAGTTACATTATATGTAGAATTAGGAATTAATATAGAAAAAAATAGCAATCAGGAATTGACTGCACTTTGCATAGCGGCAACATTAGAAAATTCTATGATTCTACGATATTTGCTGGACAAGGGTGCCAATGTAAATCCGAAAACTGCCAAATCTCCTCTTCATATGGCTATAGAATATAATCGACAAGAAAATGCTAATATTTTAATTGAAGCCGATGCAGATATCTATGAATTAAATGAATTTGAACAGACACCGCTTATTGCAGCTCAATTTAATTTGCTTGCAAGTACAACTGAACAAATCAAAAATAAACTGACAGCACAAAATCAATAATAATTATTTATAAATTTTATCAAAACAAATCTAAGGAAGAAACAATGAAAGCATTCTTAAAATTATTATTATTTTTATTTTATTCCACAAATTGTTTGGCTATGCAAACAAATGATAATTTTAATCTAGAAGGATTAAAAAATAAAATAGGAGAAATTGAAATAAATCCTCATGGATCTATTCAAGAAAATTTTGATAAATATCTTTGTAGACAAATATTTCAAATTATTAAAATTTGGGATTTTAAAGAACGTGTACAAAATTTAATAGCTGTAAAAATTGGTAATCTTATTCATCAATTTTATTCTATTGAACAAATCAATGAAGCATATGTTCAAACTTTAAATCAAAAAGAAGTATTTGGCATGATTAGCTTAAAACTTCGTAAATTAATTTTGCTTAATGCAGGAGCTGAAGAAGTTCAAATTTCTACTTTAGTTGTAATAAATGAACCAGGAGATTCTCCTGAAAATCCATTTAAAAATTTATTTACCTCTTTTGTAAAAAATATACAAAAAAGAAGAACATTTTAAATAATTTACAAAATTTGATCAACATGTTAATTTTTGCATATATTATTTAAGGATCAGGGTATATGAGTTCAAAAATTTATTTATTAATTTTACTAAACCTTCCATTAAATTGTTTTTCGATGGAGCTAAAAGAAGAAGTAGAATTACATGTTACATTAAAAAAAGATCTTGAAGCATTAAACATCAATCTTGAACAAACAATAGAACAAAATCTTGAAAATCATTTACAAAATCAAATTTTATCTATTTTTTCAAAAATGGATTATGGAAATTTTTTTAAACAAAAAATCAGAGAGCAAATAGGAAAATTAATTCGGAAGGCATATTCCCAAGAGCAGATTAATGAAGCATTATTTCAATATGCATATAAAGAAGAAATCCAAATCGGTACGATAACAACAACTTATAAAGTTCAATTATTGCTGGATGCTGGTGCAAATATCAATGCAAAAAATACAACAGGATATACACCAATTAGTATTGCAGCATATCGTGGAAATTTAAATTTGATCCAATTATTAATTGAAAATGGTGCCAATGTCGACCAATCTGTTTTGAATAATGCAATATTGAGCAAAGAAAACAGCTTACAAATTGTGAAAATGATACTAGATCAAGAAATAGATTTAAATTATAAAACTAATTTTGAACCAGGAGTTCATCCTGTGAGAATGGTTCTGTCTCCAGCTGAACATGCTGAATATATTGGAAAACATGATATTGCTAAACTTATAAAAGAAAAAATGACAGAACAAGGTTTACTGAAATAGCCAGTCTATCTTGCTCAAATTTAATCTTTCATTAATGATCTATTGCATAGCTGTAATTTTATATGCTAATATGAACATACAATAGGTATTTTTAATTTAGATGTAAAATTATAATGTTGAAAATTATATTAAGTTTAATATTGACCTGTAGTTCATTTATTTCTTTTGCAATGGAATCTCCAACTAAGGCACTCAAAGGAGAAGAATATCCATTTGCCGATTTGCCTATAGAAGCGCTTGAAAATGTAATGATTCAAGACTTAAAAATCGACCCCGACAAATCAATTGTAGAAAATTTTAAAACAGTTATTCCGCAAAAAATTATCAATATTTATAAAGTTTTCAAATATAGCGATGGTTTAAAGAACTTAATTAATAAAAAATTTGGTGAATTAATAAAAAGTACTTATTCAAAAGATAAAATAAAGCAGATTTCTATTGAAAATTTAACATCTAAAAATCCAAAAGTAGATATAGCACAAATTCTTTTCAACGCTGGTGCAAAAGATTTAGACATAATGGATTCGATGGATTCGAACGAAACTCCTGCTTTAAATATAGCAACTCGAGAGAATAATTTTCCATTAGTTAAATTCTTAATAGACAACGGTGCGAATGTAAATGTTACCAATAAATATGGCCATACTCCTTTAAATAATGCGGCTCTATATGGTTCACTTGAAACAGTTAAATATCTACTTGATCACGGCGCTGATGTAAACCTTTACAAGGAAACTTTACATAATGCGATTCTAAGTCAAAAAGATAACTTTGAAAAAACAAAAATTCTGATCGATCACGGTGCAGATTTAAAATTTAGATCTTTTTTAGTTGGAACGCCTCTTCAGATCGCAAAAAATAAAGGCAAAAATGATATTGCCCTGCTTATTGAAGCAAAAATGATAGAAAAAGGTTTATTACAATAATTATTTTATTGCATCAATCATTTTTATTCTTTGTTCATATCTTTCACCTTTAAATTTAGATTTTAGCCAAGTGTTAACGCATGCAACAACTTCAAGATCAGTCAAATAATCTGAAGGCAGCACTAAGAAATTGACATTATCATCTTCTTTTGCTGACCTTGCTACAGCCTCAGTAAATGCAACGCCTGAATAAATTCCTTTGTACCTATTTGCTGCAATAGCCATTCCTATACCAGTTCCACAAAGCAATACGGAACATTCAACTTCTTTATTTAAAAAAAGTTTTGCTGCTGAAATTGCAAATTCAGGATAATCTGAGCGTTCTGTTGTATAAGCACCTACATCATTCCATACGATTAACTTTGACGGGTGTTCGGCAGATTTTTTTATATATTCTTTAAATTCATAACCTCTATGGTCCGAGCCAATTGCAATTTTTATTATATCTTTATCCATTTATTTCCTTTTTTGCTAAAATTACATATAAATTCATATGACATATTTTTTAAGATTTAGTCTATGATTTACGAATAAATTATTTTTTTTAGATGAGAAATTATGAAATTACCTTTTCTTTTAGCCTCAAAATTTATTTTAAAAACAGATCAAAAAGATATCTCTATAATGATCAAAATCTGTTTCTTTTCGATTTTAATTGGCACTTTTTCTTTGGCTCTTGTTGCTGCAATTATGAATGGATTTGAAAAAGCAACTCATGAGAAATTGCAAGGTATTCATACAGATATTTTGATAAGAACAGATCTGGATTCAAGTCTTGACTATGCAAAATTATCAAATGTTTTAAAATCTGAATTTGCAAATGAAATTGAAGATTTTGCTCCAACAAGTATGCATCAATTAATTATAAGAAATGATAAAGACGACAAATCGAGATTGGTTGGAATTAAAGCAATTGAACCAGAAAAAGAAAAAAATGTAAGCGTACTAGCGCAAAAATTAATTAAACCTCAAACATCTGATTTTGCTAAAATTTTTGGACCAAATAAAATAATTTTGGGAAAATCTTTAGCCGACAGCTTAAATTTGGATATTGGTGATTTAGTTTCACTTTTGTATGCACAGGAAACAAATGTTAAAAGAAATAAACTGACTTTAGATAAATACGAAGCAATAGTTTCGGGCATTTTTAAAACCGGTGTCGAAGACTTTGACGAAAATATAATAATTACCAATTTCCAGCTTTTCAATAAAATATTCCCTAACATTGAAGTTCAAGAAATTGGATTAAAATTAAAAAATAAAAAAGATCAAAATATTGTGATTCAAAAATTAAAAAAACGAACTGGACTTGATGTTTATTCCTGGAAAGATTTATACCCTGCAATTGTTTCGGCTTTAGTTTTAGAAAAATATGCGATGATCTTTATATTGGCATTGATAGTCCTTGTAGCCTGTATGAATTTAATATCATTACTTTTTATGTATATCACACAAAAAAGATCTCAGATTGCTATCTTGTTAAGTATGGGATCAACTAAAACTACTATAATTAGAACGTTTATGATCTTGGGTTTGCTTTTAAGTTTAAGCGCCTCATTAACAGGTTTATTATTGGCGATTGCTTCAAGCTTTATTTTACAAAATTATCCATTTATAAAGTTACCGGACATTTATTATGTTACACATCTTCCAGCTGAGATGGATTGGCAAATTGCAACTATTGTTATTATTATTTCCATTATTTTAAGCTTATTTGCTGTATATCTTCCAACAAGAATGATAAAAAATATCAATATTGCAAATATTTTAAAATTTGAAAGTTAAAATATGCTTTTTATAAAAAGCAAATTGAGAAAATTACATTTAAAAGACAAAAGAGTTTTTCTAAGAGTAGATTTAAATATAGACTTAAATGACATCGATAATTCTTTTCGATTAAAAGCAATCCTACCAACAATTGATTATCTTTTAGAGCAAAATGCTTGCATTATTTTGGCAACACATATTGGACGACCTAAAGGCTATGAATCTACTTTAAGCACTGAACCCATTGCCAAATGGTTTATAAAAAAACAATATAAAGCTACTCATATTAGTGAATTAGATAAATCTCTTATAGATATTGCTTATAAACCAAAATCTATAATTATTCTTGAAAATCTAAGATTCTATAAAGGAGAACAAGATTTATCGATAGAATTTGCAAAACTACTAAAATCATTTGCTCAAATTTATGTAAATGATGCTTTTGGTGTTTTACACAGAAATGAAACTAGCATTACCCTTTTACCAAAATTTTTTGATGAAGAACACAAAACAATAGGTCTTCTTGTTGAAAAAGAATTGGAAGAGTTAAATAAACTTATACTCTTGCCGGGAAAATTCTGTCTAATGCTTGGCGGGGCAAAAATAAAAGATAAATTAATTTTATTAAAAAATTTAATTGAAAAAATTGATACTTTAATAATCCTGCCAGCAATTGTTTTTACATTTTGGAAAGCTCTGGGGAAAAATATCGGAAAATCTTTATTTGAAATTGAATTACTTGCGCAAGCTAAAGAAATTATTGAACTTTTTAAGATCCACAATAAAAAAATTATTATACCTGATAATTTTTTAACAATAAACGATAACAGATTGGAATATTTAAATATTGATAATTTCAAAAATGATACGTATGGTCTTGCTATAGGGCCGGAATCCTTAAGACTGATAAAAGAAGAAATAATGAATGCTGATAAAATATTTTATAATGGAGCGATGGGTCTCAATGAATTTCCCGAAAGCCTACAAGCTTTAAAACAAATATTTGAATATATGACAAATTCGCAAGCATTTACTGTCGTAGCAGGCGGCGATTCCACTCAACGACTTCAAGATTTTCATCTAGAGGATAAAATTAGTTTTTGTTCCAGTGGAGGGGGATCAACCTTAAAATATTTGTCCGAAGGTAAACTATTAAGTCTTAATTCTTTTTTAGATTAAAAAACCGGACAGAAAGCAAGAAAACTTAAACCTTTTAATATATGTTGATCAAATGATGATAAGTTATTATTTGGACGTTGAATTATTAAGATGCCATGATTATTATGTTTCATTGGCCAAGAATAATAAACAGCTTTATCTAAATTTAAATTTTTTGCTAATTCATTAACAGTTGATTCATAATTTTTACCAGATTTAAATACACTGCTTTCATGAATCTGTCTAACGATATTATTAAAATTAGAACATTTCATATGTTCACTAAATTTATCTGGCTGATTCCAAACATCAGACAAATTACTACATTCACTTTTTGAATATCCAGCAATGCCTTTTAAGCAGTCAAAATCAGGATTATCAATCAAATATGCAGCTTTGTCTAGATTAAAGCAACCTTGATCGCAAAGTTCATGTAAAACGAATTCTGTTAAGTTAGAAATACCATGTACTGCTAACATTTTTTGTGGAAGCGAACTCAAACTTTCAAGTAACCGTATTTCTTCAACGGTCAGATTTTTGGGTTCCATAATTTCACCCTTTTCTTATGAGTTATAAAAAAAATTTTCCACAAATCAAAGACGTCTTAGATTTCTTTGATTCTTATAATATCAAACAAACCAAAATAAAAGCAACAAGTCAAAAAATTGAAAAAAACAGTTTCTTGATACTATTTTGCAATTCGTGTTAGGATAGAATAAAAGAGACCTTAAAAAAAATGCTATAAGCATGATAAGAGAGTATGTAAAATTAATCGTATATTTGCACCTAATATGTAACTTTTGCGATACTTATTCAAGAAGTGTCCATAGACCTTTAGACCCCTTAATGCCGGTAATAAATACTCATTGGGTTGAGGGAACAAAAAAATATGCTTTAAAACATTCTCGCTTGGGAAATGCAATTTTTAAAAAATTCGATAAAGAATATTTTATGAATCATCAACTACCAGATGGTCCTATAGAATTTAGAAATTCAAAAGGTCAATCTGTAAATGGCAGTCAATTAAATAAATTGTTTGAACAAGCCGTTAAACAAATTTCCGCAAAAAAGAAACCAAGGGGATTTAAAATCTTAAAACAAAGAGATTTTAACTGGAAGTTAACTTCCGGTCTTATAATATTAAAATCGAATGACTATCCCTTTGTAATAAAATTATTTTTCGAAAATCCAAAAAGTTTTGTATGTCCTTTTACAAAAGGTTTTGAGCAATCAATAATTTTTATTATGGGGGAAGGAATAAATAGATTCAATGTAGGCTTTACTAGAATAAAAAATCTTGAAGTAATTAAAGAAAAAATAAATTCCGACCCTTATTGGTCTAAAATTATCGATTTTCCAAGAAAATGGTTCTGGCACCCCAAAAATGTTAAGTGGTTCGTTGTTGAGGGAGAAAATATCGGTCCTGAAAGAAGAGAGCGTATAGAATTCCCCAGCATATATGCCATTGTAAGTGATGAAATTGTGGTCGATGAAAATTTTGAAATGTACAGCAAGAAAAATCGTGAAATGGTGATAAGACTATCTACATTTTTGGGAAATCGTATGGATCCGCATATAAATAATTTTTTAAGAGAAAAATCAACTGGAAAATTAGTAATAATAGATAGTGAACATTTTCCATCAATGGTTGGGTTACAAAAACCTCTTGAATATAATAATTATTTTGAATGGTATGCAAAATTATCACTAAAATGCATTGATGATTATTTCTTAAAATACAAAAAACGCAGACATGAAGATCAATTTAAGGCCAAAAAAGAATATTTACCAATATAAACTAAGCAGAAATTTCATGTTCAATTCTTCCAAGTTCGGCCACTAAACTTTCATTTTTTATTTTATTCTGTTCAATTTTTTCTAAAGCATGAATAACGGTTGAATGATCTTTTCTGCACCAATATATTCCGATATCTTTTAAAGAGCTGTCTGTGAATTTTTTCATAAAATACATAGCGACATGTCTTGCTAAAGTTATACTCTTATTTCGGCTCGCAGACTTAAGATCTTGTAATGTACATCTATAATGACGGGCTACAATTTGTGCTATTCGCTCAAGATCTGCCGGTACTTGTCGTGTTTCCTTAAAATTTCCCAAAACATTCTGTGCCAATTGCAATGTAATCTCTTGCCCTGTCAAAGATGCATAGGCGATAACACGAATTAATAATCCTTCAAGTTCTCTGACATTTGAATAAACTCGATTTGCAATAAAATGGGCTACTTCATCAGATACTACAATATTTTGCACATCAGCTTTCTTTTTTAATATCGCAACTCTTGTTTCAAGATCAGGTACTTGAATATCTACAATTAATCCGCCTTCCAACCTAGATTTTATTCTTTCTGCAAGTCCTAAAATATTTCCGGGTAGACAATCGCTGGTAAAAACAATTTGTTTTTTAAGTTCTTGTAAAGTATTAAAAATATTAAAAAAAATTTCTTGTGTTTGTTCTTTATTAGATAAAAATTGAATGTCATCAATTAGCAAAACATCCAATGTTTTGTATTTCAATTCAAATTGCCTGACTTTTTCAAATCGTATAGCGTTAATAAATTCATTTACAAAATTCTGAGTACATATATACAAAACATTTAATTTATTTTCTAATTTTATTTCGTTATATATGGCTTTTAAAAGATGTGTTTTTCCAAGTCCTGATCCACCATAAATAAATAATGGATTATAAAGACTGCCGACTTTTTGACTGACTGCCTGAGCTGCGGCAAAAGCCAATTTATTATTTGGGCCTATGACAAAAGTAGAAAATTTTTGATCTGAAATAGATTTATTTGTTCTGTTAACAACTTGAATTTTATTTGTTTTTTCTAAATTTTGGAAATTAACTTGGCGAGCAGGTGTAATATTTTCTGAACCATTGGATTGAATTTGTAAAATAATTTTGATTTGAGTTTCGTTTAAAAGACGAGACAAATGTTGTTGAAACAAATTCATATATTTTGCCGAAATCCAATCTTTTACAAAACGATTAGGTGCGGTTAAATAAATAATTTTTGAATTTGCATCCCAATTAGAAAGACAAACAGCTTTAAACCATGTTTCAACAACGTTGCTGCCAACTTCTTCTTTTACGATTTTTAAAAATTCTTGCCAAATCGTTTGGACCACAATTTTGCTCACTATTTAAAATTTTTTTAACATTCAACTTACTCTAACAAATGAAATAATTTTGTAAAAGTTTAATTAATTTTTTTTAAGCCCTTAATCTATACGGAGAATTTTTTAAATTTTTTTCTAAATCATCACGAAGACAAAATCGAAATTTTAAATATATTAATCCTTCTTTACTAACACCTTGTACAAATCTGAACAAAACTTTTTTTTCATCAAATTTTATTTCTAAAACAATTGATTGATTTTGTTCGCTGCAAATAACGGAATAGAATTTGGATTTAACATTAATTTTCTTCATCAAATTTTTTGAAATTTCAGTATCGACTAATAAAATTTTCTTTTCGCTGTCTTGCAATGTGCGTGGTTCTCGCACAAATTTTGGATCATGCAAAAAATAAATATCTATTTCATCACACATATTTTTGAAAACTTGAACATCAATAACTTTATTTTTTGCTGCAACAAAAAATGGAATAAAAAATAAAATAAAATTTTTACAGTTCATGAATTATTCACAAAAATTTAATAAACTGTATTTGATGTTATTGTATTTTTGCCAATTTTGTAAAGAGTTAAAATAAAATCATTTAAAAGATGGTAATGCGATTGTAGAAATCATCAATATTGCAATAACAGCAATAAAAAAATAAAGATATAAATTGCAAATTTGAAAACCACTCATAACTAAAATTGCAATCAACAGTGCTGCCAATGTTGTGGGAAGTCCAGTAAATTTTTTTATATCTTTATCAAGAACAGAATTAAATCTTGCGAGGCGAAAAAGCCCTGCACAAAGATAGGCCGCAAGAGCAACAACACCAACCCTGCCCACATCAACCATACAGCTATATAATAATACTGCAGGTGCCAGACAAAAAGAAATGGCATCACAAAGTGAATCTAATTCCATACCAAAATCACTACATGAACCTAAAGCTCTTGCAATGCGACCATCTAAAAAATCCATAAAAGCCGCCAGAAAAATATAGCATGAGGCACTAAAATAATCTTGATCTAATGTTTTTAAAATACACATCAATCCAAAAAGTGCATTTAAGTATGTGAAGATGTGTGGTAAAAGACACAAATAATTTTTGCAATTTTTTTTACTAATTTTTTCAAAAAATTTTATCCCGGTCATTTTCGCCACTTTCCAAGTATTGTTGAGCCACCATAAACCCTTTGCCCCAAGACTATAATACTCTCAAATCCTTTTGGTACAAAAATATCTACTCTTGAACTGAATTTAATCATACCAAACTTTTGTCCCTGTTCGACATTATCATTTATTTTGTTCCAGCAAACAATTCGGCGAGCAAAAAAACCAGCAATTTGTCTGACTAAAATTTTTCGCCCTTTTGCATCTAATATTTCTATATCATTATGCTCGTTAAGTTCAGAAGATTTTGGTAAAAAAGCAGCTTTAAATTTTCCTGCAGAATATTTTTCATTAACAATTTTTCCACTTATTGGAACCCAATTTATATGGACATCAAATGGTGACATAAATATTGATATTCTTTTATCCCACTCATTTTCTAAATTTTTAATTTCAATAATGGTCCCATCAGCCGGACAAATTATTGATTCATCAGAAATTTCAAATGATCTTTCAGGATTTCGAAAAAAAAATACAAGAAATATAATAATTAAAGAGCCTACGTAAAAAAATGGTTTATAAAAAAAACCTAGAAACAAAATTAGAATGGCAAAAATTAATTGTTTTTTGCCTTCAAGCAATATCAAATTGTTTTTCAACATAGTTCTTGCCAATTTTCTTTTTGTTGTAAAATCAAATCTCTAACCTTAGCAATATTTTTCTGATTATTGCCAACAGAAAAATATCCTGTTACAACATCATTTTGGTTTGCAAAAAATGCTTGATAGTTATCTTTTGAATTCAGTTCAATAAATTTTTTTGAGTTATCGCACATTCCAGAAATTGTTATTTCTTTTGAATTAAGATTTGTAACAATATTTGGAAAAATTCCAGGATAAATTGTATTTTTTTCTAACATATTATTAGATGCAACAAAACCCTGCTTTACTGCATCCGGCCAAAGATTATTTATTATTTTTTCATTATTGATCATATTGTTTACCAATGCACAGTCGCCTGCAGCAAAAATATTTTCAATACTTGTTTTTAAATTAGAATCTGTCACTACATAACCGTTTTGTAATTGAATTGGAGAGTTTTCTAACCATTGCGTATTTGGTTTAGTTCCCGTTGTTAAAATTAATATATCAATATTTAAAATCTCATTATTTAATATTATTTTTTTTAAATAATCATTGTTAATTACAAAATCTTGAATTTGCGTATCTTCCAAAATTTTAATTCGTGCATCATTTAATATTGATTTTAGTTTAGCAGCTAATTTTTCATGTAACAAACGGACAATTTGGTTTTTTTCAATTATAGTAACATTGAAATTTTTTTGTCTAAGAACATTGGCAATTTCTAAACCTGTAATTCCACCACCGATGACAACAACATTAGATGAACTAAAATTTTGGAAGTGATTTTTTAAATTTATTGCATCATCTAATGAATTAAATAAAAAAACATTTTTGCAATGTAAAATATTTTTGTAAAAATCTGGAACATATGTGCTACTTCCAGTAGCAATCAATAATTTGTCGTACTCAAAAACTGAAGTTTTTGTCTGAACCGTACTGGATTTAACATCTAAAGAAATTGCCCTATCACAAACTATTTTAACTTTTTCAGAAATTGGCAAAAATAAATCATTTAAATTTTTTTTACCAGTGACAAAATCCGTTAAAAGACATTTATTGTATGGCAAATTATTTTGCGCAGAAAGACAAATTACTTGGCTATCTGGATTGTTGATTGCTAAATTATTTGCAGCAGTTAATCCAGCCGCACTTGAACCTATAATTAAATATTTTTTCACCGTTGAAGATCTTTTATCGCAAATTTATTAGGAAAATATTTTGTGAAATATCGATTTATTTTGAATATTTTTTAATATTATATCTATAATATAACATATTTCTTGCTCATTGAATCAATATTAAAATTGCAACTTATGTACAAGTTCTTGCCAATTTTTACCCGGAATCAGAAATCCTGGAACTGCTTTCCGAGAATCTGCACCAGTCCAGGTACCCCCGAGTGGTTCACCATATAATGATAAATATCCCCAATATGCGCAAGCCTGACTTTCAATTGCTTGATTATTAAGTCCGATATCATTCATAGAAATTATTTTTATGCTCGGTAAACGATTTTGTAACCAATTCATTAATGTCTTATTATACGCTCCTCCACCACAAATAATTATTGTAGAGAGATTGTACCCTTTTCCAATGATCCAATTTTCGTAAGCACGTGCAATACTTTCAACTGTCAACATTGTTAATGTTGCAATCATATCATCATCCTTATTGACAAACATATGATTGATCTTTGAAAAATTAAAATCATCTCTGCCTGTTGATTTTGGAGGTGATAACGAAAAAAATTTATGCTCAAGTAATTGTTGAAGAACATCAGGAATAATTTTTCCTCGAAGTGCAAAACTTCCATCAGGATCAAATAAATGAATTCCATCTGTCACTCGAGCAACTGCTGCATCAATATACATATTGCCTGGCCCTGTATCAAAACCAATCATTTGTCCATCATCACACAAATAAGTAAAATTGCTTATTCCGCCAATATTATGAATTGCAATTCCATTCTTCAAATGCTTATAAGAACTAATTAATAATTTATGAAAAATTGGAACCAAAGGTGCTCCTTGTCCGCCAGCTGCCAAATCACCCTTTCTAAAGTTATAAACAGTGCTAATTCCTGTTTTGTAAGCGACTAAACTCGGATCACCAAGTTGCTCTGTTGTTCCATCATATGGATAATGTGCAACAGTTTGACCATGTAATGCGATCAGATCAATATTGTCCTTTTTTTCATCAATTAATTTTGCAATTATTTCAGCAAAACACAAACCTATATCATGATCTAATTGCAAGATTTCATGAAGAGTCATTTTATAATTTTCTTTTTGAAGTTCTAATACTCGATTTCTTAATTCTTTAGGATATGGATAAGATTCAAACCATTCGAACTTGAATGATTCTTTATCAATTAATAAGCACGACATGTCAATTCCATCACATGAAGTGCCTGTCATAACACCGATAATTCTTAAAGGTTTTGAATAGGTTACAAAAAAAATTGTAGCTATAACCAAAAAAATACTTTTTATTTTATACATTTATTTTTTCTCAAAACTGAAAATGAAAACAATTTATGTATATCAGATATCAATTGAAAATATAAATATTTAAAGTCAAAAATTGTGCCCGACAGGGATCGAACCTGCGGCCTGCAGATTAGGAATCTACCGCTCTATCCTACTGAGCTACGGGCACAAGATTGTGGCGCGCCCGGTAGGAATCGAACCTACAACCTACGGATTCGAAGTCCGGCGCTCTATCCATTGAGCTACGGGCGCAAATACAAATTAATTTTAACTAATTCGTTTGAAGTACGCCAAAAATTCTTTATTTCCAGTTGATCCTAAAATTGGTGATTCTATCACTCCAATAAGTTCAAACCCATGTTGAACAATTTGAGATGTAACATTATTTACAATTATTTTGTGTAATATTGGATCTCTAATTATCCCACCCTTTCCAACTTCGTTTTTTCCAGCTTCGAATTGGGGTTTAATTAAAGTTATAAGTTGTCCATGATGTTTTAAGACAGATTTAACTGCATCCATTACTTTTAAAATTGAGATGAAAGACAAATCCAAAGTAACAAGATCAACCTTTTCACCAACATCTTTTAAATTTCGCAAATTCGTTTTTTCTAAAATTACAACTCTAGAATCATGTCGAATTTTTTCGTGCACTTGTCCATAACCAACATCAACACCATAAATTTTTGAAGCACCAGCTTGTAATAAACAATCAGCAAATCCGCCAGTTGAAAGTCCTGCATCTAAAACCACAAGGCCTTTTACATCAATGTTAAAATGATCTAATGCTTCTTGTAATTTCAAACCAGCTCTGGAGACAAATCTAGGTTGTTCGACATTTAATGTTATTTCAACCTGAGCATCAATTACTTGGCCAGGTTTGTTGATTACATGACCATCAACTGAAACTTTATTTTGCATAATAAAGCTTTGAATTTGAGTTCTGCTGTATTGTGGATATTTTTCTTGAACTAAAATATCCAGTCTTTTTTTTTCTTTCATATTTTTTTTATGCTGCTTTATGATCTTTAGGCATTAACGGCTGTAATGTTTTGCTTACCGGATAAAAATATGTTGCTGACAATTTTTTTTCATCTTTTAACATTTGATCAAAATTTAAAACAGTAAATACATGTTCACTTGTTTTAATTGTCAGATTGCCAGTAGATGAACTTCTTTTTATTGCTTTTCTTACGTCATCTAATGTTTCAATTTTTTGTCCATTGATTTCACTCAAAATGCCTCCGACCGCCAGTGCACGAGATCTCAAAGCTTCAGAATCTGGAAAAATATGTGTGATTGCAACTGCAGGAGTAGCTTGATTTTTAGGATCTGCAAAACGAGCAAGTTCTGGCGAAACTTTTACCAATAATGGTAAATGGTTTAAAGAAAGTTGCATTAAAACCATACCACCTAATATTTCATAATCAATATCTTCATAGCCTGGGAAAATTCTTCCAATTCCAGTTTTAACTTGTTCAAATTTAAATTTAATTTTATGTTTTTTACCATTTCTATACACCAGAAGATTTATATCATCTCCCAATGCTAGTCTGGATAAATATGAAACAATAGACAATTTATCTTCGCTTCCTGGTACTGTTACATCTCCAAAAATATCAATTGTATGACCATTAATTGCATAAATCATATCACCACTTAGAATTCCAGCTTTTTGTAATGGACTTCCTTTAATTGTTTCAACAACATATAAGCCACCTGGTTGTGGATTACCTAAATAATTTATTAGTTCTTCACTTGCATTATTGTATAAGATTCCAAGATATGGTCTTCTTAATAATTTTATTGAGCCATTTTCCGGCATTTGTTCTATTTGTTTTAAAAATAATTTAACTTCATTGCTAGGAATGATATAACCAACATTTTGCGCTTCCATAATTCCTGCTGAATTAACACCAATTACCTCACCTTGGCAATTCAATGATGGTCCACCAGAATTTCCAGGATTGATAGGTGCACTAATTTGAATCATATGCATTTCGCGGCCTGATACTACGCCAGTTGTACTTTTCAACGATTGTTGGCCAAGTGGGTAACCAAGAGCCATAATTTCATCAGCTCTATGAACCGAATCTGAATCACCAAGTGTTAAGTGCGAAATTTTGCCCAAACCTTTTTTAATTTCTTGTAATTCTTTGTCTTGAAGTTGAAGAACAGCCAAATCTCTTTCAGGGCTAATTCCTACAACTTGAACTGTAAATCTTTTTTTACCAAAAGATGGAATTTGAATATAAATTGCTTTTGCTTGGTCAATAACATGTGCATTTGTAATCAATTTGTCTTCACTAATAAAAAACCCAGAACCTGTCGCCTCATATTGATTAGGTGACTTATAAGGTTCTAATAAATTAATTTGTGCCATATGTGCAAAAATTTGTACAACAGTGTCTTTAACCTTAGGTTGCAAACATGCCCAAGAACGAACAATGTCACTATTTTCTTCAGATGTTTTTTCTGTCTTTGAAAGTTTGGAAGTTAATAATTCTAGTTTTTCATTTAAAGATCTAACATCAGTATTCATTTTGTTGTGATATATAAAACCGACACCTAAAAAAAATAATAAAACTGATAAACCCAAAGCTTTTTTGTATAAGATCATTTTTCACCTTAAATTTAATAACTCGTAATTTTATTTAAGTTTACAGAATATAAAAAAACTATCTATAGGTAAACTAACCCTTAGGGATTTGATGAATTTTTCTTATTAGACTACAATGAATAAGTGTTTCATATTTCAGGAGTCTAGACAAAATGGCAGTAAATTCCCAAGCTACTTTAGAAAAATTAGTTTCATTGTGTAAAAGAAGAGGCTTTGTTTACCAATCAGCCGAAATTTATGGCGGCCTTAATGGGGTATATGATTTTGGTCCTCTTGGTACACTTTTAAAACAAAATATAAGAAAAGCTTGGACAAATTCATTACTTAATTTAGATCTTGATATTCTTTTTATGGAAGGTGCAATTTTGGCGCCTGAAAAAGTTTGGCAAGCTTCAGGCCATCTTGAAAATTTTCATGACCCTATGGTCGACTGCATGGTATGTAAACATCGTTATAGAGCAGATGATATTGATCTACAAAAACCATGTCCTCATTGTGGCAATAAACAATGGACTGAAGTTAGAGATTTTAATTTAATGTTTAAAACCCAACTTGGTGCTGCAAGTACTTCAGTTGCATATTTAAGACCAGAAACTGCTCAATCTATTTTTATAAATTTTAAAAATATAATTTCTAGTAATAGAGTAAAAATTCCATTTGGTATTGCACAAATAGGTAAAGCATTTAGAAACGAAATTACACCAAAACAATTCCTTTTTAGAATGCGTGAATTTGAACAAATGGAAATAGAATGGTTTTGCAAAGAAGAAGAAGCCATGAAGTTCTTTGATATGTGGTGCAAAGAAAGAATAAATTTTTATAAAAAAATTGGTTTAAACACAGAAAACATTCACTTGAGAGCTCACGAAAAAACAGAACTTTCTCACTATTCAAGCGCAACATCAGATGTTGAATATCAATTCCCATTTGGTTGGAAAGAACTTGAAGGTATTGCTTATCGAGGAAATTTTGATTTATCTCAACATATGAAATTTTCTGGAAAAGATTTAAGCGTATATGATGAACAAACTAAAACTTCATACGTTCCTCATGTAGTTGAATGTTCAGTTGGTGTAGATAGATTATTTTTAACATTATTATTCGATTCTTATCATGAAGATACTGTCGAAGGTGAAACTCGTATTGTTTTAAAATTCGATCCTAAAATAGCACCAATTAAAGCAGCTTTTATGCCATTGTCTAAGGAATTAAATCCAAAAATGGAAGCTATTTATAAAGAAATTAAAAAATTAGGATACGAAGTAACATTTGACGATTCAGGTTCCATCGGCAAACGCTATAGAAGACAAGATGAAATCGGTACTCCTGTCTGTTTAACTTATGATTTTGATTCTGAAAAAGATAATTCAGTTACTGTAAGAGACAGAGATACTATGAAACAAGAAAGAATCAAAATTGATTCTATAAATAGTTATTTAAAAAAAATAATAGAAAAATAAAAGTTTAATGAAACAAATTTATAACTGGGCATCTAAACAAGTTCACACAAAATATGCAACACCTATATTTGCTTTATTGTCTTTTATTGAAGGTTTTTTTTTCGTTCCATTAACTGCTCTTTTCGTTTTATATGGAATAGAAAAACCTAAACATTCTTTTTTCTTTGCAACATTAGCAATTATCATCACTGTTATCGGCGGAATTATTGGTTATTTAATTGGACACTGTACTTGGCATTATTGTGGACATTGGATAAATTTATTTATTTCTTCCGAAAAATTAGACAATTTTATTGTCACTTACAAAGCAAATCAAAATTGGACAATTTTTCTTTTTACACTTTTTCCATTCCCTTTTAAAGCAATTACAATTGCATGTGGTTTTTTTAGATTACCGCTTCTAAAACTATTAGTTGTGTCACTAATTGGAAGATCAATCAGATTTTACAGTTTAGCTATTGCAACATTTTATTTTGGACAAACATTTTCTCGCATTATTAATGAATATTTTTATATGATTTTATCCGCCGGAATCGCAGCTTTTGGCATTTTTTTCTGGGTAATTAGTTAATAAGGCTTGCCTTTAGGCTGTTTGACAAACCCCGCTCTTTGGGGGATAATTTTTTCAATAGCCTTGGTTAAGGTAAAAAGATTCAGTCATGTTAGCGCATTTAAAATATGTGATTAAATCACTAGGCATAGTTTTGGGCGATATTGGCACCAGCCCAATCTATACGCTGTCAGTAATTTTTACTCAGATTCATCCTACATTGCCAAATGTTTTAGGTGTTCTATCTTTAATTGTTTGGACATTAATTATGCTTGTAACCGTGCAATATGCATGGTTGGCAATGTCTATAAGCCATAAGGGCGAGGGTGGAACAATAGTCTTAAAAGAATCATTAATTCCAAATTTAACCACAAAGCAACAAGTTGCTATTGCTACTTTTTTGTCTTTTATTGGTATATCTTTTTTTATTGGAGATGGGGTTATAACACCTGCAATTAGTATTTTAAGTGCTGTTGAAGGGTTAGAGCTAATTCCTGCTTTTATGAATATTAGACAAGAAATTATAATTTTTATTTCTTGTATGATAACAATTTGGCTGTTTTCTATACAAAAAAAAGGCACGGAAACTGTTTCATCTACTTTTGGTCCGGTTATGTTAGTTTGGTTTCTTTGTTTAGGAATTTCTGGTCTATCAATGGTTATAAAAGCTCCGGATATATTACGAGCAATTAATCCATATTATGGCATCAAATTTCTTTTAGATTACAAATTCTTAGGATTTATTATTTTATCTAAAGTAATTTTGTGTGCCACAGGAGCTGAAGCATTATACACTGACATGGGCCATCTTGGTAGAAATCCGATAAGATCTGCTTGGGGCTTTGCGTTTGTTTGTTTGCTTTTTAATTATTTGGGTCAAGGAGTTTTTGTGTTACTGAATCCAGACACAAAAAGCATTTTTTATGAAATGGCTCTTTTTCAATTTTCCCACTTTTATACGATTTTTCTATTTTTAAGTATTTTTGCAACAATAATTGCTTCACAGGCTATGATAAGCGGAATATTTTCTATTGTCTATCAAGGTATGACAACACAAATTATGCCAAAATTACATGTAGAATATACTTCACGAAGATTAATGTCACAAATTTATATACCTTCTGTGAACTGGTTTTTGCTAAGCTTGGTTTTACTTTTAATTTTACATTTTAAATATTCTTATTTCCTGGCCAGTGCATATGGGCTAGCAGCAAGTATAACAATGACAATAACAGCGATACTTTTAACATGGCAATTCTGGGTTAAAAAGGATAAAATTAAATTACCTATCTCAATTGTGATTACATTTATCAATGTAATGTTTTTGATTGCTAATACTTATAAAATCCCATTCGGGGCATATTGGTCAATATTTATTTCAATGATTCCTTTAATTATGATAATTATTTACACTCTTGGGCAACGAAAACTTTATAAAGCATTAGGTCCACAATCACTACAAGATTTTGTTAAAGAATATAAATCGTTAACCTCTGAAGTTACAAAAATTGAAGGAACAGCAGTTTTTCTTTCCAAAAAAATTTCTACAATCCCTACTTATATAGCTCATACGATTTTTACAAATAATATAATTTATGAAGAAAATATTATTTTAAGAGTCACTACTCAAGATAGTCCATTTGGAATTTCTGCAAAATTTAAAGAAGACCTGGCTCCCGGATTAAGAGTTTTTGAAATTAAAATGGGGTATATGGAAATAATGAATCTTGAAAAAATTTTATATGAGTCTGGAATAGATCCAAAAGTAATTTTTTATGGAATCGAAGAAATAAATACCAAATATATCATTTGGAAAATATTTACTTTAATAAAAAAATTAACTCCTTCTTTTGTGCAATTCTACAAACTTCCTGCAGATAAATTGCACGGTGTAATTGTTCGAGTAGAAATGTGATAATTATCGTTTTTCACCAACTTTAGAAACTTTAATAATATTTTCTGGCTTGATATTATATTCTTTTATTAGTCCATAACCTGATTCAGTTTTAACAGCACTTACTTTTTTTCCATTAACAACAAAGCTAGTCAATCCAAGGCCTCTTCCTTTACCAGTTTGTGGTCTTAGAATTCCTTTCTTTGGTTCTGATGGATTAAATGTTAAATAATAAGTATTAAAATATGGATCTTTTGCTTGCTCTTCGATAAAAGCAGGTTTTAAATAATATATATAGTCAGCAGATCTTGCAGGTTCTTCAAAAGTGTTAACCCAAGGATTTTTTTGAGCATCTTTACCCAACCAAATTGCCACCCATAAATTATTTAGTGTGTGAATTTTTCCAAATGGATAACCAATATAATAAGTTGGTCCTTGAAATTTATCTAACTTTACACCAAAGAGAGGCTTATTACTGCCTTCAGCAAATACTTTTAAATAAATTGGATTTTTTTCTTTATTCATTAATTCAAAAATTCTTTGTTCACCCTTCATGTACGGATTTTTTGATTCCTTGAACCAAGATAAGATATTCATAGAAGTGCACAAATTAAAATAACTGAAAATTAATATTAGGCTTAATATATATTTTTTCATTTCATCCCTTTTTTAATTTGAGTGTGTCGCAAATTGTAGGTATGAATCAATAGTCAATGTTTAAAAATTTAAACAAAAAAAATAACCACCGAGTTTAGATCGATGGTTATTAAATTTTTAAGATCCTTCGATACACCCGTCATTTTAATAAAATGCCGGGCACTCAGGATGATTTTTCCTCAGATAGATTCAATTCTTACAACTGTTATTGCTTGTCTGTGTCCAATTTTACGAGCGTACTTTTTACGTCTCTTAAACTTGAAGGCAATAAGCTTTGGCCCCTTCATTTGTTTGACCACTTTAGCTTTAACAGCTGTTTTAAGATATGGCTGACCAATTTCTACTTGATCATCACCAAGTTTTCTTAAAAGAACCTCTTTAAATTCAACGTTATCGCCAGCTTTTGCATCAAGCTTTTCAATAGCAATTGTTTTGCCTTCTAATGCTTGATATTGCTTACCACCAGTTTGGATGATAGCATACTTTTCAAAAGCCGCTGTAACCTTATCTGACTTTTGTTTTGGATTCATGAAATACCACTTTCTTGATGATAATTTTTTGCTTTATATATAAAGTAATACTTCAATTTTAGCAGATATCCAAAATTTGTCTATAAGCTATTATAAAAATTAAGGCCTATTATTTTGGCTCTATATCTTCCTGTTTAACATTATATTTGTCTATTAATGCATAACCTGATTCAGTAATTACAGCTTCAAGCTTACCATATCCACCTAGTGGTTCTCCTTTAAGTATTCCAGTTTGGGGTTTTAATTTTTTGTCAGCTGAAGGATTGAATGTAACAAAAACAGTACGATAGACCTGTTCTCTTCCAGGCATGTCAGCAAATAATTTATCAAGTGTTCTATCAAAAATAGATTTTAGTGGTTTGATATGGAAAGAATAATCTGGTTTAACATTTTTTGGTATCTTATTAGTTAAACTATCTTTTGTCCAAATATCTAAATAAAGGTCGGTATCTGTTGAAATATTTTTTTTATTTACTGTACTGGCTGTGAAATATCCAGGAGCTTCCATATAACCTTCAGCTACCACAGTTTTTCTTAAGACACCACTGGATAACTTATAATAAATTGGGCCTTTATCTTTATTCATCAATTCAAATTTAATCTGTTCTTTGTAAGGATCTTTGGATTTAAATATACCAGCTAATCCTGGAATACTTACTGCATTAATATTTATAACTCCGAAAATTACCAACAAACTTAATATATATTTACTTATCTTCATTTTTTATTTTCCTTTTTTTCATTTTTAATTATTGTGCCTTCATGAATCCTGGAACTTGCACAATACTTTCTGGTGTAATGTTTTCTTTTGTACTTAAGCAAGATTCAGTAATTTTAATTCCCAATATTCCCAATTTTCCGCCCAATTGCCCAGTTTGAGGACGCAAAGTTTTATTATCATAAGTTAAATAAATAGGTATTTTATCCCAATTTCTGGCCTTTATGTAAAAAATTTTGGATGGTCTTGGTGTAACTTCATTTTTTGTAGATATTGATAGTTTTGAAATTGCAGTAACATCTTCCCAAACTAAAACCCATACGCCCGATGGATCCAACTTAATTAATCTATTTTCTGTAGCTTTTGGTTGTAAAGGGATAAAATTTTTGGAACTAGTTTGAGATATAGGAAAGTTATAAACACCTGGAATTGCTTCTTGGACCAACGCCACAACTATATTACTTTGACTCTTATTTATTATTTCAAAATTTGGAGTCCCTTTATCGACTCCATAAGTTTTAATACTTGTACATATACTTACAGCATTTGCACTCATAGTGAATAAAATCGCTATCAACCCTAATAAACTTCTCTTCATTACTAATCTCCTTATAAATTTCCTATTAATTTCCCTTTATTTCAGTTTGTCATATTTATGACTCGAAAAACAAGAATTTTATCAATTTCTTCATTCTTTCTGCCTATACCATCTTTTTTTCAAAATGATATAATAAGAAAAAGTCAATAAATAATTAATATTTTAAGGTTTATTCAATGGCAAAAATCAGTTTGGAACTAATTCAAGAATTAAGAGAAAAAACAGGCGTCGGCATGATGGACTGTAAAAAGGCCCTAGAAGAAGCTAATGGGGATATACAAAAGGCTATAGAACTATTGCGTAAAAAAGGTGCTTTAATAGCTGAAAAACGCTCAGGCAATGTTACTGCAGAGGGTCTTATTCATGCTTATATTCACCCAGGCGCAAAAGTTGGCGTTATGCTTGAAATTAACTGTGAAACAGATTTTGTTGCAAATACTCAAGAAATGAAGCAATTTGCCCATGATATTTGCATGCATATTGCTGCTTTTAAGCCAAAATATGTAAGCCCTGAAGAGGTTGACCAGACATTCTTGGCAAATGAAAAAAGAATTTTTACTGAACAAATGGCAGCAAGTGGCAAACCTGCAGCAGTGATTAACCAAATTGTTGAAGGTAAGATAAAAAAACTTTATAACGAAATTTGCTTAATGGAACAACCATTTGTTAAGAATGATAAATTAACAGTTAATGATGTTTTAAAGGAATTAATTGCAAAAATGGGTGAAAATATAAAGATCAAACGTTTTACTCGTTTTGAAATTGGAGCTTAATTGAGGAATTTATGAAGTTAGATATAATTGAAGGCGCACCGGTAAAAAGTTTTGAAACTTCCATTTTCAATGAAATGGACCCACATTTAAAACACTACGAAAAAGAACTTTTAAAAATAAGAACTGGAAGAGCTCATACATCTTTAATTGAAAATATTAAAGTTGATGCATACGGACAAATAATGGATCTAAAAGCTGTTGCTTCTCTTACAGCACCGGATGCACAACTTTTAGTTATTCAACCATGGGATATTAATATTATACCTGAGATCGAAAAAGCATTATCATCATCAGATCTTGGTGTAACTCCAGTAACTGATGGCCAAATAATTAGAATTCAGTTACCAAAAATCAGCAGTCAACGTAGAGATGAATTAAACAAAATTTTACATAAAAAAGCTGAAGAAGCACGAGTTGCAATAAGAAATGTTCGTAAAGAAGCTCAAAATATAATTCGTGATTCTCAAAAAGCAAAAAAAATCTCTCAAGATTATGAGCATCGCTTGCAAGATTCATTAGAAAAAACGACTCAAAAGTTCATTGACTCTGTAGATAAATTAACTACAAAAAAAGAAGAAGAAATAAAATCAGTTTAACTTCACATTATTTTTGTTATCTGCTAACATATAACAAATAATTTTGACAAAAACTGTTTGCGGGTCGCTAGCTCAATTGGTAGAGCGACAGACTCTTAATCTGCAGGTTCTTGGTTCGATTCCAAGGCGACCCACCAGTCATTTCCTGCAGAAATGACTGGCTTACGCCTAGGTTTTTTAAAAACTGATTTTGAAATATAAATTTGTGTGCAGGACTGGCGGAACTGGTAGACGCGCTGGACTTAGGATCCAGTACCGAAAGGTGTGGGGGTTCGAGTCCCTCGTCCTGCACCAGTCTACGCTTATCCGGGCCTTCCGGCTCGGCAAGCTACGCCTGGCGCGGCCATTTTTTTAAAGGACCACATTACAACTCTTCACAACTCTTCGTTTATTCCAAAGTAAAAATAGGTACTTTCTTAACTTTACGTTTTTACTCATAATTTATGAGATACAAATAAGTAAAAAGTCAGGTAGTTTGACCATTCCTGAGCCGAACTTTATTATTTTATAACAACTTTCTAGAATCTATAGTGCGAAGGTAGGAATTCAAACGGGCAAGCGATCCAACAGCATGTTGGTGCCCTTTTGTTTAAGATATTTTGGGCAAGCAAAATATCTTAGAAAAAAAAGATTTAAATAATTAATAGCAGATAGTCTAAAAGAAATTTAAAAATTAATTTCTTATCAATCCAGTTTTTTTACGACTTGAATAATCATTCAAATTTTATAATAATAATTTTACAGATGTTCTAGCTTAACAAAAAATTAA
The DNA here is from genome assembly GCA_023379005.1 of Candidatus Babelota bacterium. Classification (GTDB taxonomy): domain Bacteria; phylum Babelota; class Babeliae; order Babelales; family Babelaceae; genus JAMCTG01. Next base: position 47,424 of record JAMCTG010000005.1, read on the forward strand.
TCCTTCGATACGATTCCTTCAGAATCACTCAGGATGATTTTTGTTGAATCATGGTGAGTGAAATTGGGAAGCAATTTTGTATCGAACCATTAAAAAAAAGGGAGCAAGTAAAAATGAAAGACCTTGGATTTTCTATTAATGAAAAAGGTCCCAATAAGTATGTTTTCGAAATAAATATCGGATCCAATTTTATTGATTCCGTATACCGGCAATCAGTCATATCTCAAAAAAAACTTGCAACAACATATGGTTTTACAGTTGGATCTGCACCTGCCACATACATTGAACAAAATTATAAAGCCCCTATAGTTCAACATCTTAAAGAATTATTTTTTAAGCATTGTGTCATCGATTATTTGATTAATAACTTAATTGAAAAAAATATTATTCTGGCAGAAGAACCAAAAATTAATAGAATTAATCTGTTTCCTGAATCTAATGGTATATATGAATTTGAAATTTCGAATATCAAATTAAATAAAAAAAAATATTGGAGAGATCTGTTATTTAAAGCACCTGTTAGAAAAAATTATAAAGATTTAGACAGACAAGTTGAATCTTTTATAAAAGAAGAATTATCAAATTGGGAAAAAAATCCTGAAGAACAAATTAGATTAAGAGACTGGGTTTGTTTTGATTTAACTATTTGTGACGATGATAAAAAACCTCTTTTAGAAAATTACAAACAAAATCTTTGGATAAAAATTGGAGAAGAAGAAGCAGATCTGTATCTGCATGAACTTTTTCTTGGCAAAAATTATAATGAAAAATTTTATTCAACAAATAAAGTATTACAAGATTATGTCTGTTCAGATTTAAATATAGGATACAATTTTTTAGTCGAAATTAAAGATGTTATTCCATATATTTATTTTAATTTTGAACATTTCAAAAAACATTTCAAAATAAAAACAGGTAAAGAAGTTGAAGCTAAATTAATTGAAGTTTTTTCTTATAGAAACAATTTTTCTTTAAGAAGAGAAACAGTTGAAGCAATTTTGGCACTTCTTTTAAAGAATCATCTTGTAGAAATTCCGGGATATATTTTAAGAGACCAGCAAGAACAACTTCTTGAAAAACTTCATGATAATCCTGATTATCATGTATACAAAGCAAAAAATGATTTTAAAGAAAAAGTTAAAATGCTTGCAGAAAAACAACTTAAAGAAAAAATGATTATTGATTCAATTGCATATTCAGAAAATATCAAAGTCAATCACAATGATATTGCACAATATATCAATTTTTTACAAAGACCAAGAACAAAAGATTTTATTTACTTTGAAATTCCTTCTACTAAAATAGATAATTTAGAAACACCAATTTCAACCGAAGTAATTCGACAATATTGTTTGAGAGAAAAAACTTTAAATCACATAATAAATTATTTAACTGGACGACAACACAATAACAATGAATAAAGTAGAAAAATTAATTATTTTAGGATCCGGTCCCGCAGGATTAACTGCTGCTGTATATGCATCTCGAGCTGGTTTAGAACCTTTGATTTTTGAAGGCCCAAATCCCGGTGGACAATTAATGACAACTACAGCTGTGGAAAACTGGCCTGGTGATATAAATATCATGGGTCCGCAATTAATGATGAACATGCGTGAACATGCAAAACATTTTGGAACCAAATTTTCAGATGAAAAAATTGCAAAAGCAGATTTATCTGTTCGTCCATTTATTTTAGAAACAGAATCGGGAAAAAAATTTAAGTCTCATTCAATTATAATTTCAACCGGAGCAGTACCAAAAAAATTAAAAGTTACTGGTGAAGACAAATTTTGGGGCAAAGGAGTTTCAACTTGCGCAGTTTGCGATGGAGCTTTTTACAGATCTAAAAAAGTAGTAATAATAGGCGGTGGCGATACTGCAATGGAAGAAGCTTCTTTTATGAGAAACTTTACTGAAGATATTACCGTAATTCACATTTTGCCTGAGTTGACTGCTTCAAAAGCCATGCAAGAAAGAGTTTTAAATGATCCTAAAATAAAAATAATTTATAATGCTTCGGTTACTGCAATTCTGGGTGATGAAAAAGTCTCTGGCGTAGAATATCTTAATAAACAGACAAATAAAAAAGAACAACTAGAAGCAGATGGAATATTTGTAGCAATCGGATTAGTGCCAACTACGGAACTTTTTAAAGGGCAACTTGAACTGACAAAATCCGGCCATATTCAATTAAAAGATTGCACAGGAACTCAAACATCTGTCGATGGCGTTTTTACTGCGGGTGATGTTGCTGATGCTAAATATAGGCAAGCAATAACATCTGCTGGAACAGGCTGCGCAGCGGCTTTAGATGCAGAAAGATATATAAAAAGTTTGAAAATTTAAACTATATCGCAAGGTGAATATTTAGCAGAATATGGTTGTTTTGACATTTGCAAAGGAAACACAGATTTAAAATTTTCTGGCAAACTATTATATATTTTTAATAATTTATGATCCCATATGATTCCATAATTTAATCTATCAAAATTTGTATGCATATAAAGAATCAATTGTAGTTGATAGAAATTTAAATTCTCAAAATAATTTCTTTTAAGATCATATGTAATTAAATGTTTTCGATTTTGGAATACTCTTAATTTATTTTCTTCCCCAATTTCAGGATACACCGAAATATAAGTAGGTTGTAAAAATATCTTAAAATCTGGGCCTTTGATCTTTTTCTTTGTTAGTAAATCGTATAGTAATAATTTTCCGTTATCTAGACCCAAGCCTATATCATTTTTGCATAATCTCGAAATATCATCTTTAACTTTATATTGGCTTCCAGTAATTAGATCAAAAACCATTACAGGTTTTTGTTCATTATGAAAAAACATAGCTTTATAAATAAAAACTTTATTTTGAGCAAATGAATAATGTAAATTTTCAGTCTCATCATTAAGTCGATAAAATTTAACAACTTTTTGAGATTCTACATCCCAAATTTTTATTGTGTCACAACTTTTCGCTAACCCGCGGTCAGTAATTGTATCTCTACCACCTCTGACTAAATATTTTTTTCCATTTTGATTAAATAATGAAATCTCACCACCATTACATTCGAATTCTTTAGAAATTTTATTACCATTAAGATCCCAAAAAATTAATTTTCCAGGACATGAAATTATGATTTCATCATCATTTATATATCTCAATAGCTTTGAATGATCACAAAGTATTGTTTTAATAATGGATTGGTTTTCTAAATCCCAAATAATTATTTTTGTGTCATCAATATCAAGTGCTATTTTTTTTCCATCTGGACTAAATGAAGCTTTGTAGCCAGAAAAAGGAATAGTTTGTTTTAATTCTTTTGTATTTATATCATAAATTTTTGTGCCATTTTCAAAACAAACAACTATTAAGCCGCCTTCATAGCTGATATCTGCATCTTCAAAAGATTCATCGAAATCAAATTTTACTGGACTTGCTAATGCCATTTGCCATTTAAGTAAAGGAGCAATATTCTGCAATTGTGTACTTATATTCGAAAAAGCCTTATTGCAATTCGATATTGTTTGCATCATTGGAAAATTATGAGTATTTGGATCTTTAATAAACTGATTTAAAGTCTCACCATCAAGCATTGAATATGCAAAAGCAGATCCCATTATTTTTTGCAAACTTTCAGGTGATCTCGTAATTAAAGGTAACTCTTCCTCTTCCTGTTTGCCTTCATTTATAGTTTCCATAGCACATAAACTGCCGAAGAAAATTAGTGGTAATAAAAACATTTTTTTCATGATAAAAACCCTTAATTACAAAACAGTTCATAAATTTGATCGATATATTTTTTTCTAGTCTCATCAACATTTGCATTCAAATTATCATGTAACTGAATTGATATTTCTTGATTTGTATTTTTTATAACAGAAATCAAAATCCAGTGAGCTGGATTAGGAAGACTACAAACAAAATGAAGCACATTAGATTTACTTGCTAAATTAGTATTTAATTCAGATTTTAAATTAAGTAATATATTTCGATATTCTTTAGTTCTAATTTCTTTTGTTATTCGATCTAATTCTTTTTTGCTTGGTTTTTTAGGACCATAATATTTTATTGCAATTTTAAAACGTTCATTTTTTGATATTTCATAAAAAATCGTTTTATATTTGGAAGAAAATTGATATTCAATATGAAAGCTAATACCACTCAGTTCTATAAGATTTGATTCATTTAAGTTTAAAACATAATAATTATGCAAACCTAATTTATCCGCCATTTCCATAAGTTGTACACTATTGGTTCCTTTGCAAGGATCAATTTTTTTCAAATTTATATATTCTTTACAAATCTTTTTAAAATTTGATTGCTGATGCTTTTTAAGCCCTAAATTGTCTTCAACCAAATCTGCATTATATAAAGTGTGAAAACCACAACTCCAATGGTCAAATAAAATATTTAAGCATTGAAATTGTTGAGCATTTTTATTGCCAATTTTATTTAATACAATACCGTTAATATTGTTTATTCCAACAATTAGGAATAAGTGAAATATTAAAAGTTTCACGACAAATTTATTTATAATCATATTTTATGCACAATACATTTGGTTAATTTGTTCTATATATTTTTGTGTACTTTTAACTGTTGAAATTTTGTAATTCATATTATCGAATACAAATAGAACAGGTTTTTCATATGGTTTTTTAACCACAGAAATTAATATCCAGTGAACATGTTCCGGAATTTCACAAAGAAAATGAATCACGTGGGATTTATGTGCTGGGACAGCATCTAATTCTGCTTTTAAATTTTGTAATATACCTTGAAGTTGCTTATTCTTTTCTTCATTAAACAATTTATTTAATTTTGATTTATCAGTTTTATATGGCGCAAAACCTTGTATATTCAATTCTGTTGACTTTGCATCAACTTCAAAGTGAATATCTTTATTTTTAGAAGATAAATTCCACTTTATACTAACATCACTCAATGGCTCAATTTGACCATTCTGATTTAGATATAAACCATAATAATTGTGTAATTTTAAATGTTGGTCTGCGATATTAACAAGATCATCAGCATAAGTACCATCAAAAGGATCAACTTTCTTAGGTTTTAGATAATTTTCACAAACTTTTTTGAACTCAACTTTATTAGTAAGCCCTAAATCTTGCTCTATTTTATAGGCATTAAACAACGTAAAAAGGCCACATGTCCAACCATTATATAATTCACTAGGACTTTGCATATGGTATGTATTTTTACCCTCAATTTGCTCAATAACCTTATAATTTGATTTATTGATAAAATCAGTAAAAGATTGATTATTGAATTTAACCAAGAAAAATAAGGGTAAAGTAAATATGCCCAAAGGCAATAATAGACGTAATGATTTCATAAAATAACCTCCATTTTTAGGTCTCTTTAAGAATACCAAAAGCATTCAGTTTGTCAATAAATCAGGTTTGGGGAAAGAGCTTATTTAAGGGCTAAAAATGGTCTAAAATTGACAAATTAGAAGAAAGCCAAAAAATGAATATTTTAATAAAAATTGATTAAAAAAGAGATTAGATGGCTAAAAAAGGCTTAAAAATCATTTTTTATTTGCTAAAATTCAACTTTTGACTATACTAAAGAAATACAATTTAATTAGAACATTTAAGGGTAAAAGATGTCAGTAACCTTCAAATTAAAACGCAAAAAAAGAAACAGAAAACATGGCTTTTTAAAACGCATGGCTTCACATGATGGAAGAAAAGTCATCAATCGTCGTCGCTCTGCAAAAAGAAAGCGCTTAGCGGTTCATGCTTAATTTTTCTATCGCAAGAAAAATAACGAGCTTTACAAATAAAGAAATCTATAATTTACGTAAATCTGCCAAAAAAATCTTTTCTAATGAATCTTTTGATATTAAAAGAAAGAACAAATTAGAATCGGTAGAAATTGGCAGAATTTTAATTGTTATTCCAAAAAAAGTGGGGTCTGCTCCCGTTCGCAATAAAATCAGACGACAAATAAAATCCATATTTTATCAAGAAAAAAAATATCAATTGCCAAGTGATTTTATAGTTTATGTAAAACCACATGCAAATGAACTTAAATTTGAAGAGATTCATGAAATCTTAAATAAGGTTTTATGTTAATAAATGAAATTCTAATCGTAATAATCCGTTCTTTAAGACCATTCTTGGGTCCACCTGGTGCCTGTAAATTCGAGATGACATGTACTGAATATGCCATATTTCAACTTAAAGAAAGAAATTTTATTGTGGCCATATTCTTAGCTATTAAACGAGTTCTGTCTTGCAATCCATTTAAGATCTCTCGATAAAAAATTGCTTCGCAATTTCACTCGAGATGATTCATGGAAAATCATAATCTATAAAATAAAGTCCGGTAGTTTTCTGAGCGCCTGCCTGTCCGTCGTAGCTGTCTGTCATTATCTAAGAATTTGAATTAGATTTAGCGAAGTCGGAAGCCGCGAGGCGAAGCGGCAGCGAATTAAACGGGAAGGCGATCCAACAGCATGTTGGTGCCCTTTTAGTTAAGATATTTTGGGCAATCAAAATATCTTAGAAAAAAAGATTTAAAGTGAGTTTAAGTAAGTTAAAGTGTTAATTTTTCTCCAAAATTCTAGAAGCATGTTTATATGCATCATTATCTGAGGCAGCTAAACGAGCAATAAATTGTTGTAATTTTTTATTATCAACTTCTAACAAATATTCTATGGCTCTGTTTAAATGATAATGTAAAAATTTTTTCTCATATGATTTTTGTCTTAAAACAATATTTACTACTTCTTCATGAATAATTCTTGAATCTTCAAAAAAATTAGTCGCCTGAGCACAACGATCATCTATTTCTTTCCACATATTTTTTTTTGCTAGAACTTCAAATAATAAACACCAAGAACGTAAAATTTTTGCTTCATTTTTTACATTTTTACTTAGATCCAATATTTTTTGCGCATATTCAATGGAATTAGTTTCTAAGTTCAAAAGATGTTCATAAACTGCACAAGCTTCAATAAATCTTTCTGAATTTTCATAATCTATTGCTGCTCTATGATAACTTTCAATTGCTTTTGAATCTTGAAAAGATAATAATAAATCACCTTCTAACTGCGAAATTAAAGCTGAATCTTTTATTGAATATGAAAGTAATTTAAAAATACCCAGAGCTTTTTCTTTTTCTTTTCTAACTACAAATTCTGCCAACTTGAACCATGCAACACTATATTTATCAGGATTAATTTGGGTCATTTTTTTAATCATCCTTTTTTAAAGAAACATCGCTTTTTTCTAACACCATACCATTTGGCGCTCGGGATTTAAAGACCTCCTTTGATGAATTTATATCATCAGCAGAAAAATGGTTTTTTCCTAAGAATCTTAGGGCAAGCATATTTCTTCTTAATTCGGGGGTCATTTGACGATATTGTTGAACTTTTGGTGTTGAACGATCGGTAATTGGACTTTTAGGTTCAGTATCTTCCATTGAAAACATGGAAAAAAAATTAGAAAGGAAAAATAAATAAATTATCTTCATTAACCACTCCCAAGGCTTTTTTTTAATTTATCTAAAAATTAAACAGAACTGCTAGCAAATTTACAAATTTTTATGCTTGAAGTAATATATTAAAATAATAACAATTGCGCAAAAGAAATTATGGATTTAAAAAAAATTGATCTCAGTAAGTTTACACCCGATCGTATAAGAAATTTCTCTGTTATTGCTCATATCGACCACGGCAAATCAACTCTATGTGACCGATTGCTTGAAATTACAGGAACTATTTCTGAAAGAGAAAAGAAGGAACAATTTCTAGATAAACTTCAAGTTGAAAGAGAACGTGGTATCACTGTTAAGGCACAAAGTGCCTCAATGTTTTATGAATATAAAGGGGAAAGTTATCTTTTAAATTTAATCGATACTCCAGGCCATGTCGACTTTAGCTATGAAGTTTCCAGATCTCTATACGCTTGCCAAGGAGCAGTACTTTTAGTTGACGCTACCCAAGGTGTACAAGCTCAAACTATGGCAAATTTTTATTTGGCTTTTGATCAAAATTTAACAATTATTCCCGTAATTAACAAAATTGATATTGCATCAGCAGATCCTGACCGCGTTGCAGATGAAATGATAAATCTTTTTGATTTTAAAAAAGAAGAAATTATACTGGCATCAGCAAAGACTGGTATTGGGATCAAAGATATTTTAAATGCAATTATCGAACGTATCCCCAATCCTGAAAGTTCTAAAGAAAAACCTTTAAAAGCTTTACTTTTCGATTCATGGTTTGATGAATATAAAGGGGTCATTTGTTTGATTGCCGTCAAAGATGGAGTAATTAAAAAAGGCGATTCAATAACTCTTTATCAGTCACAAAGAAGTTATGAGGTGCTTGATATTGGTTTAATGTACCCAAATGAAACATCTACTAATGCTTTATATGCAGGACAAGTGGGATATTTAATTGCTGGTATGAAAACAGTTCAAGAAGCCCGAGTTGGTGAAACAATTTATCATACAAAAAAAGAAGTTACTCCATTCCCTGGTTTTAAACCTGCAAAACCAATGGTATTTGCAGGAATATTTCCGGTAGATAATGACGAATTTGATCAACTAAGAGATGCAATTGAAAAACTAACTTTAAGTGACTCTAGCGTTAAGGTTGAGAAAAAAAGTTCTGTAGCTTTGGGGCTTGGATTTAGATGCGGTTTTCTTGGTCTTTTACATATGGATGTTTTTAGACAAAGATTGGAACAAGAATACGGATTGTCTATTATCATCACTGCTCCAAGCGTGTTATATAAAGTTAAATTAACTAATGGCCAAACAATTGATATTGAAAACCCTTCAGATTTTCCAGATCCGCAAAGAATTGAAGAAATTTATGAACCAATTATAGACGCGACTATAATTTTACCTACAAAATATTTGGGTCCCGTAATTGAATTATGCCAAAGTAAAAGAGGTATTCAAAAAGGTCTATCATATTTAAGTGAAGACCGTGTTATTTTAAAATATCGCCTTCCATTAAATGAAACCGCAACAGAGTTTTATGACACTTTAAAATCGATTACTTCTGGTTATGCAAGTCTTGATTATGAAGATGCTGGATATCAACCTGGTGATTTAGTTAAGATGGACATATTATTAAACGGCAAACCAGTTGATGCATTAGCAATTATTGTACATAAAGAAAATGCTTATGATTTAGGTAAAAGTTTAGTTCATAGATTGCGAAAAGTTATCCCGCGACAAATGTTTGAAATTGCAGTGCAGGCAGCAATAGGCGCCAAAATTGTTGCAAGAGAAAGTATTTCTGCATTACGAAAAAATGTAACAGCAAAATGTTATGGTGGGGATATTACGAGAAAAAGAAAACTTCTAGAAAAACAAAAAGAAGGTAAGAAAAAAATGAAGCAAGTTGGAAATGTTGAAATTCCTCAAGAAGCATTTCTTTCAATTCTTAAAAAGGAAGAGTCATGATAAATCAAGGAACAATGTTTACTGGAAACGTATTTATGTTTTACAGCTATGATGTTGGCGATGATATTAATTTAGAAAAAATAAAAGAAAACCATGTTTTAACACAAAAGGCAGTTACTCCTTCAAAACATTTTAAAAATTATCATATCCCATTAAACATTGAATTACCGCAACCACAATCCGATGCAGATAAACAATGTATAAGTGCAAAATTGCATAATTTCGGGGTAATGTCACTTGTTTATAAAGTTCCATTTCATGAATCTCTTGAAAGTTTGAGAGTAAGAATTAATGATATTGAAAGTGAATATAGCAAACAAAGTATTGTCGATGCGGGTAAAATTTTTAAATTAATTAAAGATTATATTAAACAATCTCGCTTTTTTCATCTTCGAAATTCTTATGTTGTTATTCAAGTTAATCCAACAGATGTCGATACAAAAAAATTGAAAGATGTGCATGGTAGTACAATAGCTTCAGTTTTGCGTTTTGAAACTGAGACATTATCTGAATATCAAAAGAATGAAATTTTAGATTCTGCTATTGGTTATTATCGTGGAGATTTAATTATCATCGATACTGAAGCTGCATTTGTATATGATGATACATATGAAGAATATTTAGAGTTTTTTGAATTTGGTACTATCCAACAATTAGAACTTCAATTTTTTGACCGCGTTCTAGATCTACAATTAAATTCCGTTTATAAAAGAGAAGTTAAAACTTTACCATTTACTGCATATTTACCTTTTATAGGATCCTCAATTCACGACCCTACTGATGATTTAGGAAAATTAAGAGTTGATATTTCTGTTATCACTGAACAATTGGAAAGTAGTATTAAATTACCCGGCGAAGCATTTTATTCTGAATTATATTCTCTAATTGTTGAAAAATTAGATATTAAAAATTGGCGAGATTCTATAAATAGAAAATTGGAAATTGTTGTTGATATTAGAAATGTTTACCAAAATAAAGTTGATGCAATAAGAGAAGATTTACTTTCAGTCCTAATTATTGTGCTTATTGCAATCGAGCTTGGACTTGGTATTTTAAGTTATTTTAAGTAATTTTCTCTCAGCCTCTTTTATTACTCTAACAGACTCTAAATAATGGCCATGTTGTGCCCGTCTAAGAGCAGTCCAGCCATCGCTGTCTGTTTCATTTATATTCCATGAAATATGTTTCGTGGTGGCATGATCAATTAGTAATGTTACAATTTTATTATAACTAATAGCTTTCATAAGGGCGGTTGAGCCGCGTTTATCTTTTTCGTTAAAATTAGCGCCTGTAGAAAGTAATAATTTTACAGTTTCATAATTACCCTCTTGGCATGCATGCATAAGTGAAGTCCAGCCTAATTCATCTATTATATTTAGATCAAACTTTTTCAATTTATTCATTAAATAAATTAAATCATGTAAGTCTTTTGATATTTTATTGAATTTTATAGCATTAAAAATATCTTGATTAAAATTTTTAAAATCTATTTCTGAAAAGTTAGTACGTAAAAAATTCTGGTATCTTGTAAAATTATCTTTTTCATCAATCACTTTATCCAAATAATTACAAAAAATCTTATTTCGCATTAACTTAATATAAGATCGATAATTTTCTAACATCTCTTCTTTGGTTTTATCTTTTAATTTTAATAAATGTGGGAATATTATTTGTCCAAGAATATCACTTGGCAATAGTTCAAAAATATTTTCATAATTATTAGCCTCAGAATTAGCAATTAGACTTGGAGTAACAATGAATATTGTTACATAAAATAAATTTTTTATCAGATCAATTATTGTGTTAATCATAAAGTTAAAAATCTTGAACAATCTATTGAATATTAGAAATAATATACATTAACTTCATTATAAGTAAATCTTTTTAGATACGGAAAAAATGATAAAAAAAATATTACTTATAATCACATTATTTCATAATTTTCAAATTATTGCTATGCAAGAGGCTTCTTTAGATGCACAGATGGAAATTATTGGAAAACTCTTGGAAGCTGTCAAGGTTAGCAAATCGAATTCTTTGGAAAAAAATATTGAAAGTTTAATGAATGAAAGAGCACATTTAATAGCTACTAGCAAATCTTTTAAAAAATTTATTGAAGAACAAAGAAAAATTCCAATTCTAAAAAAAATAAAAGATGAACTTTTGAGAGTTTATACTCCGATTGAATTGGCAAAAGCTTGGCAGCTTTTTTATGAGGATAAGATTATAGAAAAGAACAAGGTCGTAAAAAAATATGAAGATCTAGCAGCTGTACTTTTATTTGCTAATGCAAAAATTTTAAATGCTTTTAATGGTGCTGTTAATATTAAATTGCCAATAGTACAAAATATCACGAATTTATTTAGGTTGGCCTATGGTTTGTCTAAAACTTGCGAACAAATGAAAAAAGTTTTCTCTGAATTTCATACCTTAGAATGTCCTAAAAAAATTGATTATTTTAAAGCTATGGCAAATGAATTAAAATCCAAGTATAAAAAAGATACATTAGAGAGAATATGGATTGCTTATGCAAATAGCCCTGAAGTTTTGAGCCTGCTTATACTTTCAGATGTTGAAATTGATACTCAACATTTGATCTTAATAGCTGCTCTAGGCAATTATGCTAACACAATTGACTTCTTAAAACAAAGAAATATAAGCATTAATACACCAGATAACGAAGGTAAAACTGTGCTTATTCATTTGATTGCGGATGATACATATTGGACATATGATTTATCACAACCCGGAATAAAAAAAAAATTTAACACAATTGACTCAGTTACAAGAAAAAAAGCAATTGAATTCCTTTTGAAACAAGGAGCTAATGTTAATATTAAAGATCAAAATCACAAGACTGCATTAGACTATGCAAATGAAAAAAAATTGTATGATATCGCATCAATTCTTACCTCCAAAGGGGCTAAAATTGGTGCTGAAATAAAGTAAATTAATTTTCATTCAAATTAACTCTTATTGGAACAAATAATTCTTTATAGCTTCTAGTAAATTGCCAAAATTTCAAGTTACCATTAAGTTTTATTAGATATGTTTTTTGTCTATATCTATCAAACCATTTCAATGATTTAGAAATTTCATCAATTTCCTTGCAATATAAAGAACCATCTCTTAATGTCTCATCTTCAAAATTTACAATGTTACCGTTTGCGTCACAAATTAAATATAGATTTTTTTCTTTTAACACATTTATGCATTCTTTTAAATTTGGTGATATATCTAAATCTTTATGATAATCAGAAAGTTTGATGATTAGATATTTTCCCAATTTTTTTGGGCTCTTTGAGGATATATTGGGTATCAAAATTAAACTTAATAACAAAAGTTTAAAAAAATTTACAACTTTCATCAGCTCTCCTTTGCTTCAAATTATTAATAGAATAATAAACCTTAAAATTCTAATTTATTTTTTTGAAATTATCAACGAAACTCATTAATTTTTTTCTTCTAAAAAAGCATTTGAAAAATTTAATAAAAGCTATAAAATATAATATATTTTATAATTTTTATCTCAAATGGCAATACAAAAATAATGGTATTTATATGAAATTTTCATCAAAAGTTTTTTTAATGTTAATAATTGCAACTTTTCAACAAAATTCAATACATGCAGTTCCATTTAGAGATTTAAAAGAATCTGCAAAAAATAAAGTTAGTTTAGTAAGATCTAAAATTGATTCAGGTTATAATAAAACAAAACAATTTATTAAAAATAATCCCAAAAAAGTTGCTGCAGGAGCTCTTGCTCTATGGACAGCATATGGCTACAATGCAATAAACAAGACCATTTTATCGACTAAATCAGGTAATGTTATTAAATGTGCTAATTGCAATATACATAGAAAATTAATTGCAGCTCCTTTTGTAACATTTATTAAATTATTACACAAAATAGCCAAATTAAATGCAAAAACAATAAATAAAATCCTTAACATTAAATCTGAGAATTAAAATTTTTAATAGAATTGAAAATACAGGTTACTGTGCAATACTTACTTTTGCAGGCCTTAAAACTTGATTTTTAAAAGTATATCCCTTTTGAAGAACTGCCACTATATCACCCGGTTTGTGATCTGCACTTTGAACTTGCATAATTGCTTCATGTTTTACAGGATCGAAATGAGATATATCTGTTATTTCTTCAACATTATATTTTTTCAAGATCTGATTTGCAGATTTTCTAATCATTTCTAAACCAGACAAGTTTTCAGGCGACGTTTGTTCTAATTTAGTTTGTAATGCTCGATCAAAATCATCGATAATAGTAAGAAAATCCAAAATTACTTGAGCTTGGGCATTTGAAATCCAGCTAGCTCGATCTTTTTCAATACGCCTTTTATAATTATCAAATTCTGCATTTAAATAAATATATCTATTTTTTAGTTCACTCAATTCAGAACAACATTTATTATTTTCTGCTTCTTCTTGTTGCGTGTTCAAATTTTCTTTATTTTCATTTTCCATAAGTATCCATAAAATGCTTTTTTTAGTAGACTCTATGAAATTATTATATAACTAAGACATTCATCAATCAAATTAGGATATATTAATGATGCAAATTATATTTTTATTTACTTTGTTCATATTTTCATTAACAGCATATGATGTTCCTCTTTTTTATCGTGCCCAACCTTTGTTTCAAGAACCGAGGTTTGAAAAACCATATCTGACTACACTCGATTTTACATTATCTGGAGGATCTACAAATTGCGCCAGAAATTGTGCAGGAAAGAAAGTACCTTTAGGAAATATTTTTGGAATCATTAATATTAAAAATTTGGCATTAGGAATCCCAAATTTAAATCAGTCAAATCCTATTGATCAAATTTTAATTAATTTACAAAATTTACCTGACAATGATTGTTTTGGAAAATTATCAATCAATGGACATTTTGAGATTCTTGAACTTGTTTTTAATGGTATTCAAAATTTTGATAAAGGATTTTTTTCTGAATTTTTACTTCCTATACGAAGATTAGAGATTTCTAATGTAAATCGGACTGATCTTTCACCAACTGATGGGGAATTCCCAAATAAAAATACAATAGAATGGCAGCAATTTTTGGGACAATTTTGTCCTTTTTTTAAACACTTTAATTTAAATACGGGGTCTTTTAAGGAATTTTTTACTGGTAATATTACTTTTTTTGCAGGTTGGACAAAAAATTATGAATATACAACACATTTAGATTTTGTAGATACAACATTAAAAGTTGGTTTACAATTACCAACGGCAAGTGATCCTAGAGAAAATCATATTTTCAATTTATCAACTGGCTATGAAGGTTTTGGTGTTCCAGTAGTATGGCAATTTTCAATTGGAGCTTATGAATGGTTAACTGTCGGGGCTCAAGTTGATGGCTTATTTTTATTTAATGATATTGTTCCTATGAGAATAAAAACAGATAAAAATCAGTCAGGATTAATTAAGATTTTTAAAGATAATGTAAAAATTGATCAAGGCACAGCCTGGCACATAGGTACATATTTAAAAGCTGACCATATAATACGAGGATTTTCATTTTTACTCGGCTATTCCTATGATAGAAAAGAGGCTGATAGAGTTATAAAAACCTGTTCAAAAATAGATCCTGAAATTGTAAACTCAGATCCTAGCTTACAAGGCTGGTCAATGCATACTTTACATTTAAATATTGAATACGATTTTGAAAGTGAATCAAATCCTCATGGACCAAGAATAGGATTTGTATACAATCGACAATTAGCTGGAAAAAATGTTTTTTCAACAAGTTTAGAAAGTGGTTATATAGGGACTGATCTTTGCTGGAAGTTTTGATTTTTTTAAAAAAGTTAATGTTTTTAAAATCAAGACTTTGCAAAATTAATACAATATAAATTTATTTTTTCGAAGATTAAGTTGATTGCAAATGCAATATTAGCAAAATATAATTGTGCAATGTTAGATGGCGATGCATATATAACTTCGGAACAATTTTTTTTTACTTCCGAAATTAAACCCAAAATATAATTTGAACTTTGATCATCTAATGCCTTAAATTCATTTGTTTGAAAATAATTGTAAACTTTTGCATATAAAATAAGTACATCATCAATCATTTGATTGCAATAATGATAAATACCTTTTTCATCTATGTCTATTGCTTTAATTAGATCAACTGTAGCCCAAATATTTAAACATTTTTCTACAATCTTTTCATATTCATTTTCTAATCCATAAGTTTGAAAATCTGTAGTTTGCTGGATCATTGAATCGGCAGATATATGTATAAAAAGAAAATATAATAAAAATAAAATTCTTTTTTTCATAACTCCTCCTAATTTTTTGAATCATGAGCTTTAAATGCATGGTTACAACATTTACAATTTTTTTTTCCATTAAAATTTTCAATTTCATTTTGATTAACTTGGCATGGGCATTTATAAAAAATAAATCTATATCTGCAACGAGAAAACATTTGAGAACAGTACAAAAAAATAATTATCAAAATTAAAATTTTAAATAAAAAACTTTTAAACACATTATCACCCTTTTTAGAAAATTACTTTTAGTCAATATTCATTATTAATATAACTCAATTAATTTTCTATTTGCAATGATAAAGTAAATTTTAAATACTTTACCTAAACATTCTGCGCCAGCCAAAATCTAGCCATAAATGGGAGATTATACCTAGAAGGAAAAAGAAGCCGTTTGAAAAGATATAAAAACTATAATTGGGGAAAATGTTAAATAATGTTGCTACAATCATAATAACAAATATTACATTGAACCAAAGTTTGTGAAAGAGACCTCTGTGCTTTACGTTTAACGGAACTGTTGCCATAATTCCTAAAAAACTAGCGCTAATCCATTCTTTTATTAAAATTAGGCAAATTAAAGACACGATAATTATACGATAAAAGATCTTTTGCCCCTTGCTTTTTGTGTCAATATCAGGAAATAAACCTCCCAAAATTGTCATAATAAACCATTGTAGAATAACAAAAAATGAAAATCGATAAACTGAAAACAATAAAATGGCTAGAGAAAAAGATGTAATTGCTCCAGCTACATGTCCTTTATAATTAGGCATTTTTTTAAGCCTTTATCTTCATCAATGCAGTTTTTGGATAATAAAATTTCAAAACTTTATCTGCCGTCCATTTGTGTAAATTTTTTTCTTCTTTTAACAGTTGATGAACACCCCACTGGCATAATCCCATTTGGTGTCCATATCCTTTTCCTTTAAACACAAAATTTGAGCCTTTTTTAATTATAGAAAAATTAAGGCTTTTCACTTTTTTTAGCATGCTATAAACTTTTTTTCCAGTAACAGTAATGCTTTTCCCCGCAGAATCAATTAATTTTACTAACTTAACCATACCAGCTGTATCTTTAGACACAATTTTAATATCTTTTAATTTTTTGAAATTACTAAATTCACTTTTAAACATTGCTTCTATATCTTTTAGAGGATATTGAATATCCCATTTATAGATCTTACAATCTTTACAAAAATTGCATGCATATCTTCGAGCCAAATAAGGTGCTTTTTCAAAATTTACAACATCTTTAACCTGGCTAGGAACTATTCCTCCACAGCAACAATCATACATTGCAATAATCGGTTTTTGGTCATGTGTCAAAATAAGCCCTGCTGTATTTAAAGTAGCTTGTTTTAAAATATCAAAATCGTGGTATCCTTTGTACGTTTGATGATGATTTGTATTTTTTATATCGAAATATTTATTCTTTTTTTTACGGGATTCAAAAATTTTTGAACTTACATATGTTCTACACATAATAGCAAAAACTTCATTTACCCTTAATGACCATCCAGGCCAACTTTCTCCATAAAGAACGCTTGAAACATAATTTTCAATATTAAGAACATTTATCAAATAAATAGATTCAGGTTGTTTAATTAATACTAACGAACCTTCATATGGAATATCATTTATTGTCAAAAGTGTATTTTCACATGGTCTAATAATAATTCTATCGGATTCAATACTGTTTTCATTTACTATAAATTTATTATCTTCAAATTTAACATGTAAATGTACAGATTTGAGAATTTCATTTTCTTGGGATGGAACTAATACATTAAATTCTCCAGTACCGCTTCTTATAAATTTTGATCTCAAATCAAACTGACCAATTTTTAGAAAAAAAGATTTTTTTTCAATTTCTTCAAGTAAAACCCTTACATTAAGGGATTTATTTGCAATAATAGAAAAATTAATACAAGAGAAAATAATAAGAAATAAATTAACCTTCTTCATTGAGACACCACATGCTGAGAAATTCGTTTGGTACTGGTATTTTTTTGTTTATGCCTTCATTTGCAAGTTTATCTGCAACTGCATTATTTTCTCTTAAAATATGTTGAAAAGAGTATTTGTATGATTTTAAGAAAATTTTGGCACAATCATACATTTTTTTTAATTCTAAATTTTTTATTAAATAATCTCCATTAAACTGTTTTACTAACAGTTCAGAATCAGAAATAATTTGTATTGATTCGCCTTCACTTAAATTTTGTCTTATAAAAAAAATTCCTAATAATAAAGCTAAATATTCAGCCTGATTATTAGTTCTGTTTCCTAAAAAAAATCCCTTTTTTAAAATTGGCTTATCATCTTTGACAAGATAAATTCCTGCACCAGCAGGTCCCGGATTATTTCGCGCTGCACCATCTACATATAATTTCCAATTAACATTTTCTAGATTTTTTTTGGGTTCCTCAAAAATATTAAGATTCATTACTCTGTCCTATACAACAAACGATAACAATCTTTACACGAAATTAACTTATTATGTTTTAATGCAGCCATGTCAGCAGGATTTACACTATAAAAACATGCGCTGCATGTATTTGCTGTTACCTGAACAACAGGATTGGACACAGATTTTTTCATGTTATTATATTTTTCCAACCACTCTTTTGGAAAACCTTCTAATTTAGATGGCCTTTCTTTTTCTGCTTTATCAATTTCTTCATTGAATGCTTTTAAAATTTGTTCTTTATCAGTTACCAATTTTGAATTTTCTTCATTAAATTTTTTAAATTCCTGAACTGCCGTTTGAAAATCTTTTTTAGCTACTTCCACTTCACTATAAAGTGTTAATAACGAATCATCAATTTCAGAACGTTTTAAATTTAATTTTTGAAGCTCATTAGTTGAAGAATAATATTCTTTTGGATTTGCTGCATTATCAAGGCGGTTTTGTGCTTTTTTGATTTGCTCGTCAGTAACTTTTAAATCGAGCTCAAGACTATGAACTTTTTTTTGTAGAGTATGATAAACCTGCTCAATTTTAGCCAAATTCAATTGCCCATCTTCTATTTGCTTTTTAAGCTCATCAATCTCAGCTTGAATAAGCTCTTTTCTTCTTTGGTTTTCGATAAGCTTTTTATCAAATTCTACAAGCTGTATAAATAGTTCAAATGGATTTAAACTCATCAAGTTTACTCTTTTTTAAATTGCCGTGCCAGATGCGACTGCCCTACTTCGCTAAAGCTATGAAGGGCATACTACGCAATTAATTTAAAGGCCTGCCAGTCATTTCTAAAGGAAATGACTGGTGGGCCCACCAGGATTTGAACCTGGGACCTCTCGGTTATGAGCCGATTGCTCTAACCAAGCTGAGCTATGGGCCCACGCATAATCTTTAAAAAGATTATTAGCCAAAAGTGTAATGCAAAATAACAATTTTGCCAAGTTTAGATTACAGCTAAGAGAAAATCTTTTAGTCTTTGGCTATATCCCCACTCATTATCATACCAGCCAAATACCTTGGCAAAATGATCTCCCAGGACATCTGTAAGGTCTGCCTCAATGATTACGGAGTGGTCGTTATTTTTAAAATCACAAGAAACTAACGGCACAAAATTAACATCCACAATACCTTTTAAATCTTTTTTTGAAGCAGTTATAAAAGCTTTATGAATCGATTCTTTTGTCATCTTTTTCTTGGTAATAACACCAAGGTCGATTATTGAAACTTTATCTATTGGAACCCGCAATGCGCATCCTGTCACTTTGCCTTTCAAAGATGGAATAACTTTATCAACTACTTCCATAGCACCAGTTGTTGTAGGAATAATGTTTATTGCTCCAGCTCTCGATTTGCGCAAATTTTTCATTTTTGGATCAACATCTAATAAAGGTTGCGTATTCGTATATGCATGCACTGTAGACATTGCTGCTTTTTCGATTTCAAAATTATCATCAATAATTTTTAACATTACCATCGCAGCATTAGATGTGCAGCTGCAAAGGGAAACAATCTTGTGCTTATTTTTTTTGTACAAATTTAAATTTACACCGGGAACAATCGCTATATCTTCATCATTAGCAGGAGCTGTGATTAATACTCTTTTTGCGCCAGCATCGATATGTTTTTCGGCCATTTCTCTTTTTGTAAAATGACCAGTTGCATCTACAACCCACTCAATATTTAATTTAGACCAAACAATATCTTTCGGGTCTGCAACAGCAAAAAGACGTATTTTAAAATTATCAATAAATAAAAATTTATCATCTTGTTCAACTTTGCCAGAAAAAGTTCCTAGTAAAGAATCATATTTAAACCCATGGGCAACAGCTTTAATATCGGTATTTGGCCCAACATTAATTGCAACAACATTTAATTTTTTCTTGGCATTTTGATCATTTAAAATAACTCTTAAAAAATTTTTTCCAATTCTTCCAAATCCATTGATAGCGATGTTCATAACTTTCTCCTAATTTTTTTTAAAACCAATTTCTTATCTCATTTAATAACATCTTCTCGTTTTCAATCTCAATGTCTGGAAGTTCTAAAATTATTGGAACATTTTGAAATAATTCATTTTTTATGATCTTTTTTAAATTTTCGCTGCCTATGTTTCCATGACCAGGAATAACGTGTCTATCAATTTTTTGACCTAAAATGACATCGGTATCATTTAAATGAATTAATCCAATTTGGTCCTTTAGAAAAATCTGATTTAAAAGTTCAAAAAATTCTTTTTGGCCCTCTTCATTAGAAATGTCATAACCGAAAGAATAGGCATGTGCAGTATCTATGCAAAATTTAATTTTTTCTGGAAAATCTATATTTTTAAATAACCCTTCAAAATCAGATAAGTCCGATCCAAAAGCATTTCCACCATGTGCCGAATTTTCAATTATAATTGTTAATTGAGGAAAATTTTTAGAAATTATATTTAAATTTTTTACTAAGCGATTTCTCGCCTGCTCAACACTGAGATTAAATTTGGAACCTGGATGAAAAATACCGTGAGTAAATTCCAATTTTTGAGCCATAAGAAGTTCTTTTTTTAAATTAAAAAGCTCATCATATTTTTCTTGTGTCATATTAATAAAGTAGGAACCATGAAAAATTAGATCTTTAAAACTTTTTCGATAAGTTTTTAATATATGATTTACTGTCAAATTATTTAAATCGAAATATTTTTTTGTCTTTGCATCAAGCAAAAAACATTGAAAAAAATTTAAATCTAATAATTTTGCTTTATCAAATGCTATATCTAATGTCTTTTCTGCTCTAATATGTAAGCTAATATTTTTCATTTTTTAAATATTTTGTAATTGAGATTTATCAAAATAATTTTCCAATTTTTTTGTAAATTCAGATTTAATTTTTTCTAGCCCTTGTTGTGTGTCTGATTCAAATCTTAAACAAATGGCAGGCTGTGTATTTGAAGATCTAATCAATGCGCATCCATATGTTGTTGTTACCAATATACCATCTAATGTACAAATTTTTTCTACATCATCTAATTTAGCGCAAAAAATTTTAATATCTTCTACTATTATATTTTTTTCCGATTCTTTGCACTCAAGCCTTAATTCCGGGGTAGAAAATGTTTGCGGAATTTCATCGACTAAATCTTGCAGATTTTTGGCAGATTCATCAAGGACTTCTAGCAATCTTAATGCGGCATATATACCATCATCATATCCAAAATATCTATCATTGAAAAAAAAATGACAACTTAATTCTCCTGCAAATTGAGCCGATTCTTTTTTCATATTATGCTTTATTATCGAATGTCCGGAGGGAGACATTATTGTAGTAATATTTTGGTCTTGTAAGAATTTTAAAACCCCATTGCTAAATTTAACGTCATGAATAACTTTAATATTTGCTTGTTTTGTAGCAATAGATTTTGCAAAAATTGCTGTCAATTTATCACCAAAAACTAATTGTCCTGTTTTAGTTATTGGCGCCATCCTATCGCCGTCTCCATCAAAACCTATACCTAAATCAAATTTTTCTTTAACCATTTGTTTTAAAACAGAAATATTTTTTTCAACAACCGGATCTGCCTCGTGATTTGGAAAATTACCGTCAACATCTTGGAAAAGCGTTTCAGCATTTTTCCAGTTAAATTTCTTAATTAAATTTGGAATAATTGTCCCAGTGGCTCCATTTGCGCAATCAAATATAACTTTAAAATTTTTGTTTTTTAATTTAGGAAAACTTTCAATTAAAAAATATATGTATTCTTCATTTAAATCTTTTTGTTCAAAAATTGCAGATTTTTTATTCAAAAATTTGAATCTTTCAGATTTAAATATCTTTTTAATCTTTTGGATATCTTTTCCCCATACGCAATTTTTATTTAAACAGATTTTTAAACCATTATATTCTTTAGTATTATGAGATGCAGTTATCATAATTGCAGCATCTACATTAAGATAGTATTGTGCAAAATAAAGAACTGGAGTTGGACAAACTCCGATAAAAATAACATCTATGCCATAATCAAGAAACCCATTAGAAAGTCTTTCCAAAATTTGTTTACTGTGCACTCTGCCATCCATTCCAATTGCAATTTTTTTGACATTCGCTCCTTGTTCTTCAAAATAAAATGCTATTGCTTTCGCCAAATCATAGACTTTTTCAATCTCTAATTCAGAACCAACTTTTCCTCGAATATCATAAGTTTTAAAAATATGATCTTGCATATTACTGCTCTTTTTCTAAAATAAACTATAGATACAAATTTTAAATTCAAAGCAAATCATAAATGATTCCACTTAAACTTCAAATCAAAAATTTTTTAAGTTATGGTCCAACCCAGACTATAGATTTTACTCCATATAATCTAATATGTCTTTCTGGTAAAAATGGGCATGGCAAATCTGCCTTATTAGACGCAATAACCTGGGCAATTTGGGGGCAAGCAAGAAAAATTTCCAATACTTCTAAGGCTGATGAAGGGCTTTTAAAATTGGGGCAATCCCAAATGTTTGTCGCTTTAGATTTTTCCTGCAACGAACAAATTTACAGAATAAAACGGGAATATACTGTGATTAATGGAAAGGCAACTGCAAATTTAGATTTTGCCGTTGCGTTGGAAAAAGATCAATATCGTGCATTATCGGACAAAACAATAAAACAAACACAAGAAAAAATAGAACAAGTTATTGGTTTAACTTATGAAGCATTTGTAAACTCAGCCTTTTTAAAACAAGGTCAATCTAATGAATTTTCAAAAAAATCTGCAAAAGAACGTAAAGAAATTCTTGCAAACATTCTCGGACTTGAAAAATTTGAGCTGATGAAAAAAAAAGCTGCTGATAAAGTGCGCGAATTATCTTTCACATTTCAAAATATCAAAAAAATTCAAGATCATTTGAAAAACGAAATTTTAGGAAAAGATAATTTAAAAATTGAATTACAAGAGACTTTAAAAAAATCTCAAAGTTTAATTGATCAAGAAAACAACTTGAAAATTAATTTTGCACAATTGGCTGATACTAAAAAAAGTTTGCTTGAAAAAATTCATATTCAAAAAATTAATCAATTTAAATTTAATGACCTTGAAACGAAAATTGAAGAAAAAAAACAATTATTTTTAAGCTCTGTACAAAATTACAGGTCTTATCTTCGCCAGACAAAAAAATTTAAAAATTCTATAGAGATTGATCAAGAAAAAAATAGAATTGAAAATGAACTTGAAAAACTTCAAAACACTGCTCAAAATAAAATAATTTTAGAAAAAGATATTTTAGAACTCAAAGCAAAATTACAAACACAATTTTCAAAATTACAGAACGAAAGCCAAGAACACCAAACAAAATTAAAATTAGAAATTAACTCTTTAGAATCGGATATTAAAAACAACAAAGAAAAGATCCAAGAATTAACTAATTTAAAATTTGAATATGAAACTTATTTCAATAATTCTGAAGTGCAAATAAAAAAATTAAATGAAAAATTAATTACGGCACAGAACATTAATGATAGATTTTTAAGCTTAGAAAAAATTTTAGAAAGAAAAAAAACTTTTTATCAAAAATTTATAGCAATGGGCAATGCAGTTGCAAATAATATAAAAGATTGCGAAAAAAAAGAAACGTTAATTGGAACCGAATTAAAATCATGCCCATTATGTAATCAAAAATTAGAGCATGATAATAAAGAGCATTTTGTTTTACAAATAAAAAAACAAAAAAATCATTATGAGCATCAGTTTGCCAGAATGAGCAAAGTGGTTAAAAATTTAAAGACAAATATTTTAGAAATTCATAAAGAATATGAGTCGATAAAAATTATCTTAAATGAAAAAACTTTACTAGAAAAAGATCTTCAAGACATTAATAAAAACTATCAAAAAAAATTAACTGATCACAAATTAATTAATGAAAAAATTGCTCAATTAAATTTAAATCTTACAGAGCTAGATAATATTTTAAAACTTAAAATTGAAGCTTTACAAAAATTTGAAAATGCCTTTATTAATACAACTAATCCTGAAATTTTAAATTTAAAAAATCAAATATCAGAAAAAGAAAAAATAATTTCGACTTTAGCTTTTAATGTTGAAACTATTGAATCACTGAAAAATAAAATCAAAGAATTAAATTTATTATTGCAAAATTCAAATATTGGCCAATTAAAAGATTTTAAGCAAAATATTCATAATCTTTGCACTGAAATTAAACTACAAAAAAAAGAATTAATAAAACTTAAAGTTGAAATCAGCCAATTAGAATTCATCGAAAAAGAATATCAACAAATAGAAAATCAAGAAAAAGAACTGGTACGAACTCTAGAAGAACTTGTAAAAAATAAAGAGTTTTTAATAAGAACCAAAGGCGCACTAGAGCAACAAGAAACAGTTTTTGCAAAATATGAAAAAGAACATGAAAAAAATGAGCAGGAGCTAAAACTTATTGAAGCAGATATCGAAGACTATCAAATATTAAATGTTGCTCTTTCCAAAGATGGAATTCAAGCGCTTTTAATAGAAGATGCAATTCCTGAAATAGAGCATGATGCTAATTTAATTTTATCCAAGTTAACAGATAATCAATCTCAAATAATTGTAGAATCTCTTCGAGATTTAAAAAGTGGTGGAACCAAAGAAACTTTAGATATTAAAATTTCAGACCCCGCGGGAATAAGATCTTACGAAATGTTTTCTGGCGGCGAAGCATTTAGAATTGATTTTGCTTTAAGAATTGCTATTTCAAAACTTCTTGCAAAAAGAGCAGGAACTGCATTAGAAACTTTAATTATTGATGAAGGATTTGGTTCTCAAGATGAAGAAGGTCTTTCTAATATTATGGATATGATTCATAAAATTCAGGATTATTTTGCAAAAATCATCATTGTTTCTCATCTGCCAATTTTAAAAGAACAGTTTCCTGCGCATTTTGTAATATCCAAAGGTTCGACAGGTAGCACGGTAAAAACGATAGAAAATGGATAACTGTATACTTTTTTAAATTTTTTTCTTAGAATTATCTAGAATAGTGTTATTTATCGATAAAAAAATCATGTCCACAGAAATTTTAAAAATAGAAAATTTATCCAAGTCTTATGGCAATAAAGTTGCTTTGGATAACGTAAATCTTACAATTTATCAAGGCGAAGTTTTAGGCCTTTTAGGCGTTAATGGCGCTGGAAAAACTACTCTTTCTTCCATTCTTGCAACTTTAAAAGCACCAACTTTTGGTGATGTTTTATTTTTTGGAAATTCTATTTATAAAAATTTAGAAGATTATCGCAAAGCACTGGGTTATTGTCCTCAAAAACCAAATCTAGATGAATATATAAATGTAAAAGATAATCTAATTTTTGCTGGCAGATATTACGGCATGTCTTATAAAGAGGCCGTTAAAAGAGCCGATGAATTATTGCAAGAGTTCAATCTAGTTAAATATGCAGATTTTGATATCGAAAATTTATCTGGCGGATATCAACAAAGAGTTTCGATTGCCAGAGCATTAGTACATTATCCTAAAATAGTTATTTTTGATGAACCAACTGTAGGATTGGATCCTGACATTAGAAGACAAATTTGGCAAATTTTAAAAAAATTAAAAGATCAAGGCATAACTATAATTTTAACAACTCATTATCTTGAAGAAGCTGAAGAAATTGCCGATCGTATTTGTATTTTAAATAAAGGTCAAATACTTTTAACACAGAGTTTGACTGAACTTAAAAAAGCTCATGGCAAACATAAATTAGAAGAAATTTTCTTAGAACTTATAAAAATTGAAGAACATGATAACGGTTTATAAATCTCTAATTATAAGAGATGTAAAACTTATATATTCCAAAATTTTTGAAGATGTTATTGATAATTCAATAATCGTTGTTCTGCATTATTTTATGTATGCACAATTAATGCCTCTCATGGGAATGTCATTCAATTTTGTCTTGCCAATATTTTGTGGAACATTAATTAGTGTAATGATGAATATTTCATATGATAGAGCTTTAAGAGATACTATTGATTTGGAATTTGATAAATTTTTTTATTATATTGCAACACTTCCAACGACAGTAAACTGGCTAATTTTAAGAATTATAACATCAAACTTTATAACACTTGGATTAACAACAAGCTTAATGATTGTTTTGGGAAAAATTCTTTTTTCAAGTTCGTTAGATTTATCAAATGTAAATTTTTTTGAATTTTTATTAAGTTATCTATTAGTCATATTATATTTTTCAACATTTATGGTTGTACTCACCTTTGGCGTTAGCTACCAATGGTTTAGAGATAATATTTGGACAAGATATTTAAATCCTTTGGCTTTTTTAGGGTGTATTTATTTTCCATTATTAAAGGCATTTGAGATTTCAAAACCAATAGCATATGCGTGCCTTTTAAGCCCAGTCACATACGCAGTTGAAAGCTTTAGAATGACAATTTTAAATACACCGAGTTTTTTACCGCTTTATATTTGCAATTTAGTTTTATTTGGACATATCGTATTAAATATTTTTTTAATAAGATATTTTTTTGTCAGAAGAATTTGGTCATGAAAATTTTAAATATCAGTAACCATCAACTATATATTTTTATAATCTTTTTATTGAGAGATTTAAAAGTTTACAGCGCAAGATTTAAAAGATATCTAATTAATTATACACTTTTTTTCCCAATTTTATTTGCTCTTTGTTTTGGCTATATGCTTCCTCAACTAAGCCCGCTTTCTCATATTTTAAAAAATGGAACAATTTTTTTGGGCAGTATTTTGGTAGTTCTTTTTCCAATGTCTTTTAATATGTTAATCGATATTTTAATAGATCTTGAACAAGAAAGATTTACCGATTACCAAATAACAAAATTGAATCCTCTGTTATTTATAATTGAAAAAGTTTTATTTTGTTCGTCTGTAATTTTTATTTTCCTTCTTCCATTTTTACCAATTACAAAAGCTTTCTTAGGAAACCAGTTGGATTTGAATGCAATCCAAATATTGCCTACAATTGCAATGCTTTACGCATCCAGTTTAATTGCTACATCATTTACAATGATGGCCATTTGTCTTTTAAAAGATAGTTCTCAATCGCGTAAATTTTGGAGAAGATGCAATATTCCACTTATGATCACCGGTGGTTTTTTGGCTCCATATGAGATAATGAGTAAGGTAAGTCCTGTGCTTAGAACATTAACAATTTTTAATCCTATGTTATATGTAACTGAAGGTTTAAGATCTGCAGTTTTAAATGATGCACAATTTATTTCTTACAAAATTTGTATCCCAGTAATTTTTATTTATTCATGCATATTTATTGTACTTGCAAATAAATTTTTAAAGAAAAAAATGGATTATGTATGAAGAACAATTTAATTTTTGTAATTACTGATGGCATTCAAAATACTGTTTTTGAAAGTCAGGTTATAATTCCACTGTTAAAAAAAAAAGAAAATTATAAAATTTGCTTAGTTAGCTATGAAAAAGAAAGCAAAGACCTTGAGCAAAAATATCCTGAAATAAAATTTGTTATTTTTAAAACAAATATTTTTCTTACAAAATTAAGTTTAATTCCTTCAATTTTCAAATTAAAAAAATTTCTAAAAAATTTTGATTCTTATGATCTCATAGCAAGAGGACCAGTAGCGGGTTATATTTGTCAAAAATCTGCAGATAAAAATTGTAAAAATTTAACAATTCAGGCTCGTGGCCTATTAGCACAAGAATATTTTTATGTTAGAAGAAATGAAAATTTTATAAAAAAGTTTTTACATTTTATACGAGCTCGAAGCTATCACAATTTAGAAAAGTGTGTTTACAACAAAAAAAATAATTCTTTTATTGAATCTGTTACTCCAGCTTTAAAAGATTTTCTTATTTCAAATTATAAAGCAAGACCAGAAAATATTGATATTGCTAAATATGATATCCCAGAAAAAATTACCCCTGAAAAATTTCAAACAAATCGCATCAAAGTGCGACAAAGTTTAAACATTCAAGAGAACATTGAAGTTTATTGTTATAATGGCTCAGCCCATGCATGGCAATGTCCTGAACAGATGATTAAATTTTTTAAACTAAAACTAGATGAAAATCCGAATTCTTTTCTTTTGATTTTATCCCAAAATAAAAATTATTTTGAAAAACTTTTAAAACAATATAGTTTACCGCAAAATAGTTATAAAGTTCTTACGCTAAAACATGACATTGTTTTCGAATATCTTTGTGCTGCAGATTATGGAATTATTTTTAGAGAAAAACACATCATTAATTGGGTTGCAAGACCTACAAAAGTTTTAGAATATCAAGCAGCTGGTTTAAAAATTTTACATAATAATACTGTTAAGTTGCTGATCGATAACGATTAACAAAAAATTCTTAAGAAATAAAACTTACTTCAAATTTAAAGAATTTGAATATTCTTTTAAATCTTTCTTTTTTAAAGCACATTCTTCTAACTTGTTTATTAGGCGCGAATCATTTGTCACAGCACGATAAAGCCAGCAATAAAATTTCTTTTGTATGGCATGTTCAAAAATAATACCCACTTCGGGATAACAATGATTTTTGCTCATATATTCATATTTAAATGCATGAACTTCCATAAATTCATTATAGTAAATATGATCACAGTTATCTTGGGTAAAAGAAGAAAAATATTTGTGTAAAATTTCATATTTTTTAGAAGGAGATTTTACAGCTCCAATTGAAATAAAAAATAAAATTAAACCCATTAATAATTTTATATTCATAATTTAAGAAGTTTTAGCCCTACAATATGGACATTTGTTATTTTCACTGCCTAAAGACTTTTGCAAACATTCTAAGCCAATAAAATTGTAACAACATTCTGTCACAGTAATTTTAGAGTCTTCATCATCACAGCAAAGAGGACAAATAAAATTTTCATTTTTTACTTGTTCAATACAATACTTTTTTAAACTACCAATTAATTTAGGGTGATTTTTTTTTACAAATTCAAAAGATTTAACTATTAAATCTCTTTTTTGAAAGTCAGAACATAACTGTTTTAAAGAATCTAATAAATATTTTGATCTTAAAGCAAATGCTATTACAATATTTTCTGGAGCATCATTTAACATAGCATAAATTAATGCTGTCTTACCAAATTTGTCTTTTAAATCAACATCGGCTCCAGCAGAAATTAAAACTTCACAAGTTTCCCATTTTTGTTGACGACAGGCTAAAATTAATGGTGTATAACCATTGAAACTTGTTTTATTTATATCTATACCAAATCTAATCAATAGCGCAACAAGAAATGGATCATTTAATACAAATCCAGAATGTAAATAGTTTTTGTTTGGAGACCATTCTACATTAATTTTAAAAGGATTATTTTTATAATGATCATAAATCCATAAGTACAAATTATTATTTGCTGCAAGTTTTAATTCCATCGCAAATTTAAATGGATTACTTAAATTATTAAAGTTAATGCATTTTTTTTGATGTTGCATTATTCTGTTTTCTTTTTCTATTAAATCAAAATATAGTTGTTTTGGAACTTCATTTACGAAAGTAAAGAATTTAAATATCTCTTGATGTACATTACTCGATAAATTAAAAAAAATTAAAATTAACCCAAGATAATATTTAAAATTCATATGTTCCTCAAAAAATTTTTTTAATGTTTACAACAAAATTGCTGCAACTAATGCAGACAATAAATTGGACAATGTAGCCCCCAAAAGAGCTCTAAAACCAAGTTCGCTAAGCCAATGTCTTTTTTCTGGCACCAGTGCACCAATTCCGCCAATTTGAATTCCAATGCATGAAAAATTTGCAAAACCGCAAAGAGCATATGTCATAATTGCTACTGTACGCTCAGGTAAATTCATAGCAATCATGTTTGTATAAGCGACCAATTCATTGATGGATAATTTTGTTCCCAAAAGTTGTGCAACTTGATATGCCTCATGCCCAATAAAACCTAAAATCCATGCAAATGGAGTAAAAATAAAACCAAAAATATCTTGTAAAGTTAAAGAACTGATATGGAAATTTAAATGACATAAATCTAAAAGAAAATTAAGCTTCCAGCAACAAAAACCTAGAACTGAATTTACAACTGCAATTAATGATAAAAATGCAATCAACATAGCTCCAACATTTAAAGCCAAATAAAGTCCATCAGTTGTTCCCACGCTTATAGCATCAAGAAAATTTACCGAATTACTTTTGTAACTAATTTTTACTGTTTCATTTGATTCTGTTTTTTCTGTTTCGGGATACAAAATTTTTGCAATTAATATTGTAGCTGGAATTGCCATTACGCTTGAAGCAAGCAAGTGAACAGCTGGCACACCAGTACTTGCAAATACCGCTAAAATTGACCCGCTAATTGTTCCCATGCCGCTAACCATTATCACCATGTATTCCGATTTAGTCATGTGAGGCAAATATTGTCTTATTAATAATGGCGCTTCGGTTTGGCCCAAAAAACTATTAGAAATTGCACACAATGTTTCTGTAGCAGAAGTTCCAAGAATTGGACGTACAAAAAAGTTAATCGCAGCAATAAATTTTTGAATTATTCCAAAATAGAAAAGAAGAGACATGAATGCGCCGAAAAAGATAATAATTGGCAGAACCTTAAATGCAAAAATAAATCCCCAAGGAGCTTGAATTACTCCGAGTTTACCAAATAAAAATTCGATACCAGCATCTGACGCTAAATACAAATTTTTAATTCCATTTGCAGCAGATTCAACAATTTCTTTTCCAAGATTAGTTTTTAAAATAAATGATGCAATCAAAAGATGTAAAAATAACCCTACTCTAATTAATCTTGTATTTATTTTACTTCTATTGCTCGAAAATAAATATGCAATAAAAAGGATAATTAAGATGCCAAATAAATTATAAATACGGTTATAAAGTAAAAAATTTTTATAATTAAAAATTAGAAAGGTTAATAGACCGAAAGAAGAAATGATATCAACGAAATCAAATTTTTTTAAAAAATTTAGATATTTATTGTTTTCAAGGATGAGTTTTAAGTTATTTAAACTTTCCATGTTGTTTACGTTCTTGCTTCTCTTTTTGTATTAATGCATCAATAATGTCATCAAGATCACCCTCAATAACGTGATCTAACTTATTCAATGTCATTTCTACCTGGTGATCAGTTATTCTATTTTGGGGGAAGTTGTAAGTTCTTACCTTTTCAGCTCTTTCTCCGGTTCCTACCAGTTCTTTACGTTTTTGGCTCATCTCAGCTTCTGATTTTTCTTTTTGAGATTGCAATAAACGAGATTGTAAAACTTTTAACGCTTTTGCTTTATTTTTGTGCTGTGATCGTTCGTCTTGGCATGTTACCACAACTCCAGTAGGAATGTGTGTTATTCTAACTGCAGAGTCAGTTGTATTAACGTGTTGGCCTCCAGCACCCCCAGAACGATAAACATCTATTCTTAAATCCGCAGGATTTACACTCAATTCAACTTCTTCAGCTTCAGGAAGAACAGCAACAGTTGCAGTTGAAGTGTGAATTCTGCCAGCGGTCTCGGTTCTTGGAACTCTTTGAACTCTATGAACACCAGATTCATGTTTTAAATGTCCAAAAACACCTTTGCCTTCGATATGCAAAATTATTTCACGAAAACCACCCAAATCAGTGGTACTTGAAGTTACAACGGCCGCTTTCCAATTCTTTTTTAAAGCATAATTTGTATACATGCGAGCAAGGTCGCCAGCAAATAATGCCGCTTCTTGGCCTCCTGTACCAGCCCTAATTTCAAGAAATACGGATCTATTATCAAGAGGATCTGCTGGAAAAAGAAAATCTTCCAACTCTTTTTCAGATTGGGTTTTTAAAGAATTTAATGAATTAATTTCTTGGTCATAAAGCATTAAAAGCTCGGGATCTTTCTCTTTAGATTTTTGATCCTGAGCTTTTATAATTTCTTTTTCAAGATTTTGAATTTGGTCAATTTTATTAATCAAATTAGAAATATAAGAATATTCTTTTTGTAAAGGTTGTCTTGTTTGAGGATCAAGGCTTGCATTACTTAATTGTTGTTCTAACTCTGTATATCTTTTTTTATATTTCTCTATCTGATCTTGACCAATGATCATTGTTTATTTTTTGCTTTTTGCTTTTTTTGTAGATTTTTCTTCTTTTGCTTTAACTGGAGCTTTAGCCTTTACTTCTTCTTTTTTAGCAAACTTTTGCTGGAATTTTTGAATTCTACCAGCTGTGTCTACGTGTTTAGAAGAACCAGTAAAAAAAGGATGGCAAGAAGAACAAATTGCTACATCAAGGTCTTTTTGTGTAGTTTTTGTTTTAAATCTATTACCGCAAGCGCAGCTGGCTGTAACTTCATGTAATTCTGGATGAATACCCGGTTTCATAATAACCTTTCTAAAAAAACTATTTTAATACATATAATTATCAAGCAAATCTAAAAAATTGTAAAGTTTAAACTATACTTGAAATCTTTATTAATTTTAATCTATTATCGCCGATGAAGTATAAGGGTAATGTATGAGTAAAATTATATCAAAATTATGTATATTTGCAATATTGGGTACTATTTTTGCCATTAATTCGTTACAATCAATGCATTATTTAGGCCCTATTCAGTCTAATAGTAATGAAAAAGACCATGAAATTCTTATAGTTAATTACTCTGAAAAACCAATTTTAGTAAGAGTAACTTATGGCTATTTATCTAAAGTGATGTATTTGGATATGCGCCACGGAATGTCTTATGTTCCTAACAATTTTAATGCCCTAATGGAACTTGATGGAGAATTTATTAAATTAGACACTTTTAAAACTAAAACTATAAGACCTAAAAATAAGAAGTCTCATGGAATTTTATGGGAACCTCAAAATATTTCGTGCATAACAAAAATAACTATTAGACCCGACGCTGAAGGCATTATTAATATTTTAAAAAGTTATTTTGAATCGAAAAATTTGGAAAATATTGAGTGTCTTAAAACAAATGTTTTTGAAATTTGGACAGATCGAAATACTAAATTAATATTTAAATATAAACAAAACTTTTATATCGATTTATCTGGAACTTGAATTTTTTGAATATTCAAACTATGATCCTCGCAATTATTATAAACAATAATTGAGGATTATATGTTCAAATTAATTTTACAAATTCTTATTTTTACAGTTTTGCCTTTCTTAAATTTAATAGCCATGGATGATTTTAGTAATTCACATGATACGTCTCATCGAATGATTTGTGTAAATTTAAAATCTGACTTAATTATTTCTTGTGATCCCAACCAATCAAATATAAAAGTTTCAAACAACTCGGGAGTGGACATTTTATTTATAGTGAAATACAAATATTTTGCAGATGTTCACGTAAAAAAAGCTGAAAATTTGTCGATTGAAAAAAAACCAAAATATAAATCCTTCAAAAAAGATTCTGATAAAGAAATTGCATATAAAGAAGTTGAATATATGGGCGAATCAAAAATAATCGCAAATGGCCAAGAAACTATTATTTATCCAAGAGAAATCGTAATAGATTCAAGAATTTGGTCACCTGAAGAAATATCAGGAATTTCAAAATTTTATGTTATGCCAATTATTAACGGCAAGTTATCAAAACTTAGAAGTAAATTTAAAAAAGTTGTTCTAAACGATATTGATAACCTCGAAACTAATATTTTTATTGTTGATAAAAGAAATGGAAAATTATGTTTCAATTATTTAAAAGATGAGTGGGATGAAAAAATTCAGCAAACTAGCGATAATTTCGAAAAGCAAGAAATAGAATAAGAAGAAAAAAACATGTTAAACATTTTATTAAACTTAATATTACTATTTGTTTGCCAAGTGCAAGCGATGTACACCGATGAGATATCTCTTATTAAAGAAAAAAAGAAATCCGATTCAAAATGCCTTATTTGTGCTGAGATACTCAAGAAATCTGGTCCTAGTAGATATTCAATAATCAAAATCGTTAATCAATCAGGTACAGATATCGAAATAAAAGTCACATATGTTCATTTAAAATTTGACCATATAGGAGAATGTACAACTGATAAATATTTGAAATCCAAGAAAAATGAATATGACTATTATGTTATTGAAGACGGGCAAAAAATTTCATTTAATGCTCTAGAAATAAAAGGCAATAAAATCATTATTAAAAAAGATCATGAACTCATAATTAAACCTCGAAAGACAATAAAACATTCAAAAATTTGGTCATCAAGTGAACTATCAAGTATCCAAAAAATTTATGTGACACCAATTATCAGTTCACAATTTTCAAAAATTAGAAATTATTTTAAATCGCATACCTTAATTGATGTAAGAAAATGTGGAGCAAATATTTTTTATGTTAATTCTGATGAAAAAGGATTTTTAAAAATAGATTATACACCCAATTCAGCAAAACCATTAATTAGTGAAATTGATCAACAAGAAATAGAATAAGGAACAGTGCATGTTAAATATTTTTTTAAACTTAATATTATTATTTGTTTGCAAAATACAAGCGATGGAAAACGATGTAATTCCGAGCGCGTTTGTTACTAAAGAAATGCAAACTGACCTTGATGAAAGACGTCATGTTTGTGCTGGATTATTTAATGCGCCACATTCTCAATGCAATATTGATCATTCAGTTATAAAAATTGTTAATCGATCTGGTATGGATGTTATAATAAAAGTCACATATGGTCATTTTAAATCTCAGCATATGATATGCACAACTGATAAATATTTAAAGCCACAAAAAAATAAAGACGATTACTATTGTCCTTGTGGAAATGGATATGAAGTTGCATATAAAGTTTTAAAATTAGAAGGTACACCAATCATAATTGCAAAAAATGAAGAAATTATTATTAAACCACAAAATATTCTAAAAAATTCGGAACTGTGGACCCCAGAACAAATGCCTTGCATCGTAGAAATATATGCAAAACCTATTATTCATGGACCATTTTCAAAAATTAGAAGTTATTTAAAATCTTGTACTTTGATTAATGTCGAAAAAATTCATGCCAATGTTTTTAATATTCTTCTTTTCGATGATGAAGGATTGTTCATACTGCATGATCCTGAACTGAAACAAATAGACTAGGAACAAAATTATATCGACTCTTACCTGATAATGCTTAATATTAGCCAAAATTATTGATTTTACCATCTCCTATTTGATATAATACAATTAGAATAAAAATGAGAAAAATCATGAAGGCTAAATTAATAATTTTTGCTATATTGTCTGTTGTAAACCTAACTGCAATGCAGCAGGCAAGTTTGATGCAATTGCCAGGAGATTTACAAATTGAGATCACAAAAATTTTAACCCACTCAAATACACAAGAAGAAGCAATTCAAGCAATTAAAGCTCTTGCGCAAGCAAATAAATATTTTAATCAATTAATTAATGGTGAAAATATAACAAATTATATAATCACAAACCTTGCAAACAAATTTGAAAACGGAAATCGAATAAATGCGGCATTTAATTTAGGAACTTTAGGTGCACAAAAATGGTTTTCAACACAAAGTGCAAAAGATTGGTTTAAAGAATTTTCAAAAAATAATAATGCTCCAGCACAATTTTTTAAAGATTTATTAGATGAATATGAACGAACTAAGTCTGGTAAAACTAGCGCAAAAATTGTTGCTCTCTTAGAAATCGGGGTAAGTCCAAATATTCCTGTGATCGGGCCCTTATCTAAAACACCACTTGAAATTGCTTTAGAACAAAATGATAAAATTTTATTTAAGGCTTTACTTAAAGCTGGAGTTAATCCCAATGAAAGAAATGTAAATCCGCATAAAACTGAACCACAATCAATATTAGAAATGGCTGCGGCACAGAAAAAGTATGATTTTGTAAAAATTTTGCTTGAAGCAAAAGCAACCCCTAACCCAAGAAATCCTTGGACAAAACGTTCTTTACTGCAAGAATTAAGGGATGATCTTAAAAGAACTAGCGATCAAACTGAAAAAGATAATCTAAAAAAAATAATTGAATTGATTGAAGAATATATCAAAAGAAAATAACTATTTATTTTTTAAAAATTTTCTTACTATTACTGGAAGCAGCGAAAGAACTGCCAATCCAGTCAAAATTAAATAAACTTTATATGAAAAAAAATCATTAATTGTTCTTATTTTATTTAAAAATTCCCCAGTGTAAACATATATACTTGTAATTGGCAAAATACCAATCAAAGTTGTCACTAAAAAAGTTGCAGTGCTAATTTTTGTAAATCCGCTTAAATAATTAATTAAAAAAAATGGAATAAATGGTACAAATCTCAAAAACAAAAGATAATATTTACCGTTATGTTTTATTTGTTGATTTAAAAATTTAATCTCATCTAAATAATGTTTCTGCATTTCTTGCCCAACAAACAATCTTGTCGAAAGAAATGAAATATATGCGCCTAAAGTTGTACCCAAACATGCATATAAAATTCCAGGCCAAAAATTAAATAAAAAACCACCGGTAACACTAAAAAAAGATTCTCCAGCAATTGGCAATATTGCAATTATTGTACAACCCAAAATATATACCAAAACTATTTCTAAATAATAGTTATCTACAATTCTTTTTAAAAATGCTGAATTTTGTTGAATTGTTTTTAAATCAAAATATTTGGATAGAAAAAAATAATAAGAGAGTAATGAGAAAATTATGAATAAAATTAAAACAATTAAACGATACAGAACTTTTTTCTTCATGTTACTTCCATAAGTTTTTTTCAAATTAATATTTATTGAATATGTTTGTCTACTTATTTTAGTTTTTCATAATTAATCAAAATATTTATTTATTAAATCTTTATTTGTTACTGTAAATTTTGAATATGGAGCAAAGGTTTAAAAAAATGAAAAAAAATATTTTTAAAGGGCTTTTGCCTGAAGATTTAAAAAAACTTAAAAAAATTCCGCAACCAGATTTTGTTCCACCAATGCTAGCTGTTCTTACAAATAAATATTTTACGAGCGAAGATTGGATTTATGAACATAAATTTGATGGCCAACGTTGTGAAGTTATTAAAAAAAATGGCAAAGTTGTTTTAATGTCTCGGAACAAAAGAAAAATAAATGATGAATATCCTGAACTTGCACAAGCTCTTGAAAAACAAAAAGCAGACAATTTTATTATAGATGGTGAAATTATAGCTTTAGGTAAAAAAGGAGTTTCAAATTTTGAATTACTTCAATCTCGCATTAATTTAAAAGACATTTTAAAAATTGAACAAAGAAAAAAGGCAATTCCGGTTATTTTTCAAATCTTTGATATTATGTATGTATCAGGTTACGACACTCATGAACTTCCTTTACTTATCAGAAAAAAAATTTTAAAAAAATTATTAAACTACAACAAAATATTAATTTATTCCCCACATAAATCTGGAAATGGTTTATTATATCTCAAACAAGCATGCAAAAAACATTGGGAAGGATTAATTGCAAAAAAAGCTGATAGTATTTACACAGGCAGACGCTCTCCTACTTGGTTAAAATTTAAGTGTGGAATGGGTCAAGAACTTGTAATTGGCGGATATACTAAACCAAAAGGCTCTCGTACAGATTTGGGAGCATTATTAGTTGGATATTATAAAAATGGAAAACTAAAATATGCAGGCAAAGTTGGAACAGGCTATACACAAGAAACTTTAAAGATGCTTGGCAAAAAATTACGTGCATTAGAAATAAAAAAATGCCCATTTGATGGCTATGATGAATCTACAAAAGATGTTCATTGGGTAAGTCCAAAACTTGTTGCAGATTTTAAATTTGCCAACTGGACCAATGAAGGAAAATTGCGTGTCGGACGTTATAAAGGCTTGCGTACTGATAAAGCTGCAAAAGATGTTATTCTAGAATTGCCAAACAAGATGCCGTCTTAATATGAAAAAATATATTATTATTTTTTGTAGCATATTTATTGTTGCTGTACTTTTAAATGCAAGGAAATTCCCAATGACAACAATTGCTCTTGCCGGAGATGTAATGCTTGGCAGATTGGTCAATGAACAAATTAAACAAGCTTCATATTCTTATCCCTGGGCAAATTCATTATTACAAGAATTAAAACAAAAAGATTTTATACTTATAAACTTAGAAACCACTCTTACTAATGCATCCAACCCAGTTCCAAAAGTTTTTAATTTTAAAGCAGATCCAGAAGTTGTAAAAACTTTAAAAGCAGCAAATATTACAGCAGTAAATTTAGCAAATAATCATAGTCTCGATTTTGGTGTTGAAGGTCTTCAAGAAACAATAAAAACTCTTGATGAAGCAAAAATATCTCATGTTGGTGCAGGAATGGATATTGAAAAAGCACAAGAACCTGTTATTACAGAAATAGAAAACATAAAAATTGGGATAATAGGTTATACAGACAATGAACCTGAATGGAAAGCAAAAATAAATAAACCTGGTATAAATTATATTAATATCGATGAAAATAACATCGAAGTTTTTGAAGCAGTTAGCAAACTAAAACAAAAAGTTGATGTTTGTATTATAACACTTCATTGGGGACCAAATATGCAAGAATATCCGAGCCAAGAATTTATTAATTTTGCACATAAGCTAATTGATTCAGGTGCAGATATAATTCATGGCCATAGCGCCCATGTTGTTCAGGGAATAGAAATCTATAAAAATAAAATAATTTTATATGATACAGGCGATTTTGTAGATGATTATATGGTTGACGAAAAACTACGTAATGACCTTTCTTTTTTGTTTAATATTGAAATAGAAAACAAAAAATTAAAAAGACTCTATTTACTACCTGTTAAAATTGAAAATATGCAAGTAAATATAGCAAACAGAGGCGATGCGCAAACTATAATAGATATGATTAAAAAACGTTCGTCGCCATTTGAAACAAGATTTGAGCAAAAAGATCATATTTTAAATATATCTATTTAAAGGAAAAATACCCTTTTCGTTATGCACAAATAGGTATTATTTGGGGATTAATAGATATGTATTTGGCACAATGGAACTATCCACTATTATCAAAAGTAATAATTATATTACCAGCATTGTACCTTATACTTGTACTTGGTAAATTTTTTAGATCATAAAAATATTTAAAAAATAGATTTAAATGATTTTAAATGCTCTAATTATTGAAAAAAATATTAATTTTAAATTAAAATATAATTACTATTTTTAAAAGGAGTTTCACATGTTAAATTTAGTTCTTACATTTCTAGTTCTAGCTATAATTGCAGGATTTTTGGGATTTGGTGGTGTAGCTGTTGCTTTTGCTGGCACGGCTAAAATATTTTTTTATATTTTCTTAATTTTATTACTGCTTTCACTAGTTCAACATTTATATTACCCAAAACGCCGTTAATTATAAAAATTAATCAATAAAAAAGCGCCCGAATTTATCGGGCGCTTTTTTTATTTTGAAAAAGTTTAATTAATCTAGACTCTTTCTTTCGCAATATTAACTTTGATAGTTTTGCCATCAAGCATTGAACCATCAAGTTCTTTTATCGCGCGATTTGCTTCTTCTGCTGATGCAAAAGTAACAAAGCCGAAGCCTCTAGATCTTTTAGTTTCTTTATCTTTAACTATTACCGCTTCTTCTACTGTTCCAGCTTGTGAAAAATGTTTAGATAAACTGTTTCCATCTGTGTTCCAGCTTAGAGAAGCTACAAAAACTTTACGATTCATTTAAAAAAAATACCTATTAATAAGAGTAAACATACCTCTATACTGTAGCACGATTTTAAATAAAATACAAAGAATTATCGAAATTGGCCTAAATTCAGGCTAAAATGATACTTTTTAACGCAAAATAATGAGCCTTTTTTATGTTTCATGTAACAGGAATCAAACTCTCATAAAGTTTCTTCTTATCAAGTTTGGCGACCCACATTTCATTATCTTGCCTGCCATAGGTTATCCAAATATAATCTTCATTAGCAATACAGCCCATTGGAAACACAACACGTAATGGTTTCCTTGTGTTATAAGTCGGTCCACTATAAAAATTTTTGCCAATAATAGGTTTTGGGCTGATATGAGCAATTTCAAAAGGACTTTTAGGTAAAAAAGTATATGCCCCCATAAAATAATGTTGCATTTTTTTCCCGCCTGATTGCTCAGTAGCTAAATATGTTGATGAATGAAAAAAAGCTATATATTGATCTCCATCCAATAATGCAGGAGTTCCACCTCTAAGTTCTCCCCATTTCCAATTTACAAATGAATGTGTTGAACTTTCAGTTTCACATTTTCCTGTGTCTAGCGACGGATTTAAAATATTATGAGGAGCAAGGCTATACGCTAAAAGCAAGTTATTATTATAGTTAAATGGCACCCAATTTTTTTCCCATCTTTTACTCATTTTATTGATTGGTTGCAAACATGTAGGATTTTCAATAAAAAATTTTTCTTTGTCACAATGCAATTCAGCAATAAACATTCGGCGAGAGACATTATCTTCAGCTATTTTTATAAAATTATTGTAAAGAATATAAAGTTTATTTTTGACAACAATTAATCTAGCATCTTGATTTTGGCGGTAAGAAGAAGGATCACCATAAATTTGAAGAATTTTGGAAGTACTGATTGGATTAAAATCATCATCTAACCACACAAAGCCAAATTCAAAAGTTGAGATCGAATTATTGTCACGAACTCGAAAACACATTAATAAAGAATCTTGCCATCGGACAATAGATGCATTAAATGCTCCTGGAAATTCAGGAATTATTATTTGTTTGGTTTCTAAAACAAAATCTTGAAGATTCTTTTCTAAATCAATTAATTCTTGGGCTGCAATACATTGTAAAACTGAGCATAATAAAAATAATGTGCAAATATTTTTATACATATTTAAGCTTCCCCGTCAGACACGTATAAACTATTGCATATTTATTTTAGATTTTTGAAGAATTTAGAATTTATTCTGTTCTTATATTATAAGTTTTTTACGTATTCAAGAACATTCATGATATTTGAAGATGGATTTTGCACTGGAGACAGTTCGAATCCTTGCGATTCATACAACTTTTTTGCAATCTCATTATTAGAATTAACGTCAATTTTGATGCATTTAATTGTATAAAATAATTGTTTAATGTTATCAATAGCATATTGTAATAACATTTTGCCGAAACCTTTGCCTCTGTAATCTTTTGAAATTACTAAAGCTTCAATTTTTGCGAAAGGGTCGCACTCAGCATCTGTTCTTTTTATATTAGGCATACGTGTTAAAATTTGGTTTTCATCAAAAGTTTGCCCTAGCGCTTCAACGATACGTTTAAATGATTACAAACTATGTTCTTTAGTTTTGAAATAATTTATAAATCCGATTACTTTGCCGTCATTAATTAAAACTTTTTTTATACGCAGAGAATCTTTTAATATAACTTCCATTCCTTTTCTATTTTCTGATTCAAACATTTCACGTGACATTATGCCACTTGTAACTAAATGAGAACCACCAAAAAATAGCATAGGATCTTGAAAAAAGATTTCCATTGCAGCATCTTTATGCGATGCATCATAATCTACAATTGAAACTGGTTCTTTGTATTCGCAACAAAAAATACTGGAAATAGTAAATAAATTTAAAATTAATTTTTTCATAAAAAATCCATAAAATTTAATTTTTACTCTCTCCTTTTTCATTTAAAATTGATTTACTTTTTTGTTTGTTCTTTCTTTATTTTTCTTTTGGCTATATTTAATTAAATAATATGATGCAGTTAAAGAAGCAAGTGGAAGTGTATATTTTGCGGCAGCAAGTATCACCGGTTTATCTTTTGTATAATTTATTATTCCATTATAAATCAAAATATAACCTTCACGAATAGCAGAGAAATGATGACGTGATCCCCATAATCCCCATAAACCTAAAGTTGAACCAACTACAAATGCACCTTTTTTAGCAATATTTTCATTCATTTTGATAAAAGTTGAAATATTACTTTCTGTATTTTGCTCTTCTACTTCATTTGCATAACTTTGCAAAATCATAAGATTTAAAATTAATGCCGTTAATATTTTTTTCATAAATAGCCCTCGATGTTAATTGTTAATAATTATATGAATTTAACGGCCAAAAAATTTTTTGCAAATGGGTCTTTTACTTTTGATATTGTAAAATACAATTTAATATTTTAAGCTGTATAAAATATAAATATCCATGTGCAAAGGAAAAAATGATATGAAATCTATAATGTCTGCTATGATTTTATTATCAAGCATCTCTTACACCTATTCTATGGAAGTTTCTAAAGAAAAATGGAAACATAATACCTATAAAAATGTACCTATAACTTCTGAAAATATTTATCAATTATCTCCAAAACCAAATGCTCAATTACAACTAGAATTGAACGAATTCTGGGATATTGCAGAAAATAGAGCTTTAATCAAAATGTTAAATACTTTTAATTCATGTAAAAGTGTTGAGGAATTAAAATCTGCCATAGAAGCTCAAAAAAAGTTTATGGAACAGCAAGGTATAAAAAATTTAAGCAGTTTTAATTATGTTTTCAAAGTTAAAGATAAAAATAATAATGTTCATAATTTCGTAATTAAAATCGCAGGTCCTTTTAACATAATAAGAACGCGAATATCTACTGTTTTTGATGTAGATCCTTATGCAAAAAAAGTAAGTGAATTTGATATCGAAAAGGTCACAAGTGAACCAGTTGAAATTTATCAACATGTTAGTGCAATGGCACATTATCTAAGATTATTCGAGATTGCAAGATCATTTAAATATCTAAAAGTAGCACCTACTTATCTTTTTCCTATATCAAATTCAATTGACGTATCTTGTCATGATCAAAATTGTATTATTATTCAAGAATTAATCGAAGATGAAGAAGGTGTTGTTGTATTGCATAAACTAACCGCTCAAGAAATAAAAGAAATATTAGATAATCTTCCTGAACAGGCTATTAAAGAAATTTACTTAGCTATAAAACATGCAGCGCTCTGGGATTTCTGGGCAAATTTAATGGTAAACAAAAAAGATAAACAAACGTTATGGATATCTGATCTAGAACAACCAAATTACTCCAATAACAACTATTTCTTTTTTAATGAAGGAAAAACAGAATCAAATTGGATTAAAGGTAGAAACCATTATGAAGCTGCTTCAAATTGCGGTCTTCAAAATATGGGCAAAACATTAGAAGCAAGTTCGCCAAAACAATACCAATTATGGCAGGAATTAACAAAAAGAGATTGGCAAGAATTTTACGATGAAATGACGAAGTCTCTTTAAAATTAATTAAAAATTAAGAATGGCTTGTGAATAAGAATCCATTAAAAATAAACATTTTTTAATCAAACCCAACTTTGCATAATATGCTGCATTAGTTTTTTCAAGCAATTTTGTTGTCATATCAAATTCTTTTTGAACGTCCAAATCTTTTAGTTGTATTTCATTTTTAATCTCATTAATAATATTGAACAACTTTTCTCCAGATGCTTTGAAATCATATACAACACCATAAGCTTTTGGATAAGTATATTTGCGAAAAATAGCCATATTATAATTTAATAAACAATTAAAATATTCTTCATGCAATTTAGAATTAGAATTAGACATATAATATTGTGGGATTTTTAACACTTTTTCAGCTTTTTGAAGATAAGGCTCAATAAATGCATAATATGCCTCACGTTTCATGAGACCTTGTTGTTTTACATAAAGAGCCGATTTAAAATCTTCTCTTATTTTTCCATAAGAAACAGCATAGCTAGAACCAATAGATAAAAAAAGAATAATGGAAAGTAACTTAAATTTCATGAGACCTCCAATAATTTAATTACTAATAATAAATATAGACTATTTGTATAAAAGGATCAAATGCCCACTTAAAAAATATTTTTTGAATAAATACTTTATCAGAGATTTCAGAATATTTGCTCAGAATATGCCCTGGGAGGAACTCACCTAAAAGTGGTCGCAGATATTGGGCACACTTCGAACTTTTAGATGGTGCTATCTATATGAACAATTAAAATTAATCATACCTACTAATTAGTAATGACACCGGACGGTTGCGTTACAATATCATTAGTTAATTTATGTGAACAATAGAAAATTAACAAAAGAAAAAGGCACATCTATTAATTTAGATGTGCCTTTTAAAATTTAAAAAAAGTTAATTACATTTGATTGCAATGATTCCTTGGATCATACGAATCAGATTCACCATTACTAAGTTCTCTATTATATTTGCTTTTAAACTTAG
Organism: Candidatus Babelota bacterium; assembly: GCA_023379005.1. Lineage (GTDB taxonomy): Bacteria > Babelota > Babeliae > Babelales > Babelaceae > JAMCTG01. Next base: position 91,818 of record JAMCTG010000005.1, read on the forward strand.
CTCTTTCTTGCTTGCTAATATTTTCTTCAGCTTTTAAAGAATTTGAATCGATTTGTGATCTAACATTTGCAGGTAATTCTAATAGCCTATCAGAGGAACCTCTTTGTCTTATAGCCAAGATAAGATCTCTAACCATTTCTCTTGATGTATTTCCATCTGTATGAAGATCAAATGTTGAATTAAGGATTGTATGATGAGGATATTTATTTGACATAGCGTCCAAGACTTGTGGTAGTACGGCTACAGCTTGAACAAGACCACCATGAGTTGGATCTTTTGTTTGATGTTGAAATCTTACACCAATTATAGTTCTATCTTTATGCTTCCAAGAAAATGTATTGGCATTTGATACAGAATCGTAAACGTTTGATGTAGATTTTGCAGCAACAGCAGCCTTAAAAGTATTTTTAGCGTAAGTGGTAGTTTTAGGAAATTTGTTTGCTAATTTTGATAATCCCATTGTTTGAGATGATAGTGCTGCATCTATCGCGTAATGAGTAATTATAGGAGTAACTATCGAAGCTCCCAATGAATATTTATCAACACTTCCACCTGCAGCAACCCAATCTGCTTTCGAAAAGAAATAAATTAATTTTTTAAATTTATCTGGCGAAAATTCATTAATTTTTTTTAATTTATCGAATCCTGTTGCCAATGGAGAATGTACAGCCGCTGGTAATAACGATTTATCTTCGCCATCATCTTCTTCTTTAACTTTTCTAAATGGGCATGCGAAAAATACCATTAATGATATTGGTTTATTAAGTAAGTTTGAAAGATAGTTGCCAACATTGCATCCATGGCTATGTGATAAATAAATTATTTTATGATTTGGATAATTTTGTTTGAGGTAATCATGAAGAAATAATGCTGTCCATTGTCTTGTCCAAGCTAAATTTGTTCCTGGCCATCTTACACTCAATACTTCAACTTTTTTTGCTTTGCTATTTGCAACTGTTGAAAAGAAATTCATTATGTCTCTATAAACTTGATTACGTGAATCATAGACTGAATGATAATTGAGATTATATGGGCCTGCACTGTGAAACAAATCACCAACTCTTGAGCCATGGACAATTAATCCTATTATTGGTTTAGTTGAATTACTGACACCTGGAGTATCATACAAATGGCGGCTTCTAATTCTATAATCTTCTTGCCAGTAATCCCATTTTGTAGGAGCAGCAAGTGGTGAAAGAGTTTTCCAATTACTTTTCGGTGTATCAATTCCAAATGGGTCTGCAGTGTTGCTTGTATCGACTGGAACTAAACCACCTTGTGGATTTAAATGCGCACTATTTCCTATATATAATAATTCTGAAGCACTTGTAATATCTTCATCCAATGATTGATGTTGTGAAGCTATAAAGCTATTATTCATACCAAAAATAGGCATAGAAAATAGTAATAGTAAAAGCTTAAACATTATTATTTGAACCTTTAAGTTATGATCTTGCTGGGAATTTTGTTGTAAATAAATTATTAATTGATGAATGTTTATTATTTAGATAAGCATCATATCCGCCTGCTATGATTTCTTTTATCATATATAAGGCTGTTACAGCTGCGATTGTACCAAAGATATATTTCCCACTTTTTTTGAAAACATTTAAGCCTTTAGTTCCATAGTGTTCAAAGTATGACAAAAACACATCAAAATCTTTTGCATCTTTTTGGCTTAAAATTACTGGAACTTTTTGTTCTTTCCACCAATAAAATATTGCCCATAAAATTCCAGATGAGACAATAATATAATAAGGACCTTCTAAACTATGATCTTCTCTGCTGCTATTTGGATGATTATCGATTGCACCGAACATAATTCTTCTATCTTGCGCTGTCAAAACAGAAGCACTTTGCTGAAGTAATCTACTTACTTTTTTAGTATCTAAATTATTAATTGCATTCAATAACTCGTTTTGAAGATTCATTGAAAATGTTGATGAGAAAATTGTGCATAATAATGCAAATGTATATTTGAAATTAGACATGTATAAACTCCGCTTGTAAGACGTGTATTAAAATATTGAAATAAATTACTAGTTAAAAAATTTAGCAGACAAAATTATTTTTGCAAATGGGTATTTTTAAGAATTGAAAATTCGAATTAAATAATTATTTTTTTTGATACTCAAGAAATAGATAGATCAATTTATATATTTTTTTTATTAAAAAGAATTAGAAGATATACAATCTTTTAAAAAAAGAAATTTAAAATGAAAAGAAGCTTTTAGAAAGTATCCAACATTCAAGTTCAATTTCTTGTCCTTTAGATATTTCTTTTTTTCTTATTGTAGGATCTTTTTTAAAGCCAAGCTTTTCAAGAACTCTTTCCGATTGTTTATTTCCAACTTGAACAAAAGCTCTAACTTCAATAATATCAGTTGAGTTAAAAAGATATTCTATTGTTATTAGAGATGCTTCAACTATAAGACCCTGACCCCAATAAGCTCTACTCAAACAATATCCAAAATTTACACTACTTTCTGATATATTTTCACGTTTTCGATTTTGGTCAAAACCTATAGTGCCAATAACTTTATTATTTGCTTTGTACACTATTGCCCAAGGACCAGATTTTTTTTCTTCATATCCTTTGATTATTTTATTTACAAATTGATTGGTATCATCAATAGTTTTATGAGGATACCATGGTACAAATTTTGTTATTTGAAAATCTTTGGCATATTCAAAAATATCTTTAGCATCACTTGTTATAATAGGACGCAATATAAGGCATTCTGTGTCTAAAATTGGTAATGGAACAAGCATTTTGTTGATATTCTTTAAAAGGAAATTTTTTGAGAAAATGGTTCTACTTTGCTAATAAATGAGCTACGAAGAACTGGCCTGCCAGGCATTTTCTGCGAAAATGACTGGCGGAGCTGATGGGACTCGAACCCACGACCTTCCGCGTGACAGGCGGACGCTCTAACCAACTGAGCTACAGCTCCATAATAATATCTATGGATTATGGTTCGCTATACCCGTCATTTTAAAAAAAATGCCGGGCTACTCACCATGAATAAAAGAATCATCCTGAGTGATTCCCGAAGGAATCGTATCGAAGGATGGTTCTACTTCGCTCATAAATGAGCTACGAAGAACTGGCCCGCCAGGCATTTCGTTCAGAAATGACTGGCTCCTCGGGCAGGACTCGAACCTGCGACCTAACGATTAACAGTCGTGTGCTCTACCAACTGAGCTACCGAGGAATAAATTTCAATATTTATGGTTCGCTATACCCGTCATTTTAAAAAAAATGCCGGGCTACTCACCATGATTTTATTATTAAATCATCCTGAGTGATTCCATAGGAATCGTATCTAAGGCTGGCCAACGAGATTCTAAGGCTGGCCTGCCAGTCATTTCTTGCAGAAATGACTGGTGGGCGGTACTGGACTCGAACCAATGACCCCCAGTTTGTAAGACTGATGCTCTACCAACTGAGCTAACCGCCCCCTAATTTGCGTAATCTATGTCAAATAAGGCTATAAGTTAATTTTACTAAATTGTAGAGAATATACTGATAAAAGTCAAAAAAAACTTTAGTTATCTCATCAATTTTTATACACTTTACTGTAAATACTGAAAAATTCAATTTAAAGGAACAATTTATGGCCAAATTCTCTGAACTTCTTAAGAATTTATTATTTATCTTATTAATCCTTCAGGTAGCCCCTATTTTGATAAAAAGTATAGGCAAGCAATATAGCAGTTTTTTTGATTTAAAAACTCATGTTGGCTTGATAGATATAAAAGGCACATTGAGCGATTCAAAATATTATATAAAAAATTTGAAAAAATTATTTGAAAATAAAAGCATAAAAGCCATCTTGATGCGAATTGATTGCCCAGGTGGTTCTTCTGGCACGACACAAGCAATTTTTAATGAAATTTTAGATTTAAAAAAACAATATGGAACAAAGCCATTAGTCGCATTAATTGAAAATATTTGTGCATCTGGTGGTTATTATATTGCAACAACAGCAGACCATATAATAGCAACCCCATCTGCAATAATTGGAAGTATTGGTGTATATGTACAACATCCGCAATTTAAGCAATTTATAGAACAATTTAAAGTTAAATTTGATATCACAAAATCTGGAGCATATAAAACTTCCGGAAATCCTTTTTCTGAATTGACCAATGTTGAAAAAGAAATGTTTCAAACTTTAACAGACGATGTTTACAAACAATTTGTAAATGATGTTAAACAACGTCGTCCCCAACTTGCAAAATCTAATGAAAATAATTGGGCACAAGGAAAAGTTGTCACTGGAAATATGGCATTGCAACTTGGTATGATCGATGAACTTGGTTCAGAATCTAATGCTATTAAAGTTATCAAAGAAAAAGCACCAATTGAAGGTGAAATTGAATGGATAAAACCTCCAAAGAAATTTAATTTGTGGAACAAAATTACTGGAAGCGATGATGATTCTTCAAGTGAATCTGAAACATTTTTCGATAAAGTTATTTCAAAATTTGCTGCAAAAACAACAGAAGAAAGTTCCAAAGTTTACTGCTAAAAAATACTAGGCCGCAATTTTCATGCGGCCTCTTTTATGAAAATTTACTTTTTTAAAGTACTTAATTTTTGTTTTTCCCAAGCATCAAGTAGCATTTTTTCAGTATCTTTTAATCCTTGTTCTTTTGCATAGTTTAAAGCAATTTTACCATTTTGATCTTTTATATCCACTTTAGCACCAGCATCAATTAGAATTTTTACAGCTTCATCTTTGATAAAACCAAAAATACCTTTTGCTAAAATTACCCTTATAAGTGGAGTCTGGCCAATAAATCGACCTTTACTTATGGTAGCATTTACATCTGCGCCTTTTTCTATTAAAAGTTTCATAGTAGTTAAATTTACTTCTCTTGTGGCAGATAATAACGGTGTAGAAAAACCATTATTATAATTAATATCTGCACCAGCAAAAAGTAATAGTAAAATTTTATCTTTATCCAAACTAAGATCAATAAGCGCATTATTTAAATCTTGCAAATTAAATGCTTTTGACAATTCATAACCCATTTTTTTGAAAAGTAATTCTCTATTCTTTGTCAAAGCTATATTAAAATCCGGATTTTTAGTCTCCCAAAATAAATCTGACAACCTCTTCAATAATGTTTCTAGATTTGTAGAAATGATATATTTTTTATTAACAATTCCTTCGAACAATCTTAATAAAACTTCACGTTGTTTATTTTTTGGCAATTTTTCAAAATAATCCAACTCTATTGGCAAGACTGGAGATGTTCTACCAGATTCCATTGAAATTATATTATTAGAAATAAACAATATACTGATAAAAATTAATTTATTTTTCATAATTTTTAATCCCCCAAAAAAATTATTTCACCATAATGATGCTAGCATATTTTATTTCTAATATTCTACAGATAAGAAAAATAGAGGCTGTTTATTTAATTTTTGTACCAGATCGACAAAGAATCATTTCTATATCTTCAGATTTACTGTACGATCAAATTGATCTTTATCATTAATTCTATTTGTGTTTGGATTGTCAATAAAAATTAATTTTGACCCTTTTGAATCAAATAACAATAATCAATTTTTTCAAAATCCACTAATGGCTGCAATTTTACTTCGTAATTAAGTCCTTTAATTTCGCAATATGTTACCTTGCCTATAGAAAAGCCTTGAGGGAAAATTAAACCTTGTCCGCTTGATAAAATTAGATCATCTAATTTAATATCATCTAAATGACTTACAAAATTTAATGAGATTTGATTTGTGCATTGTCCTTCACAAATTCCGTGCACGTGAGAGCGACTAGAAAGAGCAGAAACTTTACAAGATTTATCTGTTATTAAAGTTACTTTGGACCAATATGGAAAAACTTCAGAAATTCTACCTACTAAGAAATTTTTATAGATCACTGCCATATCAACATGCGCACCTTTTTGGCTACCAATATCAACTAAAAAGAAATGATTATCTATTGTTAGATTTTTAAAAATAACTTGAGCAAATAAATAATTTTGCGCTTCATATTGTTTTGTAAATTCTATAATTTCTTTTGTTTGATTTTCAAAATTTATTAATGCGTTTAATTTAACATTTTCAGATTTTAGATTTTCAATTTCATTCAGTGCAGTCTGATGATCTTTATAAAGTTCTTTGTAAGCCTTTTTTTCTTCAAAAAATATTTTTATTTTCTGAGATGCAAAATTTTGTACCAATAAAAAAGGATACGCTGCTTTAGAAAAATAACTTTGCAGCGTACCGTTACTTATGTATTTATTAAATAAAAATAAAAATAAACAAATAAAAGTTAAAAAATAAGTTAACTTTATATTCTTTGGATAAATCATCCTTCGCCCCTTCGATCTCTCGATACATCCGTCATTTTTTTAAAAATGCCGGACACTCGAGATGATCTGCTCATTAATGTTCATCCCAAGTAGACCAAAAGAGACGCCTGCCCGGCGAAGCTTACCAAGCCTGAATGGCATGGAATAAGCGTAGACGGGTAGCGAACCATCAAAACGGCAGATCATCTCCAAAAGGTGGTTCATCTTTAAAACTTACACTTCCTGAAGCTTTTTTAGCTGTTTTCATTGCAGGAAGTTCATCGCCATCTTCAACTGCATTTGTATCATTAGAGTTTGAAGATCCAGAACCTAAAAATACAACTTTTTCAGCTACAATAGAATGTTTGCTGCGTTGTGTTCCGCTTGCTTCTTTCCAACTATCAAGCTTTAATCTACCTTCAACTAAAACAGGTCTACCTTTTTGCAAATATTGTTTGCAACTTTCAGCTTGCGGACCCCAAACATCGACATCTACAAAACAAACTTCTTGTACCATTGCACCTGTTTGTTTGTTTTTAAATTGACGATTAGATGCAACATTAAATTTGCAAACACCTTGGCCAGATTCAAGCTGCTTAAAATCTGGGTCTCTTGTCAAATTGCCAACTAAAATAATTCTGTTATAACCAGCCATTATAGCCCTTCGTAGTTATTATTTTTTATAAACGTGTTTTTTAATTTAACAAATTTTTTTATAAAGAACAGCCCTTTTTGACAACTTCTTTAACTTTTTCAAGATATTTTACTTCTTTTTCAAAATTATTATTTATTTGTCTAAGGTTTTTTAAATATTCTTGTAGTTTGTCTGATTTTGCATTATTTAAATCACATTTTTCTTGATCAATTAATTGGGTAAGTTGTTTTTGCGCCTCTAGGGAAAGTTGCGCATGGCGTTCAATTGCTTTTGTAGATCTTGTTAAAATATCTGCAAGCTCTTGACCAATTTCACTTTTTAGATCATTTGTTTTTGTAGGCAATTTTTCTTTTTTGGGTTTTACAAAAGTTTCATTTGCAAAAAGACCTGCGCAAGCGAGAATAGTGAAACCCAACATCAACTTAAGAATATAAGATGATGTCGAAATTCCGCAACCCAGGCTTCGTTTATCCGGGCATTCAAGCTCGGCAAACTTCGCCGGGTTCTTGTCGCCTTTGATTCTATCCATGTCATAAAGTGCATGGTTTTGGCGACGGCGAATCAATGATAATCTTTTATGAGCCATGATAATAATCCTTTGTAACCAATGAATGCATAATGTAAAAATGATACACCAATTGAAGCTAAAACAACATAAAAAACAAAATAATATGTCTTTATTGGTACCCAATGGAAAATCATACATGATATAAGCCATGCAATAAAACATGTTTGAATAACTGCTGCAGCTTTACCAACAAAAGTTGGTTTTATATCAATCACATGACCAACTAATCCTAAATAAAATGCACCTAGGACTAATAAGATTTCTTTAATTAAAACAAAATAAACAAAAGATAATGGAACTTTAAAGACAGGAATTTCTACAAATGCGAGCGTGGTATAACATGAAATTGTTAAAATTTTATCAGCGATCGGGTCCAAGCATGCACCTAAAAATGTTTGTTCGCCTCTAATTCTTGCAATTGCTCCATCAAGAACATCGGTAATCATTGCGACTGAAAATAAAATGCCTGCAATAATCCAATAATTTAAAACCATACTTGTCACAATGAATGGCACTAAAATAATTCGAATTAAAGTTAAAACATTTGGGATTGTAATATTATTTTTAATCAACAATAACTCCAGAACCTAAACAGTAATCATCTTTGTAAAAGGCGGCAAATTGTCCCGGAGCAATACCTTGATCATTTTCAGACAACTGAACAAAAAATTTGTCCTCGCTAATCTTTTGTATTGTACAATTATGCATTGAAGCTCCATGACGCAATTTAACTTTTAAATCTTTAAATTGTATCGGGTCAATTATCCAATTACAATCTTGGATGAAAAATTTATCACGCACTTTATTTTCTGTATAGTATTGTTTTGACACAAAAACAGTATTCGATGCAATATCTTTTTTTACAACGTACCAAGGACCGCCAGAAAGCCCGCTTCCTTGCCTTTGTCCAATAGTATGGAACCAGTACCCTTTATGTTGTCCCAAAACTTTTCCAGTTTCAAATTCAACCAATTTTCCAGGAAGTTCACCTACATGATGTTTAATAAAGTCGTTATATTTTAATTTTCCCAAAAAGCATATACCTTGGCTGTCTTTTCTGCTTTTTGTCGGCAGATCAAACTTTTGGGCCAATTCACGCACTGCAGGCTTATTAAATTCTCCAATAGGAAAAAGTGCACGAGAAATCTGATTTTTGGTCAATTTTGAAAGGAAATATGTTTGGTCCTTGATAGCATCAGGGCTAGATTTTAGATAAAATAGGCCATCTTTTTCTGCTACCTGGGCATAATGGCCTGTGGCTACTTTTTCAAATTCTGGGCCTATTTTTGAAAAAAATGCGCCAAATTTTATATGCTGATTACATAAGATATCAGGATTTGGGGTACGACCAGCCTTAACCTCTTTAATTACATAAGAGACAATAGTGTCCCAATACTCTTTTTGTAAAGAGACAACTTCCAGCTTAACTCCCAATTTTTCACATGTTGCCTGAACATAATTTAAGTCTTCTTGCCATGGGCAGGTACCCAGGAAAGAAAGTTCATCTTCAAGCCAAATTTTAAGGTAAAAGGCGGTAATATCATGCCCTTGATCTTGTAACAATTTTAGAGCTACTGAACTATCAACCCCGCCAGAAACTAATACAGCTATCTTCATAATTCTATTAGTATATATCAAAAACATGTTTTTTGGCAAAAATCAGGTAAGTGACGATTGGACAAAATTCAAAAAATATGACAGACTGAATATTGTTAATTCATAAAATGGAGTTTATATGAATTTTAAATATCTTTTAACTTTACCCTTATTTTTATTTTCTTTAAATGCAATGGAACATAATTCTAAAAAGAAAAATGTTTTTTTTGAATTTATAAAATCTATAGATCCTAAAATGCAGCCAGTTTATAAAAATGAGCCTATTAGTTTCAAGAGAAAAATGTTAGGAATGCTCTGGGGCGGTAGCGAAATTATTGCTTACAACGCAAATAAAGAAAAAATTGGTTTTGTAACACATGGACCACTATTTGGTTATATAGCTGAGATACGCGTATTCAACCCAAAAAATGATGAAGCAATTACCATTGCATTATTTAAAAAAACAATAAAAAAATTCAAAAATGAAGGTCATAAAGGTGCGGGTTTCTATTTGAGAAATGTTGATTTACCAAATAAATTTTTCGATAAATTAGGTATTATTCAGCACGACACCATATTTGGACTCGCAGGTTATTATGATATTGCTGCTCAGTCACAATTAAAAAAACAACAAAAAGAATTAATGCACGAAAAAAATATATTTAATGGCTCGTCTTTTTAAACGATATTAAGTTAAAGGCTAGGCAATTCCTATTAAGAAAAGAAATTGTCGAAGATGAGTCTTTTTCTATAACTATTTTTAACAAAAAACATGAAGTAAAAATTAAACTCTATAAAATAAAAAAAGATGTTTTAAAACATTTGATCAAAACATTGGCCAAGAATTAAAACAGACGATTTCTGAGTTTTCTGAAAAGATTTAACCAAATTGACAATTTTTTAATTTCTGGTAGAATAAAAATTATAATTTTAAATAACTTGGAGGTTATATGAAATTAATACAGTTTTTAATATTATCTTTATTTGCATTACCTTTAAATGCAATGGAACATGATCATTACGATCCATGGTATAACAAAACAGAGACATATAAAAATTTTAAAATTTGGAATGAAACCAATTTATTAAAAGCTTGTAAAAAAAATTCATCCTTTCAAGCGAAAGCATCTATTTTTATGGGTGCAGGTACTAATCATGGTGCCAAAATAGACATGAAAGAATTAGTTTCTGTTTTAAAAAGTAATAATAAGCTTGCATGGAATTATGTCGAGCCATTGTTAAATAAAACGGACGAAGGTCTTTCACCAAGAGATCTTACAGATTTAATAAATACAAGACAAACGTTAACAAAAAAACGTAAAATTCTTCCATTATTATTAAATAAAGCTAATATCGATGATGTAACAAACAAGACAAATGAGCTTATTAGTGGAATATCATCTGCAAAACGAAGAAAAAATTCTATAACCGAAAAAGAAGTCTTAGAAATTTTATATCCAGAACCAACTTATTCAAAGATTATCAGAGAAATAAGAAATACGGCTTTATGGGCGGTAATTGGGACGTGGGCACTGGTTACAATTATTAAAAAAAAATAATAACGAACTATATGGAGTTATAAATATGAAATTAAAATACTTATTAACAATATCAATTCTTGGTTTTTCTTTAAATGCTGTTGAAAATGATTCTTTCGATCAATGGTTTCATGATGCAATTTATGAGCAATATAAAAAACAAGAAGCTCAAATAATCAATACAAAAGATACAAAAATAGCACCGGTAGAAAAAGCTGACAAAAAAGAGCAAGAAAAAAAAGAAAATAAATCTGAATCTAAATTTGATGACGAAACTAAAAAAACTGCTCTTGTAGTTGCTGGATGCGCTGTTGTAAGTATAGTGCACGGTATTCTAGTTGAAATATCAAAAACTAAATAACATTATTTTTTATTTTAAATTTTAAAGGCCCCTATTTAATCTCATGTGTCAATTAAAATTCAAAAGTATTTAAAATAAAATATTTTTATTCGGCAGACTTCTATTGCAATTTGTATAAAATATTGTTATTTTATAATAAATGATGTCATGGCGACCCAGGCTTCGTTTATCCCCAAGCCTCTAGGTTTGGCGCTCAGAATATGAGCGGCCTTTCCGTCGTCGCCAAGGCTATGCCGGACGCGACAGGCTCGGCAAACTTCGCCGGGTTCTTGCCACCTACAATCAAAATGGATTTGATTGAGGCGACTGCGAAAAATTTGAATACTCCTTATTCAAGGCTAGTGCCTTTCTGGCGCTAGCCATTTTCTTTTAGAAAAATAATTTTTTTGCTAAGATATTGTATTATCTTGTATCTTAAAATAAAGCCAATATGAATGTTATTGAAAAAATAAAAGAACTAATCTTTTCACAGATCCAATCTATTTTTAAATTAGAACAAAGTCAGCTTAAAAATATTGAAGTTTCCTTAATCACCGACGATAGTAAACAACAGTTTGGTGACATGACTACTAATGCAGCTATGGTCTTAGCAAGGGAATTGAAAAAAAATCCTAGAGAATTAGCGCAAAATTTAATTAAATCTGTAGAGCATGAATATATAGAAAAATTAGAACTTGCAGGTCCAGGTTTTGTAAATATTTTCTTGTCGGCAAAGGCATTAAAACAATTAGCCTTAGAATTGTATGTACAAAAAGATAAATTCTACCAAACAGAAACATGTCCAAAAATCAATTATAACGTAGAATTTGTAAGTGCTAACCCTACAGGCCCTCTACACCTTGGTCACGGCCGTGGCGGCATAATAGGCGACGTTTTTGGCAATGTTATAAGATTTCTGTCCGACCAAGCAACAAAAGAATTTTATATAAACGATGCCGGTTCACAAATTCAAAAATTAGGACATTCGTTTAAAGTAAGATGCTTGCAAAACTTAGGGGAAACTGCAGAACTTCCTGAAGAAGGATATCAAGGCCAATATTTAGTTGAATTAGCCGAAAAATTTGTAAAACAACACGGAAATAAATTAAAAGAATATCCAGATGAAATTTTTGCGCGATACGCAAAAGAACAAATGCTTAAAAACATCGAAAATACTTTAAAAAAATATGGGATTCATTTTGATGTTTGGTTTTCTGAAAAAACTTTGCATGACGACGGCTCTATTGAAAAAGCTTTAGAATTGTTAAAAAGTAAAAATTTTACTTACGAAAAAGAAGGCGCAGTTTGGTTTAAGTCTACAGAATTTGCCGATGACAAAGATCGTGTTTTGAAAAAACAAAATGGTGAACTTACTTATGTTGCTGCAGACATTGCCTATCTACAAAACAAATTTGCTCGTGGATACAATAAATTAGTAATGGTCCTAGGACAAGATCACCATAGTTATGTGACAAGATTAAAAGGTATTTGCCAGGCACTTGGTTATGACCCAGAAAAATTGCATATTATTTTGTATCAACTAGTCACACTTAAAGAAAGTGGGACAGTTTTAAAAATGTCTAAACGTAAAGGCCGAGGAATAACTCTGGAAGATGTTATTGATGAAGTTGGAACGGACGTTGCAAGATTCTTTTATTTAAACAGAAAAGCTGATGCGCATTTAGAATTTGATATTGATTTAGCATTAAAGCATACAGAAGAAAATCCTGTTTATTATGTGCAATATGCGTACGTGCGAACAAAAAGTATTTTAAATAAAGCAAAAGAGATTGATAGCTTAAAAAATATTAACGAGCATGATTTAAAAAATCTGGAAAGTGAAAAAGGATTACTTAAAAAAATAGTTCATTTAAAAGATATTTTAGAAGTTATAGAAGCGACATATCAAACTCATCTGCTTACATATTACACAATCGAACTTTGCCAAACGTTCCACTCTTACTATGCGCAGCATAAAGTTATTGATGAAAAAGATATTTTAACAAGTAGAACAAGACTTGCAATGATGCAACTTTTAAGTGAAAACTTAAAGCGTTGCTTTAACATTTTGGGAATCAGTAGTCCAGAAAGTATGTGAAAAAGGGCGCATGGAATGGCGCCCTTTATAATCGAATTTTTAAAAAAAATTTTATTAGATTTTACTCCTTAAACATCGAGCCAACCGCTTGTTTAATTTGACTCATGCAACATGCAATTATATAAAATGCTTGATCTTCATTTAATTTTCTACAATTTAAATTATCTAACTGTGTAAATAAATATAATTTTGACAATTCAGCAATCATTTTTTTTGTAACTCCAGATTCAGTATTCATTACTTCATCCATAGTAATTTGTTTATTTTGTAAATACTCATTTCTTTTTTTAAGTAATTTATCTAGATTCGCCAATATTTCTTCACCAGTTGGTTCTGATGAACCTTGAGTTATAATATTTTCAAAAGAGATTTCAGAAACAGTGCTAGTTTCTTCTTTTGATTGATTAGATTGCATTGCCAGTGGTTGTTGCATTGCGAATAAATTTTGACTACATAAAATAATCAAAAATAATTTTTTCATAAGTGTCCTTTTTATTAAGATTTCTTATTAATTTATTTAATAATTTAATTTTTTCAATTCATCGCCAGTCATTGCGCCTTTTGAAATCATAAAATCACGAACTGCTTTCGGGCTGGCAAAATCAAGAGCTGTGTGGCCATTATCTGTCATGGTATTAATTTTTGCTCCATTATTTAATAATAGTTGTATGACGTGTATTTTTAACTTAGCATCAACTGGTTTGAAATCAGCTAAATTTCTTGCTCTTGCTATAATCATTAAAGGAGTGTAATCACAATTAACTTTTTTATTAGGGTTTGATAGATACAAAAGAATTTGTATTACATCTTCATTGAGTAAGAAATTATCTTCAACAAACTCATAAAGTGACCATAATTTCATTATATCTTCTTCTGAATGATAAACTTTATTAAATTCAAAGGCAATTTTACGAAGTATTATTTCCTTATTGTGTGAAATGAAATTAACTATTTTGTTTTTTTGAGCAAATAATTTCTTTATGTTATTTAACATTGAAGGCAATGATGCACTTGCATCATTTTCTATAATATTTTCAAAAGAAGACATTGCTAGGATGTTATTATTTTTTTTGAGATTTTTAATTTCTATAAGTAAGTCTTTAATATCTGACCATCTTTTATCGGAATGTAAATCACTATCCATTGATATAATGTTGGAAAATAAAAAAAAGAATTGAATTAAAAAAAATTTTTTACACATAATAAATCCTTGCGCATTAAAAACCGCTATAATGTAGCATATTTATACTGCTTCGCCAAAAAAATTATAGAGTTTTATTAGATACATTGCGAAAGGGGAAAACTTTCTTGCCTGCCCGCCGTAGCCTATCTCAGAAAAAAAGTCTTAAGTAATTGGATGCGAAGGCTGGGTGTAGAAAAAAATTTTTATGAAGTCTTAATATACCCAGATCCCATTACACCGGCTTTGAACATTAATTGATAAATATCTTCAAGATTTTGATTTTTTGCATATTCAAATACGGTTCTTCTATTTTTGTCTTTTATGTTCACATTAGCTCCTGCATTCAATAATGTTAACACTACTTGATATTTTTCATCTTTAGTCATTCGATCAGAATCAACTGCAATCATAAGTGCAGTTCTTCCAAGATCGTCTTGAGCATTTAGATCTACTTTAGAATCGATCAGTTGTTGCATTTTTTTTATATCACCGATTCTACTTGATAACATTAAAGGAGTCATAGATTCAAAACCTGACTTCGCCCCATATGCAAGCAGAATTTTTTCAATTTCTTTTAAATCTAATTCTCTTGCATAATCTAATGCAGTTTTTCCATTTTTACTTCTTAAATTTACGTTTGCTTTAGCATTGAGCAAAATTTCGACAGCTTTTTTCTTTTCATCAGGATCCGCATGTTTATATATAAAAGCTCCTGGAATTATAGGATCTGGTTCCTGTATCATTGCGATTATTACATAGATAAGTGGAGAGTGACCCAAAAAATCTTGTTGATTTACGTTTGCTTTTAGTTCATCGACAAAAAATTTAATTGTAGATACAAACAATTGTCTTGAAGCTAGAATTAAAGGTGTTTCTCCTGATATATTTTCATTTAGATTAACTCCTGCTTGAAATAACAATTTAAGAACATAAGTCCAATTTAAAAATTCTCGCCAAATTAATTGCAAATCCTTCAAATTAAATTTAGATTTTAATTCTTTCGCCATTATATTTAAGACTTTATCTTCTTTAGGCGTTTGCAAATCTTTAAACTCTTCTCTAAATCCAAATTTAGTTTTTAATTCTTTTAAAGTTTTGATTAAGTCATCTTTTCTATTAATTAAATTTCTAATACTTTTTTCTAAACCTAATCTTGGGTCAACAACATTTTCAAACACAGTGAAAAAGTTTTTAGCACCAGTTAACCATAGCACTGCAGCTGTATCAATATTATTCAAATAAATTGGCCAGGCCTTATCTAATTCATCTACTGAATAAATTTTTTCCAATTCATAAGCTATTTTTTTCAAAATTAGAAATTTATTGTTTTCAATTAAATTTTTTAATTGTTTATTTGTTTGTGCAAAATAAGATACAATTCTAAAAAGTAATCTAATATTTTGTTCAAGTTTCAAATCTTTGTGGGCTGATCCCTCAATAGTTTTCAAAATAATTTCTAACTGGGGTCCTTCAGGTAATCGCATAAGATAAGAAAATTGTTCAGGATCAGACAAAACTTCTGGTTTAGATTCCATCGTAAAGATTTTGAAATTAAAGTTTGCAAGAAACATTACTAAAATAAATTTTTTTTTCATAACTCTTTGCCAGTTTTTGCGCCAGCATTTATAAGAATTTGTTTAATTTCATCAATTTCATCAACATCATTTGTATGATCTAATGCAGTACGACCATCTTTATCTTTTAAATTTACATCAGCATCCGCAGCAAGAAGATCTTGAACGATTTGTTTTTTTAGTTGAGGATCACGTGCAATTGATCTTTCTGTTTTTTGGTCAATTGCTGCATTTGCCTTTATAGAATATATTAATGCTGTCCATCCTAATTTATTTTGCAAATTTACATTTGCTTTATGTTTTTTTTCTAATAAAAGTTTTACAATTTCAGGAGATTCATGCATAGCAGCTATCATCAAAGGAGTTGACTTAAAAGCGTTAATTAAATTTACATTTGCACCAACATCAAGAAGTAACTTAACTAGCTCAAGAGATTTTTTATGTATGGCAATGTGTAACAGCGTATCTTTGATTTTGCTTTTACTTCGATAATTAGTATCTATGTTACCACTTTGTATAAGTAATTTTGCATAATCTATCAAATCTAGTTCAATTATCTTTTCTAATAATCTATTTATGTTAAAAAGCTTTAAATCTTCACTTTTATTACCAATTCTTAACATAAGTTCAAAAATATCTGGCCATTCTCTCAAAGCGACATTGATAAAATCAAGATTTTTTAAAACTGCTCCTGCATAAATAAGAATTTTGAGTGAATTTTTTCTACGATTCTTTATATTAGGCCGCACTCCTTCAGCCAATTTATTTTCATCAAACTTATTTGCAAGAGCCTTTCCCATTGCCTTGTAAATATCTTCAGAAAAATCTCTAATAAATTGAGCAAAATATTTATTGCTACGAGCTAAATTTGCTTTCTGAACAGAAAGACTTTCTAGATTTTGAGCGACAGTCACATCTGGGTTTACAATAAAGGATCTGGTAATAATATTTAGAAGAACTTCTCTTGGCAATTGCTGAAGTCTAGATTCAGGAATTTCAGAAATTGGCTGTTCTTCCATTGAAAAAATACTGAAGACAAAAGAAAAACTCCATAAAATTAATAATCTATTAACCATTGGTCCCTCTACTTCGCCGTCGCCAAAACCCATATGTATTAGCTCATGGATCAAAAGCGACAAGAACCCGGCGTAGTTTGCCGAGCCTGATGGCCCGCTCATCACTGAGCGCCGATCGCAATAGGCCCGGATAAACGAAGCCTGGGTTGCTATGGCGGAATTTTGACTTACTGGCTTTTTAGGCCAGCTATGAGCTTCATTTCCAAAGTAGCATAATTTATTACCAATCGGCAATAGTTATAAAAAATAGATATAGATTGAGATGATTTTTATATGTTAAAGATTTTACTAAAAATCCTTATCCTTAAACTTTTTATCCAAAAGAAATATGAGTTCCTGAATTTCTTTTAGTTCAGCATTAACATTAACATTTTGTCTAATAGTTAAAAGATCAGCTCCATAAAATTTTTCTCTTGAATTGACATCAGCTCCCGCATAAATAAGTATTTTCATAGCATCTATATCTGATTTGAAAAGATATTCTTTTAATTTTGACGTCAAACGATATGAATGATATTTTTCTTTAAATAATTGACCTATTGCTTTAAAAAATACTTCTAAATTATTTTCCATTAATCGCTTAAAATAATCATTATTTTTTAAAAGTTCATCTTTTTTTTCTAAAACCATTTTTATGTTATCTTCCTCAGATGCTTTTTCTTCTAAAACAAATACTGCTTTTACAAGCTTAGTAAGTTCATCTTTTGAGATTGTGCCTAATTTCTCGATACGCATAGAAAACGATAAATTTGTTAAAAAAATAAGAAAAAATAATTTTTTGAACATTGTAACCCCTAAATTATTTAAGTTAAGATTGAATAAATTTTAATGTTTATTAATATTTTTTAATTATGTGTTAATTATTTTTTTCGCTGATAAAGCTCCTCGCTTGATCAAAAATGTTTCCAATAATAAAAAAGCAGGATTGCGTGACTTATGTTTGTAATCTTTTGCCCAATCTAAAATCGTTTTTCCTTCATTATCAGTTGAATTAATATTAGCTCCATTTTTTAAAACAATCTCAAAATATTTAATATTTATTGGTTTATTAAAGTCTTGATGAATTAAATTATGAAGTAATTCATTTTTGTCACAATGAACATCATGTTTTAATAAAAGCTCAAAAACATCTGGCCAATCATTTGCAATGGATAAGGTATACATGGATGGTAACTGAATGCAGTTAAAATCAAGTTTACCTTTGCAAGCATAAATTAAAGCTTTAACTTTACTTGGATCATTTCCACCGAAAAAATGTCGTATTAACAAACCAATATTTTCATGCGAATAATGTTTAGCCCAATTCTCACCTGCAATTTGTAAACATCGTTCATAAAAATTATTAAAACTTTCAATCAATTTCTCATCTGATTTATGAGCCCTTACTTGAGTATCAATTATTTTTTTTTCAAGTTTTATTATGCTTCTGATATCTGCCTCATAATCATTTTCCATTGAAAAAATTGAATCACAAAAAAAAACGATTATTAAAAAAAATATTGATAAAAATAAAATATTTTTTTTCATTTTAATCCTTTGCAATCAAGAAAAATTTATTCATTGCTGACACTATCAAAATTCTTTAAAGCACAAATTAATATATTTTCCATATCTTTATTTTTTTTTATACAGAATTCATTTAAGCACGTTTCTATTGTCTCACGACAAACAGTCTCAAAAACAATTTTGCTTAATTTTCGTATTAAACGTTTACATATATTACCAACACGGAAATTATGCTCGAACATAGCCTGCGCTCTAATCATTCTATGACATTTAATATAAAGATTATTTATATTATTTATTAATTGAACTTCATCTCCCCAAATTTTTATTGTTTCATCAGAATCAATTAATTGTTCTAATTGTTTCCACAATATATTAATACCTTTTTTTTCTTCTGTTTCCATTGAAAAAATATTTAAAAAAAATAGTGACAATAATAATAATATTTTTTTCAACATAAATCCTTTGCTTGTTTAGCTCCGTGAGAGATTAAAAATTGTTCAACTTGTGATTTATTAGTTCCTATTTTTTGACTTGTGACAAAATCTAATAATGTTTGTCTATTTTCATCTAGTTCATTAACGCTGATACCGTTTTCTAATAGAATCTCAAAAAAAGTTATATCTATTAAATCCGGTCGCAGAATTAAATAGCGAAATATTTTATGTTTGTGTACTTCAGATTCATGTTGAATAAATATTTTAAACAAGTCAGATCTCATTTTATCAATAGATTTAACAATAAATGCCGTGGGGGTATATGAAAAATCAAATTTATTTTTTAGAGAATAATGTAATAGATTAGACATATTTTCATTTTGTAAATTTTGGTATTTGTCTAAAAAAATTGAAAGAACAGGTTCATCTACTGTTTGAGCTAAAAATTTACCCATCATCTGTATATATTGTGGATACTGTTGAGGATATAAATCTTTTATTATTGTTAATACATTATCAATAGAATCACACACATATTTTGCATAATTAAGCTCAGAATCTTGACCGGTTTTTTCTTGCTTAATATTGTGACATTCTTCTTCCATCGAAAAAATGTTTAAAAATATACAACAAATAAAAAAAAATTTAGTCATGATTTTCCATTAATAATTTTGCTTATTAAATCCCGACAATATCTCTTGTGCTCGTGAAATTAATTTTTCTGGCAACCCTGCGACTTTAGCAACTTCAATACCAAAGCTTCCTTCTGCAACGCCCTTTTCAATTTTATGAAGTAAAATAATACCATTTTCTGTTTTGGTACTTGCTGCGTGGTAGGCAACAATCCCTTTAAAAAATTGAGTCAGTTGCGTAAGTTCATGATAATGAGTTGCAAATAAACATCTTGAACCAATATTTTGAAAAATATATTCAGCAACAGCCTGCGCGATTGCAATACCATCATAAGTACTTGTTCCCCGACCAACTTCATCCAAAATTACAAGACTATTTTTTGTAGCTTGGTTACAAATTAAAGCAGTTTCTTCCATCTCAATTAAAAATGTACTTTTGCCATCGGCTAAATTGTCTCCTGCACCAATTCGAGTGAAAATTTTATCAACAACAAACAAATCTGCGCTAGTTGCAGGCACAAATGAACCAATTTGAGCCATTAATATAATTAGCGCAACCTGACGCAAATATGTAGATTTACCACCCATGTTAGGACCAGTGATAATCCAGAACGACTCTTCGTCGCACAAATTTGCGGAATTAGGAATAAATTCATGCTCTAATTTTGCAGCTACCACAGGATGTTTGCCATTTATAATTTTTATTTGTCTGCCATCATTAAATTTTGGTCGTTTATAGTTATAATTGTAAGCTGCATTAGACAGAGATATGAATGCATCAAGATTGCAAAGAACATAAGACAATTTTTTTAAATCACTTAAATATTTTTCAATCTCCATTTTTACAGATTCAAAAACTTGTTTCTCAACTTGTGTAATTTCAGCTTTTGCTTTTACAATTTCATTTTCTAGTTCTTTAAGCTCCAAAGTCGTATATCTTTCTTTGGCTGCCAAAGTTTGTAAACGAATGTAATGATTCGGCACCAAATGCATATTTACTTTTGTAACTTCAATTGAATATCCATGCACATGATTGTAATTTACTCTTAATGATGAAATTCCTGTTTTTTGCTGCTCTCTTGCCTCAAGGTCTGCAATTAATTGTGCCGTATTATGAACAAGTTCTCTTAATTTATCGAGCTGATCATTAAAACCAGGTTTGATTAATATATCTATTTCTAAATTGTCATTTAAAGCAGAAAACAAATAATTATTAAGAGGTGTAAAATCTGCAATTTTTTGTAAAAAAGATTTTATTAAGATATTATTTTGATTGGCTAATAATGAACACAATTTGGGTAAAAGTTTTAGGCAATTATTTAATGCAAGATAATCCCGCAAACTTGCCCGTCTCAAAGCAATTCTTCCAACAACGCGTTCAATGTCCTGAATTTCTTTTAAAATTTCTTCCAAATGGTTTTTAAATTCAATATTTGTTATAAATAATTCAACAATATCTAACCTTTGTTCAATTAATTCTTTTTTTATCAATGGTCTGAGTATCCATTTTTTCAAAAGCCTTGATCCCATTGGAGTTGCCGCAAAATCAAGAACGCTAAATAGAGTATTTGTTCTTGAACCATCTTGGTTATTTTTTACAAGTTCTAAATTCCTTTGGCTTGCTGCATCTATTATTAAATAATCATTAGATTGATAAATTTGAAAATTTTTAAGTTCGAATAACGCATGTGCTTGGTTACGTTTTAAATATGCATACAAAAGCATGATTGCAGATTTAAGGCTTATAGAGTTCCAAGCAATGTTATATAAATTTTGACCAAATTGATTTTCAAACCAAGTAGAACTTTCAGAAAAATTCTGATTCAAAATTGAAAACTTATCCACAATAACATTGAAGCCAATTTGTCTTAATTTTTGTTCTAACAAATTTATTTGGGCACTTAATGGTGTAATGACAATTTCATCTGGCAAAAATCGCGAAAGTTCAGTTTCTAAATTTTTTAAATTATTATCAATAACAGTTGCAAACACATGACCAGTCAATAGTTCGGCAAAAATTAGAGAAATTTCATTTTCACTTTGCCCAATTGTACAAAAATATGACGGAGATTTTGCATCAAGTAATTTGCTGTCAGTCAAAGTTCCTGCAGTTAATACTTGAGTAACCTTACGATTAACAATTTTGCCTGGGGTAGGAATTTCTGTCTGTTCACAAATTGCAACTTTGCAGCCGGCTTTAATTAATTTTCCAACATAATGCTCTAATGAATGGACAGGTATTCCTGCAAGAGGAATTGGATCTCCATTTAATGTTGTTCCTCTTTTTGTAAGGACAATTCCTAAGATTGAACAAGCTTTTTTTGCATCTTCAAAAAAAAGTTCAAAAAAGTCGCCAACCTGGAAAAATAATAATGCATCAGTAAAATCTTGTTTAATTTCAAAATACTGACGCATTAATGGAGTAACTGTTAAATCTTGTTGCATATTTTTTCATTTATAAAAATTTGTGTAATTATAAAGAAAATCTTAATATGCAGCAAGTTTTTTAAACAATATTTTGTGCTTGCTCTCGAGCTTTTTCTAATTCAACCTTAATATTAATTGCAAGTTTACTAATCTCAGAATCTGCACACTTTGCGGACAGCGTATTTATTTCTCTGAAAAGTTCTTGCAAAATAAAGTCGATTTTTTTTCCATTTTCATTTGAGGCAGATTGTAAAGATGCCAATAAATTTTCAAGATGACTTTTGGCACGCGTTATTTCTTCATGAATATCAATTTTATCTAAATGGGAATAAATAAATGCATCCAAATTTTCATGAGCTTGTTGAGCTAAAACTGTAGCAAAAGTTTGTTGAATCATTTGTTTTTTTTGTTCAATAACAAATGGTGCTCTTGCTTCTATCTTTTTTAAATCTTGTTGAATAACTTGAATTCTGTTTTCGATATCTTTTGCCAACATTTGGCCTTCTTTTACACGAGATTCAACAAGCTGATCAGTTAATTTTTCAAATTCTTTTAAAACAATTGATGCAGTTTCATCATCGATTGGTTCTTCTGGCAATTCAAAAACATGTGGTAATGAAACAAGATCTGAAATTTCTAATTGACCAGGAACATTGAATTTTTTTTGTATAACTTCAACAGCTTCTATATATCCTTTTACAGTTTCTACAGAAGCATTGACCTGAGTGGTAAGCTCTGCAGCATTGCTCATATGAACAGTGCAAAAAATATTTCCTCGATACAATTTCGATTTAAATAACTTTATAAGTTTTGTCTCAAGATGAGTAAGTGCAAAGGGCAATTTACAATTAACTTCAAAAAAACGAGAGTTTAATGATTTTAAAGTAATCGACAGGTTAATTTTTCCTTTTTTCTTAAATGGAATTGTTAAAGTTGCAGAACTAAATCCTGTCATACTTAAAATCATAATATTATCCTAAATTTGTATAAACGTTTTGGACATCATCTAAATCTTGCAATGCACTTAAAAAATCATATGCCTTTTGTTCATCACCATCTGTAAGTTTTACCTGATGAGATGATACAAGTTCAGTTTCTGCGCTTGTAACTTTTAATCCAGCTTCTTCTACTGCTTTTTTAACTTCATCTAAAGCTCGTGGATTGCAAGTTATAGTAAAAATTCCATCATCATCTTGATAAATATCTTTTACATCATAATCTAAAAGTTTTTCAAGAAGTTTATCTTCTGTAATTTGTTTGTTTCCATTTGCTTCAATAACCCCCATACGCTCAAACATCCAGTTAACAGCTCCACCTTCTGCCAGAATTCCTCCATGGCGCGAAAAGAAATGTCTTAAATCAGCAATTGCTCTATTTTTATTGTCTGTAAGAACTTCGACAATTAATGCAATTTTTCCAGGACCATAACCTTCATAAGTATATGATTCATAAGCAACTCCAGGAAGTTCACCAGTTCCTTTTTTTATTGCTCTCGTGACGTTGTCTGCTGGCATGTTAGCTTCTTTTGCTTTTTCAAGCAATGTTCTTAGTCTTGGATTACCATTAGGGTCACCACCGCCTTGTTTTGCAGCAACTGTTATTTCTTTAATAATTTTTGTAAAAACTTGACCACGCTTTGCATCTTCTTTTGCTTTTTTGTGCTTAATCGTGGCCCATTTAGAATGGCCTGACATATCAAATTACCTTTAATTTTTAAATAGTTTTTTGACCTATAAATCTGTTCTTTAAATAGGGTAGCGTTTTATATGGAATTTGTCGACCCCGGGCAGTTTTTTCTATATATCCTTGCCTCATTAAGTATGGCTCATAAACATTTTCGATTGTTTCAGCATCTTCCCCAACCATGGCCGCCAAAGTTTCCAGCCCAACTGGACCTCCATCGAAAGAAGTTATCATTGTCTTTAAAATCATAATATCAACAGATGTTAATCCTTCTTGATCGATATTTAAAAAATGCAGCGCTTGAGCAACCAAATTATCATCAGCAATATTGTTATTATTAATTTGAGCAAAATCTCTTATTCGTCTTAAAATTTTTTTAGCAATTCTTGGGGTTCCGCGAGATGCTTTAGAAATCATTAGAGCTGCACTTTCTGCAAGATTAATATTTAGATGCTTAGAACTTTGATAAATAATTTGAGCAAGATCTTTCGATGTATAAAAATCCAATCTCTCAGTAATTGAAAATCGGGTTCTCAATGGTGCAGAAATTAATCCAGTTTTAGTTGTGGCTCCAATTAATGTAAATGGATTTAAAGGCAAGCTGACAGATTTTGCACCAACTCCTTGGCCAATTATTACATCAACTTTAAATTGTTCCATTGCGCTGTAAAGGACTTCTTCAACATTTGTAGCAAGCCTATGAATTTCATCAATAAAAAGAACTTCTTTTGGTTCAAGACTAGAAAGTATTGCAACTAAATCGCCAGTCCTTTCTAACATTGGGCCCGTACAAATTTTAATTCCAACATTCATTTCATTTGCAATTATTTGTGCGAGTGTAGTTTTTCCCAGGCCAGGCGGACCAAAAAGTAAAACGTGATCTAATGCTTCATTTCTTAATGCTGCAGCCTTTGTATAAAGCATTAATTTATCTTTCAGCTCTTGCTGACCTAAATAATCATTAAATTTTTTAGGTTGAAAATCTTGGCCTTCAATTTCTGCTTTGTCGGCCAAGTTAAGCATTTCTATTGGTTTTTCAAAATCCATAACTAAATATTTTTCCAAAATTGTTGATTATTAAAATCATAACATCTTATTGTGCAAAAAATAACCTCGGAGAAAAAATATGAAAAAAATTATTTTAATATTTCTTATTTTAAAATGTTTCGGGTCCGAATATGAAAAAATTAGACAGGATTTTATTTTAGAAAATAATCGATGGCCAAATTTTATCGCACAAGTAGTAAGTTGGTTCCAAAATAATAACTCCCAGAAAAATGATATTGCATATGTAAGATTTTCTCCAAATGCAGCTATTTGTTCAGATGAGCAAAAATTTATTGAAAATAGATTAAATTCAATAAAACCAAACTTAGAAAATTTTTTAAATCAAAAAATTGAAAATAATTTACCAAAAATTGGAATTTGTTTTAGCGGTGGCGGATATCGTGCAATGATATCCTCAATTGGATTTTTAACTACTGCAAAAAAAATTGGATTGCTTGATTCTACTTTGTATTGTTCAGGACTTTCCGGTTCAACTTGGGCAATTGCATCTTTATATGCAAGCAAAAAAGATATTTTTGAATTTAAACAAGATTTGCACTTCATAACTCAAGATGGTATTGATGCAATATCATCCAGTCAGGATTTAAAAATCTTGCTGAATAAATTTGTAGAAAAAATTTATTACGAACAAATTGTAACACCAGTTGATATTTATGGAGATTTACTTTCCAATAAATTATTTGCAGAATTTGGAGATAAAAAATTCAATCTCACATTGAGTAAATTACAAGAAAATACAGTTGCCAAATCTTATCCATTTCCACTTTTGACATCAATAATTACAGATATTGAACCATATAGGTGGGTGGAATATAACCCATTTGAAGCAGGAAATGAAGAACTTGGATACATTCCAATGTGGGCATTTTCAAGATATTTTTTAGCTGGAAAATCTGAGGACAATGCTACAGAAATAGATCTGGGACATTTATTAGGAATTTGCGGATCAGCATTTTGCATAAGTATACAAGATGCATGTAAAAAAACTTTGCAAAACATGACAACTGAAGCAAAAAAATTACCTTCTATTGTATCACACACTTTACAAAATGTTTTGAATAATTTTTATGATAGCGCAATTGCTGACATTAGAATTTTTCCTGCAATGATCCGAAATTTTTCGTACCAATGTTCTAATAATATTTATAAAGATGAAAAATTTCTTTCGATAGTCGATGCAGGTTTAGATTTTAATTTAGCTCTTCCACCATTACTAAGAAAATCTCGAAATCTTGATGTTATAATAATTTTTGATAGTTCAGCAGGCACTATTGGCGGAGAATTAAAATTAGCAGATGCATATGCAAAACGAAAAAATTTGAAATGGCCAAAAATTGATTTTGCAAATATTGATAAAAATTTAATTAACGTTTTTAAAGATGAAACAGACAAAACTGTTCCCACAGTAATTTATATTCCACTAATTAAAAATGAAAATTATTCAAAAGATTTTGATCCACAACATTGTATTGAAAATGATTACTGTAATACAAAAAATTTTACTTATTCTAAAGAACAAATTGATCAATTAACTGGGCTTGTAGATGTTACATTAAATGAAGTGCAAGAAATTATTAAACAAGAGATTAAAGCAAGAATTAAAATTTAATTTGTCTTCTTGCCGATTCTTGTTCTTTTAATTTTTGAGAATATAAAATAAATTCGTAAGGAACAGATTCTTCTAGTAGATGTTCATTTGCTCTTTTAAAAGTATTAAAAATTTCAAGATTGCCAGGATGAATTACAAATGCGTTTATAGCCTCTAAATATGTAAAATTACCTGACCCTTCAATAACAATTTTTTTATCAGGACGGTCAATTGTTATTACTTTTCTATGTGCTTTAATTGGATATTTTTTAAATAATAATTCAGTTTGATTGGGATTAAAAACAAAAATTTCAGCACCTTCTTTAGTTAAATCTAACAATTGGCTATTAATATAACTTTGTATTCTAGCATTACGATTATGCAAGGTTGCTCCATCAATTATTAATTTTATTTTTACACCCCTTTTCAATGCATTGATTAATGTTTTGGTAAAATCAAAATCATTATAGGTATAAGTACTAATAGATATGGAAGTTCCTGCATCAGATCGTTCAATAAATTTTTTTATACTATCGGATAAATCATGAGTTAAAGATCCAATTGCTGTAACTTTTTTTGGTGTTGACTCCAAAGTTATTTTTTGTTTTTTTAAAACTTCTTCTTCTTGAGATTCAACTTTTCTTTTTCCTGGAAATATGCTTTTTTGTCCGTAAAGTAAATCTGAATTTTTCACTAAATGATCATTTAAATTTTTAAAAATATCATAGATTTCCTTATCACTCGGTATAATTGTTGTATGTTCCCAATTATATTCAGCCAAGTGCGTTAAATTTGTAGAACCTTGTGCGACTCGATATAAAATTTCACCTTGATCATTTCTGTAGCTCCAAATAACTGTTTTTAAGTGATTGGTAATATCGCCTCTAAAAATATAAACTGGAATACCATTTTCTGCTAATTTCTGTAATAATTTATGATCTATTTTATAAGATTGTTTATCAACAATAACTCGCAATTCCACGCCCCTTTGTTTTGCTTCAATCAGTGCATCTATTAAATTTTTATTGGTCAAGACAAACGAATTAATTTCTAATTGATCACCCTCTTTTAATTTGTTTATTAAATTAATTAAAGAAGGAACAATTTTTAATTCTTCAGATAGTAGAGCTTTTACTTTCTTTGGAGTAACTACCATTGCAGGCAATTCTCTCTTTTCCATTGCTAAAGCAAAAGAAAAAAGAAATAAGAAATATATAATGCTTTTTAATTTCATAAAAACTTTCTAATTTTTCAAATAGTATATAGTTTCATATTATCAGAAAATAAAGCCGTTTAACAATACTATTATCTAACTGAAATATAGAATCTTCTCATAGAAATGCTATTGAACCAGCCTAAGCTTGCAAAAGTAATCCATAAATGGCTGATTCCATAACTCATAAAAGGGAGAGGAATACCTACGATTGGCAGTAAGCCGATAACCATACCAATGTTAATCATAGTAGAAATTATGATGTGCAAAATTAAGCCAATGGCCAGCAGCTGAACAAAGAAATTCGTAATTGTAGAAACTACATAAAAAAGTCTGATGAATAATAATATATAGAGAAAAATTATTAAGATTGCTCCTAAGAAGCCCCATTCTTCACACAAGACTGAAAAGATAAAATCGGTTCTGCTTTCTGGCAAAAATTGCAACTTATTTTGTGTGCCATTTAAAAAACCTTTGCCTGCCAAACCGCCAGAGCCAATAGCAATAACTGACTGTTCAATTTGGTATCTTTCTTTTTTGCTATCACCATATCCCATAAAAACGGCAATACGTTGTTTTTGGTATGGCTTTAAACATTTATAAAGTACCGGAGCTGTTATAAGTAAAAAAATAGAGGACCAGAAAAAAAACTTTTTTCCAATTCCTGCCATCCAAAAAAGTAAAATTCCTGAAAGTGAAATTATCATGGCTGTGCCAAGATCGGGTTGCTTTAAAATTAAAAGCGCACTAAAACCCAACATTGCAAGCATTGGTAAAAATTCTTCTACGCTAAAATCGAAAGAATCTTTTTCTGTAAAAAGATAATAAGTAAAAAAACCTGGAAAAATTAATTTTGCAATTTCTGAAGGTTGAAATTTAAAAAATCCTAAACTTATCCAACGTTGACCACCAAGAGCAACACTACCTTTAATCATTGTAAATATTAAAAGCACTATAGTTAAAAAATATAAAAAATATGCCCAACGTTGCAAAGTACGAAAATCAATAAAACAGCAAATAAAATAAATTAAAAGACCAGATGCACAACCAAATAATTGTTTTTTAAAATAAATTGAATAAGGCTGATCGATCCGGAATGTTGCACTGTAGACAAATAGAAGACCAACTAGACTTAAAATAATAATTAAAAACAAAGAAATAAAATCAAAAAAATTAATGTATCTTCTATCAATCACTTAATTTCTCAGGTAATGCCGAATCTGTTAAAAATAAAATTTTAAAATATTTTTTATCGGCCTTTTGTTTTTTTAAAATTTCAATTGCAACATTATAATGTGAAGAATAAAATTCTTTTCTTGTTTTTTCAATTGTATTCCAAATAAAATTGCCTGCTTGCTGAGTTTTAAAAAAAGCATCCCAACAAACTATACTTGCATCATTATAATCTTTATAGATATTAGAAAATTGCTCGGCACCCCAGGATGATAAAAATGGGATTGAGAAATAAGCTTTTTTTGAAGAAAACAGTTTATAGAATATAAAAGCCGCCAATTTTTTTTTGCATTTAATTTTTTTTAAAAAATTTATTAATTCATTTGAAAATTGGCCACACATAGATTTTGCAATTTCATGTCTTGCTTGCTCTCTCATATGGCTGCAGGCTTGTTTTGCATTATCACTCAAATTTGAACTTTTAAAAATTTCATCAACCATTTTGGAATAATTTATTGAAATTTTTTTATGTCTTTCTACAACATCAGAAAATTTTTTTGCTGTATTTAAAAATAATTTAGGATTTGTTGCTGTAAAATTTTCATTTGCAGTATTCAAGCGCCTTTGGCTTACATTTTGCCAACATTGCCACATGCTTTCAAAACACTGTTCTGAACAGTTTTGAGAATCTATGTTTGATTTTGAATGATGATAGGACCAATAAATTAGATTAGCTACGATTTGAAGTTCAGAATGATTTAAATTAGATAAATATTCGTTTTTCCATTGATTGGCTTGAATTTCATAATGTTGGGCATTTAAAAAAGAAAATGTAATTATGAAAAAAGCCAAGATAAGCATTAAAACCCTTTTTTATGGTCGGGGCGGCCAGACTCGAACTGACAACCCCTCGCTCCCAAAGCGAGTGCGCTACCAATTGCGCCACGCCCCGACTAAAAAACATTATGGATAATTTTAAGCTTTTTTGCGTTTATTGCAAATTTTATGCCAACCTTGTGCTACTACAAAGCGTATATAGTCCGTCTTCGCCTTTGAACTTATAATTTATATCAAAGATTAAATTGCTTCGCCGGACAGTCTTCCCTTTTTATACTGCAAATTTTACTTCCTTTAAAAGGCTGGCCTGCCAGGCATTTTTCAATCCTCTTTAGCCAGAATATTTTCTCCGAAGCCTATAAAAATGACTGGGGTGAGTAGTGGGATTCGAACCCACGACCCTCAGAGCCACAATCTGATGCTCTACCAACTGAGCTATACCCACCATGACAAAGATCAACTTGAATTAGGTTCTTAAATTATATGTTTTTTAAGTTCAAAATGCAAAATTTGTTGAAAATAATAATATTTAAGGCAAAATCATAAATAGTATCCATGTAGATTATGTTTTTAAATTCAGACAAATGCGCAACTTTGTATTAACAATTCTTATCATTTTTTTTATTAACACTTCCCAAGCTATGGAGTTAGTTCCACAAGAGACTAAGCCTGCGCCATTAGAAGAGATTCCAACAGAAATTCTTAGTGAAATATTAACCCTAATTTCAACAACTAATATAAAACATAAGGATAGGAGTGTAATTTATAAGCAAAAAATAAATTCATTGCTGCCTTTAAGATTAGTATGCAAAAAATTTTTAAAAGTTAGTGATAACCTTCTTCTTCAAATATGTGATGACCGTTTATCAAGACAATTTTTACGTAAAAAAGGAGAAATTGATCAGAATTTAGAAGTCATAACAGAAAAGAAATTAAAACTAGCATTCGCCAATGATATTACCTTCTACATTTTATATCATATAAAAAATTCGACCGTTAAATTAGACAGCAATTCTTTTTTAGATGCATGTATATATGACAAAGTACATATAGCAAGAATGGCAATAGGTCTTGGTGTTGATATTAATGCGACTGATAACAATAATAATTCAGGTTTATTTTTAACTATCAGAAATACATCATATAAGGTTTTTTCTTTTTTAATTGATTCTCCAAATGTTGATCTAAACCATATTAATAGTGAAGGATCTCCGGCATTACATGAGGCTCTCTCTAATCGTAATATTGATTTTGCACTTGCATTGCTCAAAAAAGGGGCTAAATATGACGAAAAAACCTCTCAAATGTTAACTATTCGTATAAAAAACCGTATGATCCGTTCTTTGCCTAGTAACGGGGATGAATTAATAAAAGCTTTAGAAACACCCCCTCCCAATAATCTCTTTCCTTAATAATGTAAATTTCGTCTAAAATAGCCCAAAATAACTTTTTTATTCTTATTTAAATTTTACTATTTCCATTGAAATTAAGGCATTTTTGACTCTAATTTAGCCTATATCAAAAACCCCTTATTTTATGCCCTTTTTAACCTTTTTTACTTGCAATTATTTACCCAACTGATATACTTAAATTATTCAAATAGAAAATATCAAAAAATGGAGGTTTTCTTATGAAGTTAAAATTAACAATATTAGGCCTTTTAGCCTTATCTTCCTTAACCTATTTTGTAGCTAAAAATAGGGTTATATGCCCTAAATCTGATGAATTTGCCCTATGTAAAGAATTGGCAAAAGAAGCACAATTAGCTCTTGGCATTCCTCAGGAAAGGCATGCTGAGGTAGTCAAAATGCAATCAAATGACCCAATGTATACATATCCAGCTTATTGTTCAAACGAAAATGATAAGATATATGTTAATACTGAAATGTTAAGCCAGATCCCTTATGGTGGCAAACGATGCATTTTTTGCCATGAATCTGTTCATATAAAATACAACGACGCAAAATCTACCCCAAAAGTAGAAAACAGAGCAGATACTGAAGGTTTTTATGCAACAGGCTGTTCTCAATGCACACACGAAATGGCTTATGGAAGATCTCTGCAAAATGAAGATGAATTAATCAAGGATGGTTATTTAACTTCTAAAGAAATTAATAAAATTTCAGCAGATTTGAAAAAACAACACAAATTATGCCAATACCATAAAGACAATAAATTAACATATGCATAATAAATCACGCCATAGCTTTCTATTAGATTAGCGAAGGCGGATGGAGGTTTTATGAATTTTAAATTAAAAATTTTAGGTATTATAGCCTTATTATCAGTTACATATTTCATGGCTAAAAATACTGTTAAAAAATCATTTTCTAATAAACTTACACAATATGAAACATTGGCAGAAGAGGGTCAATTGGCTTTTGGCATTCCAAGAGAAAAACGCGTTAAAGTAGTTAAAATGGTGCCAAGCGACCCGCTATATAAAAATTCAGCATATTATTCAGCTGAAGATAATAAAATATTCATTAATGAAGAAATGTTGAATAAAGTCCCTTATGGATGCAAACGAAGCATTATGTTCCATGAATGTGTGCATATCAAATATGGTGATACTCGTGCTACACCTCAATGTGAGCACAGAGCTGATACTGAAGGTTTTTATGCAACTGAATGTTATATTTGCGCGCACGAAATTGCTGTAAATAGACGTGGCCGCGATGCGCGTAATAGAGGTTATTTGATGACTAAAGATATAGATAAGATTTCAGAAGATCTAAAAAAACAAAATAAAATATGTTCTTATCACCAAACAAATAAATTGAATTTGGCATAAAAAATATAAATGGAGTTTTTATGAATTTTAAAATAAAAATTTTAAGTATATTAGTTTTATTATCACTAAATTGTTTTGCTATGGAAACTGGCTCAAATGATGAGTATCCTGCAGCTAGTCCAAAATACCAAAAATTAGCGTCTGAAGCACAGGTAGCCGCAGGCATTCCTTTAGAAAAACATTACCCAATAAAAAAAGTAAATCAAATACGTGGCGTAGTTACAGTACCAGGTATGATAGGTGTTAATGAAAAAGATCTAAATAAATATTCTTATGGCGTTCAACGATGCCAATTATTTCATGAAGCTATTCACGTTAAATACGATGATGCTCAACGTTCTTGGGATAGATGTCATTTTAAATCGATGGAAGCACCTTTATCTTTTGAAGAAGAACTAGAAGAACGCAGACTAGGCGAAAATCGTGCAGATATAGAAGGCTACAATGCAACTCAGTGCTTTAGTTGTGTTAATGAAATGGCTAAAGTAGGTAAAAAAGGTCAAAAAAAATATAATATTGCTGACATAATTGAATCCGGTTATTTAACATCTGATGAAATAACAAAAATTGCTGAAAATCTTAAACAACAAAATAAGAAATGCACTTATCACAGTACTAGCAATCTGAAAAAAATAACATCTTATATTTCAAATAAATTATGTTGCAAATAAATGGAGTTTTCTATGAATTTTAAATTAAAAATTTTAAGTGTTTTAGTTTTATTATCTTTAAATTGTTTTGCTATGGAAATTAAACAAGAAATAGATCCTGGAGTACAATCTGCACTTGCTTCACAATTTTACCAAGATTTAGGGAAAGAAGCTCAATTTTCAGTTGGAATTCCAGAAGCGCAACATGTGCCAATTAAAAATTTTCCCAATTTAATAAAACAATTGCAATCCTTTGCAATAACATCTGATACAGATATTTATATTGATGAATATTACTTAGATCTAGCACTTTATGGCATACAACGTTGCATTATATTTCACGAAGCTATTCACAGAAAATATAATGATCTTCAATATCTAAAAAATGTCACAAATAAAGCTCTAGGTTTAAAGTTTGATAGCGAAGAAAATTTAAAAAATTACCTTAAGATTTATGCTGAAGAAGTTCAACAATGTCGTTCATTTTGTGAACATAGAGCAGATACAGAAGGTCTTTATGCTACTCAATGCTATATGTGTGTAAATGAATATTTAAAATTACAACAATTATCTTTTCAAGAAGCTGATGAAACAAAAAATGGTATCTCAGAAAAAAAAATGAATTATTTAGGCTACGCCACAATTGATGAAATGAAAAAAATTGTTGATAACTTAATGCAACAAAATAAAATTTGTGCTTATCATAAGATTAATGGTACAAAACTTCATTAGACAAATTTAAGATAAATTTTCATTCATCATTAAAAATATAAAACAAGTAAAAAATTTAAATGGAGTTTTTATGAATTTTAAAATAAAAATTTTAAGTATATTAGTTTTATTATCACTAAATTGTTTTGCTATGGAAACTGAAGACAATTCAGATCCAGTATCAAAATTTGAACCTGCTTCACAACTATATCAAATATTAGGAACAGAAGCGCAAATGACACTTGGCATTCCAAAAGAAAAACACTTACCAATTAAACAATTTCACTATATGCCTGGAGCTTTGGCTATGGCATTGCCTAATGCGATTATCGTTAATGAAAATGTTCAAAATATTTCATACGGTATTAAGCGCTGCACTATGCTTCATGAAGTAGTTCATGTAAAACATCATGATGCTCAATTCTTTTTGGATTTAAAAGAAAAAGATAATGTAATAGAATTAGAAGAAGAAGAACATAGAATCAGAGAAAATAGAGCAGATATACAAGGTTGTTATGCTGCACAATGTTTTATGTGTGTTCATGAATTTTCAAAAGCACGTCCTGAAAATTATGATCAACAAGGTTATTTAACTTCTGGTCAAGTGTTAAAAATAGCTGAAGAATTAAAACAACAAAATAAGATTTGTGCTTATCATTCAAATTAATCAGACAAAGAATTTTGCATAATTCTTTTTACCTCACTTATCAAAAGCCATTTGAAATTATTATCGAATTCCTATAACATTGATCAAGACAAAACATATTATTATAAACACATAAATGGAATTCATATGAATTTAAATTCTAAATTTTTCAGCATTATTTTATTTTCATTCTATTGTCTAGCAATGGAGAATAATACAACAAATACACTTGCGCTTGAACCTGCTAGCCATGACTATCAAGTATTATCAACAGAAGCTCAGTTGGCATTAGGACTTCCTGTAGAATCTCATTTTCCAATTAAAAAATTTAATCAACCTTGTCCTCAGAAAATAATCATGCCATGTTTTATTTCCATTAATGATATTTTCATAAATGAAAAATTTTTAAAAAATTCACCTTATGCACTGAAACGTTGCTTTGTTTTTCTTGCAGCAGTTAAAGCAAAATATAAAGATGCAGAGCCTCATGAAATTTTACAAAAAAAGTATTCTGACATTGTGAATTATATTGTATCTAAAGGAAAAATTGACACTTCTTCGTTTGAAGAAATATTAAAAACTTCTCAAGACCTAGTTTCAAAATATGGAGAAACAAAAGTGAAACAATTTGGAGAAGAATTAAAAAATTTGTTGAAAATTCAGCAACACAGAACAGATACAGAAGGTCTATATGCTACTCAGTGTTATCATTGTGTGCGTTGTTATTCAAAGTTTGTATTTTGGAATTCATCTGCCATTCCTTTTGAACTTAGAGCTGTTTATAATCATGGTAATTTATCATCTTATGAAATTGATGAAATTGCTGAACAATTAGAACAGCAAAATAAAATTTGTGCTGAACATAAAAATACTGAAAAAACAAAAGAAATGTTAAAACAGAATGAGTTTTTAGCTGATCATAAAAATAGAGAAAAACTTGATCAAGTTTTAGAAGAACTTCATTTGCACAAAAATAGAGAAAAATTTGCCGAAGTTTTAAAAGAACTTGGTTCTGTTAAAAAAATAATAATCTAAATAAGGTTTGGGAATACCATAAAATCTGAAATAACTTAAAAATGGCTTAAAATCTAATAGGGCGGGATCTAAAAATCCCGCCTTTTTATCCTAATATTCCGAATTACAGAAATTTATTAAAATCGTGGAATCTAGTCGATTTTTGAGGGCAAAAAGACCTCTTTTAGAGCACTTTTATTCATATAGAAATATTGCGACATTTCCACTTGCAATTATTTTTACCTTTGATAGACTTAGAATATCTAGAAAAAAGTTATAAATGGAGGGTTTTTCTATGATATCTAAAAGAGTATTTTTACCTATTTTTATCTTAAGTTCAATTTGTTTAACTTTCGGTCTTACTAAACAATTCCAATTTGCAAAACCTATAGAAACAGCCGTAGGAATAGAATGTGAAGATGAAAATTCATATGTCAGACCTATAGATGATGCTATCGTAACAGAGGCTCTATTTGCTCTAGAAATACCACAAGAAGAACAGGCGCCTACGTATGAGATGATAGAAGGCAACCCTTATATCACTCAAACTCACGCGTATTATGATCCGCAAAAACATATTATCGTCCTAAACAGAAAAGATCTGGAAGAAATGCCCTACGGTCTAAGAAGATGTATGATATTCCATGAAGTAGCACACTCTAAATTACATCAATTCTCCAACACAGATCCAAATCAGCAAATTAAAATAGAACATGAAGCAGATTTTGAAGGTATAAAAACAACTCAGTGCCACATGTGTACTCATGAAATGGCTATGGATGTAGCACCAATAGATAAAGAACGCACTGCAGATGGATACCTAAGCGTCAAAGAAATTAACGCTTTAACCAAGCAATTCAGAGCTGAAAATAAGGTATGTGAATATCATAGAAACGCAAACAACCTGAAAATGGCTTAAAACCTATTAGGCGGGACCTAAAAACTCTCGCCTTTTCTTTTGCCCAAAAAAGACTGACAAATTAGACATCTTTCTTAAAAAAGTTTATACTATTTCAAATTGAATATAATTAATATAATAGTGATAGTTAAAACAAAATAAGATTTGCGTTGATCATCAAAATAATAAATATGTTATTAGAAAATTAAATGGAGTTTCTATGTATTTTAAATTAAGAATTTTATCTGTTTTAGCTTTATTATCGTTAAACTGTTTTGCTATGGAAAGTTTAGATTCTTCTGATGAAATTGCTTTATT
Source organism: Candidatus Babelota bacterium (assembly GCA_023379005.1). Classification (GTDB taxonomy): domain Bacteria; phylum Babelota; class Babeliae; order Babelales; family Babelaceae; genus JAMCTG01. Next base: position 128,365 of record JAMCTG010000005.1, read on the forward strand.
TCAAGAATTGGGAAAAGAGGCACAAATTGAGTTAGGAATTCCTGAAGATAAACACGCTCCCATTATGGCTTTGCCAAAACCTATTTCATTTATGGATAAGTTAAAAGGTCAACCTTATGCTGCTTATTATCCTACAGATCATAAGATTCTCGTCAATACTATATGTTTTAATAAAGATATATTCTATGGAATCAAACGTGGATTAATATTTCATGAAGCAGTTCATGCTAAATATAAAGATACCCAAACTTGCGCAGCTGTCGAGCGTCGAGCAGATATTGAAGCATGTATAGCAATGAAATGTTTTCAATGTCTAGAAGAATTCTCATTAACGCATAATACTTTCTATGACTTCAAAGGTTATATATCTCGTAGTGAAATAAAACAAATAGCTGAAAAATTTAAAAATCGGAATTGTATTTGTAGCTATCATCAGAATAATCCTAGTTTGCCGAGCTCTCCTTCATTTCTTTATAAATTCGTCGATTTTTTAAAAGATGTATTCTGAATAGACATTTTTCTCAAAAAACTCTATACTATTTCAAATTGAATATAATTAATATAAATGATAGTTAAATATGAAGAAATTTATCGATTGGATTAAGGTTATCGGTGCTCGTGAGCATAACCTTAAAAATATCAATGTCGACATTCCTAAAAATAGCTTAACGGTAATCACTGGGCCTTCTGGGTCCGGTAAAAGCTCTTTGGCGTTAGATATCCTTTATACTGAAGGTAAAAGACGTTATATCGAATCTTTATCTTCTTATGCCAGACAATTCCTTGGCAGCCCAAAAAAGCCTGATGTAGAACGTATAGATGGTTTATGCCCGGCTATCGCTATTGACCAAAAGACTGTGGGATCAAACCCAAGATCGACTGTAGGCACAATCACAGAAATTTATGATTATTTAAGAGTCCTTTTTGCAAGAATTGGTGTTCCATATTGCCCAGAATGTAACATAAAAATTAGCACTCAGGCGCCTGACAAAATCGCTGCAACATTAATTAACAGCTTTAAAAATTTAAATATTATTATCGCAGCTCCAATTGCTATCTCTAAAAAAGGTGAATTCAAGTCAGAATTAGAAAATTTATTTTTACAAGGTTACTACAGATTTTCTATCGATGGCCAAACTATAAAATTTAAAAATATTAATGATATTTCAAAGTTGAATTTGAAAAAAAATTATCAACATTCAATCGATGTATTATTAGATAGCGCAGAAGTTACAAAAGAAGATACAGCAAGATTACAAGATTCTATTGAACATGCATTTAGATTGACCAACGGACTTTGCAAAGTAATTGTTGGTGACCAAGAGCATCTTTATTCTTCAAATAGAATGTGCTTAAAATGCACAAGTTCATTTCCTGAATTAGAACCAAGATTATTCTCATTTAACTCTCCAATAGGCGCATGTAAAGATTGTCATGGGCTTGGAGTTCGATATTCTCATGAGGGGCCTCAATACTCGGATTATTTTGAATTTAGCCAAGAAATTGAATGTACAAGTTGCAAAGGTAAAAGATTAAATAATTTGGCATTGGCAGTAAAAATAAATAACAAAAATATTTATGAATTAGGCGAACAACCTCTAAATGACTTAATGTCGTTCATTAAAAATTTAAAACTGGATAAACATGAACGAGATATTGCAGACAAATTATTAAAAGAAATAACGAATAGATTAGAATTCTTATCTAATGTTGGTCTTGAATATTTATCTTTAAATAGACCTGCCAAAACATTGTCTGGCGGTGAAGGCCAAAGAATTAGGCTTGCAACACAAATTGGCTCAGCTTTGAGTGGTGTCTTATACATTTTAGATGAACCAAGCATAGGTCTGCATCAAAGAGACAATGATCGTTTAATCAATACTTTATATAAATTAAGAGACCAAGGAAATACGGTTGTCGTGGTAGAACATGACACTGACACAATGCTTGCTTCAGATTATATTATTGATATGGGCCCCAAAGCAGGTATTCATGGTGGACAAATTATTGCAGTTGGTGATTATAAACAAATTCAAAAAAATACAGATTCTTTAACTGGCGCATATTTAGCTGGTAGAAAAGTTATTAAAAGAATTAAAGCTGTAAGAAAACCGACAGGATTTATTACACTAAAAAATGCTAATACTCACAACTTAAAAAATTTAGATGTTAAATTCCCACTTGGAGTTATGTGCGGAGTTTCAGGCGTTTCCGGTTCAGGCAAAAGTACGTTAATTATGCATGAACTAGTTCCTCATATTGAAAAAATTTTAAATAACCCATACTACAAAAAAGTTGTAGAAGAACAAGAAGAGAAAAAAATTACAGGGCTAGAAAAGATAGAAAATTTAGTAGTAATTGACCAAAGTCCAATTGGCAGAACTTCTCGTTCTACTCCTGCAACTTATCTTGGAATTTTTGATGAAATTAGAAAAATTTTTGCGACACTTCCAGAAAGTAAAGCTCGTGGATATCAGATTGGCAGATTCAGTTTTAATGTTGATGCAGGAAGATGTTCGCAATGTTTAGGTGAAGGTTCAATAACAGTTTCTATGCATTTTTTACCAGATATTACAATGGTTTGCAATATTTGCAAAGGACAACGTTATAATGCCCAAACTTTAGAAATTAATTATAAAGGCAAAAATATCGCCCAGGTTTTAGATATGACAACGCTTGAAGCAACTGAATTTTTCAAAAATTTTGCTGCACTATATAAGCGCTTAAAAATTTTATGCGATGTTGGTCTTGATTACATTAAATTGGGTCAATCTTCAACAACGCTTTCAGGTGGTGAAGCTCAAAGAATAAAGCTTGTAAATGAACTTGCAAAACGTGGTTCTAATACACTTTATATCTTAGATGAGCCTACTACCGGACTGCATATGAGCGATATAGAAAAATTATTACAAGTTTTAAACAACTTGATAGATAAAGGGAATTCTATAATTGTTATAGAACATAATCTGGACGTATTAAAAACTGTTGATTATCTAATAGATTTAGGGCCTGAGGGTGGTCAAAAAGGCGGCCAAATCGTTGCATCTGGCACACCTGAGCAAGTTGCCAATAATAAAAAAAGCCACACAGGTGCTTATTTAAAGAAGATTTTATAATATCGCCATTTGTCATAATGCCGAATTTGTAATAAAATTAATGCTTAGAAATGATTTTTATTTGAATGGAAAAAGTTATGAAATTTAAAAAATATTTAATGTTGACGGCTGTAGCTATAAATGTAAGTACGTGTTTTGGTGTAGATCCAGTTCCGACAATTGCAAGTGCTCAACCTACAGGTGTTGCTAGTGGTTCAAAACCAGAAGAAAATATATTTCCAGAAGACTTATTCGGTGATTCTAAAACTATAAAAATAATAGAGCTTTATAACAAGTTACAAGAAAAAAATCTTCCATTTTCAAAAAATATTCAACTACAAATTAGAGATGGATTTTTATCTGCAATTAAAAAAACAACCACTGAATCTTCGATGGAAATTTTAAAAATTATTCCTACTGGCGTTAAAGGCATGACAAAGGGAATGGCAGCAATTTTCTTTAAATTATTTACTGGCATGAAACCTTTACAATGGAACAATCTAGCATTATTAAATAATAAAGTTTATAGACTTGTTATTCCATTTACTCAAGTTGCACTTGGCAATTTAAACCGCGAACAAAGAGCGAATCAAATTAGTTCAGAAAACAATCAAGATCTTACATGGTTAGCAATTCAAAAGAAAGTTACGCGAGAATTGGACCATTCAATTATGTATCTTAATAAAGCATTAATCTGGTATTGTCCTGAAACAAGATATTCAAAAACATCTTTCATTTCTAGATATGCAATTAACTTTACAAATAGTTTTTCAACTTATGATTTGCAAGAAATTTCATTTTATTTAAAACAAACAATCGATGATATTGCGACTCTGAAAACAATTATTATGGATAGTAAAAATTTGTCAGAAATTCAGCAAAAACATGATTTAATCAAAAGATGGTTGACAAGTGTTTGCGATGATCTTGAACATATTTCAAATTTTGTTGATCCTCAAGAACCTGGAAAAAATAATCCTGGTAAAATTAACTTTATGAAATTATCTGCAGGTAATTCTCAAAAAGCTTCGCTGGAAGATTTGTTGTCTGGCGGCAATGGTCTAGCATCACTTGCAGGAATGCAATAATTAATCAAATGGAGGATTTAACATGAAAAAATTATTATTAAATTTTATATTTATTTTAGCAATACCATTTTCAGCATTTGGTGAAAATATTTACAAAATTAATGATGTAAATATTTGGAAATATAAAAATGAATTTGGAAATAAAGTCGCGCTAAGAACAAAATTTAATTATACAGCAGTTACTGCTAGTGTATTTGTTTCAGGATATATTTTATATAAATTATTAAGCCCAGTTGAAACTATAAGTCCTTCACAAGCTTTTTCAGACTGGTTTAATAATTTGACCCCAACTCAACACAGCCAATATATTAATCATTTAAATCAACATGCTTTTAATCAGCCTCTTCCCGCGGCTGTACCCGCATTTTCTATTTTTTCATTAGATTCATGGAAACGATTTGTTACAAACAAGGGGCCTTCTTTTGTAAAAAGTATGGCATATAATGTTTCTATGCAACTATGTATGACTCCAATTTTAAAAATTGCTTTTCCGAAATTAGAAAAATATACATCTAAAGTTTCAAATTACATTAATGATTGGGATTTTGAATGGTTCATTGAAAATCAGACAGTTTATCAAAAAGTTTTGCAAGAACTTCATCAAGAACTTGGCATGCTTGATTCAAAAATATTTGAAAAAAATATGTCTGCTCAATTATTAGCATTGCACAAAATGCAAACTGATGCTGTAAATAGTCAGACAAATGCTCAAGAATATTATGATATTGTTTTAAATAAATATGCACTTTTAGTAAGAGAACTTGAAAAAATAATTGCATTCATGGAATACAGAAAATATATTTACATCAAAGATAATAATAATGATGAGCAAGATATTTTCTCATGTACAAGTTCTATTAATAATACAATCCAAAAATTAAAAAACACAGTTTCTAACTTTGCTGAGAATTTAAATCAAGTTCAGATTTCTGACGCGAATTACCATAGCACGATATTGTCTACTATTAAAAAAATTGAATTAATCGTAAATGATTTACATTCATTAGATCAACAAATTGAGAATAGTTAAAATGAATTTAATAAAAAAAATATTAATTATTTCTTTTATTTTTATTCAAAATTTTCATGCAACAAATAATGATCTTCAAAAATTTCATAATGATTTAAAACAATATAAACCTAATGCCCCTTGGATAATGCATGAACTTACATCCATGAATATGGATGATTTTTACAAAGGTTTTCATTGCGCAATAAAAATGCTGGCTGATCATAATGAAAGAAAACAGTTTTTAGAAAAAGATAATGTATGGCCATTTGCATGGTGGCAATGCGCAGTTTATGAATTATATTTGGAAAACTTATTTTGGAATAGCAAAAACGATAAATTCTTTTTAAATAATGATAAGGCAAATTTAACAGAACTTTTAAAACAAAATTACGAACCTATCTTGCCATTATTAAAAGATTTTGAAGCGGAAGACGAACATCCTTTATTTTTATTTTATGCATTTTATACAGATTGCTTAACACATATTTTTACTAATGCTGTGAAAAATGCATATTTAGCAATCGAAAATTCTGCTGAATTTACAAACTTATTTTTAAAAGTTCTTAAGTTGCAGAAATTTTTGGAACAAAAGATAAAGGTTCTTGGTGAGTTTGCAACATTGGACCAAGATAAAACAAAATTCCAAAATACTTACCAACCATTGATAAGTAGAAACCAGGAAATTATAAAGTTGTTAGAAAATGAAAAATCGCAAATTAAATAAGTTAATTACATTTTCGATCTTCTTTCTTACCGCATATTGCAATGACACATTAGACTTTGCAAAAAGTTTTATTGAAAATTACGATATTGCTAGTAAATATACTCATGAGTATCACCCTTTTGTTTTAGAAAAAACAAAAAATAGTTTTAAACAACTGCGCGATTCGTTAACAAATTCCGGATTTAGTCTTGATAATGACATTGTAATATTGGGTTACCAAGAAGATGCTATTCCAGCATATACAACTAATTGGTCGGAAAATAAAATTGATGATGAAGCTGCAATAGTAACTGAACAAGGAAAAGAACAAAGTGACAAAAATATTTTTGGTTTTTTGACTGGTTTTATTTTAAAAGATGCTCAATGGCTGGAACAAAAATGGAATAACAAAGGCCAAAAATTTAATCATATCTTAGGAAGAAATAGAGATTTTTTTGATGATTCTAGTGTCGTATTTCAAAAGCATGCGTTGCCAAATGATTATACAAAAATTATAAACATTAGAGATCGTATTGAAAAAGAAATTTATAAACAAGATTACAAAAATGTTTTATCTGAACTAATTGAACTGTGGCAAACATTTTATAATTCACAATTAAGAAATATTGCAGGAAAAGCTTTAGCATCTCAAGATATTTTATTTTCAATTTCATACGGCCAAACTTTATTAGATTGCGTATCAGGTGTTAACAAATTTTTTGTAGGCCCTGATATTACTTACCCTATTGAAACATTAAACATTCAAAAAGAAGATGCTACTGTAAATGCTCAAAAATTCATTCAAACTTTACAGACTAATTTAAAGCCAATAGATAATGAATCAACAGCTTACATCTTTTCAAGCTTTGTCGATGGTGTGGGCAAAAGTACATTGTTAAATAATGTTATAAATTGGTCAAAATATAAAACAGATTTTGCAAAATATATCCGCTGCGACAATTCTTCATCTCAAGATTCACAAATTTATGAGTTTGATAAAGATGTATTTATTGTAGATTTGCCTGCACAAATAAGCCATTTTGCATTTAAACCCGACGGATCTGTTTATAATGATATAGAATCATTAAAAGATTGTGATCAAAATTTTAAAACAAAGTTAAAGAATTTTATTAAACAAAATAAAAAACAGCTTGAAGAAAATTTTGAAAATTTAAAAATTAAATTAATTAATGAAAGTAAGACGATATATTCTGAAACATCTCCTGAATTAAACTTTGCATTACAAACCTTAAATTTAGCAAATTCACAACCATGGATCCCTTTTGAATTTGAAAATAAACATTATATTTTCGATAAAAATAATTATAATAATATAAAAATTCTAGTGCCTTTATCAAACGCACATTCTACAGGACTTAAAGAAGCAAGACCTGAACAAATGTTATTTATAAATGGCATATCTCTTCCACAAAATTACCAAGATTTTGTAAATAATTTAATTGATAAATTAAAACAAAAAAATGTTAAAAAAATTGTTTTTGTAAATTTCTTAAGCATGTACCCTAGAACATCTCGAGAAAATGTCCGAGTTAATTTTATTCTGCAATATGCACGACAAATTTTTAAAGATAAATTCAAAATTAATAATAGTTTTTACAAACATACTGTGTTTAGAGAACAAGAAATATATCAGTTATTAAAAGATGGAAAAGAAGATTTATTAAATTCATTTATTGCAGAAACTGCTATAAGAATGGCTTTATATGAATTAATGGGAAATCATAGTAACAATCAGCTTACATCATTAAGCTCTATAAATTTAGAACAACAATTGAAAAATCATGCATTTTCAATTTTACAAAATTATGAAAATGAGCTCCAAAAAATTGCCTTAAATAAATTATTAATTGATCGAGAAAAAATGCATGACCAATTTTATTTAGATAGAATTTATCATAATGTTTTAAAAATAAATTTTGATGAAATAATTAAATTAAGTGATGCAATAACAATTATTTTCCAAAGCATTAATAATGAATATTATTCCAATTTATGGCAAAGTTTGAATGGTCAGCTGACAGAAAGTAATTATAAAAAAGGAACAGTTACAAGACTAGATAATGGTCAAGAAATTATAATTGTTGATACAATTTCTGAAAAATCTAAAGATGCAGACCAGCTTACGCCATTTATTTCAAGATTGAGAGCACAATTATATTCAAGTTTATCTGCATTACTGTGGATGATTCAGGAAAAAAATAATATTAAAGATTTAGTTGGAACTGCGCCTATAGCTGTTAAAAAAACAAGTTCAGGCCAAATCTGCTTAGTACAGAAAGTATTGCCAAAATTATCTGAGCGAAAATTTAATAAAAATTATTTCTTAAAATTCTGTGTTGATACTTCTAATAAAAAATGTTGGTCCGAATTTAATAACATTGCTCATTGTACAGATTTTTCAAACATCGGAACATATTTTGGATTATATGCCTATGGCTATATACCAATTCCTAATGTCAACAACCCAATCAGCATGCTTATTAATAATGTTGTTGATGAATATAATAAAGAAACAAAATCTAATTTTATTCTGCCAACATCTGTATTGTTAGAAAAAATTCAATCCAAAAATTTATTCAAAACAATTGAACAAAATTATTCGAAAAAAAATATTGTGATAAGAAATGATGATGAAAAGTGCAAAATTATTCAATTATTTATAAAAACAATATGTACATTAGATATGATCTTAAAAGATGTTAATAGTACTATTGCAATACAAAAAAATGATTTAAAAGATTTTCAAACTTCATTGATCTTATTTGAAAAAATCACTCTGCCATATTTCTTCAATATCACAATCTCTGGCAATTTGTTCAATGACTATTCTCAAATCCTGCCAATAATTTCCTAATAAATTAAATTCTTATAAAATATCATTTTAATTTAAAAAAAATTATTGGGATGTTTTATGAAATTTAAATTTCTCTTCTTTTTTTTGGCATTTAATTTAAATGCTATGCTATGGAAAAATCCAAAATCATTACAATGGCTGTCTGCAATAGAGGTAGCAAAACAAACTAAGTTAGAGGATATATATCCCGAAAATTATCCTCTCAAAGAAATATCTTCTTTGATCTGGCGAACTCATAATACAATGGTGAAAAATGCAGTTAAAAACCAACAAGAAAAAAATATTATGACAAGTTCTTTAAGTAAATCCACAAACATATCGCCTATCATGAGACAGGCATTAATTTTTTGCAACAGTAATATACTACCAAAATTAAAAGTTCTGCCAGAAGTTTACACGGGTCTTCAAAATCATTTAGCTAAAGCAAATAAAATTTGCGCAAACAACAATATTATATTTTTTTTTACAACTAATGGTTATGTTAAAACTTTTTATGTAGCTAATATAGAAACTGAAAAATGTCATGAAATAATAAGTTTGACTAATGAAATTAGATGTATAGCAATTAATAATAAAAAAAAATTTTTAATTTTTGATGATGGTGCAGGAAGAATTTATTGTAAACAATTACTATGTATTGGCTTACCAGAATTATTATTTACTCTTGAAAAACATAAAGTTACTTCACTTGCATTATCAGTTCAAGGTAATTTATTGGCTATTGGATGTTCAAACGGTGATGTAGTTATAAAAAGTCTAACAAATAATATTGAATATAATTATTGTGAGAAATTACATGATGGTCCAGTTTATTGTCTAGATTTTGATGAATCTGAAAACCTGCTTGTTACAGGTGGGGCGGATGCCAAATTTAATATAATAGATTTGTATACAGGACAGCTAATATATGACTGCCAAGACGATCAACCAGTTTTAACGGTTAAGTTTGACCCGAGTGGAAAATTTATTTTTTATGGGAATAAAAAAATAAAAATTAAAGATTGGTCAGACAATTTAAATCTGATTCAATTGCATCATACTACATATCAACCTTTTGAAATATTTTTTGATAAAAAAAATTCTAAAATTGTAGCTATTTTTAAAGATGGTACGATTATGCAATGGAAAGATCCTAAAGATTATAGATATTTAAATTTAACTATAGAACAATTTTTCTTTTTAAAAATAGCTCTATCAATAGATCTGGAAAAAAAATACCATCCTACAAATTTAAATTCTGGTGCAATTGAATGGCACGATGATCAAGAAAATTTTAAACCGACAAATAAAAAAATGTCACCCTTAGAAAGAGCACAAAAGAAAATTGGAAAATTTACAAAACACCGTGATTTTTTGCAATTTGAATCAACGGTGCAGGATTTTATTAAGGAACGGTTGATTGAAAAACTAAATTCATTTCAAGCACAACAAACAAATATTGATCACCCCATAGTTGAGAAAAACTGTTAGCAAGTTATACTAATAATAAACCTTAAAATTTATATCTGAACTACATGGACCAACATTTTACTCATCTACATTTGCACTCAGATTATTCTTTATTAGATGGCGCTATCACAGTCGATAAATTAATTAATTTTGGAAAACAAAATAAATTAAAAGCACTAGCAATCACTGATCATGGAAATATTTTTGGCGCTGTAAAATTTTTTCAGCAAGCCCAAAAAGCTGGAATAAAACCAATTTTGGGAATAGAAACTTATTTTACAGAAAATGCAAAAGTAAAAGATGCAAATAATAAATATAATCACTTAATATTGTTGGTTCAAAATGAAAAAGGTTACAAAAATTTATGTAAGCTTATTTCGTATGCGTATCAAGAAGGATTCTATTTTAAGCCTAGAATTGATTATGAAATTTTAGAAAAATATAGCGAAGGTCTAATTGTAACCTCTGCTTGCCTTGGTGGACATATTCCTCAATTATTAATGCAAGATCAATATGAAAAAGCATATGAAAAAATTGATTGGTTTTTAAAAGTATTTGGACCTGAACGTTTTTATTTAGAAGTACAGCCTGCGGACCAAAGCGAACAAAAAATTTTAAATGAAAAATTATTTAATATTGCAAAAGAAAAAGGCGTGCAATTAGTAGCAGCAGGCGATTGTCATTATACGTCACTAGATGATCATGATGCGCATGAGGTAATGTTGTCAATTCAAACTCAACATAAAATCACAGATCCAGACAGATTTACTTTTGGCGATTGCAGAGCATACATGCGCACTGCACAAGAAATGTTGGCAGAATTTAAAGATCATCCTGAAGCTGTTTGGAATAGTGGCAAAATTGCTGACATGTGTGATTTTACTTTTAAAACCGGAAAACTATTTTTCCCGCAATTTCAAATCCCTGAAAATTTTACACAAGAAGAATATTTTAAAACATTATGCAGACAAGGTTTAGAAGATCTTTTTGCAAATGGCCGCATAGCTTCGGGGACCCCGGACATAGGTGAAGCCCATTCTGGGGATAAACTTCATCAAAAAGAAAATTATGAAAAAAGATTAGAATTAGAAGCTGACTTAATTTGTAAAATGGGTTTTGTTGGGTACTTTTTAGTAGTAAGTGATTTTATAGTTTGGGCAAAAAAGAATGGAATTCCAGTAGGCCCAGGAAGAGGTTCTGCAGCGGGATCTTTAGTTGCTTGGGCGTTACAAATTACCGATATTGATCCAATAAAATATAATCTTCTTTTTGAAAGATTTTTAAACCCTGAACGCGTATCTATGCCAGATATAGATATCGATTTTTGTATTGAAGGCAGAGATAAAGTTATTGAATACGTACGCGAAAAATATGGTCATGACAAAGTCTGCCAAATTATTACGTTTGGTACTATGATGGCCAAAGGTGTAATTAAAGATGTCGCACGTGTTCTTGGATTGCCTTTTGAAGATTCAAATGCAATTACAGATCTTATTCCAGATCAATTAAAAATTACATTAAAAGAAGCTGTTGAAGCCGAACCACAATTGCAAGAATTAATTAAAAACAATGCTATAATTGCAAAAATTTTTGACCATGCTTATAGATTAGAAGGTATAACAAGACATGCATCAAAACATGCGGCCGGTATTGTTATTTCGCCAGAAGCAATTGATGATGTTTTACCAATTTATATTCCTCCAAAAACCAATGATTTAGTTACGCAATATGCGATGACTGAACTTGAATATCTTGGTTTTTTGAAAATGGATTTTTTAGGTCTTAAAAATTTAACATTAATAAAAAAGACTTTGGATCTTATCAAACAAAAACATAATTTTTTATTAGATATAAATAAAATTCCACTTGATTGCCCCAAAACATTTAAACTTTTATGCAAAGGCCAAACCTCGGGCGTGTTCCAATTAGAATCTGAAGGGTTAAAAGATGTTTTACGCAGATTACAGCCAGCATGCTTTGAAGATATAATCGCGGTCAATGCTTTATATAGACCTGGTCCATTAGGTTCCGGAATGGTAGATGATTTTATTGAACGCAAACATGGCAAACAAAAAATTTCTTATCTTTTTGATGACCTCGAACCAATCTTAAATGAAACTTACGGTGTTATTGTTTATCAAGAACAAGTAATGAAAATTGCATCTAAAATTGCAGGTTATTCACTTGGCGAAGCAGATATTTTAAGACGAGCAATGGGTAAGAAAAAAGCTGAAGAAATGGCAGCACAAAAAGAAAAATTTGTTACTAAAGCAGTCGGCTTGTCTTATGACAAAAAAAAGGCTGAAGAATTATTTGAACTCATGGCCTATTTTGCAGGATATGGTTTTAACAAATCACACTCAGCCGCTTATGCTTTAATTGCTTATCAAACAGCATATTTAAAAGCAAACTACACGTCAGAATTTATGGCATGTTTAATTTCTTTAGAAGCGACGAATAGTGACCAAATGGCATTTTATGTGCAAGAAGCTAAAGATATAAATATTGCTATTTTGCCACCAGATATTAATCAATCACAAGTTAATTTTAGTGTGTGTGAAGGTAAAATTCGATTTGGTTTGCATGGAATAAAAAATGTTGGAATGGCAGCATTAGAAAATATTATTGCTGATCGCACAAAAAATGGACCATTTAAAAATCTTCTAGATTTTTGCAAACGTGTAGACTTAAGAACTTGTAATAAACGGGTTGTAGAAAATTTAATCGCTGCTGGAGCATTCGATAATTTACAAGGTAATCGTGCGCAAAAAACAGCAGAGCTTGAAAAAATAATGGACATTGCGTCTGAACACAAAAAAGCTTTATTAACCGGGCAGATGGATCTATTTGGAATGAACATATCAACTGATAATATGCAAGATATTGATTATTCATTTGAATCATTAGAAGAATGGTCAGACAAGGTAAAACTTGAAAAAGAAAAAGAAGTGATTGGGGTTTATATAAGTGCACAACCTTTGGATTCTTATGCAAAACAAGTTAGATGGATTGCGCCAACTAATTTTGCCGATGCTATTAAACTTTCGGGAAAAAATATTATTTGTATTGGATTGCTGAAAAGTAATAAAATTATCACCACGAAAAAAGGTGATAAAATGTCTTTTACACAATTTGAAGATCAAAAAGGAAAAGCTGAAGTTATTGTTTTTCCTAAATTATATTCAAAAGTTGCCTTCTTACTTTCAGATTACAATGTATTTGTTATTTCAGGAACTGTAGATGAACAATCTCAGACACAATGCAAAATTATTGCACAAAATTTGGTTCCTTTGGATTTATTTTTTGAGCAATGGCCAAATATACATAATTTATCAATTTCAGTTTCGGAAAATTTTATTTCAGACAAGTTACAAGATTTAAAAACTAAATTTTCCAAAGGTTCATGTAGGCTTCAATTATTGTATAAAGAAAATGAAAAAATTTTAAAATTGAACGCAAATCAAAAAATTGCTATCAATTCTAAATTAATTGAAGAACTAGATGCTTTACAACTCAGTCCAAAAATCATAATACATTGACCCTTCGATCCCTCGATACAACCGACATTTTTTTAAAATGCCGGTCACTCGGGATGACTTCAGGCATGTCTCCATAAAAAATCATGGTGAGTGAAATTGCAAAGCAATTTAGTATCGAACCATTACAACAATTCAGCAGCCAATTTACTAAGCTCACTTCTTTCACTTGTTTCAAGGAACACAGTGCCAAAAATTGGTTGCCCTTTGAATTTGGCACTTGTTACAACCAATCCGTTACTTGCAAAATCCAAATATGCAGAGTCGATTTGATATGGATCTCCTGCAAGAACAATTTTACTTCCTTCACCCACACGGCTTACAATTGTTTTAACTTCATGCGGAGTTAAATTTTGTACTTCATCTATAAATATATATTGGTATGGAATCGAACGACCACGCATATATGTAATTGCTTCAAGACTGATTTTTCCGTGTTTGACAAGATCATATAGTGGTGGAAGTTCACGCTCTTTTTCTTTCGCCCATTTTTTCATTTTGCCTTTTTTTCCATTTTTTTCTTCACCATGAGGAACTGAAATTTGATCACCATTTTGGGCATTAGCAGTATGTATTATCAAATCCATATTATCATAAACAGGTTGCATCCAACTATGTAATTTTTCTTGAACATCGCCAGGCAAATAACCAATATCAGGACCTAATGGAATTACAGGCCTTGAAATCAAAATTTTTTCATAACCATGTTCAATTAAAACTTTATGCAAAGCGCAAACAAGAGTTAAAAAAGTTTTACCTGTTCCTGCTCCACCAAGTAGAGAAACAAATTGTACATTATCGTCAAGCAATAAATCGAATGTCATTAATTGTTGCACATTGCGAGGTTCAAATGGCCATTTTAAAGAAGGAGGAACAACTTTTTTAAAATCCCCATTTGGTAAAAAACGATATACGTTATAATTATAGGGATTATGTCGACTTTCTAAAATTATGAATTCATTTGGCATCAACTGCATGGATTTTTTTAATTCATCAAGTTCTTCAGGAAAATCTTTTTTAAGCTGAATCGCAGGAACTTGGATTGTTGTCCATCCTTTATAGACTTGTTCTTCTGAAACAACGTTTTTTAAATAATCGACTGACTGAATCCCAATTGCATCAGCTTTTATTCGTGCATTAATATCTTTGGATACAAAACGCACATCATACCCTTTTAATTTTAATGACATGCATGTGCGTAAAATTTCATTATCAAGCAAATGTGGTTTTAAAGGAATTGGAACAGTTGGGTCTGCAAAAAGAACTCTTAAATTGCTGCCATTGTCTAATTCAACACCTTCGCGCAATGAACCTTTTTCTCGGAGCATATCAATCTGACGAATTACCTCACGAGTATTTCGGCCTTTTTGAGTATTATCACCTTTAAAATGATCGAGCTCTTCAAGAACCATAATTGGAATACCAATCAATGCTTTTTCAAAACTAAAAAGAGCTTGAGGATCATGTATCAAAACATTCGTATCTATTACATATATTTTTTCTGACGCCATATTTCAACCTTCAAAATCAATTATAGGGTTACTATACTCTAAATATAAAATTTTATAACTTTCATTTACGTCTATTAATTCGTTTTAAAATCCAAATTACGAAGCAACTTAAAATAGCCCCAAAAAAACACCATACCGAAATAAAAGTTGCAAACCAAAAATAATAAGCAAAAATACATGAAGCTAATAATGCGAATCCAAAATATGGCATTAAAGAAACAGTAGAAATAAAAAATGGCGCTACAACTGCGCACACATAAAACATTAAACTTTTAACATCTACCCCTTCTGGTAAATAAATTTGATAACAAATACTATTTCCTAATATCGTTACGTCTGCCCCATATTTGATTAGATAAAAAAGTAAAAAAACTGAAAAGCACGTTCCAAAAATTGTTATTCCAAGTAAAATTTGTTTATTTAATTTTTTCCTCTCAAGAAAATATATCGATAACGGCATGTAAAATGGCCAAATTAGTAATACAAAGGTTAAAAAGAAATAAACAGCAAAATTTTTTATAAAAATATTTGAAATTAGGCCATTCATGTATGCCCACAGTATACCCTCACTCAATTGTTGAATTGAAAATAGTAAAGGCACGCCTGCAAATAAAATTTGTCGACGTGCCTTTATTTCTTTTAAAGAAAAATAACCTAATACCATTAATCCAGAGCTAGCTATCAAACTAGCCTTTAGTGAAAAACACATAAAAATTCTCCTTTTTTTATGTTTTCACCCCTTTATAAATTTTTATAATATTTGACACTTGTGATACAATATTTTGCGAATTTTTCTTTTTTTTAAATCGTGATAAATAAAAATAATAATAACAATAATGCTGAGGAGCGATCTTTTTATGAAAATTTTGGTTTTATTTTTCTTATTAAATTTTTTTAATTTAAATTGCATGGAACATGATTTCGGAACTCCAATTAATTTGGAACATTACCCATGTACTCTAGAAGAAGAATCTGTCGCAAGCCCAAAAGAATCAGAAATTATAATGCCACCAGATTATTTAAATCTAGATCAACATTATCATCTACAATCCGGATATTCTCACGTCGGGTTATGTTCTAAAAATTTCGGACAAAAACAAATAGCTGAAAAAGAAGAAGAAATATTAAATATAATAGATAAAATAACAGATTTTAAACAGCTAAGAAACTATATAAAGGATGAAAGAAAATTATATAATGATTTAATAAAAAAAATGGAATCGCAAATTATTAATTTCTTATCAGTAAAAGAAAGTCAAAAAGGAAATACTAATACTAGTCTTTTTTTTGCAATATTAATTGGAGCAACTGACTGGGTCAAAAAACATGACCAAGAAATAAAAGATCAAATAACTCAAAAAATTGAAGCTGTTGGCAAAACACCTATGGCTTTAGCTCTTCAATTGGAAGAAGAGGAAATCGCTGATATTTTATTTGATTATATAAAGTAATCAAAATTACATTACTTCACAACTGAGGTAAATTTTCTAAATTAATTTGAGATTCTAATAATTCTATAATATCCATTTGATGGAGTTGTTTTGCTAAATCAAGAGCTGTGTTTCCACCATTATCTTCTATATTAATATCAGCTTTTGCTTTAATTAGTAATTTTACTATTTTAGGCTGGCCAGCAATAACTGCCTTCATCAGAGCTGTCTGCCCATTGCTGTCTGTTTCATTGACGTCCCATGAAGTATACTTCGTGGCAAGACTAATCAATAATTTTACCATATCTTCATCGCCCTGATAGCTTACCCATGCAAGAGCAGGCCATTTCGTAGGGTGATATCTTACAGCATTTAAATCAGCTTTTGCTTTTATTAATAATTTGACTATATCTTTATGTCTTTTGCCTATTGCATATCCTAGGGCAGTGTTCCCAGCCTTATCTTTTGCATTAACATCTGCGCCAGAATTAATTAATAATTTTGCTATATCGGTATGACCTTTCCAACTTGCCCTCATAAGAGCAGTGTCTTCCGAGTTGTCTTTTAAATTAGCATCAAATTTTCCTAATGTTTTCAGCAATTGAATTAATAAGATTAAATTTCGAGGTAACTGTTTTTTTTCTAATTCATCATATATGTATTGATTCAAATTCTTAAAATCTTCTTCACTTAGCTGATTTAGTATCCAACTTTGATATCTTGTAATGTTATTTTTTTTATCAACAATTGTGTTTAAAAAGTGATAAAGTTTTGAGTTCACAAATTTTAAATTGATGAAATTTTTGTAACTTTGAATTAGACTTTTAATCAATGATTCAAGATTACTTTTATCAATACCTGGGATAAATTTTAGAATCTCTGCCTTTATATCTTGAAGTAATTTTTCAAACGGAAATGGCTCTTTTTTTTCTGTAACCGGAACAGTTTCCTCCACTTCCTCCTTGCCTGGTGAAGGTTTTCTACCTTCCATCGCAAATAAACCTTGCCGGCGATAAATATCATTAAATAAGATAGTCTTTTCATATTTATTCCTAAATTTCTACCCTTTTTATGAATAATATCACATCCATTGCCAAATTGGCAATAATATTGATTTTGGGTATATAAAACCAGGTTAAATTTAAAATATATGATAAATGATTTATAGAAAAATTTTGAAAATTTAAGATTTTCTTTGTAACTGATAAAGTTCTATAAGTTCATGAACAGTTGTTGCTTGCTCGGGCGATTTGTCAGGACTGTAATTTACGAATCGAGGAAATCGCAATGCATATCCTAAATTATGATCCATTCTTCCTGCAGTGTGACTTGGAGATTGAGTAATTTCATCTGCTCTCACTACCACAACAATTTTCGGATCTACCCAAACATCTGGTTCTAATTCTGGGGCACAGTCGACATTCTTTGGTTTATGATCCATTTTATTATGATCGCACTTTTCTTTTAATTCTTTCCATTCATTATCTTTCAAACCGGTACCAACTTTTGCAACTGTCTGAAAGCGATCATTTTGTTTGTCATATACTCCGACTAAGAATGCTCCTATACCAAAAGATGCTCTCTTACCTTTTCCATAGTAATAACCAAGGACAACTGCATCTATGGTATCTTCTAAATGACTTTTTTCATGTTTTTTTAATTTAATCCAGTTAAAATTTCTTTTTCCTGGTTGGTAAATTGAATCAGGCTTTTTTACAACTAAACCTTCAAGACCTGCTTCAATATTTTTAAGAAAATAATTTTCCAATTCTTTTGCAGTATTAATTTTCATTTCTTCAACAACTGCAACACGAGGATCTTTATAATTTTTGAAAATTTTTATTAACTCATTTCTTCTTTGTTCATGAGTTAAATTTAATGTGCTTTTTCCATTTAGATATAAAAGATCAAATCCAAAAAATTTCAATGGAAGTTCTGCCGCAACTTCTTCAACTTCATGCTTTCTTTTTCTTTTTACAGTTTCTTGAAACGGCACAAATCTATCTGAATGCTCATCATATGCGATTGCTTCCCCTTCTAAAATAATATTATCCACATCAACATGAGATAATGCTTCTTTTAAATCAGGAAACATTTCTGACATATCCAATAGATTTCGGGAAAAAAACCAAATTTTTTGGGTTTTCGATTTATTATCAATATGTACTTGTAATCTAAATCCATCCAACTTTGGCTGTGCAATACAAGTACCAATTTTTTCAATAATTGCAGTTGCAGAAGGCAAACGCTCTGCAGCAGCTGGTCTGATCGGAATTCCGAGTTTGGGTTCAAAATGTTTAATTCCTTCAATGTTAGATTCTTTTAAAGTATAGGCTATCAAACCAATATCTGCACAAACATTGTATGCATCTTCAATTTGGCTTCTTATTTTTTTTGAACCAACTAACATCCAAGAAAACGAGTCAATTAATGTCATATCAGAAAAACCAAGTCTTAACTGATCTAATATTATTGCTGCAATATAAGATGCATTTAAAGAACCTACATCTTTTAATAGTTTGTAAAGTTCGTTTTGTTTTTCTTCAGCAGATCCAGCTCCAGATATACTTTCTATGTGAACTAATCTTTCATAAACTTGTGTGACTGTAAGATCTTCAAGTATCGGCAAATTAGATTTTTGCAAAATTACAGCAACATCTCCAGTTTTATGAATCTCTTTTTCAAGTTCCTCAACTTCCATTCCAAGCAACTTTGCAATCACTTTATTGATACTTTTTTCAGCTAAATTAAATTGCATTTTTTGGTATGGCGGTCTTAGCGAGCCAAGAGATAAATAAGAAATTATTTGTGCTTCAGAAGATGTAGTTTTTTTTAACAGGTCGGACAAAGTTTCAGTAATTTTCAAACGAGAATTTGTTTCATTTATAGCTAAAAAAGCAAATGCTACTTCAGTAAATTTCATTAGTTAAACCTAAAATTAAATTTTTTTCTAAAAATTTGGAAATAAAGCAATGCTGAATATAATGACCAAAATAAAGTCAGAGCAATTAAAATAATTTTCACACTTTCAAAATATTTTCCCAAAACAATATTTGGATATGCAATAATAAATGTTAATAAAATAATTTGAAAAGTAGTTTTAATTTTAGCACTCATACTCACAGAAATTTGAAAACATTTGGTTAAAGCAATTTCCCTTAATCCCATTACAAATAGTTCTCTAGCAATTAAAATAACTGCAACATAATAATGAAAACGTTGAAAATATACGAGCGGAATTAAGCAACAAAAAAATAAAAATTTATCTGCGATAGGGTCTATAATTTTTCCAAATTCTGTCACCTGATTTCTTTGTCTTGCAAGATAACCATCGAACAAATCAGTTAGTGCAATTAATAAAAATATTAATGCAAGCAACAAATTTATTTTGAAATTATTATAAGGAAAACAAAAACCAAAAAGTAATGGTAAAATTAGTGAAGAAAATAATCTTGAAAATGTTAATAAATTTGGAAGATTGACCATAATGTATATTAATAAAACTCCATAAGAAGGTGGCCACTTTGTAGCTATGCAGATTGCCAGACGACTTGTCCTACTTCGCCAAGGCTACGAAGGACATACTACGCATTCTCAGTTATTAAACTTCTTTTTTTAATCTAATAATTCCGTTAAAGAAGGTGGCCTGCCAGGCATTTTTCAATCCTCTTTAGCCAGAATATTTTCTCCGAAGCCTAAAAAATGACTGGTGGCGACGCAGGGATTCGAACCCCGGACCTTCAGATTATGATTCTGCTGCTCTAACCACCTGAGCTACGTCGCCGCTAAAATTTTAAATACTAATTTTTTCAGTTCTCAATTGAGTAAGTACAAATGTAAAAATTGATCTTAGTAATATTAAACCAGTTATAAGTGTTGACAAAATACCCAACATCAATGTTACAGCAAATCCTTTAATAGGACCGGTACCAAGGAAATATAAAACAGCACCAACTATAAAAGTAGTAATGTTTGCATCCAATATCACGACCATTGCATCAGAAAATCCGATATCAACTGCTTTTCTCATAGATACCCCAAGAGAAAGTTCTTCTTTTATTTTTTCATAAATCAATATTGATGAATCTATGGCCATACCAATTGTCAGCACCATTCCTGCAATTCCCGGCAATGTCAAAGTTGCTCTCAACCAAATTAAACCTAAAAGAATTAATAGTAAATTATATAATAATACAACGAAGGCAAAAAACCCTGCCATTTTGTAAAAGATTAATGAAAATAATAATAACAAAATAAGCGAAATTCCGCAAGAAATAAGCCCTTTTTTAATAGATTCATAACCTAATGATGGCCCAATCGCTCTTTCTTCAACAATAGTTACTGGTGCTACAAATGAACCAGATCTTAACATGTTAGCCAATTCATGCGCTTCTTGTAATATTTTTTCGGAAGAACCGCTCTCACCAAATGTTATAATTGCTTTTCCACCTCTTATGGCTTCATTTACCATTGGCGCAGAAATAACAACATTATCAACAATTATCGCAACAGGCCGGTTAACATTTTTACGAGTAAGTTCATAGAACTTATCTGCGCCTTCAGCATTAAAGGTAATTTCAACCCCATGACTAATGCCAAATCCTCTTTCACTCAAACCTACTTTTGCATCTTTTAAAAATCGTCCAGTTAAATCAGCATAAGCTGGCACCAGATAATATATTTCTTCAGAACGTCTTCCAGCTTTTCCTGGAATAATAATCATACCTTCAGGAATAGATCCGCCATATTTATCTAAAACATCTTGTTCGCTTACACCAATTGCTTCAACGGGTTTCATTTCCAAAAGAGCTGTTTTTCCGATTCTGGCTTTTGCAACTTCAGGATTTTTCACGTCTGGAAATTCAATAATAATTCTATTTTCCCCTGCTGGTGAAATAGGAATTTCAGCAACAGAAAATTCATCTAATCTTGCATGTAAAACTCTTATATTACTTTCAACTGCATCTTTTTTAATTGCCAGGATTTGTTGATCAGAAATACTTAAAACTATTTGATTTGCAGATTGTTTTACAGAAACTTGACCAATAGTATCCCCAATAATTTGGTATGCAGATTTTGCTTGTTCTTGTGTAGAAAAATTCAAAATCGCTTTATTTTTTTCAATTTTTTGAGAAGATGGAAGATTTTTATCTTCTTTTTCTAACTTTGCTGCAATGTTCTGAATCGCATCAATAAATTCTGCTTCAACAGCTTTATCTGTCTGCACTTCTAAGGTCAAATAAAGACCGCCCACTAAATCGATACCAAAAGTAACATATTTTTTTATGTTATATATGTAATATCCACCCACAAAAGTTAAAGCAATCCAGATAAATAAGCTTGATGATAAAATTCTTTTAAAAGCCGTTGTCATATTTACTATCCTTATATTTGGTGCGGAAGAAGAGACTCGAACTCTTACAGGATTTCTCCCACAGCCCCCTCAAAGCTGCGTGTCTACCAGTTTCACCACTTCCGCTGATATTCAAAATTGCTTAATAATTTACCAGAATTAATGAATTTTGACAAACCCAATAAGTGAGAATCTTTATGTAGTTGTGATTTTCAGAGCTGTCTGGCTTACCACTTTTTTGGCAACAGGTTTTGTAGCTCCAAATAACCATTTAAATGGCCAACTAATTATTTCCCAAAAACTGACGAAAAAATCACCGATCGCTGCAAAAATCTTTGAAAAAAATCCGCGCTGTTGTTTTGCTTCTTTTTCTTTTCTTGCTTTTTCGCGCGCTAATGCTGCTGCTCTTTCGTCTTCTGCTTTTTTGGCAGCTTCTTCAATTTCTTGTTTTAATTCGATCCCTTTTGCCCTTAAATTTTCAACCTTTTCATTTATCCCAGACATAAGTGTATTTATCTTTTCTGTTGTCTGATCGATGTATGGTTTAAATTGATCTTCAACATACTTTTCAATTGCTTCAACATTGTCTAATAAAACTTCAATTTGTTGATAATAATTTCTAGCTTTTTGATCGTCTAAGATATCAGCAATTCCTTCATAATATTGCCATGCTTTGGTTTCATAACCACGAGCGATGTCAATTTGTTCTAATAATTTAGATATTGCCTCATTCAGAGTTGAATCTAATTCTTTGAGCAACTTTAAATCTTCATTAAGATTTTCTAAATCTTTCTTTTTTTGATTTAGTTCATTAAGAATTTGTCGCTCTTGCTCTGTAAGACCTTCTTTTTGTCTAATATCTTCAAGTTCCTTATTTACCTGCTCAAGCTGGTTCTCAACATTTACCTTTTGAAAACCTAATTTTAAAAAAAATTCATTCAGCTGTTTTTCTATATCAGTTTTTTTATTAAAAAAAACATTTTTTAATTCAGATAACGCTGAAACTTTTTGACGAATTTTATTGTGTTTTGGTCCTGCTTTTTTTAACAAAACTCTTTTTATATACCAATTTCCACTATCTTGATCTTCTAAATTATCAATATCGCTAAAATCGAGATCAGAAAATATTTTGGTTTGCGCTGGTTGCACTGTTGGCTGTGGCTGCTGCTCAGCAATTGGTTGAATTTGCTCAGCTTCCACAGGCTGACCAGTTATTGATTCAATTGCAGAAATAGTTTCTTGAACAGTTGTA
Source organism: Candidatus Babelota bacterium (assembly GCA_023379005.1). Lineage (GTDB taxonomy): Bacteria > Babelota > Babeliae > Babelales > Babelaceae > JAMCTG01. Next base: position 151,669 of record JAMCTG010000005.1, read on the forward strand.
GATAAAAATGGTTGAAACTCATCAGAAGATGGCGGAACTATTTTAAGTTCAGTCGCTTGCTGATTATTTGTAATTGACATACCATACATACTAACAATTAGCGTTACGCTAACAGCTAAAAAAGTTTTGGTAATTCTACTCATATTAACCTTTCTCATAGAAGAATAAAATATTCATGAGTAAATCTTAATAAAAATAATAAATTCTTAAAGTGTACGAGAAAGTTCTTTCAATTCATTCATTAGAGCAACAGATAATTCTTCAGCTTCTGCAGATGTGTAACTCCAGCGAACTCCTGAATCCACTCTTGTCAAAACTGATCTATCACTTTTGATGTCGATAATATCAATTCTCACCACATTCATTAATGGATGCACTAATGATGGAGCTCTTACAACACCTGCACGGCCAAGAACACTATATGCAACATTATTTTCATCAAGAAAACAAAGCATTACTTTCTTTTGCCATACCATATTATGATAACCTGTGTGTTCTTTATGTATGGACATTAAAATACTTTCTAATCCTTTGGGATATACACATTGGATAGGTGTAGTATGCGGCAATCCGCTTTCAGAAAAAGTTGCTAAGACACAAACTGTCTTTTCTGATTTTAACGTTTCAATTAAATCTTCAGGTAATTTTATTCCCACATGCTTTGCCATTTAAATTCCTTTCATATTAATTTATTGCAAGTTCCAAAACAATCTGGTTTTCTAAAGCCAATCCTTGATGAGAAAGTTTAAGAACATCTCCATCAAAAGAAATTAGATTTTGTTTTTGTAAGTCGTTTATTTTATTTAAAAATTTAATTTTCTTTTCTTCATTCAAATTTTGAATTAATTCATTAATTTCTACACCCTTAATTTGTCTTATTCCTAACATCAATTTCTCAAGCCATATTTGATGAATTTCAAGTTTTTCAGCAAATATTGTTGTTTCTCTTCCCTCATTTAAATTGTTCATATATGTCATTAAATTTTTTTCATTTTGAAATCGTGATTGCCCATCAAATGAACATGCACCTAAGCCAAAACCTTTATATGGCAATCTTTTCCAATATGCGCTATTGTGCGTAGATTCATATCCTTGTTTTGCAAAATTTGATATCTCATATTGGTTAAATCCAAATTCTTTTAATTTATTAATCGACCAATAATATAGTTCAATAATCTGATTGTCTGGAGGTAAAATAATTTTATTTTTTTTAACACCAAAATATAACGGGGTATCCTCATGAACTGTCAAAAAATAAATGGATAAATGTTTTATCGGCCAAGATCCAATTTTTAAAATTAAATCTTTCCATTCCTGTTCAGTGACACCAGGCAAACCTATAATCAAATCAACCGAAATATTTTCAAATATTTTTGATGCATTTTCTATCAGAGCAAATACGTCTGCACTGGTCTGGTGTCTATTCAATTTTTTCAAAACATCATCATTTAAACTTTGGATCCCAATACTCAAACGATTTATCCCCGCTAATTTCCAAACTTCTAATTGTCCTGGTTTTACAGTACCTGGATTTACCTCTATCGAAATTTCAGCATTTTTTTCAAAAGAGAATACACTATTAAGTATATCAAACGTGTCAAGTAGTAGGTTATTTGGGCATGTGCTTGGAGTTCCCCCACCCAAAAACACTGATTTAATACTGCTTTCTTTATTAAAATTTTTAGCAAAGTCTAAGATCTCTTTTTTAAGAGCTTTTTGATAATCTGGCATAAATTGATCATGAGATGCGATTGCTACAAATGGGCAAAAGTGACATTTGTATGGGCAAAATGGCCAATGCAGATATAAAGAATTAAGCAAACTTTTGCTACAAAATTGCAAATTCAGATCCCCCCTGAAATTTTTATCTTTTTTTGTTAATGTCAGATGTTAATAAAATAAACTTTTCTACACTATCCAAATCATTTAAAATTTGTTCTTTATTAATCTCGGTTTTATAAAATTTAATTAAATGAACTTTCTGAAAAATAGGCAGCAGATTTGCTGAAAAATAATTTTTCAGCTCTGATGAACTTATTATGTTTATTGTTTCAAAATCAGTTGCGCTAATCACATTAATTCCAAATTTTTTATAAATATATTTTTTAAAAATATTAGTCAGCTGCAAATAAAATTGATCATAACTATTATTTATATTTTTTAACTTTTCTCTTAATTTTTTTAAATTTTTAATTGCTTCAACTTCTGGTGAATCATTTTTTTTATTCTTTAAAAAAAAGAAAAGTAAATTAACAATAATCAAAACAAAAAAAATTATGCAAGAGATGTAAAATAATTTTGTTTTATACCAAGGAACTACTGTAATAAAATTGTAAACATCGTAAATTTCGTATTGGCCAATTTTATCCATTTTATTTTATTCTGCGTTTTTGAAAAAATAATATTAATTTATCAATCGTGTCTTCATTATCTTTTAGATGCAATAAATCGATGTAATTTTGTTTCAATTTTTTAGTAATTTCTATATCAATTTCTTGCAAACTTGCTGAAAATCCAAAAGATGAATTGATCAAATTTTCTTGTTTAGTTTCTATATCTTGCATATTCAAAATTCCAACATCAGGAAAATTCAGTTCAATATTTTCAACATATTTAATAGAAACTACATCATGTTTTTTGCTAATAATTTTCAAAGCATCGACAAAATTATCCCCTATAAAGTCAGATATTACAAAAATTAATGAATTAGATTTTGCTTTATTTAATAATAAAGAAACTGCAGGTTTAATATCGGTACCATTCGAGAAATTTTGATATTCAAAAACCGTTTTCATTAAATGTTGAGTATGAGCCATTGAGCATTTAGCAGAAATAAAATTTCTTACTTCATTATCAAATAAAATCAATCCAACATTATCTTTATTATAATAAGCAGCTAGTGACAAAGCACTTGCAATCTTACGAACAATTTCTTTTTTTTGACCAAAATTAATAGAAGATGAAACATCTACTAATAAATAAATTGATCTATTTTTGTCTTCGTAATATTGGCGTACTAAAATTTTTCCAGATCTTGCCGAACTTTTCCAGTCAATAAAGCGAACATCATCACCTTCGACATAATCTCTTAACTGTTCAAATTCAAAACCGCTTCCTCTAGAAATATTTTTATAATTTCCGATCGACATACCGGATAATATTTTGCGGGTCTGAATGTCTATTTTTTTTATTTTAGCTAAAATTTCAGGTGATAACATAATTAATTCATGCAAATAGATACATGTTTTAAAATTTCAGGAATTGCTATTGAACCATCACTTTGTTGATAAGTTTCCAAAATAGCAACCATTAAGCGCGGCAACGCTAATGATGATGCATTAAGAGTATACGCTAAATGATTTTTACCATTCGGCATCTTGTATCTTATATGTGCTCTTCTTGCCTGAAAATCTGTGCAATTGCTTACTGAAGAAACTTCATAATAAGCATTTTGCCCAGGCATCCAAACTTCAATGTCATATGTTTTTGCAGAAGCAAATGAAGTATCTTGCGCGGCTAATAAACTAATTCGATAATGCAAACCAAGATCTTTTAAAATATTTTCAGCACATGCAATCATTCTATCTTGTTCTTCTGCTGAATTTTCCGGGTTACATATAGTATACAATTCAACTTTTTCAAATTGATGTATACGAATTAATCCTCTTTCATGAGCGCCATAATTTCCAGCTTCACGTCTGAAACAACTGGTCCATGCAGTCATTCTTACTGGCAATTGTTCCTGAGAGAAAATATGGTCGCGATACATATTTGTTAGATTAACTTCAGCAGTTGGAGTTAAAAATAAATTTTCATCTTTAACTGCATATACTGCATCTTTAAATCTTGGAAAATTACTTGCACATTCTAATGATTTTTCATTTACAAGATATGGCGGTAAAACAGGAAAATATCCATGCTTTAAATTGTTATTAAACATATAAAGCATTAATGCATAAACTAATTTTACTCCGTCACCTTTATAAAGTGCAAAATTTGAAGCAGACATTACAGCAGCTGCTTCGAAATCGAGCCATCCTAAAGCTTTTGCAAGTTCAAGATGATTTTTAATTTCAAAATCAAATTGTGCCTTTTCTCCGACAGTTTTTACAACTTTATTTGATTCTTTGTTACCATTTGGAACATCATCAAAAAGAATATTTGGACAATGCAAATATAGATCAGTAAATTCTTTTTCTAATTCAACTAATTTAGATTCTTTATCTTTAATTGAAGATGAAATTTGATGAGCTTTTTCTTTTAACTCATCAGTCACGCCTTTTTGACCTTGACGAGCTAATTCATTTTTTTGGGTTCTTAACTGTTCAACTTCTAATTTTAATTTTCTTAATTCATTATCTTTGGAAATTAATGAGTCGATTGGAAAGTTTGGATCTTTCCTTTTAATGGCATTAACAACTTCTTGTGGATTTTCTCGTAATTTGAGCAAATCAATCATTTTAAAAACCTGATATATAAAGACAATAATCTATTTTCTTTTAAGATACTTTAAAATGACAGATTTGAAAAGGCGAAAAGAAAAAGCCGCCAAATTTATTGCGGCTTTTTCATAAGGTAAGCTTTTTAAAGGGTCGTTAGTTTATCTAACTGAACGAACCAACTCCTTTAATTTTTTACCAGCTTTGAATTTTGGAACATGGATTTCTGGCAATCTAATACGTTGTTTAGTTGCTGGATTAATCCCATTACGAGCTGGTCTTTTTGCTACAGAGAAAGTTCCGAAGCCTGACCATTGAAGTTTATCTCTTTTTTTTAAAGTACGTTCAAGGATACGTGTTAAAGAATCCAAAACTTTAGCAACGTCTTTTTTGCTAAAAGTTGTTTCTTCGCTGATCGAATTGATCAACTCAGTCTTATTCATAAGACTCCTTCAGTTATAGGTTAGTATACTGCTTGTTTATTAAAAAAAAATTAAAAATCTTGTAAGATTTTAAAAGATAGCGTAATTCTATTTAATACTTTGTCAAATTTTAAAATAAAAAAAATTTAATGGAAGATAATTAAATGCTAATTGATACACATTGTCATATCAATATGATAGTTAAAAAAACATTTGATACCATAATGACCGAAGAAGAATTTCAAAATGCAAAAAAAATAGTTCAAGATGCATTAGAAAATAATGTTACATTTATTATTAATGTGGGAACAAGTTACATTGAAAGTTTAAATTCTATAGAGTTAGCAAAAAAATTTAATTCAGTTTATTGTGCAATTGGAATTCATCCAAATGATGCAACTTCTAATTACAAAAATGAACTTAATGAATTGAAAAAATTTTTAAAATATAAAGAAAACCCAGGCTTCCGACTACGCCAAGGCTACGACGGACAGGTCGTTTGTCCGGGTCATCAGGCTCGGCAAACTACGCCGGGTTCTTGTCGCCATGATTCACATATTAAAAATCATGATTTTTCGGCGACGGCGAATAAAATAGTTGCAATAGGCGAATGCGGGCTAGATTATCATTATCCTGAATATGACAAAAATTTACAATATGATGCTTTTAAAGCACAAATCGAAATTGCTTTGGAAAATGATCTTGCATTAGTAATTCATACAAGAAGCGCAAAAGACGAAGTTTTAAAAATTTTATCTGAATATAAAAATGATAAACTACGAGGAACAATTCACTGTTTTTCTGAAGATCTGCAATTTGCACAAGATGCTATAAAATTAGGTTTTGTATTAGGAATTGGAGGAACAATTACTTATCCAAAAAATGAAATCCTGCGTAATGTTTTAAAAACAGTTGGAATTGAAAATATAATTTTAGAAACAGATGCTCCATATTTATCACCCCAAGAAATACGTGGAAAAGTAAACACACCTGCTCAAATAAAAAACATTGCACAATTTATTGCTGACTTACTTGGTAAAAAGTTTGAAGAAGTTTCAAATACAACTACAGAAAATGTTAGAAGAATTTTTAGATTTTAAAGCGTTCTCCGCAGAGTAAAATTTTTTTTAATTTCATAGAGAATATTTCCACTTTTTCTCATTTCAAATAAGTTTGATTGTATCAAGCAGTTTAAAACAGAATTATATGAATATTTATTGTCAAATCTTAACTGCCAATTCAAACGATCAATTTTTGTCCAAGAAACATTATACATTGCACTTAAATTTTCTATGATTTTAAAATTTTTCTCTTCTTTTTTTTTGTTTAAAAAAACTAAAGATAAAATATATCCATCCTGAGATTTAAGAAAGTTAAAAAAGAAACAAAATAAAAAAAAGTATTTTTTCATAATCATGCACGCTTATTATTTAAGTTATCATAAGTTATTTTTAGTAATTCGATGAATTCATCTTTATTCACACAAGCCACTTCTTCGAACAAATTAGACAATTCAGCAAAAATATCTGGACGGTCATCGGGTTTTGGAGTGTAATATATTACCCTTTTAATTCCTGCATTAACTAAATGTGCCAAACATCTATGACATGGTTGATGAGTTACATAAACAGTACAACCTTTTGTATCGAAAGGCGCATTTATCACTGCATTCATTTCTGCATGTATTGCCCACTCATATTTTTCTGGTCTTTGCCAACGTTCAGGAGTTTCTTTTGCACCAGCAGGAAAACCATTATATCCCAAACTTACTTGTCTTGAATCTCCAGACGTAATAATTGCACCTACTTGAGTCATTGGATCTTTAGACAAATTAAGAGCAGTCATCCAAGCTAATCGTAAAAAATTTTGATCAAGTTTTTCTTGTCTCGTCATTCAAATTCCTTTTTTCTAAATTACACAAATAGCATACATTTTTTTAAAAAATTTGCTAAAAATTATAAGCAATTTTTAAAGAATTCATCGATACATCAACACAAAAATTTTCAGAAAGTCTATTATCAATCACTTTATTTGCTGACAAAGCAAAAACAAATCCTAAACCAATACCAGCAATAAGCTGAGATAAATAATGTCTATTACTTGCAATAAATTCAGAAAAAATAAATATACCATATACCGTTAATGGAATGGCCCAATTTGGACCAAAACGAATACCAAATAATGTTGCCATAAAAGAAATTTCAATCATATGCCCAGATGGAAATCCGCCACAAAATCTTTTACTATTGCAAAAAAATTCATTTCTAGGTCTTAGAGCACAATTAAAAAATAAAATTTTTTTAAGCAAATTTTTATAAGCCCATAAAAAAGGAAAGGAATAAATAGTCATTAAAGATGTTCTTTTTAAATCTATGTCTTGGGCATAAAAAGCATCATAAACAATAATGCTTACTGGAACTAGGACACTATAATCACAAGCCAAATCTAACCATTGAGGAAAATTACAAATATTTTTATGATGCACATCGCAATAAAATTTATTAGCAATTTTTTCATCTTGCATCCGAGTAACCAGATATATTGGAACAAAAGGAAGAATTGCTTCTAACGATTGAATGCTAAAAATATTTTTATTAAAAGCTAGAATGTCTTGAAAATAAAATTTTATTTCTTGATTAAAATCGGCGCGTAAATTAAAAAGAATAAAAAAAATTAACAAACGCCTTTTTTTACAATTAAAAATGAAAGCACCGAATAAGAAATTGCAAAAACTCCAAATAACATGACTGCAATGCCAGAAAGTCTGTTAACTAAATTTAAAGATTTTATATCAACTTTATGACGAAACAAATTTATTCCACTACACAATATTATCCACCAAGTTACTGAGCCAACAAAAACTCCAGAAACAAAAGAAAGTGCAGAAAAAAATCCACACAAATCAATATCAAGAGTCGCAAATATCGCAGTATAAAAAATTATAGTTAATGGATTTGCTGCAGTTAAAAAAAATGTAGATAAATAAGATTTTAAAAGATTAGTTTCACTTTTAATTTCAACATTTCCACTTATTCTTGAAAAGAAAATTGAAATACCGAGATATAATAAATAAATGCCACCGAAAATGTTAATATAAGTTTTATATTTTATTAAAAAATTACTCAGCCAAGATAAACCAAATCCTGATATGCTTGCATAAATTCCATCCGCAGAAGCGGCCCCAAGACCTGAAAATATTCCAAGTAAAAAACCACCCAAAAGTGTTTGTTGAATACATATAACACCAATCGGGCCAACAGGGGCTGAAACAGAAAACCCTAATAAAAAACCTTTAAAAAAAATAATTAAATCATTAATCATAATTTGGATGCCTCATATACAATTGAGTTGATTGTTCATATGCATATGCTGTTTTAAAAATTAAATCTTCAGATAAATTTGGACCGATTAATTGAAATCCTATAGGCAAATTATTTTTTGTAAAGCCACATGGAATAGATACTGCAGGAAGCCCAGTTAGATTAGCTGAACATGTAAAATAATCTTGCAAATCCATTGCCAATTTGTTTTCAGCAAAAGCTCCAAATTTAAATGCCGGAGTTGGATGAACTGGCGCAAATAAAAGATCACAATTTTTAAATGCATCATTAAATTCTTGTCGCATCATGGATTGAACTATTTTTGCATTTTGATAAAAATGTTCGGCGTGTCCAACAGAAAGAACGTAATTCCCAACTAATATTCTTGTTCTTACTGTATCTCCAAAACCTTCTCTTCGCGTATATTCATAAAGATCAGATAAACTATCTCTTTTTGAGCTTGAATAACCGTAACGGATTCCATCAAAGCGGGCTAAGTTAGAAGCAGCTTCTGCTCTGCTTAAAATAAAATATGTGGCAGCACTATAATCCATAGTTGGTAATGTAATTTTTTCAATCTTAGCACCTAATTTTTCCAATTCTTTCAGCGCATTTTGCAAAGCACTTGCAACTTCATTATCAATACCCTCAGCATTTAAAGCATTTTCTATTATGCCAATTTTAATGCCTGGTTTAATTTTTCCATCCAAGTTTTTTGTAAAATCTAAATTTGAACCATTTAAAGTTGTAGAATCTTTTTCATCTTTTCCAGCCATGATGGAAAGTACAAGAGCATTATCATAAACAGTTTTTGTAATGACACCAATTTGGTCCAATGAAGATGCGTAAGCAATTAATCCATAACGAGAAATGAGCCCATATGTTGGCTTACTTCCCACAACGCCACAAAATGCTGCGGGTTGTCTGACTGAACCACCAGTTTCAGAACCAAGCGCCCATGGAATTAACCCAGCTGCAACAGCTGCTGCAGATCCGCCGCTAGAACCACCAGGTACTCTTTCTAAATCCCATGGATTATGAACTTTACCATAATATGAAGTTTCGTTTGAACTACCCATAGCAAATTCATCACAATTTGCTCGTCCAATTAAAAGTGCACCTTCATTTTTTAATTTAGTAATAGAAGTTGCATCATAAGTTGCACGATAATTTGATAAAATTTTAGATCCAGCAGATGTTATTCTTGTTTTTTGACAAATATTATCTTTAATAAGTCCTGGAATCCCATCTAGTTGTCCACCAGGTTTATGATGCGATAAAATCGATTCTTCATCAAAAATTTCAACAGCACTATTGAGCTTTGGATCATGCTTTATAAATCTATTTATAAAAAATTTTAATAGTTCTTTGGAACTAATTTCTTTTTTGGATAATTTTTCTTTTAATTGTCTAATACTTGTAAACGCTAATTCTTTCATATCAATTATGCTTTATTATTGATGGCACAACAAAATAATTTTCTTCTTTTACAGGTGCTTGCGCCAATATTGGTGCTTCATCCGTTCTTATAATTTCATCTTTTCTTGTTACATTAATATTTTTGTAACTTTCATCTGGCTTTATATTTTTAGCAATTTTTTTCAATGAAGAAGCGTAATGCAAAACTGCGCCAACTTCTGCCGCCAATTTTTGTAATTCATTTTCATTGACTGCGATTTGCGATATTTTAGCTAAATTTAAAAGTTCTTTATGTGTTATAATTTCCATAAAATATTCTTTGTTAAATTTTCTTTTCTTTCCAATCATTTCCTCTAAATCTTTGAATATATACAACACTCATAAGAGCGTTACCTACATATAAAGATCCATAAACCATAACAAATTGTGCCGGCAGATAACCAAAGTTTAAATGTGCGAACAACCACGACATTGGCATAAAACAAAAAAAGCAAACTAATAATCTAGTAATCATCACTGTTTTTACATCTGCTGCACCGCGCAATGCTCCGGATAGTATTAATTGTAGCAGATCAAAGAAAACTAGTATACTGATAATTGGCAGAATAGAACACGCCAGCTCTGTAAAATTACCCTTATGGTCGAAAAATTTTATAAAATATTGAGGCTTCAATGAAATGGTCATTAATAAAGTAAAAACAATAATTGAAGCTATAAAAATGATTTTCTTAATATTATTTTTAATCCCGTCCCAATTTTTTAATTTATAATCATTACTTACAAGAAATGTGATAACCTGGGCAAATGCAACGGCAGGTAAAATTGCTATTCTTTCAAGCTCTTTTACCGCAGTAAAACTGGCAATTGCACATTTTCCCATAGGGATTAACATTTTGCTAAGCCATATTTGTGACCAAGCTAGAGATGCTTTATCTATCATCACTGGCCAGCTTAGACTTAAAAGATCAAGAATTGTAACCCAAGAAAATAATGCCCATAAATTTATGGAATATTTTTTTAAATCTTTATCAAAAAAAATATAAAGTAACGAAGAAGTAAGTATTACTGAATACTGAATTATTGAGGCTAAAGCAGAACCTTGTAAACCCCATTGTTGAAAACCAAATTTGCCAAAAATTAAAATATAATCAAAAAGAACAAATATTATACCGCCAAGCATAAAAAGAATCATGGGAACTCTTGTATTTTTTATGCCTCGCAAAAAACCGATAAATGCAAAACTGACAAACATTAAAAAAATTGCGACGGCTTTTAATCTCAATAATGGAATGCCATGATAAATCATTTTTGCTGGAACGCCATAAAACCAGTAAATATAATATGCTCCAAAATATAAAATAGAACCAATTAAACCACCAACCATTATAGTTAGCCAGAAAGCATTTACTAAAGCTTTTCCAACTTTTTCAAATTCGGAAATTCCATTATATTGTCCACACATCACAACTGTTCCAACAAGTAACCCTTCTGCAATTTTTACAATAAAATGAATCAAAATGCTTGTAACACCTTGAGTGGCAAATAATGAAGTAGATTTTAAATTTCCTATAAACCAGGCATCAAAAACAGACGCGCAAAATAAAAAAATGGTGGCAGTTACAAATTCTGGTAAAAAATATTTAAAAATTCTAGAATAACTTTCACCTCGATGAACATCTGTAATCCCAGCAATGTAACTTGCTAATAACGATCTTTTCATTTTCATCTCGCCTTCCTGAAAAAGATTAGTCTTCTATTTTTGTTACCAATGGTATAAGTTTCTTCTTTGAAAAAAAACTCCTTTTCTTTGGCACCAATAACATACTCCTTTGATGCCCAGTACACAAGTAAGCAATCTTGATTAATTGATGAAGGTTTGAAAATTCGCAAAAGTTCTTCTGGTTGCAAAGACGCTCTGGCACAAAATAAATCTATTTTAAAATCCGCTTTTCTTAAAAATGTTCGCCAATCTAAATCATTAACTTCTATATCTTTTAAATTTAATTCTTCAATAACTTCTTTTAAAAAAGAAATTTTTTTTCCAATAACTTCAATTAACGTAACTTTTAAATGAGGAAACATAATTTTTAATGGTATTCCTGGAAATCCACCACCCGTTCCTACGTCTGCAATACTATTTATTTTTGTAAAATCTAAAAATTGAGAAATTATTAAAGAATCTGAAAAATGATATTTAATTGTCGGATCTAATTCTGTAATTGTCGTAATATTAAATAATTCATTATTTTGGACTAATAATTTATAATATTTTTTGAACTTATCTAATTGATCTTGGCTTAATGAAAAAGCATTTTTAAAATTTTGCCAAAGCTCGTCGGCAGTGTCTTTTTGATTGACTATTTTTTTATTCATTGTGTAAGCATAGACTTTTTTTAAAAGATTTTGGTAAAGTGAAAGTAAGTTTTTATATTTTAACAGGAAAAATAAATGAAAAGTTTATTCTTTCTAACTTTTTTGACCTGTTTTCTGCACAATAATTTAATATCACAGCAATCAACACAAATAGTAACATTTTTCATAAAACGCTACAATGGGCAAATTGATTTAGAAAAAAAGATAAAAGATAAATTAGAAAAGCCCGGTGCAATTACAAATGCTGCAATAAAAAGATCTTTGTTCCCGACTTATTCACGTGGAATATTAGCATCATATCTTGGACAAATATGTTTTTCGGATAGATTCGGGCAGATAATGTTTAATTATTTGACTAAAAAAGATGTTTTTACCGTTGTTGTTACCCAAAGTATTAAGCCTGTTTTTATGCAAGGAAGAACAATTCACCATTGGGTTTTATCTGAATCAAAAGATTCAAAATGGTATAGCTTTGAAAAAATTCAGGATCCTGTTAATAAACAATTTTATTGGAATGTTACTGAAAAAGAGATTCCTGCAAATCGAGCTTTGCCTTTAGATGCAATAATAATTTTTGCACAACCAGAAGATATCATTGTTTATACTGGTAAATTTCCTGTCCCTTTTGAAAATAATATCGTGTTACCAGACATTTATGCTACAAAGAAAATAAATATTCCACTTTCAGCAATTCAATTCTTAAAAATAAGAAAATATTTTGCACCTGTAAAAAAAGAATATAAATTCGACCAAGACAAATATCAATTAATGATAAGTTAAGGAAGTAATATGAAATTGCAAATCGCTTTTGATATGACAGACCTTGAAAAAGCACTTATCATAGCCCAAGATATTCAAGATTATACGGATATTCTTGAAGTTGGTTCGCTATTAATATTTAAGCACGGAGAATTAGCGGTAAAAAAATTTAAAGAAAAATTTTCTCAAAAAACAATTTTGGCAGATGCAAAAATTGTAGATCGAAGCAAAGATGCCGTAACTCTATTTGCACAAGCCGGTGCAGATTGGATTACAGTAATGGCAGGAACAAATAAGAATGTAATTCATAATGCTTGCACAGTTGCTCACCAAATGGGAAAAAAAATAATGCTAGATTTGCTCGATGCAACTTCAGTCGGACAAATTGCATTAGAAGCAGCCAGCTTTGGGGTTGATGCGTTAGTATTTCATCACCCTATTGATGAAGAAGAAAGGCTTGTATTTAATGATACATTAGAAATGGTAAAAGGAAATACAAAATTACCTTTATTTATTTCTGTTGAACCTAATCATGAAACTATAAAAAATATTGTCGGTATTAATCCATATGGTGTAATTATAAGTAGAACTATTACGCTAGCTGACAATCCAAAAGCCGAAGCCCAATTTTATTATGATACTTTAAAAGGATAATTAAAAATTCTGTTCTAGGTATGTAAGTTTATTAAAAAAAGTTTTAAGAATTTTCTGATGTGGTTTAAACAATTCTATAGGTAAATTTGAAATATCAAAAAATTTCCATTCATAACAAAGATGTGGTTCCATATTTTGAATTTCGCCTATAAATCGTTCAAGTAAAAAAGACATGTGAACATAATGCCCTCGCTCATCAATTGTATCCGTTATAGTCAACAGTCTAAGATCCAGACCTTCAATCCCAAGCTCTTCTTTAAGTTCTCTCTTGGCACATTCAATTAATGATTCTCCATATTCCAGATGACCGCCCGGCAATGCCCACATACCTTCGCCATAACAGTTTTTTCTTTTTCCCAATAAAAGCTCATTATCTCTTATTAAAAAAATTTCACAGCCAATTTTGATATTTTTTTTATTCATAATTTACTCAATACAAATAATGTTTTATCTAAAGATATAAAAAATAATAAAATATGACTATCCGAGAAAGCTTTTAAGCAATACCGAAAAATCTTAAATCTTTTTTGATTCAGAAATTTAACGTCCATCGAATTATTATTATATTTACGGCCAAAATTTACTATTATTGACAAATAGAAATCCATTTTGATAGGCTAAGATTAAAATAAATGGAATAAAAGGCTTAGTATGTTAAAAAAATTTTTATATCTAATAGTTCTTTTAATATCAAATATATTTGCAATGCAACAACCCCAACAACCGACATTCCCATATTGGTCTCAATTGCCAAAAGATATAAGACAAAATGTGTTGAGTTATATTAAGGATTGGAAGTTTGATATCGATAATCCTGCAACTATAATAGACTCATACAAAAAATATGCTCAAGAATATAAAAAGCTAGTAAATAAAGATTATAGAAATTCTTTACATGCAGCTTTTAAGAGTTTTTTAAGAAATAACTTAAAAACCGAAGAAGACATTAAAAAATTAAGTGATTATATAATTAATAGCTTTGGTGGTAGTCTTTTGACTCATATTTTGGGTACCTATATTAATGTCAATTTATTATTTTCATTAATGAATTTATTAGTTGAAATCAATAAATTTGATGTTAAAGTAAAAAATTCATCTGGGTCTACAGTTCTTATGCTTGCAATTGGATCCAAATCCCCACCTATTGACCTAATAAAATTATTGATAAAAAAAGGTGCCGAAATTAATGAAAAAAATAATGGGAAGCAGACAGCACTTATTTATGCAAGCATAGAGGGCACAACAGAAATAGCAAAATTATTATTAGATGCTGGTGCTGATGTTTACGCGCAAGATAATTTAAACTTTACTGCACTTGACTATGCCACACATCGTAAACATACAGAAGTTGTTAATTTAATAAAAGCAGAAATCGAGAAACGACGAGCAAAAATAGAACAAGATAAAGAAAAGAAAAGATCACAACAAACACCAAGAAGCTGCGAAGTGATGTAAATAAAGACTAGACATTTCAAAAAGAAATACTTAAAGTAATTTACCCAAACTTCCATAAATTTAGGCAAAAAGCCTTAATTAATTGCTAAATTGACAAATTTTAAATACTTAATTAATGTAATATTTGACTTTTTGTCAATAACTCAATTATTATATAATTTGAATTAGGAAAGGTATAACAAAAAGAGCCCTTGTATGAAGAAACTACTTATAGTCGAGTCTCCTGCTAAGATCAAAACAATCCAAAAGTTTTTAGGTAAAGATTTTAAAATTATGTCCACAGTCGGGCATATAAAAGATTTACCGCAAAAAGAACTTGGGGTAGCTATTGATAAAGATGTAGAAATTACTTATGTAGTTATGGATAAAAAAGACAAAGTCATAGCTGATATTGTCAAAGAAGCTCAGAAGGCTGATGAAATATACTTGGCGCCAGATCCTGACCGTGAAGGTGAAATTATTGCTTGGCACATAGCTCAAGAAATTGAAAAAGTTGTTAAAGATAAAAGTAAAATTCACAGAATCACATTTAACGAAATTACCGATACTGCAATTAAAGAAGCTATTGAACATCCTTCGAGCATAGATTTACCAAAAGTTGCCGCTCAGCAAGCTCGCAGAGTTTTAGACAGATGGGTGGGTTACGAAGTTTCGCCAATACTTTGGCAAAAAATTAAAAAAGGATTGTCTGCAGGTCGTGTTCAATCTGTCGCTTTAAAAATGATAGTAGACAGAGAAGAAGAAATTAGAGGTTTTAAGCCTGAAGAATATTGGACAGTAGATGGTGTTTTTTCAAATGGCAAATCTCAATTAACTGCTTCATTGACTCATATCGATGATAAAAAAGCTGAATTGAAAAATGAAGTTGAAACAAAAGATGTAGTAAAAAAATTAGAAAAAGAAAAATATGAAATCGAATCTATTAAAGATTCAAAAAGATTAAAAAATCCAAATCCTCCATTCATGACGAGTACGCTGCAACAAGCCGCATATAATCAATTAGGCTTTTCAGTACAAAAAACAATGACGATTGCTCAGCAACTTTATGAAGGTGTGCCACTTGAAGATAAATCAACTCCAGTTGCTTTAATTACATACATGCGTACTGACTCATTAAGAATTGCAGATACGGCATTAAAACAAGTGCGTTCATTTATTGAATCATCTTATGGTGATGATTATTTACCAGCTAAAGCAAATCTATATTCAAAAGCAAAAGCTCAAGATGCTCACGAAGCTGTAAGACCAATTGATGTTAAACTATCACCAGAAAAAATTAAAAAATATTTAGAAACAGATGTAGCAAAACTTTATGAATTAATTTGGAACAGATTTGTTTCCAGCCAAATGAAGCCAGCTCAATATGCGCAACGCCAAATTGTTATCAAGGGTGGCATATTTACATTTAAGGTTACTGGTTCAACACTTATCTTCGATGGTTACTTAAAATTATATAAAGATGAAGATGAGGAAGAAGAAAAAATTTCAATTCCTAAAGATATTAAAGAAAAACAAAAATTAGATCTTTTAAAGACTTTACCAAAACAACATTTTACTCAACCGCCTCCACGCTATACACAGGCATCTTTAGTAAAAGATCTTGAAAAAGAAAAAATTGGTAGACCAAGTACTTATGCATCAATTTTAAAAACCATTCAAGCCAGGGAATACACTGAGCTTGATACCAAAAAGCGTTTTGTGCCCACAGAACTTGGCATGGCTGTTACCAAAATGCTCGAAACGAATTTACCTGATGTAATAAATGTTAAATTTACTTCTGCTATGGAAGAAGATTTAGATAAAATTGCTCAAGGAAAATTAGAAAGAGATAAATTATTAAAATCTTTTTATAAAATATTTAAAAAAGATTTAGACACATTTAGAGGACAACAAGCCAAACGATCTGCAGAACCTACAGAAATTGACTGCCCTAAATGTAAAAAAGGAAAATTAGCAATCAGATTTGGAAAATCTGGCCCATTCTTGGGTTGTTTAAGATTTCCCGAATGTGATTTTACAAGCAATTTTGAGCGTCTTGAAGATGGTACAATTAAACTTGTTGAAACAAAAAAACCTCAACTACTAGAAGAAAAATGTGACTTGTGTCAAAGCTATTTAAGACAAGTTATTGGAAGATATGGACCATTCATTGCATGTTCAGCCTATCCGGAATGTAAATTTATAAAACAAAATAAAGCCAATTTTAAATGCCCTTTATGCAAAAAAGGTGATGTGATAGAAAGAAGCTGGAAAGGAAAAACTTTCTGGGGCTGCAGCAGATACCCTGAATGTAAATTTACGATATCTGGCCAAATTGAACAAATTAAATGTCCAAAATGTAAGAAATCTCCATATCTTTTAAAACGTTTCGACAAAGAAGGTAACATAACTCTTTCATGCCCTGACAAAGAATGTGGATATTCAAAAGAAATTGGCCCAGAAGCAGAAAGTTAATCCCTCGATACTCCCGTCATTTTAAACAAAAATGCCAGGCACTCGGGATGATTATCACCCTGAATGAAATTGTGTCTAGCAAATGCAAACAAATTTCTTCTTTAGCAAATAATCTTAAACATTTTTGTTTTTGCCCATACATCAAAGAAACATAACCATCTATTTTTTCAAATTTAAGATCAGACTTTAAATGTGCAAGTAATTTATTTTTATAAATAATTTGCCAATCATTACCCTCTTTTATTAAAGAAATTTCTGGCGCAAAAGTAAAATTCCAACATCCTGTAAAATTATTGTCTCTATTTTGTAAATTAATCCATTGGTCATGAATCAAAATAATGTTTTCTTGAATATCGATTTTTCGTTTTGAAATTAAGCCAAATTTTTTATAATAAAAGTTATTCGATTCAAAAATTTCGCTATCATGTCCTTCTTGCAAATTTAAATAAAATAAATTATTTGAAAGTTCAATTGGCACAATATTTTCTATAAAAAAAGTATTGTGCACATTAATACTTCTAAAATAGTTTCGCCAATATGCTGATGCAGTATAAACATATGAACCTGGATCTATGATCACAGGTATTTCATTCAAACTTAAAGTTATACTTGAAATATCATTATGAAAATGCCCACTTGATTGATTTTTTTTATATGCACCTTGACGCAAGGTTAAATGAAGTTTATCACTGCTAAAAATAGACAGTCCAAAATCTTTATAAAATATGCTATTCTCATTTGGAGATTTAATATTTAATTTTAAACCCAAAACAATTTGCCCTGAATCATCATCACCTATTTTTACAAATTTTGTATTTATCAAAAAAGTTTTCATTGCTTTAAATTTTTCTAGATATTTTCTATCTACTTCCAAATTTAACTCTTGCGCCAGCAATAAAAAATGCTGAACAATTTCTGTAACCAAAGCATGATAAGATGTAGACCCTTCATAAGACGTCCCTTCTTCAAAAATTTGTTTATCAAGCTCATTTAAAAATTCGTTAAAGCACCAAAGCAATTCTTTTTTAAAATCAAAGAAATAGGAAAGATAAAAATATCCTAAAAGATCGGATAAATAATGGTTATTTGTTTTACTGTCATAAATTTCCCAATTATTTTCTAAATAAATAAGATGCTGGTATAAAATTGCCGTAAACTGTCTCCAAAAATTTAGAGAAATAGTTTTGGAATTTTTAAAAAAATAGAAAAAATAAATCCAGTTTAAAGATCTGATTGCCGCTTCCATCGGACACAGCCAATTTATGCCGATTAAAAAAGGATTTTTTTCGATCCAGTCTAAAATTTCTTTTTGAGCTTTTTCTGCATATTTTTCATTGCCGGTAAATTGATATGCTAACCCTAAGATTGTGGTATGGTGAAAGCGTGAAAAATGCCACGGTACTTTAATGTCAGCTTTAATATCTATATCTAAATTTGCAGCATTCGCTGCAGAAAATTTGATGTCTTTATAGAAGGAAAAATTATCAAAAAAACCATTAGAAACAGTGACATCTTGATGCCAGGAAAGATCTGTCCCTGATAGCTTTTTTAATTTTCCAAAACCTAAAACTTGATGAACATCTTTTAAAAGTTCTTCTGCTTGGCAAATAATTTCTGCTTTCTGACATTCAAAATTTTTTAAATATTGCTTTGCAAAATTAAAATCTTTTTGTGATAAATTTTCAAAATATTTTTCAAAATCTTTAATTTTAAACTTTTCTTGAAATTCATCAGTCAGAAAATCTAAATTCGCTCCTGACTTTTTTTTTAAAGATCTATGAGCAAAAAAATTATTAAAGCGGTTTTTTGCAACTAATAGGCAATTTTTAAAACCTACTTCGGCAAACTTCTTTACTACTCTTACCAGCATTATTGTACCCTTCGATACACTCGTCATTTTAAAAAAAATGACGAGCACTCAGGGTGATTTTTATATAATCATCTCGAGTGGCCCGAGCAACGTGAGGGTTGTATCGAGAGATGTAAAAATTATCGCACATAAGGCCTATTATTGTAATCGGCTACCATTAGAAACTGACACCGAAGGTGTTATAAATGCGGCTTTGCCTTGATCATCTTTTGTAATTAAAAGCATTCCTTGAGATTCCAAGCCCATCATTTTTCTTGGAGCCAAATTAAACACAAAGACAAATTGTTTGTTTAACAATTCTTCAGGTGAAAAAAGTTGTTTAATCCCCGAAAGAATTTGTCTTTTGCCCAATTTGCCAAAATCAACTTGCAACTTAAGCAATTTATCGGAACCTTGAATTGGTTCACATTGTTCAACAGTTCCTACCAATAATTTAACTTTTAAAAAATCATCGATGGTAATTGTTGGCTCAATATCAGGTTCTTTTTTGTTAAATTCTGATTTATCTTCTGTCATTTTTGGACTCTCCGCATGTTCAATTTTTTTAAATAATGGCTCAATTTGTTTTATTTTGAATTGCAAATTCCACTGCAAAGTTTTAAGTTGCTCAATATAATTTTGCCCATCAACTTTTAATTTTACATTAAGTGCATCTAAAAGTTCTGTCATTTTTTTAGGCATAATCGGCCATAACAAAATGGCAGTACCATAAAGACCGTGACATGTTGCAGAAATTACTTCCGCAAATTTTTGTTTATCTGCCTTGGCTAGGCTCCAAGGCTCATTATGTTGGAAATAAGAATTTAAGTTATTAATATAATGCCAGAGATTTGTCAGCGCTCTATTAAAAAAGCCTTCATTAAAATCTGCAGTGTATTCTGTCAAGCAACTCGAAAATTTATCTTTTAATTCTATAGCGTCTTTAGACCAAGTTTTTGGTGCAGTTACATCGCCAAGCTCATTTTTTAAAGCCAAAGTAATTGTACGATTTAATAAATTGCCTAAATCATTTGCAAGGTCAGAATTAATTTTTTGTTCAAGGTCAGGAACTGAAAATTCTGAATCTTGTGCTATAGACATATGTCTGCACAAATAATATCTTACCGGTTCAGCGCCATAAGCATCTAATAAATTTTGTGGATCAATCACATTACCTAAAGATTTGGACATTTTTTGTTGACCAACTTTTATCCAGCCATGAACCAATAATTTTTTTGGTAGGGCAAGATCAGCAGCCATTAAAAATGCTGGCCAATAAACAGCATGGAACCTGACAATATCTTTTCCTAAAATCTGCAAATCTGCAGGCCACCAAAAATTAAATTCTTTTTCTTCGCCTGGTTGTTGATAACCTATTGCAGTTAAATAATTATTTAATGCATCAGCCCAAACGTAAACAACATGTTTTGGATCTCCAGGAAAAGGAATTCCCCATCTTACTGTTGTTCGGGAAATACTTAAATCTTTCAATCCTGATTTTACAAAACTTACAACTTCATTTAAACGTTCTTTTGGCGTAATAAAATTTGGGTTGTCTTCATAAAATTTTAATAATTTATCTTGGTACGAAGATAATTTAAAAAAATATGATTCTTCAGAAATATATTTTGTTTGCCTGCCGCAAGTAGGACACGCAGGATATTCACCTTTAAAATCTTTTGCTTCTGATTCTGTTAAAAAAGTTTCGCAAGAGACGCAGTACCAACCTTGATAGTTAGCTTTGTAAATGTCACCCTTTTTTTGAACATATTTTATCCATTCTTGTACTCCATGCGCATGTCCTTTGTCGGTGGTACGAATAAAGTGATTATATTGAATTTCGTAAGAGTTCCAAACACCTTGATAACTTTCAATAAAACTATCGACAAAATCTTTTGGTTTTTTGCCAGCTTTTTCTGCAGCTTCCGCTATTTTTTGGCCATGTTCATCTGTACCGGTGAGAAAAAATGTTTTCTTTCCATATAATTTGTTCCATCTTGCTGCAACATCTGCCAACAATGTTGAATATAATGAACCCAAATGAGGACGGGCGGTTACGTAATAAATAGGGGTAGTGACGTAAAATTTGTTTTCTGAAGCCATAAAATACGATTTTTCATTAATAAAATTAATTTTTAATTAATTTTAACAGAGGTTAAGAATTAATAAAGTATTCCCGAATTTCAAGCCAGAGTATTGTAGAAATTCCTCCAGTTATAATTTTCATACAGAAACAACTCATTTTCATAGTATTTTCACTAATCTAATAACAAAATTAAAGGTTTATTGACTATTTGGATCAATAAATTCTATAATAATTGTATATAATTTCATGTAAGAAGGTTATAGGAAATGAAAATTAAATTATTTTTGGCAAATCTTGTATTAGTATTTGCCTCCAATACAATGAAATCTCCTCTTGCATTGAAAGAATTATCCGCAGATAAAGTTGCTAATTTATTATCGACAGATTTTGATTACGCAAAGGAATTTGTGAAAGCAATAGATAAAAAATATATTCCCCAGGATTATCAAGATTTAATAAAAGAAAAACTCTATGATAAAATTTATTTAACTCTATTAAAAATTTTCCAAACTTCAATACCTCTTATTGGCCATGCAGATCATGTATATTCAGTAGCATTCAGTCCTAATGGTAAATATGTTTTAACTGGATCAGGTGATAATGCTGCAAGATTGTGGAATATAACTGATCTTAATAATATTACTTCAATACCTCTTACTGGTCATACAAAGGCTGTATGGTCAGTAGCATTTAGCCCTAATGGTAAATATGTTTTAACTGGATCTTATGATAATACTGCAAGATTATGGGATATAAGTTATTTAAATAATATAACTTCAATACCTCTTATTGGGCATACAAATTCTGTATATTCAGTAACATTTAGCCCTAGTGGTAAATATGTTTTAACAGGATCATTGGATAAGACTGCAAGATTATGGAATATATCTGATATTAATAATATAACCTCAATTCCTCTTATTGGTCATAGATATCCTGTAAGTTCAGTGGCTTTTAGCCCTAACGGTAAATATGCTTTAACAGGCTCATGGGATGATATTGCAAGATTATGGGATATAACTGATTTAAATAATATAACTTCAATACCTCTTATTGGTCATACAAATTCTGTATATTCAGTAGCATTTAGCCCTAATGGTAAATATGTTTTAACCGGATCAAGAGATAAGACTGCAAGATTATGGGATATAACTGATTTAGATAATATAACTTCAATACCTCTTATTGGTCATACAAATTCTATAACCTCGGTAACATTTAGCCCTAACGGTAAATATGCTTTAACCGGCTCATGGGATGATACTGCAAGATTATGGGATATAAGTGATTTAAATAATATAACTTCAATACCTCTTATTGGTCATACAAATTCTGTATATTCAGTAGCATTTAGTCCTAATGGCAAATATGCTTTGACGGGCTCCAATGATAAAACTGTAAGATTATGGAATTTAGATTTGACTCATCTGACGCTAGAACAACTAATATTTATTGCTCAGGCAAGACATTTAAAATCTACAAAGAAATCTGTTGATATACTGATGCAAGATCCGGAATTTAAAACTATTTTTAATTCATTCAATAAAAAAGAACAAAAGAAAATACTTGATGAATTCAATATAATCAATATAACAATCTCACAGTCTGAATCGGAAGAAGAATCTACAAAATCAAAAGAGGAAATAGAATGAAAATTAAATTATTTTTGGCAAATCTCATATTGGTATCAGCTATTAATGGTATGCAACCTAAACCTTTATCAAGTCTGTCGACTGAAGAAGTAATTAATTTGTTATCAACAAATGCTGAATATGCAGAAGAATTTGTAACGGCAGTAAACAAAAAATATATTCCTCAAGCATATTTAGATTTAACGATAGGTAAGGTTATTAATCTATTATCTTCAGATTTTAATTATGCAAAAAAATTTGTATCAACAATAGAAAAAAAAACTGTTCCTCAAGCATATCAAGATTTAATAAAAGAAAAGCTTTACAATAAACTCTACCCTACCTTGTTAAAAATTTTTCAAGTTTCGATCTCTCTTGACCATTCAGATTCTGTGTTTTCAGTGGCATTCAGTCCCGATGGAACATTAGCATTAACTGTATGTAGAGATAAAACAGCAAGATTATGGAATCTGTCTGATATCAATAGACCAATTCCCGTTATTCGTATAGATAATGTAAATGCAGCAGCATTTACTCCAAATGGTAAATATATTTTCACGGCGGGATCAACTGATGCTACAGGAATATTATGGGATATAGAAACAATATTATGGAATATATCAGCTCTAAAACCAATAGAGCTAGGCAAGATGGATCTTATAACTTCAGTTGCATTTAGCCCTGATGGCAGATATATTTTGACGGCAACATCAAATGAAAATGATTATACAATTGCAAAATTATGGAATATATCTGATCTTAATAATATTACTTTTATACCCCTTATTGGTCATACAGGTTCGATACGTTCAGTCACATTTAGCCCTGATGGTAGATATGCTTTAACTGGATCATGGGATACTACTGCAAGATTGTGGAATATAACTAATCTGAATTGGGAAAAACCTGATCTTAATGTAATCCCTTCCATACCACTTAAACGTCATGTAGAAAGAATAAATTCAGTAGCCTTTAGCCCGGATGGTAAATATGCTTTAACTGGATCAGAGGATTATACTGTAAAATTATGGGATATATCTAATATCAATTGGAGTATGCCTGAACTTAATAAAATTACATATGTTCTTCTTAAAGACCAAGATCTGCTTAGAAGTTATGTAACTTCAGTAGCATTTAGCCCTAATGGTAAATTTATTTTAATTGGAACAGATATCAAAATCGCAATTTTATTGGATCTAACGAATCGCAATTATGTTCCTCTTGTTGGTCATAAAGATTGGGTATTTTCTGTAGCATTTAGTCCCAATGGAAAGCTTGCTTTAACAGGATCTCGTGATCTTACAGCAAGATTATGGAGTTTAGATGTTAATTTAGGTCTAAAAGAATTAATTTTTATCGCTCAGGCTCAATATTTCAAAACAACAGAAAAGTCTGAAATAAATAAGTTATTGAGTGACCCCCAATTTAGACCTATTTTCAAATCTTTTAGTAAGAAAAATCAAGAAAATATAATTCGTGAGTTTTTTTATTAAGCTTTTACACTAATCCATAATTCATGAATTTTGTAATCAGGCACATTTGTTTTGAAAAACTTAAATTTTGCAAACTCTTCTTTACTCATAGAAAGAATTTTTTTGGCTTGTTCATCTATATCAATTATATCTAAAACGTCTGTTGTACATGGGAAAAAACCAAATGAATTAAAATGGTGCGCAACGACATTTTTATCAAAAATATAGTTTATGAATTTATAAACCAGATCATCTTCTTTCGAATCTATCGGCAGGACAACATTTTCAATAGTAAAAAATCTACCATTTTCAGGGATAATAAAATCTATATTTTTATATTTTGTTTTAAGGCGCCAAATGTATGGACTAGGACAAACTACCGTTGAACAATTTTTTGTCAGCAGCAAATAATCAGCTCTAAATTCAACATATGCTTCTACAAATTCTCGTTGTTTTAAAAAAAGTTGTTTTATTTGATCCAATTCTTGAGAACTTAGATCCGAAGTTTTATTAAAAAGATAATTTGCTGCAAACATTATTGCTTCTCTAGGATCGTTTACCATGGCAATTGTTGTTGGAACACATTTACGTTTAAAAACCAAATCCCAAGAACCGCATGTCAATTTATGATTTGGAAATTGATCATAATCTACACCAATGCCATATAGCGCCCATTCAAGAGGCACAGAATATTCATTATTTGGATCAAAATATTGACCTAAAAATAAAGGGTTCAAATTAGACAAAAAGTTTAATTTTGATTTATCAATTTTCTTTAATAATCCACTTTTTCTTAAATCTTCCACCGCATAGTCGGAAGGAATTATAAGATCATACCCTTTGCCGGATGTTGTTTTAAATTTAATCAGTAACTCTTCGTTACTTTCATAATAATTAAAATTAAGCCTACAGTTATTTTCTACTTCAAATTGAGCGACAAAGTTTGGATCAAAAATATCTGACCATGTAAAAATATTAATAGTTCTTTTTGAAAATTTGTGTTTGACAAATTCAGGTATGTAAATAAACCCTATAATTGTTAAAATCCAAAAAAGAATAATTAAAAACTTAATAAAATATTTTTTAAACAAAATTTCCATCTTAAAAAATCCGCGACCTTACCTGCAAAGAACAAAAAATAAGTACCAAGAAACTGCTCATCACTAATAAAAATGCCGACAATGCATTAACAATTGGAGAAATTCCGGTACGAATCATTGCAAAAATATACAATGACAATGTCTGAGCAGAACTTCCTGAGCAAAAGAAAGAAAGAATAAAATCATCAAAAGAAATTATAAAAACAAGTAATGATGCTGCAATTAATGAAGGAAATAACAATGGTAAAATTACCTTAAAAAATGTTTGAATTTTTGTTGCACCCAAATCTAACGAAGCTTCTATTAAACTATAATTTATTTCTTCAAATCTTGCATAAATTATTGGTATAGCATATCCAAGACCCAAAACCGTATGCCCGATTATTAAAGTTGTTAAACCCAAAGGAACAGTAAAAAAAGAAAATACACTTAAAAGGCCGACTGACAAAACTACTTCTGGAACAATTAAATTACCATAAAAAAATATTATAGTTCTTTTAAAATTTCTTTTTGCACCGGCAGATAAATATAAAATTAATCCAAGGCAAATCATTAAAGTTAAAACAACTGCAGCAAATGCAACAATTAATGAATTTATTAAAGCTGTCCAAATATGTTCAGAAGAAAAAAGTTCTTTGTACCACTTTAAAGTAAAACTGTGCCATGGAGCTGGAAATTGCGCACTATTAAAAGAAAAAATTACTAAAATTGCTATCGGTACATATAAAAAAATATATGTTAAAAAAGTAATGATAGGCAAATTAAAACTAGCTAACTTATTTTTTAAATTTTTCATCTATTGTCCAGTTTTACCATAGTGGCGTAATGTTTTAAAAATTACAAATAACATAAAAACTAAGATTATACTGCTAATCATAGTAAATGCAGCACCATAATTAATTGTATTTGCACCAAGAGTAAAGTGGGAAATTACAGAACCTACAAACATAGATTTAGATCCACCAACTAAATCTGGAATTACAAATTCACCAAATGATGGCACAAATACTAAAAAAAATCCCGACCTAATTCCTTCCATTGTCAAAGGCAATGTAACCAACTTAAAAGTTTGCCAATTGGAAGCACCAAGATCTAGTGAAGCTTCTATTAATTTACGATCAAATTTTTCTAAAATTGAATATAATGGCAAAACTGCAAATGGTAAGTAACAATAAATCATTACAATAATCACGGCAAACATTGAATTCAAAAAATGAATTGGCTCAGAAATAAGTCCCAGTTTTAAAAATAAAGTATTTAAAAAACCATTTCTTTCTAAAACAAAAAACCAAGAATAAACATGCAGTAAAAAATTTGTCCAGAATGGTACGATCAATAAAAATAAGAAAAAGATCTTAAATTTTCCAGTCCGCATTGTAATAAAATAGGTCACCGGATATGCAATTAAAAGACAAGTACATGCGATGAACAGCGCTAAAATTAAAGATTTAAAAATAATTTTAAAATAAAAAAATTGAAATAGTGCTTGATAATATTCAAGAGTAAAAATTGATGACAAATGCCCATTTTTTAATTGAATGAAACTGAAAATAAGGATAAAAATAAGTGGCAAATAAAAAAATAAACACTGCCAAATAAAGGATAATGACCCAAAAAAAAATGGAACTTGTTTTTTTAAAGTATTTTTGAAATTATCCATTTATCTTTCCAATAAAACGGCATTTTCTTTTTGCCAATATAAGTTTACTTCATTATCATAATCAATAACTTCTTGAGGAAAGTGTTCTTCATTCTGTTCAAACACCTGTATTTTCTGTCCATTTTTGAGTCTTACATTATATTGAGTTGATCTACCATGATAAACAATAGATTCTACAATTCCTTTTAAGTTATTAGAAAAACCTTGAACATCTGCTTTTTTAATTAATATTTTTTCGGGCTTGATACTCAAGAGAACCTTTTTTCCATTAATCATCCACTCTTTATTTCGTGAAATATCAACAGCAAATTTTCCAAGTTCAGGTATTTCTAAAAATCCTTCATTACCTTGAATTAATAATGTGCCATGGAAAATATTAGAGTTGCCTACAAATTGAGCAACGAATGAAGAAATCGGAAATTCATATATTTCTTTTGGTGTTCCAATTTGTTCTATCTGACCTTCGTCGTTCATAATTGCCATTTGGTCTGCAACAGTTAATGCTTCGAACTGATCATGAGTTACATAAATGAAAGTTGTTTGGGATTTTTCTTGCAACTCACTCAATTCCAAAAGCATTTTCTCACGCAAAGAATAATCTAATGCCGCCAATGGTTCATCTAAAAGAAGAACTTCAGGTTCATTTATGATTGCCCTTGCAAGCGCAACACGCTGTTGTTGGCCACCTGATAACATACTTATATCTTTATATGCGTGCTGTTCTAAATGCACAGACTTTAAGATTTTAAGAACTTTTTGCTCGATAACATCTTTTGCCAAACCTTTTAATCTTAGGCTATATGCAACATTTTCAAAAACATTTAGATGTGGAAAAAGAGCATAATTTTGAAATATTGTGTTGATTCGTCTTTCATTGATAGGCAAGTTAGTTATTTCAGTATCACCCAACCAAATTTTACCTGAATCTATTGTTTCAAAACCACCAATGGTTCTTAAAATAGTAGTTTTTCCACTACCACTTGGTCCTAAAAGAGCAAAGAATTTTCCCGAAGGAATTGTGAGATTGATATTCTCCAGAACTACTTCGCCTCTATAAGATTTATTTAAATTTTCAATTCGTATACTTCTCATCTTCTTTTTCTTGCAAAATACATTGGTACAACAACATCAGACATTGTGCAAGGGAAAACAACTGCAGCTATCATGACTACA
This sequence comes from Candidatus Babelota bacterium, assembly GCA_023379005.1. Lineage (GTDB taxonomy): Bacteria > Babelota > Babeliae > Babelales > Babelaceae > JAMCTG01. The sequence continues at coordinate 179,935 of JAMCTG010000005.1, forward strand.
AAAATTGGTCCCATAAAATTAGCCCAGTTCACAAAACCATGGGACACCATATAAAAAAGTGACGCCAGAGTACTAATTAAAATATGTACAAAATGTGATCCCATTGAAAAAAATCTTCCAAATGCACTGTAATGTTTCGCAAGTAAAATACCATTAATTATTCCTATAATCAAAAAAGGAACAACATTTTTCCATTCTGTTATAAAACAAATATGAAAATCCATTGGTTGGCCCAAAATTAAACCACCGATATAAGGCATAATAACATCTGAAAGCATACAGAATATTATTGGAGAAACTACGCCAACTACTAATGCTCTAAGCATGTTGTTGGAAAAACGTAGAAAAGTTAAGACTGTACCTGTAGCTGCAAAGACGATATGTAAAAAGTGGAAGCTATGAAATAATAGTTTATAGCCTTTTTTGATCATTTTTAAATCGGTAGTATTTAAAGAATAATACCCAAACACACTCAATAGAATTAGACCAAAGGCAATTGAAAAAATTGCATATGGAAAATGGCACATTAATTCATAAACAAGTGAATCAGAATGATGCGCATGTTCCCCACTACCGGAGTGTCCATGAAAATGATCCGACTTATGTGCTCCAGATACTTTTAGAGTATCGTCATGATTTTCACCATGAAACTGTTTTTCTTTGTCATTAATTGCCATTTTTAACCTTTGATTCCCTTTTAATATAACTATTTGAATATAAAGGTTTTTTGAAGGAAAGTAAAAGAAATTTTTTTAAAAAATTCTAATTCTTGACTTTTAACAATTTGAAATATGACACTCTCAAAAAACACCCCAGAATTTTTGTAGACAAAAAGGATAAATATGACACCTGAAGAGAAAAAAAAATATTTAGTAATGCCCGCTTTTCAAACACTGATTATTATTATTGTTTCGATTGTTATTTCGGTTGCAGTTTATAAAGCATCTAGCAAATTTTTATTCGAAGAGACACGGCCAGAATTACTTAATTTGAACCCGACTGAATTAACTCGTAATTTTGGTGAAATACAAACACCAATAGATGTTGGACTATATTTAAATAATTTTTCCAACTTTGATATGGTCAAAGGAGAATTTACATTTTCCGGAGTTATTTGGTTTAAATTTGATCCTGCGGCTATTTCATTAGAGACTATAGGTAATTTTTCCTTTGATAAAGGAGAAATTCTTGAAAAATCTGCCCCCTATACTCAGATTGTAGATAATAAATTATTTGCCCGCTACAACATTAAGGTCAAATTTGCATCGGCTTTAAAATATTCAAGATTTCCTATCGATAATCATAGTATATTCATTGTTTTAGATAATAAATTTTTATATCCAAATGATGCTTTTTTTAGAGCTGGAAAAAAAGATTTTATAATTAAACCAGATATGAGACATATTGGTTGGAATCAATTAGATACATCAGTCGATGCAGGTATTACAAAACTAGTTTTGGAAGAATTTGATAAAAAAACCGATGTTTACAATCTGAGAACAGTATTCAAAATAAATTATTTAAGAACTGACACCAAATATTTTATTACCATTTTTATACCATTAATAATGATTTTCTTTTTAAGCCTTTTTACATTTTCACTCGATCCAGATCAGTATTCCGCTGGCAGCAGTCTAGGACTTGCAACTGGCGGCGTAACTGGGATAATAGCCTTTAAATTTGTCATAGAAAGCATGTCACCTCAAGTTGGATATTTTATGCTTTCCGATTATTTATATTTCCTATTCTTTATTGCAATAATGCTAATTTTCTTTTTTTATCTAGTTCTTTACAGATTAAAATTAAATTCAACTTATATAGTTCTTGCATTACAAACTTTTGTATTACTCTCAACAGTTTATTTCTTGTTATGGGGCATATAATGAAAATAATTAAATATATCTTTTCAATAAGTATTTTACTTTCTTGCCCATCAATTTATACATTTGAAAATCTTACAGAAATAAAAAATTATGCAAACACTCGTCCAGAATTTCCTAAAGCAGACAATAAGGATTGGAATAATCCGGATTATACAACATTTTATGAAAGTATAAGACCATCATTTTGGAACAAGCTTCTAATATCATTAAAACTTGGGCAATTTTATGTTTCAAAAGAAAAATTTTTCAAAAAATTACAAGAATTATCTAATAAAAGAAAATCTGAATTAAAATATGAAGATTATGTCATAAGTTTAAATTTAAAAGAAGATTCAAAATTAGTTATTTGGGGCGAAATTAATGCCGCCTTTCATTCTTTAGTAAGAGACTTATTAGATTTGCAAAGCCAAGGTATTATTGATGAAAATTTAAAAATTATAAAACCAGATTATTATTTTGTTTTTATCGGCAATTTGGTAAATGGAAATCCTTATAATCTGCTTACTCTCGAATTAGCAACCAGCTTAATGGAAAAAAACCCTAACAAAGTTTTTTATCTTAAAGGAAATCAAGAATACAAAAAAAATTGGGAAAACTTTTGCATGTCATCTGAAATCCAAATATTTTATGAATCTATTGAAAAGAGAAATTCTTTAATAAATTTAATAAATTCTTTCTTCGATACTCTTCCATTGGGACTTTTTTTATCTGTTTCCAATAACACTAAAGATAGTATTCTTATTTCATATTTTGGCAGGGACACAAAAAAATTTGATGTAAACAATTTAAATGAATCTTATGTGCCTGAAAATAATAAAGATATAAAGTTTTACAACATTGCTCAAAATAATCAAATTTCAAATCCAGCTAATATTTTAGGTATGATACGTGGACAAAAAAGAACACCTCTATTAGATACGCCAAGAACATTAAACTTATTGGAACCTGAATTCGGTTCAACAGCTTGGGTTTTATTATCTTCTCCTACAACAATTTATAAAGACATATTTAAATTTTTTAAAGATGCATATGCAATATTAACAATAAAAAATCCAATAGAAAAAAGTGTCATCACATTAAGAACACAGGACCTTAAAAATCATTCTGGTTTTATATGGCAAGAAAGTTATAACGTTGCAACAGGTGAACTTCTAGATTCGACGGACAGGCAAGAATCCGCCGACGCCCCAGCCGTCGCACAAGGCTATGGCGGGCACAGTAAAGCTATGGCGGACAGGAAAGAACGAATAGTCATAGGCTCAAGTTTGGCATTAACCGGCGGTCTGGCAGATTCTGCATTAAAAATTCAACAAGGAATCTTTTTAGCTACCAAAAAAGTTAATATGGAAGGTGGCATTAAAGGTAGAAATATTAAACTCGTTATTTTAGATGATAAATATAATCCTAAATTTGCGCGCAACAATATAGAAAAAATGATGCAAATGGGAATTGATACATTTATTTGTAATACTGGAACTTCAACTTTAAAACCAAATTTAGATTTAATTAAAGACGGAAAAATTTTAGTATTATTTCCTCCAACAGGTAGCCAAATTTTAAGAGAACCAGATTTAAAAGGAATCGTTAACTTCAGAGCATCTTATAAAGATGAAGTGAATGTTGTAGTAAATTATGTTTTAAAAATATTGAGCCCTCAATCTTGGGGAGCTTTTTATACTTATAGTACAGCGGGTAATGAAGAACTCGAGCAAGCACAGAAAATTTTATCAAAATATAATATAGAACTTTCAAAATTTCCGTATGAATTAAATAGAACTGATTTTAAAAAAATATTAAATACATTTAAAGATTCATTAATAGATGCACTAGGTTTATTTGCTGATTCTTTACCAACAGAAGAACTGATAAGACAAATTGGTGTTGAGAAATTTTTTGGAATGAAGCTTTTTGCACTTTCGCCACTTGGCAGTAACAGTTTTAAAAGATTTATGAAGCAACGAGGAATTTCAACAATCTTCTGCCAAGTAACACCTAACCCAATGACAAGCAAGTTGGAAATTATTAAAGAATATTATAAGGAAAGTACAGAAGTTGGCCTTAATCCAGACCCATATGCATTAGAAGGATACATTGGCATGAGCATATTAATAGATACAATCAGACAAATTGACGGCAAAGTAACAAAAGAAAAAATCTTAGAAAAAATTACATCATTTAAAGATTATGATTTTAAAGGATTAAAATTAACGTTTGACAAAAAACGAAGAGATTTAGGACAAAATTCTGTTTGGTTAGATATCGGACAATCTGAATGGTTGGAAATGAAACCTCAGGCTGAGGCATGATAAACATAACTCTTCGCTACATCTCTCGATACAAAATTGCTTTGCAATTTCACTCGAGATGATTTAATAAGTAATCATTCCGAGTGATTCCGCAGGAATTGTATCGAGGAATTAAAATGCTTGCCCAAGTGTTAATGTCCAAGAATAAGATTTATCTTGTGGAAATCTTTTTTTCCATTTCCACCCAATGTCAAAACGAATAGGACCAACTGGAGTTGCATAACGTAGACCAAAACCTGTACCACCAACCCAATTGTTTCCTAAAATATCACTAAATTTTTGTCCGACCAAAACACCCATATCATTAAAAATTACTCCAGAAATTTTTTGATATAGTGGAAATCTAAATTCACTATTTATGTTAACCATACTTTTGCCACCAGTGGGAACTAGGCAACAGGAATTAGTATCATCCTTTGGCAAAAAATTTACGGGGGGTACATGATCAGGTTCATAACTTCGTATTGAAAATGAACCGCCCAAATAAAAACGTTCAATTGGCATAATATTTTTAAAATCTGAATTAAAAATATGACCAAAGCGAAATCTTAGAGCACAGATTATAGGATCAACAATTGGAAAGAAAAAAGATTGCTCAAATAAAAATTTTATAAAATAGCCCTGAGGTAAATTGATAGGAAACATTCCTTTTGCCGAAAATAAAGTTAATGAACCTTTTTTTGGATTTAATTTATCATCTATAAAGTCTAAAAATATTGAAGGTTCAATAAAAAAATATGGAACATATTTTCCTAAAAGCCGTGCTTGAAAATCAATTAATGCTGCAAGATGAGGTTGAAGACTATCAATTTTCATCGCCTCAAAACCAAGATTCATTGAAAAATCATAACGCTCTAATTTTTTTGTACAATTTACCAAGCAGCCATCTTGAAATGCTTTATATAAATTTTTTCTTGAACCTATAACTATCGGTTGTTCATAACGAATGCTATAAACTTTAAAAGCGGTTCTTATTGGAACTTGGAAAAACCAAGGAACTTCGTAAGAAAAACAAATATCACTTTTGTATCTATTTGCTTCTAAAATTATTTTTATAATATCAGCATAGTTAAATGGATTTTTCCAAATAAATGATGCACCAATTAAATAAGTTAACCCGCCATTGAAACTTAAATTTCTGCTGACTGATTGAAATCCAACTCTTGTTCTAATTTCAAAAGGATCGTCCAGATTATATTTTAAAAGCAAATCCTTTTCATTTTTTTTATTTTTATTATTTAAGACTGTTAAATTGATTTGATCAAAAATATTTAAATTTCTTAATTTTTTTAATGATTCATCTATTCTTTTTCTATCGAAAATTTCATCTTTTTTGAATGTGAGTTCTCTTAAAATAATATCTGACGGTAATGAACTGGATCCACAAATAATTGTTTTACCAAATGTTACCTGGTTAATATCCCCTTTAATTTGCCAAACTAATATGCAACCATCAGGCTCTTCGTTAATTTTGTAATCTATTTCTACGTATAAATATCCACAAGATCTAAAGTGATTAATTAAAGATTCTTTTTGTTCCTTTAAAAAATCAACATTAAATGGCACAGGACCGCCAGATAAAATAAAAGGATTAGGAAAATTTTCTACTTCAATTTTTTTTAAAAATTTTCTCTCGCCTTCATGAATTGAAATTTCTAACTCATATTCTTGATTTAAACCCAACTGCTTTAAATTTTGGTTTATAATTTCGAAATCCCAAAAACCTTGTTGCAAATAAAACAAAGTCATTTCATCTAGAGCTTGTTTTAAAGTATCTTTGTCATAAAATTTATTTTCTAAAACGCTATCAAAAAAGTTATTTTGAAACTGTTTATTTCCTTGAATTGATATCTTTTTAATTTCTGCACGTTGTCCTTCATTAATTAAAAAATATATTTTACCATCTTCTTCTTTGACATTTACAACAATGTCCCAAAACCCAAAATTATGATAAATGTCTGCTATCTCTTGTGCCAATAATGAAGGTGATATTAAAAGAAGTGAATCTCCAAAATATAGCATTCTAGAAAGCAATTGGTTTGTAGTAAAAAAGTGATTCCCAAAAAAAATGAATTTTCTTTTATTTTGCAAATCAATTTCAAAATTTAAAATTATTTTATTTTTTTTTGATGAAAAATTTTTATTAAATTTAATTTTGCTAAATAAATAACCTTTTTTTGCTAAATATTTTTTTAAATTTTCTATATGTTCATTTATCAGATTTTTACTATAAATATTTTTTTTAAGTGAATTTAAAAAGTTAACTTGAATTTTTTGTTTTAATTTTAAATGATCATTATTTATTTTTTTTGATTTAAATTGTAAATCAATATCCTCAATTACATATCTATCTAAATTTTCTAAATGTAATTTAACAATCACTGACTTTGTTTTTGGATTATAATCTATTTTATCTGTAACATTTGCAGACAAAAATCCATCGGCGTGAAGATCTTTGATAATTTTTGAAATAAAATGTTTATGCTTGTTCTCATCAAAAAATTCACCAACTTCAAAATGATAATTTCTTAAATATTTTTCTTTGTTCCGCAGCCTGCCCTTAATTCGTACGTTTTCAAAAGTCCTATAACTGTGTAGTTTTAATAAAAGATTAAATTTATTTCCTGTAAGCTTTTTTAAAGACAAAGTGCAAGATTCAAATTTATTTTTCTTTTTTAAGTTCTGTAATAAATTTTTTAAATCAGCTTCATTTGCAAGACCTGGTTTTAAATCAATCAACTTACATTGTTCGAAATCATCAAAGATAACGTCTGAAAATATTTTTATATCATTTAAGTACAATGGAAATTGAATGTCATTAAAAATAGATTCACTAAACTCATTTTTTAAATTGACGTTTATGTTTTGAGTTTGTGATGACCCTATAAAAAATATAAATATGAAAAACAATGATGACAAAAACACAGATTAACCCCAAAAAGTACTTTAATTGTAGCAAAAATTTAAAAAATTATTAGGATATAAGTAATTATTTTGGGAGAAAATATGTTAAAAAAGATATTTTTAATTTTTGGATTATTTTTCGGACAAACTTTTGCCATGGATGCAAATGAATTTAATGCGCTAAGATTGCGCAATAGGATATTTCCTCCAAATCAAATCAGACGTGAATGTAAAGAACTTGCAATTAGTTTAGGATTAGGCGCAGTAGCATTGTGGTTACTTTTACACAAACATTTTGAGGAAGTTATAAAAGAGGATATTTATCCTACTTTTTGAAAAAATTAAAAAAATTATTTCTGGAACTAATCAAAAAATTGTTACTCAATAATCCTAAAGACTCCACGATAATCTTTATCTTTTAAAAATGGCTCAACCTCTAAAAATTGATCTGGGTCTTGAATACAAATTGCATGCAGTTCATCTACAAAAAGATCTACATTTTCCTTTTTGCCGCATGCAACCATTTTCATTTCACCTTCTACCAATTGCACCAAACCCTCAACCTCGTATTTTTTTGCAACTTTTTGAATAGAACTCATTACGCCACTGGGTTTTGCCGGAATTTGGCATGTGATTTTTAAACACTTATTCATTGCTTCTCCTTTTTTTACCACTTTCCTTTTCAGCATAAGGTATCAAAACATTTTTACTCCTGTCAAAGATAAATTTGGGTATGATATAAAATTGTAGTATAATTAAAGTAAAAATTTATATTTTATTGACAATCATGGTGAGTGATTTCGAAGAAATCGTATCGAACCATTAGGATTTATTATGAGCATTAATCCAGTAAGAGTACGTTTTGCTCCCTCTCCTACAGGCATTATGCATTTAGGGAATGTCAGGGCAGCGCTAATTAACTACCTTTTTGCAAGACAAAAAGGTGGAACCTTTATTTTACGCATCGAAGATACCGATACTGCTAGAAACATTTCCCATCTGTCTCAAAAAATAATTGATGATCTTGCTTGGCTCGGCCTTAATTATGATGAAGGCCCAGAAAAAAATGGTATTTATGCTCCATATTATCAATCTGAGCGAACAGAAATTTATAAAAAACATTTAAAACAACTAGAAGATAATCATCAAGTTTATAGATGTTTTTGCACGGTAGAAGAATTAGAAAAAAAAAGACAAAGACAAATAGCTTTAAAACAACCTCCAAGATACGACCGTACTTGTGCAAATTTGACACACGATCAAATTGCCCAAAAATTAAATGATAAAATTCCATTTATTTGGAGATTTAAACTAGATCAAACTCAAAAGATTCATTTTTATGATTTGGCACATAAAGAAATGTATTTTGATCTTGCAAATTTTGCAGATTTTCCATTAACTCGCCAAGATGGAAGTTTTACTTTTATCTTTGCAAATTTTGTAGATGACATGACAATGAAAATTTCTCATGTTTTTCGTGGCGAAGATCATCTTACAAATACTGCATGCCAGGTTGCTTTATACAATGCATTTAATGCACCAGTTCCTGTCTTTTGGCATCTGCCTATAATTGGAAATGCTCAAGGAAAGAAATTGTCAAAAAGAGATTTTGGATTTTCTCTTGATGATTTAAAAAATGCTGGATTTTTGCCTCAAGCAATTTGTAATTATTTATCAATAATTGGCGGATCTTTTGAAAAAGAAATAATGTCTTTAGAAGAGTTAATCAGGACTCTTAATTTTGAAGCGATAGCTTCAACCAGTAAAATTAGATATGACACAGAAAAATTAAAATGGGTCAATCATAACTGGATAAAAAAAATGGATCCTGAGGACTTATTAAGATCTACAAGATCATTAATTGAAAAAGAGTTTGCTCAATCTAAATTGATGAAAGATTCTCAATTAATTGAACTTATCAAATATATTCAACCAGAACTATTCACATTAAATGATGTACCTCAGTTAATTAAATTTTATTTTTTCAGGCCAGAAATTAACAAAGAAATGTTACATGAATTTAATTTGGAAAAATTAAGTTTGATAATTGAAGAAATTGAAAAAAATCAAAAAATAAAAAATTCACAAGAATTAATTGAAACCCTAATCGCATCTGCAAAGCTGCAACAAATTCCAAATAAAGATTTGTATCACGTCATTAGATTATTATTATTTGGTTCTTCTAATGGACCAAGCATAAAAGATCTTGCAAATCTTTTAGGACTTAAAGAAACCAAAGAACGATTATTTGTAATTAGAAATTATACTTCTTGATTTGGATCTTCAAGACGATTTGTCAATTTTTGAAAGTCTGAAATTATATTATACCCAATATAAATTTGCATAATTTTTTCAAACTCTTTTTCTAAATCTTTAGGAACAAAAAATTCAAAAATACTTTTTTGTTTATCCAAAGTTCTATCAAATGTCAGATGTTCAAAACTTCTTAGAGTAGCTACAAAAAACCAAACATCTTTTTGTTTTACTACTGCTTGATAATAATTGCAATACATAAAAAATTAATAATTATAGATAATAATAATCCGGCATAGCTTACCGAGTTTGCCGCGTCCGGCATAGCCAAAGGCGACGACGGAAAGACCGCTCATATTCTGAGCGCCAATCTAAAAAAGATTGGGGAATAAGCGTAGCCTGGATTTAACTATATATGTTATTTGACATAAAGAAAAGGAATTTGACTACCAATCTTAAATGATGTTATAACTGTAACCAACTACACTTTTAAATTGGCGACTCCTTAGCAGCCAAGACTATTTTAGAAAGGATAGTAATGAGCTTAAAAAGTTATGTTAAACTTCTAATTTGCTGCATGGCCGTTTTTAATTTTCCTATTTTGGGCTTTAGCAGTCTTAACAAAAATGATCCATATCCAGTTTTTACAGTTCTTGACCCTTATGATTTTTTAACTTCGAGAATAAGAGCTAGTTACAAATATAATGAACCAGATCTGCCACCAGAAAGAGCAAATTTATCTATTTCTGGTTATACACAAAAAGCATGTCGAGGCACAGATTTTAAACATAACAAAACAGACCTTGGCAATTTATTGGGACCTTGGAACGTAGTAGGGTTTTTTTATGATCCGAATGTAGCACCGCTCTTGCTTAATGCTCTTGGATTACCTTCTAACGTGGCTGAACAAACATGTGTCGATTTTATTAAAAGCACGTCAACTGCAGATAGTCAGCAAAGATTTGGATTTTTTGATGTTCCAATTAATTATAGAAAATCTGGAATACGCTTCGAAGCCAACTTTATGATAACTTGCGATTTAGGTTTTAGAATAAATTTTGGCGTAGCTGATATTAGACAAACAGCAACATTGAATGATTTAACTTGCAGTGCAACCGCATTGACCTGTCTAGCATTCAGTGAAACTACACCATCAACAAATTGCCTTAATACCGACTGCTGTAACAATATAGATTGCTGCGTTCAATCATGGCCATGTGATTGCAAAAAATTAGTTATAAATCGTATTATGAAGCAAATTTGTACAATCGGAAAAACTTTAAATTTAGATTTTGATGATTTCCATACAACAGGCTTAGAAGATCCAATACTTTCTCTTTTCTGGAGAAGAATTTACGAAATTAATAGAAATCGTCCTACTTGGCCATATTTCCTATTTACTCCATATATAGTCGGCGAAGCTTCATTACCATTCGGAAAAGACATAAATCAAAATAAAGTTTTCAGTTTGCCAACAGGATATAATGGACATGCTTCATTAGGTTTTAGAGGTGGATTTAGTTTTGATTTTGTAGAAACAATATTACTTGGCATGGAAGCCGGATTTACACACTGGTTTCCTAGAGATTATTGTAATTATCGAATGCCAACAAATTGTTTACAAAGTGGTATTTTCCCAACAGGTGCAAATGTACGCATAGAACCTGGAACAAACTGGGAATTTAATATTTCTATGAGTGCGTACCACTTTATTGAAAGACTTTCTGTATATATTCAATATGTATATGTAAGCCATGCTCAAGACTGTATTAAGGGTCTTGCCTGCGATACACCATTTTTAACCAAACTAGCATCACAATTAACTAAGTTTGAATATCAGGCTATAAATTCAAGTTTATGGTATGATTTATCGCCTGGAATAGCTTTAGGATTTTTGTGGCAGGCTCCTGTAAACAGAAGAAATGCTTATAGAACCAATACATTTATGGGATCAATAGTTGCTACTTTCTAATAAATTTGTTATAAAATAGAAGTAGTTTATTTTATGACAAATAACAAAGGATAAGTGATTTTAATGTCAAAAAAAGCTAATATTGTTGTACAAGTCAATGAAAACATTGAACGCGCTATACGTCAATTAAAGAAAAAAAATGAACGTGAAGGCGTAGTAAGAGATATGAAACGTATCGTTTATTATGAACCACCTACACAAAAAAGACGTAAAAAATTAATGCGTGCTGTAAGACAAAACTGGATTAGAATGGCAACCCAAAAGCCAGTTTAATTTCTCATGTCTGGTCCTTTAAGAAACATTAAAAAAGCACAAAAAGAGTCTCTTCTATTTAGAGAAATTTCTAGGCTGTTTATGCAAACAGCGATGGATGATACTAGATTACAAGGCGTAATTTTAAGCAGAGTTTCCCTTTCAGTTGATAAAGGCGTATGTTACATATACTTTTATTCATACAAAGGGAAAAAACACTTTGATGAAGTTCTTGAAGTTTTAAAACTTTATAAACCATCATTGCGAAAAGCTCTTTCAAAATTGCCTTCTAGATATACTCCTGAACTTGTTTTTAAATATGATGAAGATCTTGAAAAGCAAATGAAGCTTGAAGAAATTCTGGATAAAGTTAAAGAGCAAGATGTAGAACAGGAATAATGATCATATTTATTTTGTTACTTATCTTGCTTTTTTTAATTTACGGTTCTTTTTTAAATATGCTTTCCTATCGCTTAATCAGTGGCGATAGTTTATTAATTTCTAGATCATTTTGTCCAAACTGCAAAAAAACAATTTCTTGGTATGATCTTATTCCTGTAATTTCTTGGCTCAATTTAAAAGGTAAATGCAGAAATTGTAAAAAAAATATTTCTTTTCTTTATCCATTTATCGAAATTTTAACGGCATTAATTTTTACATTAATGATTTTAACAATCGAGCCTAAATTTTGGTTATCTTATTTTCTTTATTTTTCTGCGATGATTATAACAATAAGAACAGATCTTGAATTTATGCTTATCTCTAGATTTGCAACTTTATTCTTAATTCCATTCGCATTTATTTTTGCTTATTTTAATTTGCTTGAAATTAATTTAATTCATTCCATTCTTGGTTTTATACTTGGCTATTCTATTCTTGCCCTAATGAGTTTTATTTTTTTTAAAATAAAAAGAGTTCGTGGTATGGGAGAAGGTGACCCTGAAATGTTAGCAACAATTGGCGCATTTACCGGCCCTATTGGCGCATGGGCAGCTTTAACAATTGGTGCAACTTTAGGATCTATTTATGGAATTTATTTATTAGTTCTTAAAAAAGCAGATTCTTCGACAAGAATTCCGTTCGGTCCATTACTTGCATTCGGATCTATAATTTACGTTTTTTTAAAACGATATTTCAATGTTTAATATGTTATTTTAACAGTTTTTCTTTATCACTAAGCATATCAAAGATTCCAAATACAGATTCTAACTGAATAGCTTTATAAAATCTGGCCTATGAATCCGTTGTTTTTTTATTTTAATATTTGTTACAATTAGAATAGAAGAATTTTGTATCAGAATTTAAAGTGTGTTGTTGGGGAGGTTGAAATTATGAACCTAAAAATTTGGTTAAATTTATTTTTATTAAGTTCTTTTTTGAATTGTGATGCAATGGAACAGTTAGAAGAATTTCCTACTTATAATTTGCCAGCAGAATTACAGGTTAAAATTTTTGATTTCCAATTACCAATTTTTGCTAAATCTTTAATTAATCCTGAAAATTCATTAACTCATAATTTAAAAAATATTTTTTCTGGTATTAAAAAATTGGAAATAAGTTTATCAATACAATTAAATAAAAAACAAAAAAATATAATTTATGAAACAATTGGAGAAATATTTAAAAATATTTATTCCAAAGAAGATATTAATAAAACCCTTTTTAACGCTGCAAAAATAAAAAAAGATATTATTCAGATACTTTTATATTCAGGTGCTGATGTTAATGCAAGAGATGATAGTTTTGGATATACTGCTCTTATAGTGGCAAGCAATAATGGTAATACAGAAATAGTAAAACTACTGATAGCCAATAATGCCGATGTCAATGCAAGAGATAATGAGGGATATACTGCTCTTATTGAGGCAAGCGGGGCAAGCGGGAATGGTTATATAGAAATGGCAAAACTACTGATAGCCAATAATGCTAATGTTAATGCAAGTGATAATAATGGAGATACTGCTCTTATATGGGCAAGCCGGGCTGGTTATACAGAAATAGTAAAAATACTGATAGCCAATAATGCTAATGTTAATGCAAGTAATTTAGGTTATGGAGATACTGCTCTTATATTGGCAAGCGAAAATGGTCATACAGAAATAGTAAAACTACTTGAAGCAAAAATTAAGGAACAACAATAAAAAGTTCTATTCGCAATCAATATAATACCAAATAACTCTCCAACCACTCTTTAAATTTTTATATATATTCTTAGCATCTTCATCTGTTTCAAAAGTATAATATTGAGATTTGAGCGGAATTAAACCTTTTGCTATAGCCTTCTTAATTTTTGCAATAAATGTTCGCTTAGGCTTCATGAAATCTTTTACACGTGGCGCACCCCAATTTTCAAACCATGGAAGTTTAGAAAGCACTGATTCAAACTTTTTAATTTTATTTATTTCTCTTATTTCTGCTTTTATTGCAAAGTTCACTGTAGTTATATAGAACATAAAAAATAAAATTTTATTCATCTAATCTTTCAACAATATTACATTATAAAATTCTTGAGCGGTGATTCTATCATTTTTTTCATTAGATTCAACATATAAAATGTGCAACCATAATTACGGTTGTGCAATTTAAGAATTAATGCGATAATAGTGCCCGTATTTTTTCATTTTTATGAATGCATTATGAATCAAATCTTAAAATTTTTATCTCTTTATTTTTTTTCTTTTTCAATTTTTGCAGAACACATAAATCATGAATGCGGTATAGCACTGGTAAGACTGCTTAAACCACTTAATCATTATGTCGAAAAATATGATGATCCCGAGTGGGGTTTGAAAAAAGTTTGCATGTTAATGGAAAAGCAACGCAACAGAGGTCAAGATGGGGTTGGTCTTGCATTTCTTAAATTAGACATGCCTGCCGGAACATTATTTTTTAAAAGAATAAGATCAGCAAAAGAAAATGCTTTGGAAGATCTATTTAATAAACTAGTAAAAAAATCTACAAATCAAAATTGTTTTTCAACAGAAGAAATAAAAATTAAAAATTTATTTGCTGCTGAAATATATCTTGGTCATTTGCGCTATGGAACATTTGCCGGAAATGGTATTGGATATTGCCAACCATTTGTAAGAAAACATAATGAAGCAGAAAAGAATTTTGCACTTGCAGGAAATTTTAATTTAACAAATATCGAAGAACTTAAAACAAAATTTAATTTAAAAAATGAAAATACTGCAGATACACAGATTATTATTGATTTAATTTGCAATGCAATAGATGAAAATGAAAATCTTGAATTGTCACAAATTTTAAAAAATATAGTAATCAATTTTGATGGTGGTTTTGTTTTTTCGGGAATTTTAGGCAACGGTGATATTTTTATTTTAAGAGACCCTTATGGAATAAGACCTGCTTTTTTTTATAAAGATGAAGAAGTGTTTGCAGCAAGTTCGGAAAAGTCTGCTTTAATGTCTACATTCAATGCAGATCAAAATGACATCTTTGCATTAAAACCCGGACATATCATTATTGTCAAAAAAAATGGGCAAATCGAAGAACACAACTTTGTTAACAATCAATTTCCTGTCAGACAATGTACATTTGAACGAATATATTTTAGTAGAGCATCAGATCCGCAAATTTATCATCAACGAAAAATGTTGGGTAAGAATTTAGCCAGTCGGGTTATAGAAGCAATAAATTCTGACATTCAAAACACAGTTTTTACATATGTTCCAAACACAAGCGAAATTGCATTTTTAGGGTTAGTTGAAGAAATTAGAAAATTGACTAACCAAAACGTAAGAACAGAAAAAATTATAACTAAAGATCAACTATTAAGAACATTTATAACAAGAGATGAGTCTCGAATAAAATTAGTAAATCATATTTATGATTTTACAAAAGATTTAATAAAACCAACTGATGCTCTTGTAGTTGTTGATGATTCTATAGTGCGTGGCACCACGTTGCGAGAATCAATAATTAAAGAACTAATTAATTTGAATCCCAAAAAAATTATCATTGTAAGTTCAGCGCCAATGATTATGTATCCCGATTGTTATGGAATAGATATGAGCCAAATTGGAAAATTGATTGCATTTAATGCAGCAATTGCATTATTAAAAGAAAATAATAAAGAAGAATTGATCGACAAAATTGCTCAAAATTGTAATGAAGATTGCAAAATAAATAATATTGAACAAATTTATAAATTATTCAGCCAGCAAGACTTAGAAAATAAAATTTCTCAGATGTTGACGCCAAAAAATATAAATTGGGCCGGCACAGTTCAAGTAATATTCCAAACAATTGAAGGCTTGCACAATGCAATGCCTGAGTATAAAGGAGATTGGTATTTTACTGGCCAATACCCAACAAATGGCGGCTATAAAGTTGTGAATAAAAGCTTTCTAAATTGGTATAACGGCGCAAGTAATTTACGAGCTTACTAAACAGACTTTGAGACATTGCAAATTCAATCAAAAACTTTAAAACTTCAGGACGATTTACTGCATAATGAATTGGAGTAAGTCCTTTTTTATTTTTAATCCAAACATTTGCTCCATAACCCAATAAATATTTAATTGCTTCGAAGTTTTGTAACTGTACTGCCACATGCAAAACTGTTTCTCCAAGTTCATTTTGAACATTTGGATTGACAAAGTCCTGCATTAAAAAAAACCGCAATTTTAATAAATTATTTTCTTGAACTGCTTCAAATAGTTTTAGGTTATTTTTTTCTTTATTCTCAAAATCTTTTAAAATTCTTATTTTATTTATAATTCTTAAAGAATTTTTTTGCTTATTATTAAAATTTTTCTCTAAAATTTGAATTGCTTTTCCATACTTCCATTGCTTAGCAGAGTCTATAGGACTTCTTCCATGACAATCCTTTACATTTACTCCGGCCCCATATTTTAAAAGAAGGTGTATGATATTGTCATTATCATGTACAAAATAAATAGGAGTTCGTTCAGTAATCTCTCGTATATTAGGATCTGCTCCGAATAGTAAGAGCAATTCTACAATATCCTCATAATCGTGACGACAAGCATCAATTAATAATGATCCAAAACCATCTAATTCATAATATTTACCATTCAAATCTTGATTATTTCTTATCAAATACATAACATAATCCAATAATTTTATATGATGGTTTTTTCTAAATTCTTCATACCAACATTGACTTTTGAAAGTCAAAATCAAGAAAATAGTTAATAAGATTTTTATTTTCATCTTTTAGATTTTTGTACAATTTTTACAATATCCCCATTGCCGCAATGTTTTGCAAAATCAACTAAATTTTTTTGAGTCAGTGGATCCACAAAATCTGTTTTGGCCCCATATATTACAAGAAGTTCAACAATTTTTGTGTGTCCTAATAAAACTGCGGTGTATATAACCGGTTTGTTTAATATTTGATCAATTACATTTGGATTTTGTCCTTTACCCAAAAGAAATTCTACTAGACCGACATTATTTTTATCTACCGCATCGATAAATAAAGTTTCTTTTTCAATGCGCTTAAGTTGTAAAAGATTTTCAAAAAATTCTCTAATTTTTTTATTCTTACTTAGTTTTCCAATATGTATTGGAGTTAATCCTCTATCATTTGTCACGAAGATATTTGCTTCATATTTTAAAAGTATTTTTACAGTCTCTAAATATCCATAAAATGTGGCAACGTGAAGGCAAGAATCGCCTAAAAATTTGCGATCAGGTTTTTCGCCATTTTGCAATAATAGTTCGACAATCTCTTTATAGCCATATAAACAAGCTTCGATAATTGGAGGCCGTTTACAACCTTTTGCTCGAATACTCAAATCTTTTTTATTTTTAATTAAGTTTTTTACATGTTCTAATAATTCAGACCGAAAATCTTTATGCTGAAATTCAGTATAAGAACGATGCCAATCATGTCCCATGCTGAAAATAGATAAAAAATTTGTGGAAACAAGTCCAAGATTTAAAAGTAATAATTTTGTTTTCATGTTGTCCTTAACTATTTTGACTTGGCAACAAATAGAATCTGTTGAAAAAATTAAAAATCCCGCCACTCACCGAATTTTCTGGGCCATTTAAAATACTTATTATTTTTTGATCATTTTTTTCTTGCGCTAACTGCATTGGGCTTTTACCATCTGGATTTACATTTGCACCAGCACTTACGAGCATTTTGACAATGTTTGCATTTGCAAAAAAAACTGCAAGATACAAAGCTGAGGCTTGCGAATCAAAACCACTTTTTACATTCGGATCTGCACCATTTTGTAATAATAGTTGCACAATATCTTCAAATCCAAAATTTATCGCCTCAATTAAAGGATGATCGGCAAAATCGCTAAGAAATACATCTGGTGTTTTGTTATGAATTAAAAATTTAGTCCATTCTAATAATAATTTGTAATGTAATTTTTTATATTTTTCAAAATCAAATAAAAGGCCACGATCACAAAAATCTTTTAAATATGCTAGATTTCGATGACCAAGACTCATAAAAAATACACGCATTGGTCTTAATGCTTCAAACAAAATAGGTAAAGCATCTTGTCTCATTGGTGCATAATCAACCGGAGTTTGTTTATTTTTATTTTTTATTGTTATATCTGCCCCATAAGATAAAAGATACCTGATCGCTTCAAAATTATATAACCTAATTGCGACATGCAAAGGTGTTTCGCCATCTTTATTTGTAACATTTGGCTTTATAAAATGTTTTTTTAAAAAAAATTGAAGTTTTAATAAGTCATTTTCTTCAATTGCTTCAAAAAGTCTTAAACTATTTTTGTCTTTATTTTGCCAATCATCAAAAACTTCTAAGACATCTTTATGACCCTTAACTCGTGCAATTTCAATTGGATCCCTAACATAATGATAACGAAATGGATCATCTGCACCACGATCTAAAAGTTTTTTTACAATATTTGCGCGATTTAAAGATGCCGCGATATATAATGCAGAAGCTTCTTTATCAAAATAACAACTGTACCTATTTGGACTATCTCCCCATTTCAAGAGCGATTCAACAATATCTTCAAAACCTAAATTTATTGCTTCAATTAATGGACAATCTGTTAATCCATTTTTTTCTAAACCACACATTTTTTCGAGCACCGGAGATCCCATCCAATGCCAAGTTATATCTAGATTAGAATGACATCTATTACAACTGCATCCATTTTCTTTAAATGTAGTTATGTACTTCAATAATTTGGCATGATTCACTTTTTTTAATTGATCTATATCGACAAGATTAAAACCTTTTTTGCAAGCAACTTCCAATATTGCCATGGCCTCATGGCCTAAACTCATGCCGTGCAAGAGAAAATTAGAAAAAATTAAAATGAGAAATAAAAATTTTGTTTTCATTTTTGTGATCTTTTTTCTTCTATAAATTTTTTTGTTTCTTGTAAGTTTTCAAAACTAATTAAGAATTTTAAGACTTCTGGTTTATCTGCTGCATAATGAATTGGTGTTTGACCTAATTTATTTTGAATCTCAATATTTGCACCATGTCCCAATAAAATTATTATTGCATCAAAATTTTGTAATTTTATGGCAATGTGTAAAGGAATTTCACCCTTTTCATTTTGAACATTTATATTTACAAAATATTTTTTTATAAAAAATCGAAGTTTTAATAAATTATTTTCTTGGATTGCTTCAAATAATTTTGCACTGTCTTTTTCTTTATTTTTAAAATCTTCAAAAATTTTAGAAATATTTGCTTTACATCGAGGTATGGAAAATAAAAAATCTATAACTTTAACTTTTCTTTTATTGCGAGTTATATATTGATTCGGATCAGCGCCATATTTTAAAAGTATTTTTACTACATTATTTTTTCCTAAGATGGCAGCATGACATAAAGGAGTTTCTTCGTGACCAAAATCTTTAAATATTATATTTGGATTAGCACCATGTGCTAAAAGCATTTCTGTAATATCATCATATCCATCAAGAATCGAATAATATAAAGTTGCTTTTTTTTCTATCATACTATTTAAGAACATTGGTGCATTTAAGTCTTGTTTATTTTTAATAGCATTAGTGACATATGTTAATAAATTTTTGCATCTCGATTTCATGACCATATCAACCATATCACTAATATCTGCTTTAGACATGCAATTAATAGTTGAAAAATTTGAGACGAAGATCCCGATATTAAAAAGTAATAAAAATTTTGTTTTCATATTTATTCCTGTGAATTTAATTTATTGCCAATTTCTAGAAGAAATTTTAGAGTATCTGGTTTTGATGCAGCATAATGAATTGGAGTTTGTCCATTTTTATTTGTAATCCAAATATTTGCGCCATGACCTAACAAATATATTATGGCATCAATATTTTCTACAAGAACTGCAATATGTAACGGTGTTTCACCCAATTCATTCTGAATATTTGGATTTACAAAATCTTTTTTTAAAAAGAACCGTAATTTTAATAAATTATTTTCTTCGATTGCTTCAAATAATTTTGCGCTATCTTTTTCTTTATTATTAAATTCTTTAAAAATTTTTGTAAGAATTTTATCATTATTATCATGCGCAATATCACACAGCGTTGTATCAAATTCATCTGGTTTATAAGGATTAGCTCCATATTTTAAAAGTATTTTTACTACATTATAATTCTTTAAACATGAGGCCTTGGTTAAAGGTATATAACCATCATAAATATATTTGAATTGTGAAGGATTTGCGCCATTCTTTAAAAGCAATTCTATAATATCATCATATCCATGATGAATAGAACTATATAATGGACTTACAGGTACATGGCAACGTTCATTATTGATACGAAAATATTCACAATTATTTTCTAGAGATTCATTTATATCCTGTTTATTTTTAATAATAACTGGAATAGATATTAATAATTTTTCTCGACTTGATTCCTTTGACATGCGTTTAATACATTCGCGTGCAAGATCATCAGCATATGCACAATAAGTGGATGAAAAATTTGCGCAAGAAAATCCGGTTGCAAAAATTAATAAGAATTTTGTTTTCATTTTTTTGTAAATAATAATTTAAGAAAAATACAATACCGGAAGCAATTTTAACAGAATTTTTATTAATCTGCTAAATCATCTTGCAAAATTGTGATTTTATTATCTTGGTCGATTGTAATAATGTCTGTTTTTCCATCACCATCGATATCGCCTGCCGCTGCAGCAATAAATCCACTAGCATCTGCTCTTGTATTTCTAAGTTCGCCACCAGAAGCTTTTAATGAACCACTAAAATAATTTTGGCCTTCAGCACCGGCAAATCCATAAGTATAATAATTGTTGCCAGAAGGTTTCCAACCCAAACCGTTATTACCTGAAAGAACATTTGTATATTTGCCATGCTCGGCCCAGTAACTTTTTTCTGCTATAACCAAAGATCGCAAATTCATCAATGCTTCCGTTCGTTTTGATTTTGCCAAAAATTTCATAAAGTTTGGAATTGAGATCATCGATAAAAATGCCACTACAGCAATTACTATCATTAACTCAATTAATGTAAATCCTAAAATTTTTCTGTTTTTCATAAAGTCCCCTTTTTCCCCTTAACCCTTGATTTTATATTAAGAATACATACACCAAATATTGGCCAGCAAGATTTAAAAAATTAAAAAAAATATTTTACCAATTCTTACTATTAGAAAACCTTGCAATTAGTTAAAAAAGCAATTTTATACACTATTTGCACATTAAACATTTCAGGCTGCAACGATTAGTAAATAATTTTATTTTTTGTAAATTTATATGAGAAAAACAAAGTTTTATTGTTAATTTGACATATTTAAAATTCTTAGTTAATTTGACTAATACATAATAAATATTCAAATAGTAACAACATATTTAATAATTAATAGCAATTTTCTTGTTGGAGAAATTATGATAGATTCAACCAAACAGACTGCGACTAAAGCAGGTTTGCCGTTGGGTAAGCAAAGAAATTATAATGAGGTAGTAGATTATCTAGATTCACACTGGTCTGTCAATGCAAATAGCAAGACCCTAGAAAGAATGAAAAAACTTGATGCAGCTCTTGGTTCACTTGCATCCAAATTACCTACAATTTTTGTCTCTGGAACAAATGGCAAAAGTTTAACTGTCCATTTTACTACAAAATTATTGATGCAAGAAGGTCTCAAAGTTGGTGCATTGTGTCATCCTCATATTTTGACATATAATGAAAGAATTTCTCTTAACAGCGAAGCAGTTTCCAACAAAATTTTTACTGAAATTGCTAATGAAGTTATAAATACATCAGAAAATCTTGGATTACAAACAAATTCAAATGAAATTTTAGCTATGATGGCTATAATGTATTTTAGCCAACAAAAAGTTGATGCAGCAGTTCTTGAAGTAAATGAAGGCGGAACATATAACCCAGTAAATATTTGTGATGCTAAAGTTGTCGCAATTACTCGCGCAACTGAAGATGATGTCATTACACCTACAGAAAAAATGAAAGATATCATTACAGATATAGCAGGAGTTATCAAAAAAGGTACACATTTAGTTTCTGGTGATCAAGTGAAGGAACATCTTCAATTAATGAATGATCTTACAGATGCACAAGGTGGTTTGTGGGCAATGCCTATCAGAAAGTTAGCACCACTTGCATATCCGTTTGAACAACTTCATGGCAGATGCGCTGCATTAGCAGAAAGATTAGCTCAAATTTTTGTTGATAAATTTTTAAACAAAAATAGTGTCATTGTAAATAATAGCCTTCTTGCAAGACAAAAAGGACAACGTGGCCGCCCAACATTAGAAGCAAAACAAAAATTAGCAGAAAATCCTCAAAAAACATTAGAACAATTTTGGAAACACAATACTAATGAACTACCAGGAAGATTCCAATTATTAGACAAAGAAAAACCAAGCATTTTACTTGATACAGCAAGCAACGTTGATGCTTTCAAAAACTTATTACTTGGAACACGTCTACTTCATTACCAAAGACCATTAAAAGGTTTAACAATTATAGTTGCCGCAGCTCAAGACAAATTAGCTTGCGAAGAATTTTACAAATTAATTCGTTATTTCTTCAAAAAAACTTCAGGACAATTATTAGTTTGTCCTATTGAAGAACCTCTTTCAGGAAATAAAGAAGAAGTTTCATGGGATATTGAAAAAGTAACTAATGAAATGAAAGCTCTAAAAGTAAAAGCAAAAGCTTGTAAAACTTTTGAAGAAGCATTTGATTTGGCTAAAAAGTCTGTTGATGAACGCCAAGGATTGGTTGTTATTACAGGTTCACAATCTATTGTAAGTAAGTATTGGCAAAATAAAGGGATTAAGAAATTTTAATCTCTAACCAGTTCACAGAATTTAATCGACCGCGCCGTAAAAAAGCGTGGTCTTTTTTTTATCTTATTGCCCTTGGCATAAATTAGTTCTATAATGTAAAATATTATCAAACGAAGTTTGTAAATTTTGGGGCCAGCATGGAAGGCTTTAATCTTCTTGAACAAAGTGAATGGCATTTTTTTGGTCTCACTTTTAATGCTCACACAATTATTAACACATGGGCAGCAATTGCCGTTATTCTTATTTTTATAGTTGTTTCAAGATTTTTTTTACAAAAACCAAATTCAATTATTGGATACTTAATAAAAAAATTTATTATAAGTTTTATGGATCTTGTAGAACAATCTATAGGAAAATTTACTTATAAATATTTTGCATTTACAGCTTCCCTTTTTATTTTTATTATCACATGCAATTGGATTGCACTAATTCCAGAACTTGAAGAACCTACAAAAGATTTAAATACTACTTTAGCATTGGCTATTGTTACGTTCTTATATATACAAATCCAAGCAATTAAAGAACATGGCGTAATAGATTATATTAAACATTATTTTTCGCCATTTGCACCAATGGTAGTTTTAAATATTGTAAGTGAATTAGCAACTATATTATCGCTATCATTTCGTTTGTTTGGAAATATATTTGGCGGAGCAATAATTGCGACAATGTATCACAAAGCAGTATCCGGTTCAGTTTTACTACATACAATTACAACAATAACCGGCATCCCATTAATAATTGCTGCATTTTTTATTTTGTTTGAAGGCTTTTTACAAGCATTTGTTTTTTCAATTCTTTCGCTTACAAATTTGGCTATGGCAGTCTCCGAAAGTGAATAATGATAACAGCTTTTCAATTTTTACATTATCTAATTGCAGGAACAATTGTAGGGCTCAATGCTTTGGGTGCTGGAATTGCACAAGGTAAAATAAGTAGAGCGGCAATAAAAGCAATGGATATACAACCTGCTGCAAAAGATGAAATATCTCGTTGTAATTTTTTAGCGTTAGCGATTATCGAAACTGCTAGCGTAATCGGTTCGCTTTTTGCTGTGTTATTAATTTTCTCAAAACCAACATCAATTTATTCTGTCATTGCAGAAATTGCGATTGCTTTTTCATTAGGGTTTATTGGTTTTTTAGTAAGCACGTGTTCTATCAGACCTGCAAAAATTGGTTTATATGCAATTGCACGACAACCATTTTTGAGTAAAAAAATTACGAACCTTATGTTATTAATCCTGTCCCTACTACAATCTGCTTTCGTATTTGGTTTTCTTATTTCGATTGCTGTTTTTTTTCAAAAAGATAATATAACAAATTTACCGCACGCAATAAAACTTATGTCTGCAGGACTTGCTCTCGGACTTGGAGCAATTGGTCCAGTAATTGGTATAAGCAGATTCGCTCAGTCAGCTTTAAATGGTTTGGCAGTAAATCAGCACAGTTATCCAAAAATTATTACGTTTACATTTATAAGCCAAGCAATAATTGAAACCCCTATTTTATTTTCACTCATTATTGGAGTTTTATTAGCATTATTACCCGGTTCTGTTACAAAAACTAATTTAGAAAGTGTGACATATATTATTATTGCGATTGCTGCAGGAATAGGCACACTTGGCGCTGGAATTGCTTCAGGTAAAACTGCTGCGAGCGCATGTAATCAAATCGCATTAAAACCGGAACTTTATCCTATTTTGTCGCGAACCAGTATGATAGCTCAAGGGTTAATCGACACTTGTGCAATTTATGCATTTGCGATTTCCTTACTTTTATTAATCATTAATATATAAAAAAAATGAAGAGAGTAGAATGGCAGACATTAATGTTTTGTACATTATTACAAAACTTGAACTTGGCGGCGCTCAAAAAATTTGTTTGTCCCTTTTTAAAAATTTAAAGACAGATTTAAATACATATTTAATTTCTGGAAAAGAAGGATTTTTGGTCGATTCTATTAAAAATGAAGAAGATGTTTTTTTAATTGATACATTAAAAAGAGAAGTGTCGATAATTTCATTATTTTCTGAAATTAAAAGTTTTTTTAAATTAATTAAACTTATTAAAAAAATAAAAAAAGAAGTCCCTAATTTAATTGTTCATACCCATAGCACAAAAGCTGGAATTGTTGGTAGATGGGCTGCCTTTTTTGCTGGAACTAAAACAGTTATTCATACGGTCCATGGCTTTGCATTTCATAAACATCAAAACTATATTAAATGGTTTTTAATTTATTTTGTTGAATTAATGACTAGTTTAATTACCAACCATTTTATTTGCGTTTCTTCTTATGATATTGAACTTGGAGCAAAATTGTTTCCAAATTTTAAAAATAAAAATTCAATAATTCGTGCAGCTGTAGATTTTGAAAAATTCATGCCGGCTAAAAAATACGAATCAGAAAAAGAAAAATTTGTTTTTGGTACAATTGCATGCTTTAAACCACAAAAAAATTTAATAGATTTAATTAATAGTTTTCATATAGTTCATCAAGCAAATCCTAAAACATCTCTTGAAATTATTGGAGATGGAGTTGAAAGAAAAAATTTAGAGATCCATATTAAAAAATTAAATTTAACTCATGCTGTAAAACTTCTTGGCTGGAAAAATAACGTATCAGAATATATGAAAAATTGGGATGTTTTTACATTAACTTCATTGTGGGAAGGTCTTCCATGTGCAGTTGTAGAAGCAAGATTAATGAAGTTGCCGGTTCTTTGTTATGACACAGGTGGCATAAAAGATGTTATTTTTCATGGTAAAAATGGATTTCTTTTTAAACAAAGAGATTGGCCAGAGCTTGCACATGGAATGTTAGAAATAAGTTTGAATAAAGATTTGTATAAAAGATTGAGCGACTACCAAGATAATCTTCAAGATTTTGATAATCGCTCAATGATTGAACAACACTTAAAGGTTTATAAAGATCTTACTTCTTTTCAACACCATAAGTAAAATATGGATCTATAACATAAATATTATATTTATTTTTTATTTCTTGTTGTTCATCTTTACTAAAAGATTTAAATTGCCAATATTCTGGATTATCTTTTCTTAATACGACTGTATTTTCTCCACCTTTATAAACTTTGTTTGTGTCTAAAAATTCTAAAAATCTTTTTTGATCATCTGTCACTTTTTCTAGATTTTTTATATTGCTAAAAAATCTTGGTGAATTTTTAAATACTGTTGCCGTACGACATAAATTTGTAAATCTCCAATAATTTGCATTTAAAAAGTTAAAATTGAAAATACATATCAAAAATAAAAAGTTAATCATTTTTCATATCTTCCGCCTAAGTTTTTTGCTAAAAACTTTTCTGCTGCTTTGTAAAATTTAATTCTATTTTCGGGTTTTGCAAAACCATGTCCTTCATCTGGAAATAATAAATATTCATAATCAATATTTTTATCTTTCATTGCTTGAACAATTTGTTCTGCTTCTGCTTGTTTTACTCGTGGATCGTTTGCTCCTTGTGCTACTAAAATTGGAATTTTAATTTGGTCTGCCTTAAATAATGGTGAACAAGATTTTAAAAATTCAGGCTCAGTTTCTGGGTTACCAACTTTTTTATAAAGCTGCGCTCTAAAATTATCCCAATATGGTGGGATAGATTCTAATAACGTAATTAAATTGCTCGGGCCCACAATATCTACTGCGCAACAGAAAATATCTGGTGTAAATGTTGCACCTACCAGTGCAGCATAACCGCCATATGAACCTCCATAAATTGCAATTTTATTTGGATCAGCAATACCTTTTTCAACAGCCCAATTAACAGCATCTATAAGATCTTGATGCATTTTGCCAGACCATTCTCTATCACCAGCGTTTAAGAATTTTTTTCCATATCCAGTTGAGCCACGATAATTAATATTCAAAACCGCATATCCTCTATTTGCAAACCATTGAGCGTCAGAATTGTATCCCCAAACATCTCTTGCAGCAGGTCCGCCATGAACATCAAGTATTAGTGGTAAATTAGATTTTTTATTAATCGGAAATGTTAAATAACCATGAATTTCCAAACCATCTTTGGCAGTAAATGAAATAGGCTCCATATGCGCCAATTTATATTTTTTGAGATCCGGTTTATTTACAAATAAAAATTTTCCAATTCCGGTTTTTTTATCAAAGTAATAAAAAGCAGCCGGGCCGTTATCTTTTTCAAAACCAATAATATATTTTTGTTTTGCATAATCCATATTTAAAATATGAATTTCACCTTCATCCAATTTTGAAATTTGTTCAAATGTTTGTTTAAATTCAGGATCAAAAAGCAACCATTCCTGCTTATCTTTTAAAAATGTGACAGCTAAAATTTCATAAGTATCTGGATCAATTAATACATTAGATAAATCATAGTTTGGATCTTCAGCCAAAACTTCTTTTTTTAAAGTTTTTATATTTAATTTTACCAATCGAGAAGCATTTACTCCTTGTGATTCATTTAAATATAAATAATCAGTATCTTTTGCAAAAGCTAAAGGCCCGCTAGTTTGAGCATCTTCAGGCTGCCAAGTAATAATCGGTTTCCATTTTCCATTTTCTTTGATCATTAACTGACTGCTACTATTTTTTAGCATTGAAACTGTAGCTTTGGGCTGTAAATTATGATCATCAATAAATTCAGTAAATGTTCCGGGATTTTTTTCAATTAATTCTAAATCGCCAGATTGCAGGTTTAACTTATAAAGATCATGATGCTTTGGGTTTTCCTTATTCATTAAAATTAAAATGTCATTGGGAAACTTCTTATCTACGGAATTTATTTGAACTTGAACATTATCAAATGGTGTGTAAAGTTTTATTTCTTTTGTTTCAAGATCTGCGCCATAAAGTCGCCAGTTTTCATCACCATTAGTATCTTGGATATATAAAATTTGTTTGCCATTTGGTGCCCAAAAATAACTTCTGATTCCTCTATTAGTATCTTTGGTAAGAACATACTCATTTGAGATATTGCCAGCATCATCAATATTTCCAACCCAAATATTTAACACATTGTTTACAGGTGCTAAATAAGAAATTTTTTTTCCATCTGGAGAAATTCTTGGAGAAGCTTTTAGAGGATTTCCAAATAAAATATCTCTTGGAATTAATGGAACTTCATCACCTTTTGAAAATTGTGTGCCACAGGACATAATAAATACCCATAAAAATAAAATTTGATAAATTCTCTTCATAACTCACTTTTTTAAATAAAAATTTTTCTGAAGTAACATACCAATTTTTTTAAAATTTATCACTCCATTTTTAAAAAACTTAAATTTTTTAATTTCTCTGATTATTTTGCTTTTGATCTAGATAAATGAAAGATTCTTCATTAAATTTCTTCTTTACCGCCAATAAATTTCCAAATTTTTTCTATGTAACCTTCTTCTTTAGCACCTGCTGCTTTTAATATATCTGCAATTTCTTTTTGATTATGAGTTTCTGCCAATTTTAATGCAGTCCAGCCATCATTATTTTTGGCATTAACATCTGCCCTATTTTGTAGTAGCAATTTTACGATATCTTTATAACCATTTAAACTTGCACGCATTAGCACAGTCCATCCTTTATTATCTTTCGCATTAATATCTGCGCCCGCATTAATCATTATCTCAACAACATCTTTGTGATTATTATTTACTGCATCCATCATAGGTATCCCACCATCGATATCTCTTGAATTAACGTCGGCACCATTTGAAATAAGCAAATTTACAATATTTTTATGGCCTTTAAGACTAGCATGATTAAGAGCAGTATTTCCTACTTTAGTTTTTTTGTTAATTTCGGCCCCTTTTTGTAGAAGAAGTCTTACTGAGTCAATATTCCCATAATAGCTGGCTACATGAAGCGCAGTCCATCCTTTCTTATCACTTGAACTAATTTTTGCTCCAGCAGAGATTAATAGGTTTGCAATATCAATATTATTATTCTCGACGGCATACATAAGTGCGGTTGATCCATCAAGATCTTTTGCATTAACATCAGCGCGAGCTCCGATTAACAATTTTGTTGTTATGTAATTATCATCGGCAATTGCCGCTAATAAATTATTATTTAATATTTCTTTGCTGTAATTATTTGCCAATATTTCTGACAATCTATTATCAATATCAATTTCAATTTTTGCTAAAATTGGTGGAGCATATTTAAGTTTTATCGCTGATAATAATATTCTTCTTGTTTTTAAAATATATCTTAAGTTTTTTTGAAAATTTTTAGCTTTGTTTATAGTTATTTTATTCAATATCGATTCTATGGCTTCAGGAGTTAAATTTCCTAAATTTATGATAGTTTTGACCTCCATAGCAAATAAATATGAACTGATAAATAATATTGTTAAATAAAGCAATTTTTTTAACATTTTTTAACTTTTCCTCCCAAAACTTAATTACAAATTACTTTATTCTAATGTAATAAATATAGATAATAAAAATCAATAGATTGCTAAACAAATATTACCAAATTCATTCAATTAGAATTTTAAGATAAAGAAAAAAAATAATGTTTTAAAATAGTTTAAATGAGTTAAAGAAGTTTATTCCATTTTTAAAATTTTAAATTTTTTTATTTCTCTAAATATTTCACCTTTTGAATCTAATCGAATTAATGGCTCATTATTGAAAAAAGCTTTTTTCAATTGTTCAAAATTTTCAATATCTTTAAAAACTTTATTGAGTGGCAACTCGTGAACTTTTCCATACCCAACACAATACCCACATGACTCAATAAGTTTATTTCGTTTAACATCACTTATAACCATCACGTGTCCTTCATGATATATTAAATATCCATTTTTAATTTTTTCATTTTCAGTCAATGGTTTTAAAAATACACTTAAAGTAAAAGTATTTTTAAAAAAATATTTTAATCCAGCTATTTGTGCTGCTCGAAAAATTAATCCTGAACAATCTAATCCAGTTATGATCTTTTCTAGTTCAGGTCTACACCAATAACAACTGTCTTCTTGGCAAATGAGATCAAATTTATTTTCACTGTGAATCTTACAAAAACTTGTCCCGCCCCAAACATATGGAATAAAACCATCTTTCATATTTGCCCATTTTTTTAAAATAGAGACAAATAAATTTATTGAACCGAAATTCGGTGAAGTCTGAGATATGGCCGCTTCTTTCTCAATTTTTATTTTTTCTGTTTTTAAAGTTTTAGGATTAATAAAAATCACAGTATAATTTTTTTCATCATCTTCGTTTTTCAAATGGACAAATTGTGTCCCTGCTGAAAAAATTATTTTTGTTTTTGGATCTTGGTGTGGAAAAATTAATGTTAAAACTTCTAAATTCAATGCAGGAATGGTTTTTAAATATTGGGCTGATGGTAAATCTTTTAAAAATAATAAGTTATTTTTAAGAACCCAAAAGTTACTCATTTTTTGACCATCGCAATGGCAAAAAATATTGGATAACTCAACTTCAACTTCATAATTTAACACTGTTTTTATTTTAACTAGTTCATTAAATAAAAGTTGGTGGCATCTTAAAAATGAAGATTTATCCCAAGAATATGCATAACAGAATGAATCATAAATTGATTGGACATTTTTATTTTGTTTTTCAATAGAATTGAATGCCAAATCTGCAACAGGAACAATTACTAATGCTTTGTCATCAACCTGTAGTGCATTATTTTGTAAAAATAATATAAAAAATAAAATATATAAAAACTTCATACTATTCCCCACTTTAATCTTTTTTGCTTGCAATAAGCTTTTTCTATATAATAATAATAAAATATTGATCATTAAAGATAGATTAATAAAGATATTTGTAAAAGGAGATATTATGATTACAAATACTATTCGATTTTTTTACCCAGATTTAAAAAAAGAAGAGGTAAAAAAATTTGGCTTATTATCATTAGCTTTTTTCTTTTTAGTTGGCGCATATTGGATGTTGCGACTTTTAAAAGATACCATATTTTTCAAAATAGCATTCCCTGAAGATTTGGGTTGGATTGCCGGCCAAGGCGGTAAATTTCAACCTATTGCAAAAACGTATTCTGTTTTTGTAGTTATTTTATTGGTTCTAATTTATTCAAAACTTGTAGATATATTTGAAAAACATGTTTTGTTTTATATTATTTGCTCATTTTATACAGGAATTTTTGCAACTATTACTGGCATACTTTTGTATAGAGATTGGTATGGTGACGCAGCAATAGGAAAAATACCCCTTGCAGCTATGGGTTGGGCATCATATTTTGCTATTGAAAGTTTTGGTTCTATTGTTGTCGCATTATTTTGGTCCTTCGTCGCAAGTATCACAGACACCGAAGCAGCTAAAAAAGGTTATCCTTTAATTATTGCCGGTGCACAAATAGGCAGTATAGGGGGATCTGTACTTACAATTTTTGCAGAGGAACTTGGTGGCATTTGGAGACTTTTACTACTTTCCACCATATTCGTAGCAACAATTATGGCAGTAATTTATTATTTCATGAAAGTAATGCCAGAAAGTCAACTTGTTGGAAATAAAGAATCTGCAAAATCTGAAAAACATAAAGAAGGATTTATTAAAGGTTTTGTTAGTGGTATCACACTTTTGCTTACAAGATCTTATTTACTTGGCATTCTAGTAATTTCAACATTTTATGAAGTTGTTGGAACAATTATTGATTATCAAATGAAACGTCAAGCCGAAATTTTTCCTGCATTTGCAAGTGAAACAGGATTTGCAAAATTCATGGGTATTTTTGGTGCAGCTTCTAATGGTCTTGCATTTTTAATGGCACTTTTAGGAACAAGTTATTTAATGAAAAGATATGGATTAACTTTTTGTCTTCTTTTGTATCCAGTATGTCTTGGTATAGCTATGACTGCTTTATTTGCATTTTATACATACGGCTCACCAACTGCTGCACATTTACTTTGGGCAACATTTGGCGTGATGATGCTGACTAAAGGATTAAGCTATGCTGTTAATAATCCATCAAAAGAAATGATGTACATCCCAACAAGTAAAGATGCGAAATTTAAATCAAAAGGTTGGATAGATAGCTTTGGTGGCAGAGTAGCAAAAATGGGCGGCGCTCAAGTAAGTAACCAATTTAAACATAATTTGGCAGATTTAATGCTATATGGTTCAGCACTTAGTCTTGGATTAATCGGAATTTGGATATACGTAGCCTTATATGTTGGTAGAACAAATAGGAAGTTAATACAAGAAGGCAAAATTGTAGGATAATTTTTAAAAATATTAGGGACACAGCAATGCTTCATGAAAATCTTTTAAGTGTTATAGGAAACACTCCACTTGTAAAAGTAAAATTCGATTGTCCGGGACAAATTTTTGCAAAGCTTGAATATTTAAATCCAGGCGGTAGCGTAAAAGATCGTTCTGCTCTTTTTATGATAGAAGAAGCAGAACGCAAAGGAATTTTAAAACCAGGTGGGACAATAATTGACGCTTCATCAGGTAATCAAGGCATTGCTGTGGCCATGATAGGAAAAATTAAAGGCTACAAAGTTATAATTACTGTTTCAGAAAAAATTAGTAAAGAAAAAATGGATACGTTACGTGCATATGGTGCACAATTAGTAATCTGTCCTTCAACAGAATTTGTAACAGATCCACAAAGTTATCACAGCCAAGCAGTTGAAATTCATAAAAATACTCCCAATTCTTTTATGCCAAATCAATATTTTAATCTTTCTAATTCTTTAGCACATTATACTTTGCTAGGGCCGGAAATTTGGAAACAGACAAATGGAAAGATTACTCATTTTTTTGCAGCAGCAGGTACTGGCGGAACAGTAAGTGGCGCGGGTAAATATTTAAAAGAACAAAATCCGCAAATTAAAGTTATTGCTTTCGATAGCGTAAATTCATTTAGAGCAACTAATGGAAATCCTAAGCCATATAAATTAGAAGGTATTGGTGTAGATTTTGATTCACCAGTTTTAAATAAATCTATTATTGATGAATTTATCGGTGTGACTGATGATGATTCTATAGCAATGCTAAAAACATTGGCACAAGAACATGGACTTTTAGTAGGTCCTAGTAGCGGTGCAGTTGCATGCGGTGTTGCTCAATATGCAAAAAAACTTAAACCAAATGATTTAGCCGTTATGATTTTTGGGGATTCAGGAAGAGCTTATTTGACCAAAAATTTTTATTCTGTTTCTCCTGAAAATTCTACTCTTATAAATCCTGTTAAGAAAGTTAAACAAACAGAACAAAGTTTTTAAAAAAAAGGAGAACTTATGAAAGTAATTATACTTATTGTAGCAAGCCAAGGATATCAACCCATGGAATATGGTATTCCTAAAAAAGTTTTTGAACAATCTGGTGTAAAAGTAATAACTGCTAGCAATAAATCTGGCCAAGCAATTGCAAAAGATGGTTCGAAAACAAATGTTGATATAACAATAGATAAAATTAATCCAAAAAATTATGACGGAATTTTTTTAATTGGTGGGCCTGGCGCTCTTGATAATTTAGACAATGAACTTGTTTATTCTAAGATGAAAGAAGCTGCAGCGGCAAACAAAGTTTTTGGAGCAATTTGTATTTCGCCAAGAATTTTGGCTAGCGCAGGTTTACTGAAAAATAAAAAAGCTACAGGTTGGGATGATGACGGAGAACTTGCGCAAGTTTTTAAAAAATATGGGGTTATAAAAACTAATCAAGATGTAGTAGTCGACGGAAATATTATTACAGCTACTGGACCAAGAGCAGCGGAACAATTTGCTCAAGCAATTCTTAATGCTTTGAAGAACAAAGGGTGAGATATAAATTTTTCCAAAATAATTTATTACTTCCTGGCATAGGAAGTTTTCTTGATAAGTTTGTTACTTTTTGAAGTAAGTTAAGATTTTTTTGCACCGAATCAAAATTATTATTTGCCAATTCACTTTTATATTTTTGTTTTAATTTTAAAATTAAAACATCGATAATCTCCTGGCAATCTCGTTCGTGAAATTTGTTATCGTCTAAAATTTTAATTAATTTTGATGCATTAAAATTATCAATATTTTCCAAAATAAAATTAGTCAAAATATTTTCATCTATATTAAAATTATCTTCTAAAATTTTAATTAAGCATCTGGATGAAATTGTTGGTAAAATTAAATCCTTTTTTTGGGCCAATAAAATAAAATGATAACCTGCTGGTGGCTCTTCTAAGGATTTTAATAAGCTATTTGCACAAAGTGGAGTTAAATAATCTGCTTTATCTAAAATAATAAAAAATTTTTCATCTACATTTAATTGAAGAGACATTTTTTTTATAATAACTTGTGTATCTTCAACAGTGTATTGATTTTCGGGTTGAGCCCAATAAACTGAATGATGCTGATTGTTTTCAATTTGTTTGCAAATAGTACAAGTGTTGCCACAATTTTTATTACAAAAAATTGATTGAAGATAATTTTTTACTTCAGCAACAAGTTTGTCCCGACTTGCAACCCAGAGTTGCGCAGGATGAATATAATTGGCCATAACTAATCTGTTTTAATATGATGTTTAATGCGTAGTTTAAAAGAACGTCTTTATCATTTTTTGCATCGATCTCATATACATTTAAACGATTTTTGAAAATTTTTTCAAATCCATCAATCACTTTGTAAAAGAAAAATGATTGCTCTTTTTCAAATGATGTAAGATTATCTCTTGTTTTCATTAGGCGAGCAATTGCAGTTTCATAATCAATTTTTAAATATAATGTAAAATCAGGATTAACTCCTTGCATTGCCCAAGAATTTATTGCCGCCAACATATTTACATCCAAGCCACGTCCATATCCTTGATATGCAATTGATGAATCAGAAAGTCTGTCTGAAATAACAATTTTTTTTGCTGTTAATGCTGGAATAATAATGTCTTGAAAATGTTGTGCCCTATCTGCTGCAAATAATAAAAATTCAGATTTGCATGTTAAATCAAAATCTCTTTCATGCAATATTTGTCTTAAATTTTTGCCCAGTTTTGTAGAACCGGGTTCTTTGGTCAGAACAACATCATATTTTAATTCTTTTAAATTTTCATATAAAGAATTGGCCAATGTAGATTTGCCTGAACCATCGATCCCTTCGATTGAGATCAAGATTCCTTTTTGTAATTTATTCATATATTTGTTCCCCAGAATCCGGGGTCCCTATTTTTCCAAAAAATAACTTTAACTTTAATATAATTTTTTTTTAGAAAAATGATATTTTTTTATACAATTTCCATTTTTCCTGAACCTTCAGATTCGGTCTCTTCGGCTTTTCGTTTGCTTTTTTTGTCGATTCTTTCGCTGTCTCATTTTCAAACAGTCTATAAAAAGTTTTCTTTAAATTTTCAAAATATTCATCGAATAACTTTTGATCAAAATTTTGTGGAATTATTTCTATTTTCAGTTTTTGATCAAAATATGGATTAACAGTTTTAAGACCTTTAAAACCATATTTGATAAACATTTGAACTAAATGTCTTGCATGATTTAAACCTATATATAAACAGATATTTTTGTATCTACTTTCAAAGTTATTTATTATTTCAATAAAATATCTTGTATCAGCATAAAATTTATTTACTGGTTTGATCATTAAATTATAAAAATATTTATATTTTTGAGTTGCGTCTTTCGTAGTATTTTCTTGTTCAATCAATTTTGTAATTAATTCTGCAAGTGAAGAGTTTTCATTAAAATCCGTTAAAATAGTCGAATAATATTTTTTAATTTTTTTAAATGCATTTTCATAATTTTTAAATTGCTCTTCAATTACTATATATAAAGGACTTTGTTTTGTTCTGTCAGCAATTGATTTAAGTTGATTATAAAATATGTCCAAAAAATTATTATACTGTGAAAATGTAACAAAGAGTTTTCCAGAATATTTTTCTTTAAAACTTTTAAATTCAGAAGAATTTTTAAAATCTTGTATATTTTCTCGATTTAATTTTTTTAATAATTGCCCTAAATTTATAAAGTAAGCTGTAAGTCTTTTTAAAGAACTAATACGAGGATCGGCTGCTTGAAAATCAATAGGAAAATTTGAATTTTTAAATTTAATATTATAATCCAAGAACATCTTAATTAATGGGTCTACACCCCGGGGATCTCCAGCTAAAAAGGATATCCCTCTGATTTTATATTCTTCAAAATATGCTTTGGAAACTTCATACATAAATTTTATTTTTGGTAAATTTTTGTTTTCGATATCCTGAAAAATTCCGTCAAGCATTTTTTGGCCAGTTTGTCTTATTAGTGAAGAATGAATGTGAACGTCTGAAATTATTAGCAATTTTTCTGAATTTTTTTGTAAATAATAATATTCAAAAAAAGATTGAAGACTTGAAAAATAGCAAACTAATAAAACTATTTTTATTTTGTTAACTAACATTTAATATCCTAAATTTAAATATTAAAGTAATAATTATTGAACTTCCTCTTTTCCTGCAGCCTGTCCCTCAGTTTTTTCTTTTTTTTCAAATAACTTATAAAAAGTTTTTTTAAGTTGATCTAAATAATCATCAAGTAATTTTGTATCGAAATCTTCTTGTGGTAAGGTCATTTGTAAAGCTTGTGCATCAAAATATGGGCTAGAATTCGTTTCTATAATTTTAAAATGATATTTTAAGAACATATCGACTAAATGCCTTGCATGCCTTAATCCTATAAATACACAAATCCCTTTATAACCTTTTAAAAAACTACTTCTTATATCACTAAAATATTTAGCATCTACATAAAATTTATTGACAGAATTTAAAATAAATTCATAAAGATATTTTCTTTTCTTCTGCGCATCGCTAGTTGTTTGTTCTTCCTCAATTAATTTTGTAATAATTTTTTTAATCGGCGAGTTCTGGTTAAAAGTAGGATTTGCATTAAAAAAGCTTGCAAAAAATTCTTTATATTTTTCTAAAAAAGTTTCATATGATTTGAGCTGTTCATTGATAATTGGATTTTTTACTTTTTCCTTCATAATCTTTAATAATTTGTGGTTAAAATCTAAAAATTCTTGTAAATCCGAAAACTTAGGCGGAAGGTCTAAAGAATATATTTCTTTAAATTTTATAAATTCATCAGAATTTTTAAAATCAATAACATTTTTTTGCATCAAATTTGCTAGTAAATCTCTCAATTTAAGAAAATAAGCTGGTAAAGTTTGAAATACTGGTTCTCTGGGGTCAGCTGGTAGAAATTCTATAGGAAAATTTGAATTCTCATATTTAATATTATAATCCATAAAGAGTTTCACTAATTGATCGACACCTCGAGGATCTGTCTTGAGAAAAGCATCTCCATATTCTTTATATAAAGCTAAGTCACTTTTAGAACTTTCATACACAAATTTAATTTTCGGAAGATCTTTATTTTCTAAATCCTTAAATATTTCCTCGAACATTTTTTGCCCAGTTTTTCTGATTAAAGTATCACGCTTATGATCATCAGAAATTATCAGTAATTTGTTTCCGCGTTTATTTTCCAACAGATAATATTCTAAAAAAGCTTGTATTCTCGCAGAAAAACAAAAGATTTGTAATAAAATTAATAATTTTTTATTATTAACTAATAACATTTATAACTCCTCAATTTAGTTTTATAATACAAAAGTAATTTTATATTTGTCAATTGATTGAAGATAAATTTAAAATAATAACTCACAATAGAGAATAATTATGAAAAAAGTTTTTATTGAACCTGGATGCATAACATGCGGTGCTTGCGAATTTGTTTGCCCACAAGTTTTTGAAGTTACTGATATATCGCATATAAAAAAAGATGCCGATCTAGATAAAAATAAAGATCTAATTAAGCTAGCTGCAATGTCCTGCCCGGTAAATGTAATTAAATTTGAAGAATAAAATTAATAAGAGGAAGTAGAATGCAAGCAGAACAACAAAAATTTAACAGACTGTATAAAGAAATTTTTGATCATAACCAGATAATGTTTGTAGGCAAATTATTACAAAGGGCAGCAAAAAAATGGCCGACAAATATTGCCGTAATTTGCCAGGACAAAAAAATTACTTATGAAGAGCTTTATTTAAGATCTGTTGATCTATCAATATACTTTAAGTCTTTAGGTTTATCTGCCCGAGACCGAGTTATATTATATTATGAAAATTCGATTGAATTTTATGTTGGTTATTTCGGAGCTTGGCAATGCGGGGCTGTTGTTGCTGCATTAAATGTTTTTTTAAAAGAAGCTGAACTCGAACACGTTATAAAAGACTGTCAACCTAAAATAATTATCACATCCAAAAATTTAAAAGAAAAAACAGAAGCTGCATTAAAAGCTATTCAATTAGATATAAAAATATTTTCGGAAATAGATGTAGAAAAAAATATTTCTCAGGAAATTGCAAAAGATTTTAAGGTAGAAAAAATAGAACCTGATGAAATGGCCGCTTTACTTTACACATCCGGAACAACTGGAATGCCAAAAGGGGTAATGCTAAGCTCAAAAAATATTTTAACAAATGTAATTCAGGGCATTGCAAAATTAGATGTTTCACCAAAAGATCGCGTTTACTGTGCGCTGC
This sequence comes from Candidatus Babelota bacterium, assembly GCA_023379005.1. Classification (GTDB taxonomy): domain Bacteria; phylum Babelota; class Babeliae; order Babelales; family Babelaceae; genus JAMCTG01. Next base: position 218,280 of record JAMCTG010000005.1, read on the forward strand.
CATTATTTCATGCTATCGTACAAAATAGCTGCATTTGGGGCATTTGTTTTTTAGGTGGAACCGTAATTGTAATTCCCAAAATTGATCGCCGATATATAAGACAAGGTCTAGAGCATAAACCATCTGTTATGGTAGGAGTTCCAGCTCTGTTTGGCCTATTTTGCTTAATGAAAGATTTAAATTTTGATTTCGTAAGATTTTTCTTCAGTGGCGGAGATGCATTGCCTGATAAAATTCGTCAAATGTTTTCATTAATTTATAGAAGAAAAATTTGTAATGGTTATGGACTTACTGAAACCACACCATTGGTTTGTGTTGACATGGATGATGTAAATAAACCAACAGATACAGTTGGCAGACCTGTTCAAGGAGTTGAAATTAAAGTCACAGACGAATTTGGAGATGAAATTAATCCAGAAAATGTAGGTACTCTTTGGGTGAAAGGCGACAATGTCATGCTCGGATACTATAATGCTCCGGAAGCTACAAAAAAAATTCTTGTCGATGGTTGGTTAAACACTGGAGACCTTGGTTACATAGATAAAAACGGAAAAATTGTTTTAACTGGCAGAGAAAAAGATCTAATCGTTCAAAAAGGAATAAAAATTTATCCACAAGAAGTTGAAAATGTGATCATGTCTTATCCAAGTGTAATACAAGTTGGTGTTATAGGATTAGATGTAAAAACTGATGGACAAGTTCCTGTTGCATTTATTTCAGTAAGAGATCTAAATGAACCAGATCTTGAGCAAAAAATAAGAGATCTGTGCATACGCAGTCTAGCTCCATATAAAGTTCCTAGACAATACATCTTCAAAAAAGAATTACCCACAACCTCTACAGGTAAAGTAGATAAAAAAGTGTTGAGAGCAGAATTAAATCAGGATAAATAAATTTGAAAATAAAAATTTTACATATCATTTCTAGTTTAAAAATTGGTGGCGCAGAACAGGTTTTATACCAAATGCTTGGAAATTTAAATGAATATGAACATAAAGTTTTATTTTTTCATGATGGCCCATTTAGAGAAAAAATAAATGCATTAGGAATAGAAACAGTACAAATTAAAGGTCTAATTTGCAAATATGATCCAATTTTTATATTTAATATTTTAAAAAATATCATTATTTTTAAGCCGAATGTAATTCATGCATCACTTTGGGCAGCAAATTTCTTTGCAAGAATTTTTGGTAAAATTTTAAAAATTCCTGTTCTTGGCGTAATTCACATTGTGCCGGAACATGATGGAAAATTTAGAAATTTTTTAGATAAAATTTCCTTAAGTCTGACTGACGAGGTTGTTGCAGTGAGTGACAGTGTGCACGATTCTTTAATTAATAATAAATTTATAAAAAATAAAGAAATTAAAGTTATCAAAAATGGAATAAACAGTTTTTCATTACTTCAAAAAGGAATGTCAGAAAAAATATCGAGATCAGAATTAAATTTAGATGAAAATAATTTTGTTATTGCTAATGTAGGTCGTTTTGTAAAGCACAAAAATCAGGATCTTTTAATTAAAAGTTTTTACGAACTTTTTCAAGTTCATAATGAAGCAAGACTTGTTTTATTAGGAATTGGTCCCGAATTGAATAATCTAAAAAAATTTGTAAATGAATTAAATTTAAATAACTATGTTCAATTTATTGTTGGTCAACCTGCATATAAATATTATCCAATTTTTGATTGTTTTGTTTTGCCATCTTCATTTGAAGGACTTTCAATTTCTTTGCTTGAAGCATTAAGTTTTGGTTTACCATGTATAGTGACAGAAAATAATCGCGGACATGATGTTTTAAAGCATAATCAAACAGGAATTATAATTAATGAAAATGTAAATGATCTTACAGAAAATTTAATAAAATTGATTGAAGATAAAAATTTGTATTCACAATTAAGTGTAAATGGACAAAAACTAGTTAAAGAAGAATATGATTTTGAAACTATGATAAATAGTTATAAGAAAGTAATTAATAATTTAGTAATAAAAAAGGCTCATATATGATTTTAAATTTATTGTTATTTTGTTTAATTTTTTCTATGAAAGCCCAAGAAGAATCTTGGGAACAAAATCTATTAAATAAAATGACCCTGCAAGAAAAAATTGCACAATTGTTTGTGATACGAGTAAATTATAATTCTAGCCCAGATGAATTTAATTATATAAAAAAATTAGTATCAGAAATTGGAGTTGGAGGAATTATTCCACTCAAAAGAGGAACTGTAGAAATTCATAAAAAAATTTTAAAAGAATTACATTCTTGTTCAAAATATCCTTTAATTGTTATGCAAGATGCTGAATGGGGCATGCAAATGCGTTTAAAAGATTTAGCTCCATTTGCGATGGCTGGTGAAATGATAAGAATAGATGAAGAAGATAGATACGAAAAAATTTATGAATGGTCCCGTGCAATTGCAAAAGAATGCAAAGAATTGGGTGTACATATGAATCTAGCTCCAGTTGTTGATGTTAATAATAATCCCAAAAATCCTGTTATTGGAATAAGATCATTTAGCGATGACCCTTATGAGGTGACAAAATGCGCTTATTATTTTATAAAGGGACATCATGATGAAAATGTTTTAACTTGTATCAAACATTTTCCAGGTCATGGAGATACAACTGTAGATTCTCATATTGCCTTGCCGATAATTGTGCATGATATTGACCATTTAAATAAAGTTGAATTGGTTCCATTTAAGGAATTAATAAAGGCGGCTGATGCTGTAATGACAGCCCATATTTATTTGCCAAAATTAGAACAAGAAAATAATGTGCCGGCATCATTGTCTTATGCAATTACAACAGAACTTTTACAGAATCAATTGGAATGTAAAAGCCTCATAATTACTGATGCTCTAGATATGGGGGCAATTACAATGGGATGTGGACCAGATGAAGCCGCTGAAAAAGCCTTTTTGGCAGGGGCAGATATCCTTCTTTGCTGCGAAGATGTAATTGGCGGAATTAAAAAAATTGAAGAATTAATCAAAAATAACAGGGTAAATGAACAAGAATTGGATAGAAGAGTTATGAAAATCTTAACTATCAAAAAAGAGCGTAAATTAACAAATTGAAATAAAATATAAATGTGATATACTTATAAAATATGGAGAAAACTATGTTTAAAAGAGTATTTTTATCTATTTTTTTTGCTTTTTCGGCAAATTTATATTCTGCACCCTTATTACCTGAAAACACCGTAATTGCGGTTGATCTACATGGTGTTGTTTTAAATATGAATTTTCTTGAAGTTGCCAAAACGGCCATGTCTCACTGTAAAGATTATCGTATATTCAAACCTTTGCTTAATCCGATCAGATTCATTCAATTTTTAAAACTAGCTTTAAAAACCCAGACAATTGAAAAGTTGATTGAAGATACTGGTGTAGAATATCCGAATATTTTACATATTAAAAAAATGGTTAGCGATATACAAAATTGTCAAAATGTAAATAAAGAACTTGTTCAAATATTAGAAAAATTAAAGAGTTTAAACTACAAAATATATATCTTATCCAATATTGGACCAAAAACTTTACAAGATTTAAGGCATAAAAAACCTGATTTTGTAAATCTTTTTGATGATCATTTTATTCCTTGCCAAGAGAATAATTATTTATCTAAACCTGATTCTGCTTATTACATAACATTTAAAGATAAATTTAATTTGCATGATAAAAGAATAATTTTCTTAGATGACCGCCATAAAAATGTTAAAGCAGCTCTACAAGAAAATTTTGATGCTATATTATTTCAAAATAATGATCAAATTCTCTCTGAACTAAATAAATTATTGCCAAGTATAATCAAGCAATAAGTGTTTAACTTTATCAATTTTTTACCCATTTTTCTAAATTATAAATCTATTTGACTCTAATATACACTTGAAATTCAAATAGCAATTTTGTTAGACTAAGTATATTAGGGAGGAATAATGGTTAAGAAGTTATGTATTTTTATATTCTTATTTTTTGTAAATTTAAATTCAGAAAAAATAACACCAGAAAATACGGTTTTTGCTTTTGATCTACATGGTGTTGTATTGAATATAAATTATTTAGAAGCAACTAAAACTATTCTTTGCAATTTAAAAAATTATCAAGCCTTAAAATTTCTATTAAATCCTATCATTATGTATAAATTTTTTAAATTAGTTAAAAATTGTTATGTAATTGAAAAAGTCATAGACGATTTTGGATTACAACATCCTGCCATTTCGAACATTAAAGATTCCATTATTAATATAATTAATTGTCAAAAAATCAATTCAGAAATGGTTGAAACTATAAAACTATTACGCCATTTAGGCTATAAAATTTATATCTTATCAAATATTGGTTCAAAAACTTTGTCAGAATTTGTTAAAAAAAATCCAGATTTTCTTAGCTTATTCGATGGACATTTTATTCCATCTCAAGAAAATGGATTTGCTCACAAACCGCATCCTGAATTTTACAAGTTATTTAGAGAAAAATTCGATCTTGAAGGTGTAAAAATTGTTTTTGTAGATGACATTTTGGAAAATGTAAAAGCTGCAGAAAAAGAAAAGTTTGATTCAATATTATTTATAAATAATGAACAATGTATTGCTATTCTGGGCAATTTATTACCTAACCTTATTCGTTATTAATTGTTTATCGCACGCTTTTTTAATTATATTTAATGCTTCATTAATATCATCTGTAATTGTAATAAACTTAAAATGTTCTTGAGTAATTAATCCATTTTTTAAAACTGAAAATTCCATCCATTGTAGGAAATTCATCCAATATTCTTTTCCAAATAAAATAACAGGCGCTTGTTTCACTTGCTTGGTTTGCATCAACGTTAAAATTTCAGCCAATTCATCGAGAGTTCCGTATCCACCTGGAAAAACTACAAATCCCGATGAATAATTTACAAGCAACCATTTTCTTACAAAAAAATGATCGGTAACTATATAATCTTTGACGCATGGATTTACTATATTTTCTTCAAGTCCTTTTACAGTTATTCCTATAGTTTGTGCGCCACCGATACCATCTAATTTATGAATAGCTCCACAACTTGCTGCTTCCATTATTCCAGGACCTCCACCTGTAAGAACGGAAATATGATTTGATATCAAATTTCCAGCTAAATTGTGAGCTTCATGCATATATTTACTGTTCTGTGCTAAATGTGTTCCACCAAAAATTGTAACAATAGGTGGATTTAATTTTGATATTTTCCATATTCCATAAATAAGATTTAAAAAAACGACTAAGAAATGTCCCATCATACCAAATAACATTTTTAATCTTTTGAAAAATTGCATAAAATCACCTTTATTTGCAGAAAAATATTTTTCTATTTTTTTAACATAATTGACAGTAATAAGTAAAACTCTTTCTTTTATAAGTTCCCATAAATATATTAGTAATTGTGTGTAAAATACCAGAGGCACATTATGAAATTTTTAAATGTCACCTCTAGCTTGGTTATAGTACTTTCACTAATTTCTGCTAAAGAAATTCCCATCACCATATTCATTCATGGAACAATCAGTCCTAAAAGTAATTTATCCGTTCATTCTATAATTAAAATTTTCCAAGACGATTTAGAAAAGTGTGTTTATAAAAAGGTTATTGAAGAAGTAAGACAAGATAAATTTTTTTATGTAACGCAACCGATTAAAAAATTAGGATTAAAAAAAATAAATCATAAAAATTTAAAAGAAGGAAAAGCCGCAAATTTGTTTGCACATTTATATGACAATGTTCACAATCAGTTTAATAATTCTCAAGAATGTCACTATTATACTTTCGGCTGGTCCGGCCTTTTAAGCAAAAAATGTCGTTTTACTGAATCTAAAATTTTGTATGAACATTTAAAAGAAGAGCTTAACAAATTTAAAAATAAAAAAATCAAACTAGATATTGTAGGCTTCAGCCATGGTGGCAACATTGCATTAAATTTGGCTGACATTAGAGCTAAATTTTATGCCGAAGATGATTTTAAAATTGATAATTTAATATTATTGGGCACACCGATACAAAAGATTAATAGTCATTGCATTAATCATGATATTTTTAAAAATATTTATAATTTTTATTCAAAATATGACACAGTTCAAAAAATGGATTTTTTAACTTCAAAACAATTTTTTTCTGATCGTGTATTTTGCAATGGTTTTCTTCCGGAAAAAGTAAAACAAGTAAACATACAAGTTGCATCTAAAAATCTAAAACAAAATATTGCCCCAGGACATACTGAACTATGGTTTTTTGGTTGGACACCAGATAATTATAGAAAAAGTTTTCCATTACATCCTCTGCCTGTAGCTGTATTTTTGCCAGCACTAATAAATCATACCCAAAAGTCTGATGAATTGAAAAATTTTGTCATACGAATAAATTGTCATGAAAATAAAGTTACTGCTTTAAATAAAAAAACAAAAATTTTTGAAAAACAATTGTGCACCAATTTTAATGATATGTGTAAAGTTGCTCTCAATCATGAGCCAAGATTCTTAAATAAAAAAAGTTTAAGAAAAAGAATGTATGAAACTAAGATGAAGATTGTAAAGAATTCCAGATCTCAATCAAATCGTTCATTGAAAGTTGCTGCGCTCGCAAATTCAAAAGGTCAGGCTTAATTTTATTTAAATCAAAATGAGTCTGTTGCAAATTATTTTTTAAAGTTCTTCTTGGTTGTTTAAAACAAAATTTTATAAATTTCCAAAATTCATCTTCATTAATAATTTTTTCAGTTATTAAACGAGGCTTGAAATAAAGCAATCTAGAATAAACTTTAGGAGGTGGTACGAATGCTGTTGGCGGAACTTTAACTAATTGAACCCATTCAAAATAGTGTTGAAAAAATAAAGAAATATATCCATAACCTCTTCCAGATTTTTTTAAAATCTTTTCAGCAACTTCTTCTTGAACCATTATGACACCTTCTTTTAACAAGTGTCGATTTTGTTGCAGCTTTTTTAAAATTGGAAATGTAACTTGATATGGTAAATTAGCAAGCAAAGTCCAAGGTTTATTTTCTTCAAATATTTTAAAATCAATGTCCAAAAAATTTGTTTCGAACATTGTCATGCGAGAATCAGGATAATGTTTTTTTACAAATTCTGCCCATTCATGATCAATCTCAAAAATCCATAATCTCGCAATTTTTGTTTGTAAAATAGATTTTGTCAAAAAACCATCACCACATCCGATTTCAAAAACGGATGTGGTGTTATTTAATTCGACTTTAGACAACATATGATCAACAACAGATTGATCTCTTAAAAAATGTTGTCCCAACTGTTTTTTTAATTTAATACCTTGGGTGAACTTCGCCATTTATTTCATCAAAGCTTCTTTAAAGAAATCTATTTGTTCTAATACTTTGCCAGCACCATTTACAACACAAAATAAAGGATTTTCAGCAATTTTAACAGGAAGACCTGTATCATTGCTAATTAATTGTGCAAGACCACGTAACAATGATCCGCCACCTGCCATCACAATACCATTGCCAACAAGATCAGAAGAAAGTTCAGGAGGAGTATTTTCCAATGCAACACGGATAACATCTAATATACTTGCAACAACTTCTAAAAGAGATTCATGAACTTCAGCACTTGTAAGTATTATTGTTTTTGGAACACCGGTAACTAAATCGCGTCCTTTTACTTCCATTGTTTCAAGAGCTGTATGAGGCAATACTGTTCCAATTTGAATCTTGATTAACTCTGCAGTACGTTCACCAATTAATAAATTATATTTTCTTTTTACATATTGAACAATTGCGCGGTCCATTTCATCACCACCGACACGTACTGAACGGCAAAAAACAACGTCTTTTAATGTAATAACTGCAACTTCGGTTGTTCCACCACCGACGTCAACTATCATGCTGCCAGATGGATCTTGCACTGGAAGTCCTGCACCAATTGCTGCTGCCATAGGTTCCATAATTGTATAAACTTCACGAGCTCCTGCTTGTTTTGCAGAATCTTCTACAGCTCTTCTTTCAACTTGAGTAATTCCTGATGGTACGCCGATAATCATGCGAGGTCTTACTAAAGTTCTTCGATTATCATGTACCAAACGTATAAAATAGCGGAGCATGCTTTCAGTTAATTCAAAATTTGCAATAACGCCTTCACGCATTGGTCTGCATGCAACAATACTCTCTGGAGTTTTTCCAAGCATTTCTTTTGCTTTTCTACCTGCTGCAAGGACTTGGTTTGTATGTGCTTTTACAGCAACTACTGATGGTTCATTTAGCACAATGCCCTTACCCGGAACATATACGACAGTATTTGCAGTTCCCAAATCTATTGCCAGATCATTAGAAAAAAAATTAAATAATTTTTTTGCCGGAAAAAATTTATCTATTCTAAATTTCATAAATTTTTTTCACCTTCTTTTAAAAATTAGATTCAATTATTAAAGATACACAATTTGTTTTCAAAGAATTTTTTGCAACAAAATATGAAACCGGTATGTCCCATGTTAATGAAATTATAGGTAAAAGACCAGGACAAGGTTTATCTTTCGCAAGATCATAAAAAATTCCTACAGTTACATGTTCCATTCCCCAAGTGCTAAGTCTTTCGATGTGATTAAAATCTGGAAAAGTAGTGGGATTTCTTCTTAAATCTTTCCATTCATCTTTTTTGTGTTTGACAGCAGTATACTCAACTTGTAGACCCAAACCATCTCGAATTCCTTCAAGAAAAAAATATGGATTAAAAACAAAAGTCAAACCTGGCTCAACTTTTGTTGAAATGATAACTGTCCCAAAATTTAAAGGTTCTCCTGCAAGTGGAACTCTACGATTTCCCTTTTTTTCAAATCTTTTAATTAGTCGAAACATTGCACCAAATTTCCAATCTTGCTTAAGTTCAAGCTCAACGTCCCAATTTACATACATTCCCCAATGTCCATCTCCGCCAATAGGTACCGATGCGGGATTATTAATATCTCTAGAATTAGCAGTTGGAATATAAACGCCTAATTTCATGCCATAATCTATCTTGCGGAATTTCCAACGATAAAACCACATACCTCCAAATCTTAAAAAGAAATCTATATCCCCAAAACCATAATCACTAATTTGTGGTGGATTTAGACCTGCAAGTTCATTCATTTTTGCTCGAAGTGCTATTAATTCATTTTCATCACCTTCAGGTAGCTCGCCTTGAACAGTATCTCTGCGAAATTGCAAATTAGATGAATAATGCATAAACAGGAAATCCACACCAGCTGAAAGAAATTTCCAAATATGTTGATAATAAAAAAATGAAACAGCTTGAGATTCTAATTTCCCTCTTACAATCCATGGAATAATAGTTTCCTTCTGCAAATCGCTTCTGAATAAACTGCTGGAAATTATACCTGCAGCCAAAAGAGATTTATCCATAGAAACTTGATTATAAATGCCATTAATTAAATTAATAGGAACTGGTTCTCCCATATCATTAAATGCACACTTTGAAGTTGTAATAAAAGGCTGAATACGTAAGTGGCTTAATGCGCATTCATCTTTAGAATATGGTTTTAAATATAATGGAAAAAATCTATTATCAAAAACCATTGCTTGAGTTAAAGAAAATAGTGAGAGTAATGAGAAAAAGTAGAATAATTTTTTAAAAATCATATAGCTGCCTTAATTATTTCAAGCTTTAAAAATGAGGGCCTGCCCATTTATCATGCTGTAACAATCGATACTACGATTGTTACATTTGGCCTGCCAGTCATTTCTGCAGGAAATGACTGGTGGAGAGAGAGGGATTCGAACCCCCGATCCCTAAAAAAGAGATAATCGCTTTCGAAACGACCGCTTTCGACCACTCAGCCATCTCTCCATTATTTAAAAATATGTGCAATAATAATAAATTATATACGATTTTTCAGCAAGTTAGATTAGCAAATATATTGCTTTATTATTAGTTTTCAAGATAATAGAAATAGCTTATATAATTACTTTTTTTAAATCCTCATGAAATTTATCTCACGAATAACAATAACTTTACTGATATCGATAAATCTTTTCTGTCTTCCACCTTTTGAAACATTTCAAACTAATGGTAATAGAGTTTTTCTTTTAAATTCTGAAAATTTAAGTAGATTTCAATTTATTCAGTTGATCGAATATTTTAAGGAACAAAATATCAAAATTGATCGGGTTATGATTGATGAAAATAAGGATTTTGTTGATAGGTACAATAAAGAATCCAAAAAAATATTTTCATTCTTTCAATCTCTAAAGTTGCCAAATTATAAATATACAGAATTTTTATCATCAAATGCTTATGTTTTCTCTCTTGAAACTTTATCAATAAATAAGCAAGATAAAGAAGGAAATACAGAATTGCATAATTTGCTTCAAGATAAAAAAATCGAAGAAGAAAAACTAAAAAAGGAAATTTTAAAATTAATCTGCCAAGGCGCAAATATAAAAAAAAGAAATATTCTCAATCAAACATGTTTTGAATTAATGCTACGATCAGACAAAGGACAAAAAGTTCTTCAATATCTGATTGAAACAACAAATACAGATGAAATAGAATCTACATTTAAAAATTTAAAACAATTACATTCTAGATTTTTAAATAAAACAAATTTGGAAAGTTTATTAGATTTTCATTTATTTTTAGCATTACATTGTTGCACAAGCGATTTGCCAATTATAGGTTTTCTAGAAGATAAAGAAGATATATCTCTTAAACATCTTTTCGAAAAAATTAAACATGAAACAAAAATTTTTGAAAAACACTTATATAAGTTAAAGGATAACAATATTATTGAAAAGATTATTGAATTTATTGTTGAAATAGAAACTACTATAGATAGTCTTGCAAAGATTGTTGAAAATCATGTTAATGTAAATGGTGTTGCACAAGAATTGGGTGTTAATTTTATAGATTCAATAAAAGAATGGTTTGTTAACAATAAATGTAATAGCAAAACAAATTATAAAAAAGACTTAGATATGCTAACTAATTTTTCTGCACTTTTCTTTTATGATTTTTCATTAAAAAATAATAATGAGTTACAAACTTTATATGAAAACTTTTTACAATTTATGCATAAATATCAACAGGAAATAACATCAGTTAAAATAAAGCATAAAATTACTCTATTATTAACTGAACCGATAATTAAAATTTGCACATTGCTTTGTTGTATTAAAATTCTTTCATATCTAGATACTAATAATGATAAAAACATTTTGTTAATTTTAAATAAAAAAAATTTTGAATTTACAAATAACTTATTTAGGACTTTTGATTTTAAACAATTTTAGCCATTCATCTAGAAACCCAGTAATTCTAAGTCCTTTATACCAAATATCTTTTCCATATTTTTTCTTATATCTCGCTGCTTCTTGGTCGCTATGCGCGGTTTCTATCTCTAATTGATGCATAAATTCTTTTATTTGTAATGGATCTTCCAGATTCAGTCTTGAAATAATTGCTTGAGCTTCAAGTGGATTTCTTATAACCAGATAAATTTTTTCTAAGCCTTTTGCTGTTGTATCAATATTTAGATCAAAATCATCATTTATTTCATATAAGTTATCAATTGTATCTAAAATTTGTTTTAAATTTTCGATAAATATTTTTTTTCCTTCTATATGCGCAATGCCGACACCATCTATTTGAACTCTAATATTTGATACTCTATGTTCTTTAATTTTTCTTGCACCAGAAAGAATGTTTCTAAATGTGTCCACGGTCCATAAAAATGCTCTACTTACCAGAGTCGGAATTTGACCTACGCTAGTTTCTCTTACAGACTGCCAATCTACCTGGGAACCCAAATTAAATGAACCAAAATATTGAATCTGGTCATCTGTTGAATAAAAATTATAATATTTTTTAAAACCATTTGGACTTGGCATGAAATCCAATCGCGAAGGGGTAAATAAATTAAGAATATCATCAAGAGGTCTTTTTAAAAGATAAGTTGCATCATTAACAACATTTCCTCCATGGCTATGTGCAAAAGTAATTAATTTTCTAAATTGCAAAGGATTTACATAATCTCTATTTATAAGTTCAGCTAAAGATTTTGCGGCCATTCGTCGATCTTCTGAGGTATTACTTCCAGACCACCTAAATGATACAACTTCTATATTTTCATTTTGCCCTGCCATGCTTTTTGCAAAGTTTAAAATGGCTTTGAATGTTTCATTATCAGAATCATGATACCAAGGTTTTTCACTAGCACCTGTCCCATGAATTACAAATAAAACTATTCTTGGTGATGTGGCGAATATTTTCTCAAGGGATATTTCTTTTGTTAGTTCAAGAGTGCCAGTTTCAAGACCAGATTTTTTATAAAAATAAATTTTTTTAATATTTTGATCTAAATTCAAAGAATCATATGTTTGTTGATAAATATATCTTTTTTTAAATTCAGTAATATCATACCAGCCATTTAATTTCTTAAAATCCTGCGGTGCCATTGAATAAATGGTAGAAATAATTGAAAAACAAATGACTGATAAGAGAATTTTTAACTTCATACCCTATCCTTATAATTTTCTAATATAAATTTTAATAAAAATAAGCTTTATTTTTCAAGAGTTTCGTCAAATATCAATATTATTGCTATTTGAATGAGTTATTTGATATGATATAAATAAAATAAGTAAAATAAGGAAAAATATGCTTAGATTATTAATTTTATTCATTTTTATAAATATGCTCACACCTTTCTCTTTTGCTATGGAACCCAAATATCATTCTGAAGGCAAAGAGGAGGAACCCGAATCAATGGAAATTGTTTCTTCAAAAGGAAAAAGAAAGGCGGAAGAAGAGCCGGAAGAGGCTGAAATTACTTTAAAAAAAGGAAAAACACCTGAAGCTGAACTGTCTTATTTAGAAACTTTACCAGCAGAATTGAATTTAGCAATTGCAAATAAATTGCTTGATCCCTTGATCGAACAACTAAAAATAGAAAAAAAAAAACTTCTTGAAGCATATCCATTACCTGCGCATGAATTTATGGAAGCTGAAAGAAAACTCTATTCAGTTCCACCATTAAAACCTGAAGATTTAAAAGAAATTTTTATAATAATTTTTAATATGGTTAGTATTCGTAATCGAATTATTTTAACAAGTAAAACTTTGTCTGAACAATTTAAAGAAATAATTGAAAACAAAATAATTAAAGCAGTAAAAAATTTAAATCCAAATATCAAAAATTATCTATTAGAAATCGCTATTCTTTCCAAGAAAACTGATTTTGTAAAACTCATGTTAAAAACCAACGCAAATCCTTATGCTAAAATTTATACAACTCCAAAAACAGGGCAAGTATTTTTAAGAACTTCTATACAAACGGCTCTAGCATCTAGTACACCATCTATCCTAAAAGCTTTAATTAATTCAGGAGTAAAACCACCTATTTCAAAAGTTGAGCAAGAAGAAGAAAGGTGGCTAGCATGGGCTATACTTTCTAAAAATATAGAATTAGTAGAATATCTTTTAAAGACTTTAAGATTAAATCCAAACATATTATATGGAAAAATAGTCGCCTTTCCCTCATTTGAAAAAAATTATCCTTTATTAATAGCAGTATTTAATGAGGATATAAATATGGTTAAATTATTATTAAAATATGGAGCAAAGGTTGATGGATTATTACCCGAAAGTCTTATACCTTTGGTATATGCAGCAGAAAATAAGAATAAAGAAATGGTAAAAGTTCTTCTTGAGCATGGTGCAACTCCAAATCCTAAAGTTTTGATTACAAAACAATTTATAATTTTTAATCCAAACACTAAACAATATGAAGCAACACCAGTTACTGAGCCTATTTACACGAAACTAACTGATTCGTTGGGTGCATTAGTTGGCAAAGACAATCCTGAAAATCAAAAAATTATTGAAATAATAAGATTATTAAAACAATACGGTGCAAAAGAATAAAAGATGCTTAGATTATTATTTTTATTCATTTTTCTAAATATGGTTAGCCCATTCTCTTTCGCTATGAAAGAAAAATATCATTCTGAAGGCAAAGAGGAGGAACCCTACTACGCTGAAGCTTCGAAGGGCAAAGAACCCGAATCAATGGAGATTGTATCTGCAAAAGGAAAAAAAAAGGCTAAAGAAGAACTTTCTTTGATAGAAAAATTACCAAGAGAAATACGTCAAGAAATTATAAATCAGACTTTAGATCCTTTAGTTGATAAACTAAAACAAGAAGAACAAAATTTCGTAGAAAAATATAAAAAAGCAAACGTGTTAAATCCAGTAACTTCTGCCTTTACAGTAATTCACCAATTTACAGTCGCTAATGCCCCAATTACAAAAATAATTTTATCTAATGTAGGACCTTTTTATATAGATTTGACAAATATTTATAAAATTATTAATGAAATGCTAACATTTCGTTCCCAACTTTTACCCATAAGTAAAACATTTTTAGAATCAAAAAAATTTATTGAAAATAAAATCTTTCGTTCAGTAAAAGAACTCAATCCTACAGTTAAAAATTCATTGATAATGCTAGCAATTTATTTTCACAACCTTGAAATTCTATCAATTCTATCTGCAGCTGGGGCAAATCCTAACGCTGAACTTCTCAGCATTAAAGCTGAAGATTGGCAGCCTAAAAACTTATTTGATACCGCTAAATTATTTGTAAAACCATTACAGTATGCAGTCAAGAGGGGATCTATCAGGATGATTGAGTCACTAATAAAAGGTGGGGCAATAATACCGAATCCCGAGCTAGATTTGAGTGAAAACAGGATTGATTTAATAAGAACTGCTGCTATCAATAATCGGCTTAGAGTATTAAAATTTCTTGTTGAAAAATTACAGTTAAATCCAGATGTTTTAGGACCTCGTGGACAAACACCTCTTGTAATATCGGCCCTTCAAGGAAATAAAGAAATGGTAAAATTTTTACTTGGAAAAGACGCCAATGCAAATGTCATATCGTCTGTAATTATACAAACTACAGAATCAACATTCGAATTTACTCCACAACAAAACCTAATAACACTTCTGCAAATTTTTATTGAAAATAGTTATGAAACAAAAGAACATCCGGAAAAAATTCCTATTTATGTTGAGATAATTGAGTTGTTAAAACAATACGGCGCAAAAGAGTAGAAACTGGATTTAAAATTGATCGATGCTAAAATAAAAATGTTAATTAAGAGAAAATTACAATAGTACTTAAACATGACAAATAACTTACAAGCGATAATTTTAGCCGCAGGCAGATCATCGCGATTTAATACAAAAAATACAAAATTAAGCTATAAAATATGTGGTCAAGAAATGATCGCATATCCAGCCAAATTGCTGGGTCAAATGAAAATACCAACAACTCTTATAGTTGGTTATCAAAAAGAAATAGTAAAAGAAACAATAGAAAAACATAATCTTGAAGCATCATTTGTCGAACAAACTGACCAAAAAGGAACTGGGCACGCACTTTTACTTACTAAAGATTTATGGTCCAAAGAAAATATTTTGGTTATGAATGGTGATATGCCGCTCATTACAAAAGAAATTCTTGAAAATTTAATTGAACATCACTCCAAAACAAAAGCTACCATTACTCTTGTATCAGCTTATAATACAGATCCATCTCTACAAAGTTATGGAAGAGTACTAAAAGAAAATAATAAAGTTGAAATTATAGAAGCAAAACATTTTAAAGGAGATTTAAATGCTCCATGTTTTATCAATGCCGGTATTTATTTAATTAAAAAAGAATTTTTAGAAAAACATATTAAAGATTTACAATATAATTCTTTAACCGGGGAAATGTACATTACCGACCTAATTGCTTTAGCAAGCCAAAAAAATTATTTAGTTGAAACAATAAATGCACAATTTGATCTCGTAAGAGGCGTAAATACTTTAAAGGAACTTTGGGCAGCAGAACAAATTAAAAAATCAGAATTAATAAATTTTTGGCAAGAACGTGGTGTTTATTTTTCTTTAGCTCAAAGCGTGCATATTGATTTAGATGTAACAATTGGCAGCGAAACTCTAATCGGCATGGGAGCGCAATTACTCCAGGGAACAAGAATCGGCTCGAGAGTAAATATTGGTTTTGGAAGTGTCATAACTTCGAGTGAAATTCATGATGATGTTATAATTCATCCATGTTCAGTTATTACAAAAACAAAAATTGAATCGCACGCACAAATTGGGCCATTTGCACATATTCGCAATAATAGCCATATTGGCGAGTCTTCAGTTATTGGAAATTTTGTTGAAATTTCTAAAACAGAATTTGGCGCAAATAGTAAAGCCAAACATTTGACATATATTGGAAATGCAAAAATTGGTTCTAATGTAAATATTGGCGGAGGAACAATTGTTTGCAACTATAATGGAGTTACAAAAAATACAACAACAATTCATGACAATGCATCTATTGGAAGTAATAATTGTTTAGTGGCACCGGTTGAAATTGGCCAAGAAGCAATCACAGGAGCTGGCTCAGTAATTACTGAAAATGTTCCGGATCATGCATTAGCGGTAGCTCGAGCTCAACAAGTGAATAAAGAAAATTATGCTCTTAAGTTAAAAGAAAAATACAAAAAAAATGATAAAATTTATTCACACGGCTGATATTCATTTTGGCATGGAGAACTATGGTAAAATAGATCCTGCCACAGGAATTCATACAAGATTATTAGATTTTGAAAAAGCATTAAATTTTTGTATCGATTTTGCGGTTGATAACCAAGTAGATTTTTTTCTTTTTTCTGGTGACGCATACAAAACTGCTCACCCTAGCCCCACACAACAACACTTATTATTACAATGTTTTTTAAGATTATATAAAGCGCAAATTCCAATTATTATTATTGTTGGCAATCATGACAATCCATTAAGTTTTGGTAAAGCCAATTCATTAGAAATTTTTGGACAGCTCCCTGTCAGCGGATTTCATGTTATTAGTAAACCAACAACATTATTAATTGAAACAAAATCTGGTCCTGTGCAAATAGTTGGAATACCATGGCCAACCCGAAATAATATTACAACCGCATCGACTAACCTTGTAAGCTCTGCAATAGAAATCACAGATCTTATTAGCAAAAGTTTAAGTAGAATAATTAAACAAATGGCCGAACAATTGGATCAAAATATTCCATCTGTTCTTGCTGGACATTTAACTGTTACTTCAGGAATATTTTCAGGCTCTGAAAAAAAAGCTATTTATGGAACAGATCCAGTTTTTTTGCCGTCTGAACTTGCAATTGAACCGTTTGACTATGTCGCACTGGGACATTTGCATAGATACCAAAATTTAAATGCAAAAGGTTACCCTGCTGTTGTTTATTCTGGTTCAATTGAACGAATAGATTTTGGCGAACGAAAAGAAGAAAAAGGATTCTGTTTTGTTAAAATTCATGAGAAAAATAATACTGAACATGAATTTATAAAAACACCAACTCGCCCATTTATACAAATTGAATTGGAACTTTCCGACGATATCGACCAAACTGAACAGATTTTAAATGAATTAAAAAAGCATGAGGTCAAAGATTCCGTAATAAAAATTATTTATACGTTAAACCAGGGACAAAAAGATAAAGTTGATATCCCAGCAATTCAACAGGCATGCGCTGATGCGATGTATATTGCAGGTATAGTTCCAATTAGAAAAAATATAATAAGAGATCGAAGAACACCATTAAAAGTAGATATGGATCTTATTAAATTATTAGATTCTTATTTGAGCAATAGACAGGAATTAAAATCTAAAAAGGATTCTCTTCTTGCAAAGGCTGTTGATCTAGAAAATCAATGTGAGTGTGATAATTAATTTTTGCATCTTTTATTAATTTTTCTTGATATTCATTTACAAGCTCTTTAACTTTTTTCATTTTTAATTGCATCTCAATTTCTTCTTCGCGTTCTTCTAGAGGCACAAACGCTTCAGGAAATTTTTTAACTAATTTTACCAACACAATGCTATTTTCTGTTGTTTTTAATTTTGCAACAGCAGATTCTTCCATTGTCGTAATAAATTTTTGATTCTTACTAAATTCACTTTCTTTAAGTTCAATCGGTTCATCCCACAAAATTGCGTAATTAATATCTCCAGATTTAATTAGTTTATCTAAAGCTTTTAAATTTTCTTCTTTAGATTTTTTTGGATTAAAATTAAAAATCCCTTGAGCAATTTTATAAACAGCTTCTTGTTTAATTGGATGTGCAATATAGTAATTATAAATAGCTTCTGGTGTGACTATAAGCTGCTTTTGAGACCTTGTTCTATAAGTTGTTATTTCTTGGATCATTTGTGCGCGTCTAAGTTCTTCTTTTCCGCTTTCGATTGTATAACCAAGTTCTTTAAAACTCATCTCAATTTGTTTTTTTGTATAGCCAGCCTGTTTTTGCAGCTGATTAAGATATTTTTCAACATCTTGGTCACTAACTTCAATTTTTAATTTTTTTGAATCTAAAATAGCAAGCTCTTCAACTAATAAATCTCGAGGTGTACGCGGTGCACCTGTCAGCCCAGATTTTATGTCAGACTTTATAATTAGAACATTGCCTTCGGGATGATAAATTGTCATCAAAGTTTCGTCGACAAGCTCTAATTCTTTGCTGAATAAATTTATAGAGAAACATAGGATTAAAAAAGCTAATAATTTTTTCATTTGCATATCTGGTTAAAGACCAATATTAGTAAGATAAATTATAGCATAGTTATTTAAAATAAAAACCGGAGATTGATTTAGTCAATCTCCGGAACATTTATTAATTTTGAGAATCACTTATTTTTGGGAACCTGAATCGGAATATTCACAGCACCCTTGTATAATAACTGCAGCAATTTTTGTATATTTTAAAATTAGAGAGTCTACTTGTGCTTGATCAAGTTTTTGTTCTAAATCACGATTTTTCTTTAATAATTCTATTGCTTTGCCTACCGCAAATGATATCAAAATATCTTGTTCTGCAATCAACAAATGATAATTCTCATATTCTGAACTAATTTTTGCATCAAATTCAGCAAACATAGTTTGTGTAATTAAAACAGTAATGGCTTTGGTCATCTCGAAATAAATAGAATTTCTAAACACATCATATTCTTTTTTACTAGCTTTTATGTCAACGGTAAATTCATCGATCTTCGGGCAGACAATTTCCATAGCATCTTCTTTTGATTCAGAATGAGATTTTTCTTCCATTGCATACAAATTTGATACAAGAAAAACCATAGTTAAATAAGATAATTTTTTTAGCATTTTTATCCTTTCCATCAAATATATTTATCCATGCCTTATTTAAAATATTATTTACTTAGCTTCTTCTTGACTATTATTTTCTTCAGAATCTGAATCATCTTTTTCATCATTTGAAACGCCTTCAAACAAAAGTTTCATAACTTCATTAGCTTTGCCACACAATTCAGTCGTTTTTTCTAGGCTTGCAAGAATTTTGAAGAAGCCATTTTTTTAGCCCTTCAAACAAATCGTTTAACTGTTTTTCGTCTAATTCTTTATTCATCTCACTTTTAGGCAGAACCTTCATAGCTTCTGTAATTGCCAAGCTAATTCTATATTTTTCATTAGTTTCTTCTAAAGAATTAGTATCAAATTGATTTGAAATTTTTGATTCAAAAAATTCTGTAAGTTTTCCATGTATTTTTATAGAATTTATTAACCAAGAAGATTTTGAGTATAAATTATCTGATTTTTGTAATGACTCGGATTCTCTACGAGTCGAGGGTTGATCTTCCATTGCATATAAATTTGATGCAATAAGAACCATAGTTAAAATCGATAATTTTTTTTGCATTTTTTGTCCTTATATTATCTTAATTTTATTGAAAATATATCATTATAATAATCTCGACCAGTATTTGGCCGAGGCTTTTAAATATGTAATATTGCTTATTTAGTTTTCTTTATTATTATTTTCTTCAGAATCTAAATCATCTTCTTGGGATGCTGAAGAAACGTCATTAAAAAAAGATTTGATAGTCTCATTTACTTTTTGCACTAAGGCATTCAACTTTTCTTCATTCCAAAGAATTCGAAGCGCCATTTCTTTAGATTTTTCAAACAAATCATCAAATTGCTTTTGGTCTAAGTCTTTATTCATTTCATTTTTTGGCAAAGTCTTCATGACTTCTAAAACTATCAAACCGATTATACTTTTTACATCAGCTTCTTCGTCATTATTTTCTTCAACATTTGAATCAATGTCTTGTCTAGATAAAATTTCTAATTCGAGAAAATCACTAAGTTTACTTTGAATTTTTCTAAGATTTGATAACCAATATGATTCCGGAGTTCTTGAAGACTGGACATCAGTTGGTGATTGCATTTCTTCCATGGCAAACAAATTTGTTGCAGCAAGAGCAATTGATAAATAAGATAATTTTTTTAGCATATTTTGCACTTTCCAATTATTATGTGATTTAAATAAATATATCAAACTCATTTCTATTTGCAAATGATTATGAATTTTTCATCTGCGCGTCAATATAAATCAGAAAGTTTAAAATTTTACAAACAAAAAACCGGAGATAATTAAATCTCCGGTTAATGAATCCTTCGCTACAAAATTGCTATTGCAATTTCACTCAGGATGATTGCAAAAAATCATGGTGAGTGATTTCGAAGAAATCGTATCGAACCATTATGCTGCACTTGTATGCTGAGCTTTTGGCATTTCTTGATGTTCTTCAGCCGGTTGCATTGCTGTTTGAGCAGCTTCTGGTTTTTGACTTTCAAAGAAGTGTGTATTTTCAACTACATGCATTTGTTTTTTCAAATCTTCAACTTTTTGTTTGAAAATTTCAGGAAGTCTCATTTGTAACATTACTTCTTTTACTGAATCTTTTACTTGAGCAAATGGAGCATATTCAGCTTCAATCTTGTTCATTGCGTGAACAACTGCAAATTTTTTGTCGGAAGTTTTTACAACCATAACTCCAGGAATTTCTTTCATTGAACTTACTTGAACTTTAATCGCAGTATCTGCAGGAGATTGCATATTTACAACACCAAGATCTGTGATTTTTTTCTTAGCTTCTTTTGCACATTGTTTAAAGTTGCCTTTTTTAACTTTGTTTGCAAATTCTTGAGCAGTTTTTTCTGAATCAAAGGCAATACTTTCAGCTCTTACACCACCTTGAGATTTTACAAAAGGAGCTTGTCTGAAGTACCCAAGTTTATCACGATTTTCATTGTAATATTTTTCTGCTTCATCTTCAGCAACTGTTGTTTGTTTCATTAAATCTTGTTGGAAAGCATTCATAGCCATTGCTTTTTCAAGCATTTCCATTTTTTGCTTTTTATCTTTCATATAATCAGCAGATCTGTCTAAACCTTCTTTCTTGACCCATTCGTGGAACAAGTTTTGTAACGCAAGTTCGTTAAAAATACCTTTTCTAATTTCATCACGCGCAGCAGGATTCATAGCCAAAAATTGCTGAATATCCTGTCTTGAGTTTACAAAATCGTTATAAAATGCTTCATATTCATTTTCATACATAACCGGCTTTCCATTGATGGATAAAAGTGCAGCACCGGACTTAGAAGACCCTCCATCTGCCATCGTTTCTTCCTTCTTAAACCAACTACAAGAAGATAGCAGAACAAGCGAGGAGATAATCACAGAATTTTTAAAATTCATATTAATCCTTTAAAATATTTAAAAAAATGTTGAATAATTCTACAGAAATAGTAGATTACCACAGGAAAGTTTATCATGCAAAAACAAGCAATAACAAATCAGAGGGGATAATGGAATTCAAAAAACTTTCTTTTTTGCTTGTATTAATCAATTTTTTGTTAGTACAGGCTAAAAGCGAACACGATATTATAAGAGCAGTAATGAGCGCGGATTTAGAAGAAGTTAAAGATTGTATCGAAATGGCTATTTCGCCAGATACAAAAGATACCAATAACAATTCTTTAATCATGATTGCTGTTAAAAATTTAAGTACTACACCCAAAATTCAAAAACAAATAATTGAATTTTTGTTAGAAAAAAAGGCAAATTTAGATCTATTCAATAACCAAAAAGAAACAGCCTTAACGTTAGCAATTTATTTTGGCAATGAAGATCTTGTGGCGTTATTTTTAGAAAAAGGTGCTCACAAAAATTTAAACAGTAAAATACTTGGAGAAGCTTGGCGTAAAGGTATGGCTGACAATGGCCCAGGTTTTCCTGAAAAATTTTATAGCATCAAAGACATGCTTAAAGAAGCTATCAGAATAGAAAATAAAAGAGCAAAAGAAGCTCCGAATTTACCTAATCCAAAAGATCCAAAAGAACTATCTGCGGCAAACAACGAAAGCACTAATACTACTTGGTTCTAATTCACACAATTTTTTTCCAAGATGTTTTAGAGTTGATCCTGTTGTCATTAGATCATCTATTATTAGTAGCTTTTTGCCTTGAAACTGTTCAAGATTTACGCTTTTCTTAAATTCAAAAGCGCTTTTTAAATTTTCGTCCCGTTCATTTTTTGAAAGCAAGGATTGGAATTTAGTCATTTTTTTTCGAATTAAAATGTCTACAACTGGCTTTCCTGAAAATTTAGATAAATAATAAGATAAGATATAGGCTTGATTAAATCCTCGCGATGCAAAACGTGTCCAGTGTAATGGAACTGGAACTAAATAATCAAACTCCAAATTTGATATTGCACTATTTTGCCAAACTAATTCTGCAAGTTGTTTAAATGGTGCAGGATTGGAAAAAAATTTGGCCATAATCATCGAACGCAAAGGCTCTTGATAAAAAGATAACGCAAAAACTTTCATTGACTTTGTTTTTGTAATTTCAAGCTCAATAGAAACTATTGGTTTTATTTTTACAAAACATTCTTGGCATAAAATTTCTCTTTTATTTAAATAAATTCTGCAAGAAACACAAATTGGTGGAGAAAGTATATTGTAAAATTGTTCAATTCCAAAATTTATAATTTTTTTTAAATTCATGATTTGTGAATCTCTATTTTCAAATCCATGAATTTAAAATAAGAATTTGCAAAATTAAATTAGAATATATTCCTGCTAAAATGTCGTCAAAAAAAATTCCAGCAGATCTTGGCAAATTTTGTAAACTTGAAATTCCTAAAATTTTTGAAATATCAAAAAATCTAAACAAGATAAACCCTAAAATTAAATTGATGATTGAATTTGGAATATTTATAAATGTTATTAGGCATCCTACAACCTCATCTAATACGATTTGTTGTGGATCTTTTTTATCATCAAAAAAATTTAGTGCTTTTTCGACAATATAAAAACTAATCATCGAAATAAAAACAAATAAAAGAATATAAATTTTTTCTGCTAAAAAAAATTTTAATAAAAAAATAAAAATTACGGTAATGGCACTAGCTAAAGTTCCGGGTGCAAAATAATTACCCACACCAAATAATGTCGATGCTTTGACGAAAAATCTTCTCATTTTATTTTTCTGTAAAAAGATTAAATAACATCAAAAAAACACCAAATGTAATTGCCGAATCAGCTATGTTAAAAACAGGAAATTTCCACTCACCGTAATGTAAGATTATAAAATCGACTACAGCATTGTATAAAATACGATCTACAAGATTTGAAGCAGCCCCAGATATGACCAAAATTTCAGCAATTATATTATAACCTTCTTTGAATCGTCTATAAGCGTAGACTGATAATGCAACAATAATTAGGAAAATAAAAAATGTTAAACTCCAAAATCCAAAACTATTGAGATTGTCGAATAAGCTCCAAGAAATTCCAGGATTAAATACTTGATGACATGATAAAAAATTATTTATGACAAGTTCATTTTTACAATTTTGCAATGCCCATAATTTTGTTAATTGATCGGCCACAATTATTACTGTGCCAACAAATATTAAAAAAAACGTATTTAATATTTTTTTCATCTAATTGCAGCTCCAAGTTGTTGTACTTCGTAAATTACATTATCATTAATTTCATCAATCTCATCTTTAGACAACGTTTTAGTGTTATCTGAAATTACAAATCTAAATGTCAAAGATTTTTGCCCTTTCCATTCATCTTTGTAGAAATGATCAATTAAATTTACAAGTTTAATTCGTTCATCTGCAGATTTAATTGCATTTTCAATTTGTGCCACATTTACATTTTGTGCAATTAACATGCTTATATCTAATTCCACTTCAGGATATTTTGAAATTGGCTGATATTGAATATCTAATGGTTTGTGGTTTAAGATTATGTCTCCATTTAATTCAAAAACAAAAGCGTCACCATCAAAAACTTTATTTAAAAATAATTTTTTAATTTTTGTTACATAACCTATCACTGTACCGTGCGATTCAATTTCAGCAGATTCATATGGATCAATCCAAGGATATTCACTAGTTAATTCTTTTTTTGGTTTTTTCCATTCTATATTTAAATTTAAAATTTTAAATAATTGCTGTAGCTCATATTTTGCATCGTAAAAATTTATTTCTTGTTTTCTTGAGGCAATAATTCCTGCAATTGAAGAAATTTCGATAAGTGTATCTTTGTTGTCCCAAATTTTTGCAATCTCAAAAAACCTCAGTTGTTTTTCTTTTTGTTCATTTGAAACAATTGCTTTAATAAGATGAGGAATTAAAGATGTAGCAAGTTGAATCCAATTTTCAGAAATTGGATTTGCAAGCTTTACAGAATCTTTAACATCATAATGTAATTCATTTAAAAAACTTTGATCATAAAATGCATAATTATAAAGTTCATGCATCTTCATTGAATATGCAAAATAATTTTTTATTTCTCTTGTATTATCAACTTTTAAAATTGAAAATGGCGTCATGTAACGTGTAGCAAATTGAGGTAAAATATTGTCATATCCAAAGAACCTTGCAATTTCTTCAACAATATCTTCCGCTATTGTAATATCTTTTGATGATCTAAATGTAGGAACTGTAACTTGATATGTATTGCCCGTCACTTTTACACCAAATTCTAATTTTGTTAAAATTTTTACAATTTGGTCCGATGTAATATTCATTCCCAATTTTTTTATGATTACGTCATGATCAATATTTATCAAAACATCCTGTGCCAATTTTCCTAAAGAAATAATAGAATCCTCTGATTTATATTTTAAACCAAGATCATCTAAAATTCTCAAAAATCTCAAAATTCCCTGAGTATTCTGATTTAGATCTAAACTTTTTTCAAAGCGCGCAGAACTTTCTGTTCTTTTTTTATGCCTTAGTGAAGAAAGACGAATTATGTTTGGATCAAAATTTGCCGATTCAATTATTAAAGAATTTGTTTGGTCTGTAACAGCAGTTTCACTACCACCCATAATTCCTGCAAGAGAAATAGGCTTGGAATCTGCAATTACTAAATCTTTATCAGTTAATGTAATTTCTTGTTCATCTAAAAGTTTTAATTTTTCACCATTTTTTGCAAATCTAGCTATTAATGTATTTTTATTTACTTTTTTTGCATCGAACGCGTGGAGTGGTTGGCTCCAATCTAGCATTACATAATTTGTTGCATCAATAATTGCATTTATTGGACGCGAATCCACTTTGCATAATCTATGAGCCATAAATATTGAAGATGGATGATTTTCAACTTCTTCAATTACAATTCCTGAAAGCCTTT
This sequence comes from Candidatus Babelota bacterium, assembly GCA_023379005.1. Lineage (GTDB taxonomy): Bacteria > Babelota > Babeliae > Babelales > Babelaceae > JAMCTG01. Next base: position 243,856 of record JAMCTG010000005.1, read on the forward strand.
TGCAAACATCATCTTCTTTAATTTCCAAAGTTAAAGGATAATCAGAAGTCGCCTGAAAATTTTTTTCATAATGTTTTATTGGCAAATTATTTATAAACTGATCTTCAGATAAAAATGGCAAATTAAATATGGCTGCAATTTCTCGAGCAAAACCTCGATGCCCCCACATATCTGGTCTATTTGTAATCGATTTATTGTCCACAGTAATAATATAATCAAATTTATCGATCTGATTTCTCCAATTACCGAAAAGATCTTTTGCATCTATCCATAATTTTGGCAATAGGCCTTCTTTTGAAGAATTAAGATCTTTCAAAGTTGTCCAAGAAATTTTCCCTTTTTCTTCTTTAATCAAATAGATATCATTTGGCTTTAAATCTGCTCGATCTGGCAAATCTTTGAGATTATAAATTTTCTTATTGTGGCAATTTTGAATAGATATTTTTCCATTTTCTTGAATAATTTTAGATGCATATAGCACGTCTAAATTAATTTCAATCTTCTCAAAATGTTCAATTTCTGCCGTTACTCTGTTAAAACGATTAACGACATCTTTTAGATCTAAATCTTTCCAATTGGCCCTAATATGATCAAAAATCCATGCAATAGACAGTTTCATGATAAACCTGCGATTAAATAACTACGTTAAGAATAATAAGATCATCCTGAGTGCCCGACGTAGCTTTAGCGAAGACGGGTGTATCGAAGGATTAATTGATAGGATAAATAAAAAAAAGCTCAACAGCAAATTTCATCATTTAATAGTTTGGCATATTTTACATTATCCACATTATGAGTATTAATATCGCCTTCTAATTTTACTCTGCCTTTGGGCAAAAGAACTATATCCAAAAACCCTTTTTGTTCCATGGTGGCAGTCACTCGTTTATAAAGTTTACCATCTATATAAACCAATAAAGTATAATCTGGTGAAGATGATGGATTAATCTCAATTTCATCATTGAGACATAATCCAAAATACTCAAAGCATAGTTCTTTATAGGGTTTTTCATTCTTGAAAGTAAAAATGTAACCTTTTTTTGGCCCTTCAGTTGTCATAAAAGAATATTGACTGATATCTGTAGACGAATGCTTTGCAACCACAATTTCTTGCTTTTCTTCACTTTCTTTTAATGGTTTTATAAAAAAAGCGATATCGTGGGATGATTTATTGATAATAGACCTAAATTTCAAACCGGCACATGAAATATTTGATACAACTAGCACCAATATTGTTATATTTGAAATTATTCTATTCATAAATCTCCCTCATAATTCTCTAATAGTAAATGAGAATCAAAAACTGCTATTTTTATCTTAAAGTTACAAAGGTCAAGTTTTCAAGACTTTTTCAAAAAATTTTTATAGTAGAATAATTAAATCACTATAAGCCAACAAATAAGCTTTTTACAAAAAAATATTTTTATATTAATATAAACTGTATTAATTTTAACAAGTAACATCTGATGGGGACGTCAAAAAATGAATAATCGTCAATTAATGAACAATCTGAAAATTTTTCTCATATTATTGTCTGCGGTCAGCTTAGCATATTCTGAACCACAAAAATATGATGTTTTGCAATCTTTAGTGATGGAAAAATATGCAACTGATATCATTGCAACTAGCACAAAAAAAGATGAAAAAAAAGAAGAGCAAAAACCAAGTTGGTGGACTCAGCAAAAAAGCCAGTGGCAAGAATTACTTATAGGAAAACCTGCAAAAGAAACAAAAGTTGAAAATTATGCATTAAATGAACATCAAATTCATCAAGCTGTTCTTAATTGGGGCCAAACTGTTGGCGTGCAAACAACTATAGATCCTTATACATTTTCAGAATTAAATATCATTCAAGGACCAACATCAAATAAAAAAATAAATTTGGCTGATAAAATAAATCGTTGCCAAACTGTTTTTGGTTATAAAGTTTTGAATGAAATGTTGGCAAACCCAACAGATAATATTGAAACTTTAATCAAAAGACAAAATTTAATTAGATACGTTGCAGAAAATAAAGAACCATTTATTCAATTATCTGATGCACTTAAATTAGTAAAAAATGGACAAGAAAGCTTACTTCTTTTCTATAACGCGCAAAATTCATTACAAGAAAAAGCACAAGATTATTATCCTGAAAAATATGCTCCAATTTTAAAAGGACAATTTAAAAAGATAAATAAAAATTCTACTGCGCTTCAAACAGCACAATATTTAACTTATTTATTATATTTGAGAGGTTGTTTACCAGTTGGATTTGAGCAATCATTTACTCAAACCATGGTTATGTATTATTATATGAAATATTTCGTAAATCCATTGCTACATACATTTGATCCAAGCTCAGATGCATTTAATAATATTCAGATTATGAAACAACAGATTGCTAGTTTAAACAATCCAATTGTTATGTCACTGACGGAATCATTTTTGCCTAATGTAAATAAACATGAATCTTCTTTTAAACAAGCTTTGCGAAATGCTTATGAAAACTCAATCGTTAAACCTCATGACCCGCAAATAATTCACAACCGTGCCTTATTTGCAAAAAACACTATAGATCCAAAATATGGAAAACCTTTATTGTGGTCACTTACTGGATTTTATGACATTTTATGGGCATTAAGAATAAAAAATTCTTATGATCATGTTACAAATGATAAAAAAGTACTTGATACATTATCTAAAGAACTATCAAATATTGCTCAATTATTTAAAGGTCTTAAAAATTTAAGCAAATTCGCAAAAGCAAATAGAGATTCATTCAAGCATATAGATAATATCGATTATTTAATTAACATTTTTGATAAATCTCAATTCCAATTTAAAAATATTCAAAAACTAAACGGTTTATTGAAGGCAAATATATTTAATCCTGAAAGATTCTCAGTAACATTACTTTCTGCTGGACAAATTCTTGCAGCATTTAAATTGCTTGAAGAATGCAAAGACCAATTAATTCCGGCATTAAATGTCATTGGCCAAATTGATGTAGCTGTAAATGGTGCTCAGTTGGTTAAAGAATTTGCAAACCAAAAAGTTAAATATTGTTTTGCAGAATTTGTAAATTCAGATAAACCTTTTGTAAAAATTGAAAATGGCTGGACCCCATTAATTGATACACATAAAGTTGTTTCACAAAATTTTGATTTTGGTTCAGGTTCATTACAATCTATGATGTTAACAGGGCCAAATGGTTGTGGTAAATCTACAATTATCAAAACTCTTGCTCATGTAATCTTAATAGCTCAAACGTTTGGTATTGCGCCTGCTGATTCAGTAACATTAACACCATTTGCTCGAATTATGACAGCAATTTCTGTAAAAGAAGATTTAGGCAATAACATGTCTACGTTCATGGCTCAGCAATATAGAATGGAATCAATCAAAACAGAAGTTCAAAATCTCAATAACCAAAAACATAACTTAGTTCTAGTTGACGAAGGATTTAGCGGAACAACAGAATTACTTGGTGCTCAATTATTCTATGACTTTGGTCAAGGTATTATTTCAAACAATAATATATCTTTACTTGCAACACACTTTGAAAAACCAGCATACTTAGAAAAAGATACAAATGGTGTTTATAAGAATTACCATGTTGAATTGCTTGAACCAGCAACAGGCCAATTCGTGAGAACTTTCAAATTAGTTGAAGGTGCAAATAATTGGTGGTTCAATGACAAAGAAAAAGCATCACGTTTTGCAAATTGGTTAAAAGAGATAGGACAAGCTTAATTTTTCTTGTATATTAAATATGCCCCCAAACAAAGTTTTTAAACTTTGTTTGGGGACCCCGAAAAAAAGGTAAAAATATAAATAAAAATGCTTGAACAAAAACCATGGGAAAAATTATAATTTTTTATAAATATATTGATCTTGAAAATCCACAAGAAATTGTTAATTGGCAAAAAGAAATTTGCTCAAATCTAAATCTTAAGGGCCGCATTTTAATTGCTAGTGAAGGTATTAATGGCACTTTAGGTGGAACATTACAAGAAATTAATGAATATAAAAAAATAATGCATGAGCAAGACTTATTTAAAGATGTTGAATTTAAAGAAAGTGATGGCGGCGCACAATTTTTCCCAAGACTATCAGTAAAATTAAAACAAGAAATTGTTAAATTAGGTATAGATCCTAAAGTTATCAGTTACAAAAATACAGGCAAACATTTAAGTGCTGACGAAATACACAATCTTTTTGAAAAAAAATCAAAAGATCTTGTTGTGTTAGATACAAGAAATAATTTTGAATCTCGAGTTGGTAAATTTAAAGATGCTATTATTCCAGACATTGAATACTTCAGACAACTACCAGAATTTATTGATAAAAACTTAGAACTTTTCAAAGACAAAGAAGTTTTGATGTATTGCACAGCTGGCGTGCGTTGTGAAAGAGCAACTGCATATTTAAAATCTAAAGAAATTGCAAAAGAAGTTTATCAAATCGATGGTGGAATACATAAATATATCGAAAAATATCCTGACGGATATTACAGAGGTAAAAATTATGTATTTGATGGTAGATTAGCTGTTGCACCAAATAATGATATTTTAGCAAATTGCATGGGTTGTAATATTTCATACGATGAATATACAAATTGTATAAATGCTAAATGCAATAAACAATTAATTTTATGTCCACAATGTCTTTCAAATTTCAATAATACTTGCAGCCTACAATGTGCAGAACTTATTAAAAATCAAATGACAAACATAAGAACAGTTCCAGCAAAAGTTAATTGCAATCTTGCAAAGTCAGATGATGTGTAATGCAAAATCTTACCCCAATTAAAAATCAAAAAGTAAAATCAGAACAATTAATTTTTGAAAATATTCCGTTGGCAGATAAAAATTGGTTTCGAACCGGCGGCAATGCAAAATTTTATGCTGAACCAAAAAATGGTATAGAATTTCAGCAAGCTTTATTTTTTGCAAAAGAGCATAATCAAGAAATATTTATTCTTGGCAAAGGCGCAAATATTTTAATCAGTGATAATGGCTTTGATGGTCTTGTTTTGTGTCCCAAATTAAATGAATTTGAAATTGTGCAAGAAGATAATGAATTTGCACTTGTAAAAAGCGGAGCCGGAGCTGATTTTTCTGACCTCATTAATTTTTGTTTAGAGAATAATATTGTAGGGCTTGAAGAATTTAGTGGAATTCCGGGAACTGTGGGTGGTTCAGTTTTTATTAATATTCATTATTTTGAATTTTTATTAAGCCAATTTATTGAATCTGCGCAAGTTATAGAAAAATCTACGGGTGCAATAAAAACTGTTGATAAAAATTGGTTCGAATTTGGATACAATTATTCAACTTTACATAAAGATGCTCATTATTTACTTAATGCTACATTTAAATTAAAAAAAGTTGATGATAAATTTGCTGCATATTCAAAAGGTAGACGAGACGAAATAATAAGACATAGACAAAAAAGATACCCAATTTCCGGAACATGTGGCAGTTTTTTTAGAAATTTTTTTGAGCATGAAATTCCATTTGAAATATGTGGTAAAAAAATTATTTTTGTAGCTTATTATCTTGATAAAATTGGTGTTAAAGGACAACTAAAAGTAAATGATGCTATAGTTTCTTATCAACATGCAAATATGATTGTAAATGTTGCAAATGCAAAAACTGCAGACATTATTGAGCTTGCAAAAAATATGCAAAAATTAGTTTATGAAAAATTTGGAATTTTACCTCAACCAGAATGTCGTTTGATAGGTTTTAAAGAGTATCCACTTTACCCTATAAATGGACCAGGGTCCATTGTTACGGAGACCCCTGAGCCTGATCATTGGGGGAATTTATAATGATTTTATTTTTTATTTTATATGCACTTTTAGCTTTATCATTTGTTTTTGCAAAAATTGCTTTAAATTATAGTGCGCCGGTTTTTTTAATTGCATTAAGAATGTCTCTTGCAGGTATTTTGCTTTTGGGATATCAATTTTTTTTAAATTCAAAAAAATTAATAATTAAAAAAAATGATGTCTGGTTATTTTTTAAAACTTCACTTTTTCACATTTATATAGCATTTACACTAGAATTTTGGGCGCTTCGATATTTAAGTTCATCAAAAACAAATATTATTTATACGACAACTCCATTTTTAACCGCGTTGCTTGCTTATTTAATTTATGGAAGCAAATTAACTTTTTATAAAACAGTTGGAATGTTAATTGGATTATTTGGTTTGTTGCCAATAATTTTAACTCATATCGCACAAGAAGGCAGTATGCTTGCAGGTATTTCATTTCCTGAAGTGATAATGCTTATTTCAGTAATTTGTTCAGCATATGCTTGGTTTTTGGTAAAAGACTTAATGAACAAAAATTATTCTTTATTGATAATTAATGGTTATGCAATGTTAATTGGTGGAATTTTAGCTTTTTTTACAAGTTATATAATTGGCGAACAAATGAATTTAAATTGGAATTTAATATTGTGGATTAGTTTATTAATTTTGGTAAGCAATATTTTATTTTACAATTTATATGCATGGTTAATGCATTTGTATTCATTAACATTTTTATCTTTTGCCGGTTTTTTGAGTCCAATTTTTGGTGCAATTTTTGGATACTTAATTTTAAATGAAAAAATTACCTATCATTATTTTATTTCATTAATTATAGTTTTCATCGGATTGTATATTTTTTACAAAGATGAGATGAATAAAAATAATCTTTGATTTTTAGAAAAAAGTAATGTAAATTTCTAGTACATTGATTTTGATAACCTCCATTTCCCCTGTCCGTGACGTTCTGTCTGGATAGGGGTAAATTATATTAATAAATTATTTTTTTTATGTTATATCGGAACAAATCTCATCGTATTCAACCACATTGCTTTAAAAGGCGATTCTACAATTATCCTGGTGAAAATCATGAGCCACATTATTCACGTTCAATTATAATGTTTTTTCAGGCACTCTGGTATAAACAAAATAATAAAGAAAATATAAAAAATTGGTTTACTAAAAATCATAAAATTGAAGAAAGAAGTATTGAACCAAAAATTACTTGGATTGGTCATTCGACTTTTTTAATTCAAATTGGCGGCATTAATATAATAACTGATCCGGTATTTGGAAATCTTGCAGGATTATTTAAAAGAATTTTGCCTCCAGGTTTGGACATAAATTCATTACCACCAATCGATTTTGTTTTACTTTCACATAATCATCGTGATCATATGGATAGCAGATCACTACATATGTTAAGAAAAAATCCGGGTATAACTTTTTTAGTTCCGCAAGGTGATAAACAATGGTTTGCAAAAAGAGGATTTAGCAGAACAATAGAACTAAATTGGTGGGATAAAAGAACATTTACAAGTGTTTATGATGGCATCACAAATTTAGAATTTTTCTTTCTTCCAGCATTTCATTGGTCCGGCCGAGGAATTTTTGATAGAAATAAATCATTGTGGGGAAGTTGGTTAATTCGTTGCAATGACAAAACAATTTATTTCGGTGGAGATACTGCTTATTCAAGTCACTTTAAAAACATACAACAAGAATTTTCTAGCATAGATATCGCAATTATGCCAATCGGCCCTTGTGAACCAAGACCTTGGCTGAAAAATTCTCATATCGGGCCAGAAGAAGCAGGACAAGCATTTTTAGAATTGAATGCAAAACATTTTATTCCAATGCACTGGGGAACTTATCATTTTGGAGTTGAAGATGTTTTTCTTCCAATTGAACTTTTGCAAAAATGGTGGGATGATCAAAAAATGGAAAATAAAACTTTGCATATAGTAAAAGTTGGCCAACAAATTACGCCTGAAATCCAAAAACCATTTATTAGCCCGACAATTCAACAACCTTATATTCAATTTTAAATAAAAATTTAATTTTTTATTTTTGCAGGGAAATTTGTATGAAGAAAATTACATTATTGAGTATGTTATTATTAACCGCAATACATGTTCATGGATACTTAATAAAAAATGATTCTGCAGAAAACATAACGATCAATATTAATGAGTCGTGTTATGAATTAGAACCTGGGGAAAGTTTGGAAATAACAGAGTTTAATAATTTAGATATAATTTATAGAGATCACAAAGTAATTACCGATTTGTTTAGTAGCATTTCTTTTCTTGGCGAAGAATTTAAAAATTTAGATAAAATAGATTACGTTATCTTTAATTTTGATTCATTACCAATAAATTAAATCATGAAAATCTGTCATTTAAGAAGGATTTTAATTATGAATTCAGTAAAATTATTAGGCTTATTATTAATCTTATTAAATATACATGCTGTTATTGTAATAAATGACTCATCAGTAAATATTAAAATTTGTTCTTTTGAAGGGGATAAATGTTTTGCATATCTTCATGTTGGAGAAACATGGGAAAAGAAAGACATTGATAAATTATCAATATATTATAAACCAAAGGGACAGCCGATAGATTGCCAATATTTCCGCAGCGAAAAATTTGAAAATTTGACTGATGATACAATAATCAATTTTAATTGCAAAAAATCAACTGTAACTAAGAATTAAATTTTCTTTCTAAGGTATTTTGTTTGCCCACCACAATCCCTATTTCGGATTGTGGCCTTAACTAAAATGCACCAGTCTACGCTTATCCAGGCCTTCCGGCTTGGCAAGCTACGCCCGGGCACCGCCAACATGCTGTTAGATCCGTCTTCGCCAAGGCTTCGCCGGACACAGTCGCTTTCCCGTTTAATTCGCTGCCGCTTCGCCTTGCGGCTTCCGACTTCGCTAAGCCTAATTCAAATTCTTATATAATTATAGAAAGCTACGACGGATAGGCAGGCGCTCAGAAAACTACCGGACTTTATTCATTATAAGTTTTGAGTGTTTGAAAACTCAAAACCTTTAGGTTTGGTGGGTTTGAGTTGCAAAACGTTGAGGGATGCAAGGGAAAGTTGCCGCATTTCTTGGCCATCTTTGGGCGATCAAAGATAGTCGAAAAAAATTAATTTAAATTTATTTGAGCAAAATTAATTACTTATTTTTTATAACAACATTAGAAAAAACAGCTTTTACTTTAACAATAAGATCGTAATCATCTGTTTCTTTTGTTTTATAAATATGATGTCCCATTGTAACAACATTATCATTTGGCAATTGCACGCTTGCTGCTACAGTTTTAATTTTAATTTTTGTAGCTATTTCTGGATTAATTTTGATTATAGTATTAGCAAAAACTGATTTTACATGAACTACTGTTGGCTTAATTGTTAAATCAATATCGGACAAATCTATAACTGCTTGTCCAAAAATTACAGAATATTTTTCCTGAGCATTGAAAATTTTAAAATTTTGTCTTGAAAAAATTGTATGTTTACAATATTCATATTTGCAAGACAATGGTCTGCATCCAATTAAATATGTAACCCCCAGATAGATTAAAAACAATCCAATTAATGGCCGAATTAAGGAAATTCCAAAAATAATCGAAATTCCCAATAAAATAATAAATGTACCAAAGAATACGTTATTAAACATGGATTTGTTCCTATAAAAGATGCTTATTTTTATATAATTTTCTCATTTTTAAAGATTAATGCAATTAGGATAGTTTATCATTACCATATCTGAATAGCTCTCAGGCTTATAAATTGCAAATTTTTTCAAATAGTATATAATCAATAAATAGATTAAAAATCAGGGGTTATTTAGGGAAAATAATGTCGTTATTTAAGTTAAAAGCACCTTTTCCACCTGCAGGGGATCAGCCTAAGGCTATTGAAAAATTAAGCAAAGCCAGAGACGGTAAATCTACTCTGTTGGGTGTAACAGGTTCCGGAAAAACATATACAATTGCAAACGTAATAGCCAAGCAAAATAAGCCTGTGCTAATACTATCTCCAAATAAAACTTTGGCTGCTCAATTATATGAGGAGTTTAGTTTATTTTTTCCCGAAAATAAGGTTTGTTATTTTGTAAGTTATTATGACTATTATCAGCCAGAATCTTATTTGCCAGCCCAGGACATATACGTTCCCAAAGAAACTAAAATAAATTCAGAAATTGAAAGACTTCGAGTTGAAGCAACTGCGTCATTGATCAATAGAAAAGATACGATAATTATTACTTCAGTTTCATGTATTTATTCTTTAGGTAACCCTACAGATTATAGAAATCTTTCCATACCTTTGCATGTTGGTCAAAAAATTGCAAGACAAGAACTTTTAAGCCAATTAATTTTTGTACAATATAATAGAAATGATATTGAAAGATCTCCCGGCACGTTCAGCGTGATTGGAAATACTATCGAAATTATTTTACCGTATCAAAAAGAAAAACTTCGTATAGAAATTTTTGGCGATAAAATTGAAAGTCTGCAATGGGTAAGTAAGTTAGACAATAAAGTTTTACTTGAACTTGATAACACATTAATATTTCCTGCAAAGCACTTTGTCACAACTCAAGATAAAAAAGACAGAGCAATAGGATCTATAAAAAATGAGCTTGAAAATTGGTGGACACAACTTAAGAATCCAGTTTATCAAGAAAGAATTAAATCCCGAGTAGCTCATGACGTTGAAATGTTGCAAGAAACAGGACATTGTTCAGGCATTGAAAATTATTCAAGCCACTTCGATGGTAGAATTCCAGGGCAAAAACCATTCACCTTATTAGATTATTTTGATAAAGATTTTTTATTTGTAATTGATGAATCTCACATTGCAATACCTCAATTAAAAGGCATGTATGCTGGTGATAGATCAAGAAAACAATCATTAATAGATTTTGGTTTCAGATTACCAACTGCTGCAGATAATAGACCACTAAAATTTGAAGAAATAGAAAAATATTTTAACGACATTATTTTTATCTCAGCAACACCAGGAGAATATGAACTTTCAAAAAGTGATACTGTGGTTGAACAAATTATTAGGCCAACTGGGCTTATGGACCCGATAATTGAAACTCATCCAAGAGAAGGTCAATTAAAACATTTAGAAGAACAAATTTTAAAAGCAAAAGATAGTGGTTACAGAAGTTTAGTGACTGTGCTCACCAAAAAAATGGCAGAAGAACTTGCAAGATATCTTCAAGAACAAAAAATTAAAGTATGTTATCTGCATAGCGAAATGAAAACACCACAACGAACAGAAATTTTGCATAAATTGAGACTTGGAATTTTTGATTGTATTGTTGGCGTAAATCTATTACGAGAAGGTTTAGATTTGCCGGAAGTTGCACTTGTTGCAATTATGGATGCGGATATCGAAAGTTATTTACGAGATAAAAGATCTTTAATTCAGATAATCGGACGTGCTGCAAGAAATATTGATTCCAAAGTAATATTGTATTGCGATAGAATTACTCAATCTATGAAATCTGCAATGGATGAGACAGAAAGACGTAGAGAATTACAAAAAAATTATAATGAAAAAAATAAAATAATTCCAAAAACTGTAAAAAGAGAAGTCACAAAAAGCATTTCTAATATTCAGGCGGCAATCGCAGCAGCATCTAAGCTTAATCCGAAAAAGAAAAAACCTACAACTGATAATACTGAAAAATTAGAAATACAACAGTTTGAAAAAATAAAATTGCAAATCGAAGAACTTGAAAAATCAATGCAAGGAGCTGCAGAAAACTTGGATTTTGAAACCGCAATCAAATTGCGAGAAGAATGGACAGAGCTCAAAAAGAAAATAGAAGCTATTTAATTATAACTCCATTCTGACCAAATTTTTGATCTAAAATTCCGTCAGGAGTAAATTTTGTTTCAAATTCTTGTTCTGTCTTTCCAAAAAATACCGAACCTATTACATGAATTTCATTATTAATTGGATTTATTTGAATACGATGGGGAGTCGCATGGGACAAAGTAAATGCGGCTACGCCATTTATACCAAAAGTATTATCAATAGATCCATCTAAATTATGCCTGCTTAGCCTAAACCCACCAGTAGGAATTTCTTCCAAAAAAATTTTTCTTCCATCAGATTGCGCAGCAATTAAATTTGGTGTTGTGCCTTCGCTACAAAATAAATTTAAACTAATGAAGCACAAAATATAAAAAATTCTTTTAATCATTATCATAATTACTTCTTATTAATATCTCGGGTTAACCATCATGCCTACATTACCAAATGTTCTATCAAGATATCCACTAGGTTCAAATCTCATAATAAAAGTGTCGGCAGTCTTAGGATCTAAGATAACTGTAATTGGTAATTTTGACATAATGCCATATACATAAATGTTTGATCTTTTGTCAAACTTAATTGCTTGTGCTTTTATGCCCGGCCAAGTATAGGAAAAAGATGTGAACTTGTTATCTGGCGACCCATCAGAATTATATCTCTGTAAAATAAATCCTCCGTATGGTATGTCTTTAAGAACAATTTTCTTACCATCTGGTTGAGTTACTTCAAACCCACAAAATGAATTTAAAGTTATTAAGCACAAAATATAAAAAATTCTTTTAATCATAATTACTTCTTTTAAACTATTGGTCTTTCTAAATTTTGCATTTTGCCGTCGCCTTCTATTTCATCATATCTTCTTACTGATTCATCCAATGCTTCATCCATTAAATCGCAACTTTCTTCATCTTCCTCAGTCAAACATTGAATAATTTTTGGTTGAGCAATGTTAGGTACAGTAACTTCAACTTTTGGAATATCAGAACCCTTTATTTCATCATCAAATTTTATATCTAATTCTGTTGGTTGTGTTGTTGTAATTTCTGGGCCAGTTGTAGTGGACAATTGCTGTTCTGGAAGCATTTGTTTAATAACATCCATCGCGGTTAAATTTACATAACCTAACATGGATAATATTAAAAAATATTTCTTTTTCATAAAATATCCCCCTATTTGTAAATTAATTAAATTTTTCATGCTACACAAAGCATAACAATTATTAATTCCATAAATCAACAGTTAGTCAATTTTTTTACTTAATAAACCGGGAAGAACCCCTACCGTAGAAGCTGAAGGCCTTGGCACATTTAAAATATTTGCCAATGTAACGGGAAACTGAAGAACTGATACATTTTTATGAATTATTTTTTTCTCAAATTTTCCTTTTTGATAAATAATTAAAGGAACTTGCCTATCATAAGCATACGGGCTTAAGTGAGAGGTACCAGTTTGATAGCTTACGATATAATTATAAGGCCTAAATTGAAAGAAAATGTCTCCGCTTCTGCCAGCATATAATTGATTTTTAAAAAAAGATTCTAAACTATTTTTTGGGAATGTACTATTTAGTAATTCATCGAATGTCCAAGCTCTTGCAATAACATCTTTTTCATTTAAAAGAAGTTGTTTTATTTCATCTAAAATTTCTTTTTTTAGTTTTGGATCCAGTGCATTTAATTTAGCATTATCCAAATAAAATGCTGGTTCTTTAAATTTTTTAATAATATTTTCAATATTAAATTTTGCGCTTAATTCTTTATTAAATTTTTCTAAAAGTTCTTTGGAATAAAGTCTTGTAGCAGGATAATAACCCATATCTTTGACAATCTCAGCAATTGGTTCGACACCATGATCGGCAGTTAACGCAAATAATACATCTTCACTTTTTACTTTGGTATAAATATAATTTATGATTTCCTCAATATGTTTATCAATATGATAAACCATATCAATAGATTCCAAACTATCTGGACCCATACTGTGACCAATTTTATCCAAGCTACTTAAACATACCCATAAAACGAATTTTTCATTATCACTATCATTCAAATTTTGTTCTAAAGTCTTTATAACTAGATTAGTCAATAATTTATCAGCAGATGGTGTAGCTAGAAATAAATCGTAAGCTGATTTACTAGACTTATCAATTTCAAATTCTTGCCCAATGATTGATTTACCAAATCTAGTATATTTGTAATTGTCTATATTTGGAAAATTATAAGCCTTAGCATCTTTTTTAAATCTTAAATCCCATTTAAATTTTTCTAGATTGAATAAATTTTTATCCTTATTAAATCCGACAATCCATTCGGGTAATTCTTTAAAGTATGCATTACTCGAAGTAAATCCTCCTTTTAGACGGTCAAACCAAATTGCTTTACCTAATTTACCTGCGGTACAAATAGCTGCCCTTGGTTTTAAAGAAACAGAATATACATTAAAGTTTAAATCATGATAAGAATGCATGCATAATTGGTCTGAAATTCCATCGACCATTATATTAATAGCAGATTTACCTATTCTATCTTCCCAAACACCTGTACCATCTGCTTTTAAGATTTTTGCATTGCCTGTTCGGTCATCTTCCACATGAACTGTAAGATCACCTTCCCACCACTTATTATTCACTATTCCATGCTCTCTAGCTTGCGCCCCTGTAGAAATACATACATGCCCTACACCAGTTGCAGTAGATGCATGTTTAAAAAAAGCATTAGTATAATTAACACCATTTTTATGTAAAAAATTTATGCCATTTTTTAAATAAGGCATCAATTTTTGGATTGTATTATAAGCAAGTTGATCAACTACAAAAATAACAGTTAACTTTGGAACATCTTTTTTTGCTTCTAGGGATAACATTACAAAGGAAATTAGCAACAATCTAATACCCCATTTGCACATGCCTTCTCCTATATTTTTTATTACAATTTTACTATTTCATATTAATTATAAATTAATTAAGTTTCAAATTGCAATATTATAGGATAGAAAAATTTAGCATTTATAGACGAATAGAAAGAGTTAAAAGTCATAGCCTATGTGTTAAACTAAACCACAATTTGTCGTGCTGTGTCTTACAAAATGGACATTTAAAATAAGAATAATATGGGGATGATGCTATAGTTTTAGATAAACAACCGCTACATATAACCTGTTTTTTTGCACAACATTCGGGCAAATATGAATTAAATTTAAAATGCTCTTCGTAGCATATACCACAATCTAATACCTCAAATGGTTTATAAAATAAATAAAGACAATATAAAGTACTTCCAGCAATTAATGCGGACTTAATTTTATTCTTCTTTATATATTTTTTAAGGTCCTCATACTTTTGCTTTGCTTTCTCTGTGCTTTTTTGAATTTTGTTTTTAATTTTTGTTGAAAAACTGACCTGAGCCGATTGTGAATTCAATTTGCCCATTAATTCAGCCAAACCTTCACAATTTATATTAAATAGTGCGAAAACATTAAATAAAAAAATTTTTTTGAATTTCATAGTTTTTCTTAGTTAGTCATCAAATATATATCATGTCTTTGAGTACATGCCGAATTTGGACAAGGATAGTCATATTTTGTTTGAGGCCCCACCCAATAAACACCTGCGCGGCTCCTAAAAGCAAAGCTAAAACCTTGTTGAATAACCTTAAATTGATTGAAATTTAAAGAACGAACATAATCGACTTTACAGCTATCACCAATATATTGATTGCAACAATTTAAAACTGAAGCACAGCTTTTGTAATGATTGTTTCCACAATATGAACAAGTTACTGTTTCAGATGCACTTGAAATAGTGTCTTTTATAACAGGAACTATTTTATAATAAAAAAAAGCTGTAGTGGCTATTGCTACACTAGCTAGCGCATATTTACATTTATTTTTTTTTAAATGTTCTTTAATCCTTGAATATTTCGATTTCTTCTCAATTACTGGTTTTGTTATCTGATTATTTGCAACCGTGTCAAATAAAATACAGAAATTAAATAACAAGAAAATATTAAATAAAAGAATTTTTTTAAAATTTACCATAATAGTTATTTTTATTGTCTTGTTTTAAACATTTTGCATTGATAATTATGCTTACAAACTAAGTTAGGACATGGATAATCATAAATTTGATACGTACCAGATAACCAAGAAACACCCATTTTTTTTAGAAAAAAATTATCTAGAGTCAGTGTTTGTAGATGCGCATCCCAACAATTTTTACCAATAGTTTTTTTGCAGCAATTCAATGATAAAGTATTTATTCTATAGTGCTTTTTACTACAAACGAGGCAAGTTTCACCATCAGAAAACAAATAAGAAATTGCACCAACTGCCAATCCAGAAGTAGCAATCGCATATTTTCCTTTATTTCTTTTAATATGCTGCTTTAAGCTAGAAAACTTTTCTTTCATTTTGTTTGAAATGCTTGAAACAACTTTATTTGAAGAAAAAGAATTAGAATTGCCTGCAAAAATGAAACTATTGAATAAAATATTAAATACTAAAAAAAAATTGAGTTTGTAGAACATCTGCTGAGCCCATTTGTGAAAAGAAGCAAAATATTAAATGACAAAAAAAAATTAATCTAGTCTGTAAAAAAATTTCCACAGACTAGATTAATTTTAAAAATTAGGAAGCTGCTTCGTCTGAACCTTTATCTTTAGATTTGCTTGCAAACTTTTTGCAAACCCAACCATAAACCTTATCAGCCTTCTTTACAAGTTTTGAATCTTTAAAGAATTTGCTGTAATACAATGAAGGTGTACCTTTGACTTTAGCAAAAAAAGATTTTTCTTTATCGCCTTTTTGCAAATACAAACTATATGCAGTTAATGCGCCAGCAGTTAATGCACCTGCTGCAACAACTGTAGCAACTTTATTCTTTTTTGCAGTTTTTTTTACTTTACCAGTAAAAGATTCACCTGCAAATGTTGATGCACAAATTAATGATGCAAGAACAAAAAATTTGGTTTTAAACATTTATAACTCCAAAATGTTATTAAAAAATAAATTAACTCTGAATTTCCACTTCATGACTTTTTAAAAAACTCATCCAATTTTTTAATCTTTTTTCATTTAATTGTTTATGATAACCTTTGATTCTTTCATATTGATTGCGTGTAAAATCTATAGGTTTTGCAATTAGCTTTAATATACCCGCTATTGGCGCCCAAGCTAACCTTTGAATATCAGAACTATAATTTTTATTAGTTTTTAATCCATGGTATCCATAGGCAGATATGCAAAGAAAAGTTACCAAACCTGATTTTATTTTATGTCTTTTAATAAAATCTTTAGATTTTCTAGCATGATTTTTTATAACAGTTATAGAACTTTTTGAATATTTTTTTGTTTTATCAATAAAACTGTCTTGCTCTGCAAAAGCTGTTATAAAAATTAAAGAAGAAAAAACTAAATATTTTGTCTTAAACATAAAGACCCGCCTAATGATGCTTAAATTAAAGTGCATAACCATTTCATAATAGCCAATTTAAAATAATTTGCAAAGGCACACACAAAACGTCAATTATTTTAAAAAATTTCAATTACTGCCATCTACTTCTATTCCCAAATCAAACCCATAATTTAATAAACGCAATACACCTCTTAATGTTTTGCCATAACATATCAACATTGAATCATTTGTTAAATCAAAAACGTACTTAGCTGTATCATTGATCGCATGAAAAATTGACTTATTATACCCATGAATTTTTTCGCCAATAATACTCAATCCTTCTATTGGGGCTATTATTTTGGCTTGCTTATTTGTTAATTTTTGATTCTGTCTTGTTTTATTAAAACCAATAGCATAAATTATAGCTGCTGCTGTTATTGCCGAACCAGATATAAGCTTTATTTTATGCTTCTTTGACCAGTTGGCACCTTGCTCAATTTTAGTTTTAAAATCTTTTGCTCGAACTTTGATATCTTTTGATATTTTTTGAATTTTAGTTTCTGCAATTATTTCTTTTGCTTTTTTTTGAACTGATCGGTCTGCCGATACAATGTTAGTAAACAAAGTGAAACAAATTAAAGTTTTAATTTTAAGCATGATGATATCCAAAATTTTGAAATTAAAAAAATATGAAATTGTTTATTTAGTACCAAATATTTTTATTAATTTTGTATGCAAGCGATGAGTATTTTGCATTAATTTATTTATCAGATATTTATCAGCTTTTCTATAAATATTAATGCAATTCATTAATCCTTTTGTTGGAGCTGCAACAAAACATTGTGGAATATTTTTCCCAGCAATCTTTAAATCATAAAATCCTTTGCAATACATTGCTCCTGCGGCCACTATACCAACAGTAGTTTTTTTATGATTTTTCATCCAATCAAAACAAACTCTGCTATTTTTTTTATATTCTTTGACGAATTTTTTGCTTTTTTCTATTTTTGTTTTAATAGTTTTTTTTGCATTCTCAACATCAATATGAGCATTTGCAACGTTTATTAATAAAATAGAACAGACCATAATTTTGAATTTATTCATATTGTTCCTTAAAATGCTAATTTTTCCCATATTTTAACATTAAAATTATCTAATTTTTTCAATAATGGACTTAATCCTTGATTAGCCTTATAAACTAAATTGAGACAATCTAATAGTCCTTCCAATGGGGATGTAACGATATATTGCTTCCAATTTCCATTAATTGCTCTCATTTTATAAAAACCTCGACAGCATATTGCAGAACTCGCTAATATGGCTACAGAAGTTTTCTTATGATTTTTGATCCACTTTGTAGTTTGCTTAATTTTTTCATTAATTGTTTTCTTGGTAGTTTCAATGTTATTTTCAGCAATAAGACTGGTCATAATAAAAAAAGAAAAGATAATGCATTTAATTTTTGACATATTTACCTCTTGCAGCATTGTGTCATTCAATTACACCAAAAATTGATTCAACAGTTTTTTTTAAGACCTTGTCTAACTTTTGAATATATGAATTTGAAATTTTTAATTTTTTACAGTCTTTAATTATCATATGTAATACATTAAAAGGTGTGGCGATTAAACATTGAAAAACACCCTTGACTTTATCTTGATTGTTCTCCAAATTTGGCCATTCTTTACATTCTTTTTCAAGTAATTCATAAAAACTTGAGCAAGTATATATGCTAGCAATAACTATTCCTGCAGTTGCTTTCTTATGAGTTTTAATCCAGTTTATACATTTATCTAAATTTGTTTCGACAGTTTTTTTGTGGCTAATTTTGTCGTTTGCATCTACCATGCCGATTATAAAAATCGAACAAAGTAAAATTTTAAATTTTAATATCATAAATTTTTAAAAATTATTTTGTTAATTAAATAAATATAACCTTGAATATCGTCTATTAAATAATCCATTTGTTTGAATAATTGTTTAATTCTTGTCAGCGACATGTGTGTGCCTTCAAATGGTGCACCAACAAGAGATGGCAATAAATCACCACGTTTATATAAGTCTGGTAAATTTCTACCATAATATACGTCACCATTTTTTCTCAGTTCAAAAAAACCATTCAAATAAACCGCACTTGCGATAATAATAGCTGCAGATTTCTTCTTATGATTTTTTATCCAAGTTCCAGATTTTTTTGTGATTTCTTTTATTTTTGAAACAATTTTTGTTCGAGAAAATTCATTTTTTTTGGTATCACTAGCCAATAGTTGCATACTGGCCAGTAAAACAAAAATTAAATATTTTATTTTATACATGTATTATAAATTCTAAATATAAAGATTGATCAAATCACGATCTAAACGCCATTTTGACACAAAAGCATTTGAAGCATGTCTGAATACAAAACTGCCCGAAATGATTGCCGCAACTGAGCATAATGCAATTTTATGTGAATTTTTTTCCCACAAAGCACTAACCTTTTCAGACAATTTTTCATTTCCTGGAAAAACAATATAATTTTTCTTAAATAAATCATCTGCTTTTTCAAAAAAAGATGTTTCAGATTTGGCATGTAAAGAAAAATTGACACTACAAAAAATTAACGCGCTTACAAATAAACAATTTTTAAACATAATATCCCCCAAAATTAAGAATTTCTTCCAATAAAATTCATATAATTAACGTTAGCAAGTTTGTTATTCCATGCATCAAAATTAATATGAAATTTTTCTGCTCTTTTTTTTATTGCAGCAATATCTTTTTTCCCATTAATCCAATGGATCCATGGATATAATCCACTATCAACTTTAAAAATTTTACATAAACATCCCAAAGATATAGGTGTCGCCACAGCAGCTACTGCAATTTTGGCCTTATGCTTTTTAACAAAAGAATTAAATTTTTCAGTTGCAGATTTAGCCTCAACAGGCAAATTGAAACTAGAAAAAATTATCCCCACTAAAAATAAAAAACGTTTGAACATATTGTTCCCCCAAATAAAATAATTAAATTAAAAATTTATTAAGCTCATTCGTAATCATTTAAATTTGCACAATATTAATAAAATTAATTGTCATAATGTGCAATCCTGGTAATTATTGCCTCTCACCGTATCAAACCCACTGCCTCTGCCAGACGTAAATACTGGTCTAGTCGGATCTTTTTTAATTAAAGGAATATATTCATCTAACCAACTATCAGCACTTTTAATACAATCTTCAAAGTAACCTAACCATTCTTCGTTAAATTGATATAAATAAAAATTAGCATCACGCAATTTATTAACAGAAAACTTCAAGGTGTAAAGTGGTGCGTAAATAAGGCTTGAACCAAATTCTCTTTTCTTTAATACATATAACCAATAAAAACTAATAGCATAAGAACTCACAGCTATTGTTGCTGCAATTGATTTTTTTGGATTTTCTTTAACCCATTTCCCAATTTTTTTGCTTTTTATTTTTGCAGTTTCAATAATTTTAGATTTCTCATTTGGATTCACATTATTTTTTCCAAAATCAGCTAATCCAGCTTGGCTAAAATAAGGCGAGAAAATAATGCTTGTGAAAAAAAGAAATTTAAATATTTTCATTTTTTAGTCGCGAGTATTTGCAATTTTATCAAAAAATTTATCAATTAATCTTAATTTATTCATTATAACTCCATGAACATGATCTATTTTGTCTTCATAATCCATTTTCCAATGCTTATTTTTTAAATACAAATAACGATGTATAATTGCACTATAAGCAGCAAGTCCATAAACAGGAGAATGAATAAAACTCTGCCAATGAGTTTTATTTTGCTTGTATATTCCAAAGGAAAAACCTAACGCACATGTAAATAAGCTAGCCGCCAATAAGACAGTAGACTTTTTATGGTCTTTTACCCATTTTAAAGCTTGCTTGCTTTTAATTTTAGCAGTTTCAAAAAATTCAGATCTTTCCTGTAACTGCTCATCACTTTTTGTCAAATCAGCTGTTTGGGGAATTGATTGTGAAAAAATAATGCTTATAACAAAAAGAAATTTAACAATTTTCATTTTTAATCTTCTAATTCAGCTATATTATCCAGAAAATCATGAACTTCGCCTAACTTTAATAAAATGCGCTCAAAAAATTCGTTAGTATAATTTTCTGATATTTTGCTGCCACAATATTTATCCGCAGTTTGAAACATTTTTTGAAAAGAAATCATATATAAGTTTAATCCAGTAACAGGACTGTGAACCAAACTTGGCCAAACATCTTCTTCGTGATATTGGCATGCAGCAAAACCAATAAAGGCTGTTATTCCAATTGGTATCCAAAAATATTTTTTATGATCTTTTACCCATTTTAAAGTTTGCTTACTTTTAACTTTTGATGCGTCAAAGATTTTTTTGCTTTTATCTTTGATAAATTTAAAATTACGATTTGCTTTATTTTTTAAGATCTCAGTTCTGCTTTGCTCTGCCAATGCAGGTGATACCATTAAAAATAAAGTAGTCAAAAAAAATGTTTTTAATTTAAACATAAATGTTCCCTTATAGTAGTTTAAACATGTATTCAAACGACTTAGTCTTCTCTAGACTACAAACTTTTTCTAATGATCGATCTACTAATACAAGAGAATTATAAAATACTAATAAGCTTCCAAATGGCAGCGCATGAATCATTGATGTGCTTAATTTTTCTTTTTGTCCGAATTTTAATATCACAAAACCATATAAATACGCTAACGCTTCTACAGAACCAATTAAAATTGCTGTTTTTTTATTATTTTTTGTCCAATTAATAATATTTTTTTTTGTGATTTTACAGTTATTAATTAGCTGTTTTCTTTTTTCATCAGTTTTTTTGATAAATTTTTCAATATTTTGTTTATTACAAATTTGTTTCAGAAAACTTTTGTTTTCTTGAGAACAAATAAAAGAAGAAAAAAGTAAAGTTGTTAAAAGTAAATATATTTTCATAACTTTTTTATCCTATAATGTCTTTGATTAATCTGCTTAATTTTTCTCCTGTAGATATCATTCCATACGGAAATGCTTGCTTCAAACAAAAATAATTATTTTCAAATTGTTTTCTATATTTTAAATCGTAAAACCCATGAATATAAATTGCGCAAAAAACTACAGATAATCTGTTACGTTTTATAAATCTGAATGTTTTGTTATTTTTAACAAAATTTTTTATTTTATCTTGCATCCCAGAAGCTTTTTTTTCAGTTTTTGAAAAATATGCATCAATCTTATCAAGAAAAGAATGTTCAGCAACTGGCTTTGGAGCTTTTCCAAATGCAAAATAATTAAAAACAAGCAATAAAAAAAACAATCTAGTGATTAGCACGTTGTTCCCACCATTTTTGCTAAATACAAATTCTTATTTTACAGTAGATTATTTTTTTTTCAAATGCCCTAGAACATATATTTTTAAATATTTTGGTTTTATGCTATTTGTATTTAAATCAACAGTAAAGATTGCTAATTCGAAATAGTTATTATTGATCTGTTTAGACTTTCTCCCTCAAGATCTACTTGAATTATATATCTTTTATAATTAGGAGATTGTGATTCATATTCTTTGTGTGATTTTACAATTTTTTTTCCATCTTTTGATATGTCTGTATCAACTGACGAATAAAACTTATTATCTCTTTTAAATAGTTGGGAATAAATATTTAGAAAATATTCTAGATGGGCTTGAGGATTTGAAATATCAATGAATTTAATTTTGTCTGCATTTTTTACAAATTTTAATTGTGCAACATTTTTTGACAATGAAGGCTCTATATAATCTTCAATTTTTAATTTAGTTACTGATTTATCATCAATAACTAAAGTTTTTGAAGAATTTATGGTCGTAATATATTTTCCATCAATAGTTAATACAAAATTTTTACTTGTACCATTATGGATTTGGGTAAGATAAAATTCGGGAATATTGAGATTTTCAATTTCCATGGTTGTAATTTTATAAGTAAAAAATATACATCCTAAAAATAATAATTTTTTCACTGCAAAACCTTTATATCTTTATTATTATTCTAAATTAAAATATAGAAGAAAGTAAAATGGATAAAAAAGCATAATCAATTTAAAAACTCATAATTTTTAATTGATTATGCTAAATGGAGGTATGTTTAAAAAAACATATTATCTTGATTTTTTAGGAACTTTGGCTCCTGCTTTACGGGCCTGTGATAATCCTATTGCAATAGCTTGTTTTCTACTTGTTACTGTTTTACCTGATTTACCACTTTTTAATTGCCCTTTTTTGTATTCATGCATTGTTTTTTCAACCTTTTCTTGGGCTTTTTTACCATAGCGAGCCATATTTTTTCCTTTTTTCTATATTTCTAATTTCTAGTATAATTTATTTAAAATACAAAAATCAATATTTATTAATATTAGAATTGTTATTTAAATAGGCCATTTTCTTTAAACCTTAAGAACCTTTTAATAAAATCAAGATAAAGCTAGAATTTTTTATATTGACCAATAATGAGGTTTTAGGGGTATGGATATGCAAAAATTCTTTTTAACTATATTGTTATTTTTCTTATATGTTCAGAGCATGGAAAAAGAAGAAATAGTTACAACTGAACTGAATCAAGATACATATATGGAAATAATTTCAAACGCTTTGCAGGCTATGCCTTTAGGCCTAGGAAATCAACCATCAATTCCAGAAATAAATGAAAATATTTCTCGAATTTCTAAAATTCTAGAAACCAGAGCGAATCTTTTATTAACTTATACAGATTTTTATGCATTAAAACAATTTATCGATTCTAAAACAATAGAAACTTTAAAGAATTATGACAAAAGAATATTAAATATTTTTTTGATTAAGTTAGTTAATATAAAAGATATTCAAGATAGGGCAACATTGGGAAATCTATTAGTTCAATCAGGAGCTGATCCTAGTGCTGCATTTCAGGAAAATCAAATTAAAGAATTTATAATCGAAGCTTTAAAAAATAATGACATAAGTTGGGTCGAATTTTTATTAAATAATAATTTAAATCCAAATTTTACGGTAACAAAAACAAAATATCCTTTGAGTATGGCATTAAAAGAAATTAATAAATATCCTAAATCAGTGTTAATACTAGTTAAATTATTGTTAGATAAAGGTGCAAATCCATTAATTGATATAGCATTAAAAAAAGATAGTAAAAATAAAGTCATCAAAAAAGATACTATTTTTAATTTATATGCGCCAAAAAAAGAAATGCAAATTAAAAAATTAAAATTAGATTATAGTACTTCAGAGGCTGCTGAAGTCCTTAAGCTTTTAAATGAAGCAATCAATAATATTAAATTATATAAAATGGCAGGTCTGATTAAATAACAATATTTTCTTATTTTATAAAATTTTTATACTTAAATCTTTTCATATAGAAATAATTTAATAAAAAATCCTTATTCTTATTGTACATTGACTGTTTGTAATAATATGCTAATCTAAAATAAAGTCATTATTTATGGAGGTAAATTGTGAATAAATTTCTATTATTTAGCATTTTATTGCCCGTTTCATTATTTTGCATGGAACCTGTTCCAATGGGAAAAAATGAAGTTGAGTCAAGCCCAAGACAAATGATCCCAGGTTTAATAAATGATGTTTCTCGAATTATTATTACAGCTCAGCCAAAAAAATTGGGGGAGAAAGCTTTAATCCCAGAAATAAATGAACAAACAGAGGCAGTTAGAAACATATTGAATAATCGTTCAATACTATTAACCACTTCTAAATCATTTTTGAGTCAAAAAGATTTTCTGGATAAAATCGCAATTGATCAATTAAAACAGTTTGATACAAGAATTTTAAATACATTTTTATTAAAACTTCACGATGTTAAAAAAGATATTAATGGAAAATTAATTTTGGCAGATTTACTTATTAAATCCGGTGCTGATCCAAAAACTTTATTCACTGAAAAAAATATCAAACAAGATGTCATTGAAGCGGTACAAAAAAATAATACGCTCTGGCTTGAATTTCTTTTTAAAAATAGATTAAACCCAAACTTCTCATCTTCTGGCGAAAGATATGCTTTATCCAGAGCTTTAAAAATGGTAAAAACACATCCACAAGAATCATTAAAAGTTGTAAAATTACTTTTAGAAAAAGGCGCTAATCCATTAATGAAAGTTACTTATCGATCACTTGAAGATAGGGTAATGATAATTGATTCGCATAGCGTAGATACTATCTATAATTTATTTGCTCCTAAAAGAATTAAAAAAATAACCAAAAATGGGGTTCAAAAAGAATATAGTTCTCCTGAAGCAAAAGAAATAAAAAAACTTTTACGTAAAGTTGTATACAACATAGATAAATATAAACAAGTTGGATTAATTGATTAAGATGTTTAAATATTATTTAATTTTTTTATTATTCAGCGTATTTAACTTATTCTGTATGGAATCTGGAAATGTAGATATTCAACAAACTGAATCTCAAATTATTCCAGGATTAGTAGATGATGTTTCTATAAAAATTATTGAAGATTCTTTACAAATAGCTTTTGATGAAAATCCAGCGAAAACTACTTCTATCGAAAATTCCCTAGAAAAAATAATGAATTTATTAAATCAATGTGCAAATTTAATGCGCACGTCAAAATCATTTTTGTCTGCTCAAAAATTTATAGATACTAAAACTATTGAAATTTTAAAACAACAAGACAACAAATTATTGAATCAAATATTTTTACAATTAAATAGTGAAAAAAAAGAAATTAAAGATAGGTTAGTACTCGGCAGTTTATTGATTCAGGTAGGTGTTAATGCTCAACAAACGCCTCTACTAGATTTCCATGAAAAAAATCGTGAATTTGTCCAGGAAGCTATTAAACAAAATGATACTCGCTGGTTAGAATTTCTATTAAAAACTCATAACTTACACATAAATTATTTAATAAATATCAGAGGTGTAAATAGAACATTTGCTAATTATGAACAACCATTGGCTACTGCTTTCAAATTAGTAAAAAATTATCCTACTGGATCATTAAAAGTTATACAATTGCTTTTAGATAATGGGGCAAATCCTTTTAGTATTCCATTCGACAAAAAAAACAATCCAAAATATAAAAACATTATGCAATTATATGGTCCAAAAAAAGTTAAAACTATTGCTAATCCACTTGGAGCGTACAGATCTCCCGAAGCTGCTAAAATAAAAGAATTATTAATTGAATTTGCAAAAGCAAATCCTCATCGAGTAATAGAAAGCAGAAAAGCAAAAGAAATAGTCAAAAAAAATGGCGGCCTAATTTTTTAAAATTAAAAAAAACAAAATCAAATTTATGGAGTTTAAAATTGTGTCTAAATTAATAAATAAATATATTTTAAATATTTTATTGCCAATTTCGTTATCTTGTATGGAATCTGAAAATATAGATATCCCAAAAGAAGTGGGTGAAATTGTTGCAGATATTACTTCTTCATCACTTATTGAAGATACATTACGTTTGAAACCTATCGTACTTAGTGAAAACCCATCCCGCAAAGAATTAAATAAATCTGCGAAGAAAATTATAGAAATGTTTAATCATCGTGCAAATCTATTAAGTGTTTCAAAAGGTGTTTTATCTGAAAAGACATTAATTGATGCCAAAGTATTGGAAGTTTTAAAACAACAGGATAAACGATTACTAGCTCATTTATTTTCAAGATTATATTACGTTAAAAATATTAATAATAAATTAATGTTTGCTGACTTTTTGGACAAAGCAGGTGCCATTGATAAGTTTATGTCTTTTATTGATCCCAACAAAATTCTTTGGGTGAATAATGCCGAACAATTATTTACACAATCTGGGCTTAAGCAAGCAATAATTGAAGCTGTAAAAAAAGAAGATACAAGATGGTTAGAGTTTCTATTTAAAAATGGTTTAAAAGCAAACCATCAAGCTGGAAGAAAATTCCTTCCTCTAGGCTTTGCAGAAAGATATCCTTTAACTAAAGCTTTAAACTTAGTAAAGACTCATCCAAAAGGATCGTTAAAGGTTGTTAAATTACTGTTAAATAGAGGAGCAGATCCATTAATAGATGTACATTATTGGGGATTATCATCTTGGCTTATTACTCCATTGTTGCCGCCTTATACTTTAATTTTGTCTCCGCCTGCTACTGACAATATTTATAGTGTATATAGTCCTAAAAGAGAATTAACTTTAAAAAATAAAAAATTAGTTCGCGATTATAGCTCTCCTGAAGCAGAGGAAATTAAAAAACTTTTGCGTGACAGAATTAAAAATGAACCTTTAAATAGGCAAAAAAACAAATTATCGTATAAAATACTTGGATATTATGGTGGTGCAAAAAAATAATTTTCTATAAGAGAGAAAATATTTTAATTTATTTTTAAAATCTTTAAACAAAAAACCCCGGAATTTAATCCGGGGTTTTTTAATTTCTAATTAATACATTCCTGGCATTCCACCACCATGAGGTGCATGGCCAGCAGATTCTTTCTTCTCTTCTGGAATATCAACAATAATCGCTTCTGTTGTTAATAATAATCCTGCAATAGACGCTGCATTTTGCAATGCTGAGCGAACTACTTTTGCAGGGTCCAAAATACCTGCTTGAACCATATCTACAAATTCGCCAGCTCTGGCATCAAAACCGACATTGCCTTTTTCTGAACGAATTTTGTTAATAATAACTGATGGTTCAAAACCAGCATTCGCCGAAATAATTCTTGCTGGTTCTTCCAGTGAGCGCCAAACAATTTGAGATCCAAGTTTTTCGTCACCTTCAAGCTTTAGATGACTAACTGCATCTTGAGCTCTCAATAATGCAACTCCACCACCTGCAACAACACCTTCTTCGACAGCTGCACGTGTTGCATGAAGAGCATCTTCTATACGATCTTTCTTTTCTTTCATTTCTGTTTCTGTTGCTGCACCAACTTTAATAACTGCAACACCGCCAGATAATTTAGCAAGTCTTTCTTGCAACTTTTCTTTATCATAGTCTGAAGTTGTGGCTTCTATTTGCGCCTTAATTTGAGCAACTCTGCCCTTAATTTCTTTGTCGCTGCCAGCACCTTCAATGATTGTGCAATTGTCTTTGGTTATAACAGCTCTTTTTGTTCTTCCAAGATCTTGCAATGTAACATTTTCAAGCTTTAAACCAATATCATCGGAAATCATTTTTCCGCCAGTCAATATTGCTATATCTTCAAGCATTGATTTGCGACGATCACCAAAACCCGGAGCTTTTACTGCAACAACGTTTAATGTTCCACGCAATTTATTTACAACTAAAGTTGCTAGCGCTTCACCTTCAATATCTTCTGCGATAATCAAAAGAGGACGGCCTAATTTTGCAACTTGTTCCAAGACAGGAAGCAAACTCTTCATGCTTGAAATTTTCTTTTCATAAATCAAAATTAATGGCTCATTAAGAACAGCTTCCATTTTTTCAGCATCAGTTACAAAATATGGAGATAAATAACCGCGGTCAAATTGCATACCTTCAACCACGCTTAATTCGTTTTCCATCCCTTTTGCTTCTTCAACTGTAATTACACCGTCTCTGCCAACTTTTTCCATTGCTTCAGCAATCTGGCTGCCAATTACTTGATCTGAATTTCCTGAAATTGTTGCAACTTGTTCAATTTCTTTTTTGCCGCTTACTTTTTTTGCTCTGTGCTTGATATCTTCTACAGCTGCTGCAACTGCTTTATCGATCCCACGTTTAAGTTCCATAGGATTTGCACCAGCAGTAACGTATTTGTTACCTTCTCTAAAAATTGCTTGAGCTAAAACTGTAGCTGTTGTTGTTCCATCACCGGCAACATCTGCTGTTTTACTTGCAACTTCGCGAACCATTTGCGCACCCATATTTTGTTCAGGGTCTATAAGTTCAATTTCTTTTGCAACTGTAACACCATCTTTAGTGATCCCAGGGGAACCAAAAGATTTGTTATAAGCAACATTTCTGCCGCGGGGCCCGAGAGTAACTTTTACTGCATTTGCTAAGGTATCAATACCTTGAGCTAGTTTTTGGCGCGCATCCACGCCAAACATTATTTTTTTACCAGCCATTTTTTGTCTTCCTTTAAATGTTTATTTTGATGTTTTATTTTTCAATGACGCCTAAAATTTCATCTTCACGAATAATGAGATATTCTCCGCCAGCTTCTGTGCCTGCATATTTACCAAAAAAAACTACGTCGCCAACTTTTACATACAAAGGAATAGTTCTTCCCTCTGTAGTAACACGACCTGTGCCAACGGCAATAACTTTGCCAGTTTGAGCTTTTTCTTTAGCAACATCAGGAATTATAATTCCACCAGCTGTTTTATCTTCATGTTCTAATCTTTTTATTAAGACTCTGTCCCCTAATGGACGTATTTTTTCAATCATTGTTCACCATTGTAATGCTATTTTTATTAATAAATTATTATACAGTAAACATTTTTTTTCGCAATTATCCCTCGATCTCTCGATACAAAATTTCTACGAAATTTCACTCGATATGATTCTAGAAATTCAATCAGGGTCAAACTATTGGTACTGTTACTCTTATTAATCATCTCGAGTGCCCGAAGGGTGTATCGAGAGATGGGCGCTCAGAAAACTACCGGATTTTATTCATTATAAGTTTTGAGTGTTTGAAAACCCAAAACCTTTTAGGTTTCGTGGGTTTGAGTTGCAAAACGTTGAGGGATGCAAGGGAAAGTTGCCGCCCTTTCTTGATAATCTTTGGGCGCGCAAAGATTATCGAAAAGATTTTAATGAGTTCAATTACTTTAAATCTTGATCCAAACAAGCTAATTAAATTAATATTAGCAAAGACAACTTTAATAAAATTGGAGACCCATGGTAATTTATCCTTCCATAATTTCCTCAGATCTTTTAAATATTGAAAAAGAAATTGAATCCTTAGAGCCATATGTTGAAGGATTTCATATCGATGTTATGGACTTTCATTTTGTACAAAATCTTACTTTGGGTCCTGACTTTGTAAATAAGATTCGTAAAATTACCAAAAAAAAATTGTTTGTGCATTTAATGGTAGAAAATCCAAGTAAATTTATCGATCTTCTTAATTTACAAGAACAAGATATTATTTCTTTTCATATAGAAGTTGAAGAAAAACTTGAAGATGTCATTAAACAAATACATGAAAAAAAACTATTTGCTTCTCTTGCAATAAAACCAAAAACAGAATTAGAAACAGTAATTCCTTATGGTAGAAAAATAGATCATTTACTTTTAATGACTGTCGAACCTGGATTTTCCGGTCAAAAATTTTTGCCAGAATCTTTGGAAAGGATTAAATTACTTAAATCTTTAATGGATATTAATCAATTTAGTTTCCCAATTGGGGTAGATGGTGGAATAAATAAAGATAATATTAAAGAGCTTTCAAAATTAGGTATACATGATGCTGCTGCTGCAACAGCAATTTTTAAATCAGAAGATAGAATAAAGGCTTTAAAAGAATTGCAAAATTTATGAAAAAATTATTATTACTTTTAATTTTTATATCGGCAAAATGTGAGGACAATAAATTCGTAATTGGAACTTGGCCTCATGGTTTTTTTTCATCCTTTTTTGCCGTATTAAATAATCTTGATTGGTGCGATAAAAATAATAAAATTCCAGTTGTCGTTTGGGATGGGGGTTATTATTTTGTTCCAGAAAAATTTAATGGAAGCAATAATGCTTGGGAATATTATTTTGAACCAATTTCTAATCTTTCTTATTCTGAAGGAGATTCTATAAGAAAAGAATATGGAGCACCAAATGCATTTGCTTTCCCACATATTAATCCTAACCAAGAAAACCGCCAACGTGCTCATGCTGTAATTCAAAAATACATAAAAATTAATCCGATTGTACAAAAGAAAATTGATGATTTTTATAAACAAAATATGGAAGGCAAAAAAACAATAGGTATTCATTTACGCGGAACAGATAAATGTTATGAAATTAAACCAATAGATCCTGATGAATTTTTTAAAACTGCTAATAAATTTAAAGAAGAATATCAATTTTTAGTAGCGACTGATGAAGAAAATTTATTAAAAGAAGCGATTAAAAAAATTGAAGGTAAAGTAATTTATTATCCTTGTTATAGATCTCCAAATAAAATGCCAATTCATTGTAGAAGCCCAAATAAAGCACAGGTAGGAGAAGATGTTTTAATTGAGACAATCTTACTATCAAAATGTGAAAAATTAATACATTCAATTTCTAATGTTTCTACGGCAGCTTTATTTTTTAATCCAGAACTTGAAAGTATTTTTTTTAGTTCATCTGCGCCGCAACCAGAAGAACTGCTAAAACAAGCAGAGCCATCTAAAAAAAAGAAACAAGAAAAAAAATCAAAAAAACACAAAAAGAAATAAGAAAATAAGGCGTTCAGAATTTATATTATATCTTTATAAGTTTCTACAAGATCAATAATTCTGGGATCATTCAAACATTCGGCATAAGTGCGAACATTTTCATATGCATCTTTACGTGCAGCAGGATTATTTATTTTTGAAAAAATTGGATTTGGACCTTTAAACCATTTATCTAAAAAATCGTTGTTTCTTGAATATCTGATTGTTCCATTGAATTGGTTAATGTTGTTGGCAAACTCATTCGAATATCAAAACAATTTTGGCTCATAGATTTGAGATTGATTGAAACAAATACAAGGGATAACAAAAGTAATTTATTGCAATTCATAATTCTATCCTTATTTTTTAAGCTATATATTTATTCTAATTGTATCAAAATAAGAGGATAAAAAGCAATGGTTTGATGGGCATTTTTATATGAATATTTCAGATATAGAACCACAAATAACTGATTTTTTCAAATTGTTAAACAGGTAAAAAAGCCTAGAATAAAGCCTTTTTGGTCCAAACCCTTGCAATTTTGAAGGCTTAAATGTCATACTGTCATTATAGAGTAATATAGTAAAAAGGAGAGAATATGAAGAATAGTATAATATTTGGATTAATGGTTATTTTAGGATTATTCACTGTAAATGCCCAGCCTTATCCAAAATATAATAGATATGGCTTTAAAGGTGATATACCAAGACATTACAAACACGAATATCCAAGATATACAAAATTTGGATATGAATGTCCAGGTTATGGGTACGAATGGCCTAGATATAGTAAATTTGGTTACGAATGTCCGGGTTACCCTAAATATAACAACGAAGATATAGACTAAAAATATAATAAATGGCCAATTTATGATTGGCCATTTATCTTGTTTTGTTTTAACTAATTTCCAAACGTTTATAAGGTTTTTTTGATCTTATAAAATTAGTGACTTCAATTTGCAAATCTGGATTTACTTTAAAATCATTTAATTCTGTTGCTACATTTCTTTGGCAAAGAATTTTTGGAATAAATTTAAAATGAAATGCTGCCATTTCAAGCATAGGAAACATTAAGGCAACATCACCGGCAATTGGGAAAAAATCTAATTTACCATCTTTATTTTTATATAATAAATCTTCGAATTTAACTTTTTTTGCAAGCCAAGCATAATAAGTTCTTAATTGCGGAGAAACGAAACCAAATTCTCTAAATTTATTTTGTTTAACTATATCTTTTGGAATTTCTTCACACCAACCTAATTGTCCTGTTGGCCAGTTTGCAAATTGACCATAAGTGAGCCAAATTTTAGGATCTTGATAAATTTTGTTAAGGTATTTTAAAACATTATCATTTGCAAACCAATCATCACCATCCAAGCAGACAATAATTTCATCATCTTTGCACATGTGAATTGCTTTATAATGATTAGCAAGAGCACCACATCGTTTATTATTTTTTATTAATATTACTTTTTCAGTTTTATTATTTTTTTCTAAATAATCTTTTACAAGTGAATATGTTCCATCTGAAGAACAATCATCAATATAAATAACTCTATAATTAAAATAAGTCTGTGAAAAAACTGAATTTAGATTATTTTTATACCATTGTTCATTGTTATATGAAGGAATAACAATAACAAAATTGTTAATTTTGTTTGGAACAAAACCTTGGAAAATAAAATAACCGATTAGAATTAATAAACTTGCACTGAATACATGTTTTAAATGTTTCATATTTACCCAAACAATTAAGATCTATGAGCACCCATGTGACGAGCTCTAATGCTAGCTTCCGCTTTTTCTTTTGAATCAGAATGTGCAATTACTTTCCATTTGCCTCTTTCATGTTTTAAAATTGGCCAACCTTTTGTTTTTGTTTTTTTACCAACTTTATATGGCATAATAACTCCTTTTTTTGTAAGTATGGTAAGAATTGAGATACAAATACAAGATTTTAAAAATCTAATTATTATTTTATAATAAGGCTAATTTTATCAATTAAATAATATCAAAAGGATATTTTATGAAAAAACTATTTCTTTTTATCTGTTTATTACTATCATCACTCCACGCGACTAGTAATATTAATTTTTGTATAAGAATGCCGGGATATTCAGAAATAAAAGAATCCATTTCCTTTGATGGCAATGGTACAAAATTTCTTTATAAAAACGATCACGTAATTGAAATGTCATGTGAATCTCATGATAATGGTCCGATTATAGATTTTAGAATTTTTAAAAAATGTGAAAATGATCAATTGCAACTTATATTTGATCCAAAATTTTGTACAGCATGGAATTATGAAGCTACATTGAGCTGTAAAGATGAAGAAGCAATTGATACTTTATGGATTTCGCTTAAGGCTACAAAACAATAGTTAAATAATTTTAAAAAAAAGAGACTAACTTTTTTAAGGTTAGTCTCTTTTTTCAGAATTTTTATTATTAAACTTTTAATAATTCTACATCAAAAATCAAAGTTGCATTTGGCGGGATAATTCCACCAGCACCTCGAGCACCATAACCTAAATTTGAAGGAATAATAAGTCTGCGTTTTTCGCCAACTTTCATTGACATAACACCTTCGTCCCAACCTCTGATAACATGACCAACACCAATTGTAAAAGTAAATGGCTCACCGCGGTCAATGCTGCTATCAAATTTTTTGCCAGGTTCGCCTTTATTATCTAACCAACCAGTATAATGAACAGTTACAGGTTTACCTTTTTTTGGAAAATCACCAGTACCTTCTTGAAGAACTTCGTATTCTAAACCTGAATCAGTTTTTACACGTAACATTTTGCCATTTCCTTCTTGTTTTACAATTTTGTTATTTTTTTCTACAGAATTCGATTCGCAACAGCATCCACAACCTGATAATAAAATTATTAACGATGTAACTAAAAATTTTTTCATTATTATTCCTTTATTTTCCTTTTGCAATTGCTGCAGCATAATTAAAATAATAAAAGTATTCTTGCCAAAATTCATCGGTAGATGAATATTCATTATCATAGGCAAAATAATCTATAAGCATTTCTCTCATACGACAAATTTCTTTTAGTCTTTTTTTATTTTTTGGGTCTTCAACAGTTAAATATAAAAGCTCTAAAGCTCTTTCAAATGCTTGTCGACTGGATTCAAGATCTCCTTTATTTCTCCAATTAATTACTCGTGAAATATCTGTTCCAATATTGGCCAATTGCTCCATAAGAGAAAATTTAAACCAGCGATCTGGTGTTAAATTTTTATGTAATTTCATTTCACAATCAACTTATTTACAATATTTTTTATTTTTTCCTGAATTTTTGGGTCATCAACACCGCGAGTTTTATTTCCCCAACTTGGTCGCAAATTTATCATTGAATCAAATACTATAAAATCTTCTTTTCCAAATTTTTCTGGAAAAATATTAATTCCCCAAAGATTATTTTGTTCTGAATCATTTTCTAGTAATAATTCTTCTTCATCTGCGTGCATATCTGCATCTACGACCATAATCTCTTTTTCAATGTCAATTACAGCTTTTACTAAACCACCAAACATTTTTTCAGACATTTTTTTAAGTTCATCAATTGAAATTTTGTTAGTTACAATTTGCATTGCCGCCCCACTACACCTGTCTTTGAAGTTATTTAATAATCTTTAAGATTATCAAAATATTTTAGTATCAACAAATTGAAAAAATTAATTTTATTGCAATGCCTGGTCTATCATTACACTTAACATATGTATTTCTAAGCTCTCATTAAATTTGTTTATAGCAGTCTCGAATTTTTTATATTGGTTTGCTTTATTATTGTAAACTGCTTGACCCTGAAGATAAGCTTCATATTGCAATTTTGAATATGGTGTTCTGAATACATATTCTATTGGACGTAAATATGGAATAAAATAATCATTAAAATCCTGTCTTGATTTATCTGCTTGAGATTTTATTTTATTGTATAATTCTTTGTATTTTTGTCTTACAGCATTAAATGAAGCTTTCGATCCTTCACCGGGTTTAAACCCTAATTCTTCATAAAGTTTTTTAAAATCAGGTTTTTTAACAAACTGATTTGATTTAAAGTTATCATTAAGATCTGTTTCATATTTTTGATATCCTTGCATCCATAACTGCAATACATAAGCTTCCTCTTTTAATGCGTTATATGTCATGTCTATTATTTTGGCTAATGATTTTAATTTACTTTTTTGATTTTTGTTAAGTCTTTCAAGAATATCAATTCGCTTGTTATAATCGCTAAGTCTTTTAATTGCAGCATTTAGCTGATTCATATCAAGCACATTTTTTTCTAAAGCATCTGCGATAATACCACGTAACTTTTCAAAATCTTTTTTTATGTAATTTAATAATTCTTCCGAAGCTTTAAAATCCGCCTCAGACTGTTTATCCTCTTTTTTAAAAAGAGCTTGCATTTGATTTGTTTGAAAAAAAATAATTCCCAAAAAGAATAAAGATTTACATATATTCATAAAATTCCTTTTTTTATTTTAATAGTAAAAAAAACACCAATCAGAATCAATGATTTTAAAGTTTATTTATTTTTCAAACAATGTTTTATATTTTCCATAACCTTCTTTTTCTAAATCTTCTACAGGAATAAATCTCAATGCTGCTGAATTAATACAATAACGTAATCCCGTTGGTGTAGGACCGTCTGTAAAAACGTGGCCTAAATGTGAATCAGAATTTTTACTGCGGATTTCTGTTCTTGGTATTGGTAATTTGTTATCTTCTTTTTCAACAATATTTTTTTCGTCTATAGGTTTAGTAAAACTTGGCCAGCCTGTTCCAGAATCATATTTATCTAAAGAACTAAAAAGAGGTTCTCCGGAAATTCTATCAACATAAATTCCGGCTCTTTTATTATCCCAATATTCATTATGAAATGCCGGTTCTGTAGCACTGCAACGCATAACATTGTATTGCATTTGAGTTAATTTCTTTTTCAATTCTTCTTCATCATTTTTGTCATCCGACCAAGTTTTTTTTAAATATTCATTTCTTCCAGAATGTTCTCTAAATGATTTGTAACGTTCTGGATTTTTTTTATAAAAATCTTGATGATATTCTTCTGCTGGATAAAAATTTATAAATTTTAAAATTGGTGTAGCAATTTTTTCTGAAAATTTTCCAGAGTTTTGTAACTTTTCCTTTGATTTCTCAGCTTCTTTTTTTTGTTCTTCGTTGTGATAAAAAATCGCGGATCTATAATTTTGACCTCGATCAGTAAATTGTCCACCAGCATCTGTTGGGTTTATTTGTCTCCAAAAAATATCTAATAATTTGCTGTAACTAATTACGTTTGGGTCAAAAGTAATTTGAACAGCTTCAATATGTCCTTTTTTTGCATAATCTTCGTATGTAGGATTTTCTCCACTGCCTCCTGCGTAGCCAGAAATTACTTTTAAAACTCCTTTATTTTCATCAAATGGATGGACCATACACCAAAAACATCCGCCTGCAAAAGTTGCAATTTCAGTTATGTCTGCCATTATTTTCTCCTTTTTTATTATTTGCATTTGAGTCGAATCTTGTGTTATTCAATTAAAATTAATAATTATATAGACAGAAATTGAACAAATTAAATATAAAAATTGGAGATTAATGAAGAAAAAAATTTTATTGCTTTTTCTTATCACTGTTGGTTGGCCAAATTTATATAGCGTGTCGATAGTATACAATTTTCGAATCGCCCAAATTACAAAACAACAAATATTTGAAAAAACAAATCAACATTTTACTTTGGTAACATTATTTTTTGATCAATTTTTAAAAAAACATACTGGTGAACATCAAAATTATTTGGGAGGATTAGAATCATTTATTTATAATTTTGAATCTTATTATTTTAGAACCGATTTTGCTGTTTCCAATATTAGTGAAGATAATTGTATTTCTAAATTTTCTGATACACAAACTGATGATATTCTTTTCTCATTTGGAAAAAATTTTACTCTAAATAGACAATCTAAGATAACGTTAACAGGATTATTTGGGATTCCTACGCACAAACTTTTCGTTTTACAAAAACCAAATTTTGGATTTAGTCAATTTGGAATAGGAGCTCAAGTTGATGGATCTTATGCATTTAATAACAAAAATTCACTTTTATTTGGTGCAAGATATATACATTTTATTCCTCGCAATACAATCGATTGTGATAAAAATATATTTAAATTCACTTCTGGTAACTTGGCAGACATACTTGTGGCAAGTAAAAATAATTGGGGCAAACATCATGGTTTAGAATTTGGTTATACAGCAAAATTTAATTTTGGTGCAGATATTTGTCCAAAATTTGACGATATAATTAAAAAAACAAATTATATACGGAGCAACTATTATCTCGTTTATAAATATAAATTTATCATTAATAATGTCTCAAATAGGCTTTTATTTAATATTTCTTATGGATTTGATCATCTTCCTAAAATATTTGGAAATAAATATATTATTTTCTTTTGGACTGCATGGGATGTAAGATTTTAAAAAATTGTTTGCTAATTTAAAATAAAATTTGATAATTTTTTAATGTAAAATTTTATAGCCCAACAAAAAGGAAGATATGGAAGCTTTTAAAAAAATATTATTAATATCGTTAATTTCACCATTACAAGCATATCATCCATGTATAGATTTAACTTACTATTTGCGTGCACAAACAGGTGCATCATTTGGACAATGCTCAAAAATTAAAGTAGACACAATTATTTGGGATCCTTCTCCACAAGGTTATAATGCTGAATTGGGAACGGCGCCAATAGCAGGCTTAGAAGGTGGTATCAATTTTCATGAATGGATTTCTCTTGGTGCATCAGTAAATTTTAGAAGCAAGTATAAATATTGCAAATTCCAAACTTCAACTAGCACATCCACTCCCGGATTTATTGGTGACAAAACTCGTATTTTTAATTTAGACAACACAAGTTTCATGCTCAATTTAACTCTTAATCGAACAGCAAATAGTTATGGTTATGAATTTGACTGTTTTAAACTTTGTCCCTATGTAGGCTTTGGTATTGGTTGGTCTCGTACAACAATTTATAATTTCCATTCAGTACGAGTTCAACAAATTACTTCAGGAAGTTTTACAACAAATCAAGTCTCTTCAATTATGAGTACTTTTGGACAAAATCATTTTGCATGGGATTTAGAATTTGGATTAAATCTTACATTTCATGAAGATTTATCTTTAAGCATAGGCTATCGTTATTATGATGCTGGCAGTTTTAGATCTAATAATTTTTTAATTGATACATCAGCTAGTTTTCCTACACCGATTCAAATTCCTGCTTGGAAAGGAAAATTAAGAGCAAATGAATTGGTAATCCAACTTGGTATTGAGTGGTAATATTAAATATTATCAATTATTTTAAGTGACCTTGAGTTCTTAAAGTAAAATAAGATGCATTATGAAATTCTGCGCCAGCAACAAAATGTTGTTCTGGTGTCAATTTATTATTTTCACATTTATTATAATAGTAATATACTAAGGCATCTCTAAATTTTGATAAATCTATTGTACCTAAAATTAAAATGCCAGAATATCGTAACGTGTATCTAAGTCCATGAGGATTATATACATAATTTCCTGATTTAATCAGACTAATATTTTCAGCTGAAAGATTATAAATTGTTCCAAGAAAATCCATAGAATTATTCTGGTCTTTATAAGAAAAAACAGCCGTTTTAATAAAATCATGTTTCCAACCAATTATTTTGGTTTTTTTTATATAATCAATTAATTTGTCGGAATTTTTATTAACTTCTAATGCTTCTTCATGGGAAAAAACTTGGTATTTAGCCATAGTATGCATAGCATTAAGATTTAAATGATATAAAAGAAAAAATAATATTATTAAAAATTTATTCATGATAAATCCTTTTAAAAAATTGGCTGAGCCTGCACAATTCGAGATGGTCCAGAAGTGCGAAAAGTTTCTTCATAAATTTTTACAACTTTAAAACCTGCTTCATTTAAAAGCTGTTCAAATTCATCATCAGAATACCATCTGATTTGTATAAATTCATTTTCTTGTTCCGCAACTTTACCATCAATAATAAGTTCATATAAACAAAAAGCATCGGCAATTTTTTCTTGTTCATTAAAGATATGTCTTGTTGTAAGACGAATGGAAGAATTATTATCAATGCGAGCAATTCTCATTGAACGAGGGTCAGCTTTGAGATCAGGAACAAAAATATCAATTAACAAATTACTTTTATCATGCATGTGTGTACGGAGATTTTTCAATGCGTTCAATGCAGCATTGCGGTCTGCAATAAGTTGAAATGAACCAACTGCAATTGTAACGGTTGAATATTTGTATGGCAACGAAAGTTGCTCAAGAGATTGTTCGTAAAGTTCTGGATTTAATCCTAACTGAGCACAACGTTGGCGGCAACGGTCTAGCATAATCTTTGAATTATCTACGCCATCGACAGTATAACCATATTGCAATAGAGGTATTTGCAAACGGCCCGAGCCAGACATTGCTTCAAGAACTCTGCCAGGATTATTATCAATGAAAGACCGATAAAAATTCACTTCACGCTCTGGCGCGTAAGTTTTAGTTGCATCATAAAAAAGGCTATGAAGTTTGCCGTATGAGATTGGCATAGAATCCATTTTCTTTACCCAAGATGTAGCATTAAATCTCATTATAGCAAAAAAAATATTAATTTTAATTACTTATTAATCAAATCTATATCCAAAGCTAATACCAAAAATGGATGCTTATTTGACAAGATATATAAAGCAAGGCAAAATTTCTTCTTATGAATAAAATGACTTTAAAACAACAAAAATTCTTTTCCGCTTTGCCCGATTCTTGGAAAAAACCAGTTAAACAGGTTTGTTCTAATCCTGCAATTGATTCTTTAGTTAAATTTTTAAAAGAAAGGGAAGAGAATGGAGCAAACATTTATCCTTCAAAGAAAAATATATTTGCTGCATTAAAAGAAACTCCGTTCGACAAAGTAAGCGTTGTTATTGTTGGACAAGATCCTTATCATGGTCCTGGACAAGCACATGGATTAAGCTTCAGTGTTCCTGCAGGAATTGCAATCCCACCATCTTTACGTAATATCTTTAAAGAACTTCACAATGATATTGGCATGAATATTCCAAACAAAGGGACTTTAACTTGTTGGGCTCAACAAGGAGTATTATTACTCAATGCAATTTTAACTGTTGAAGAAGGTAAGCCTGCAAGCCATGCAGGAAAGGGATGGGAAATTTTTACCGACACCATTATTGAAGAATTAATTAAGCGCGATCATCCGCTAGTCTTAATGTTATGGGGTTCATATGCGCAAAAAAAAGTACAAAATTTACATGCGCATATTGATCACTCAAGACATTTAATTTTAAAAGCAGCACATCCATCGCCACTATCAGTAACAGGTTTTTTAGGCTGTCGTCATTTTTCAAAAACAAACCATTTTTTAAAAAAACACAATTTGGCAGAAATCAATTGGGATTGTGTTAATCAAGATTAAATGTGTTAACCTTTTGTATAAATCAGATGTTATTTCTCCAAGCTTTGATATTATGATCCTAAATTTAGGATAACATGCAATTTAAGATGTAAGTCATTAAGCAATTCTGAATACAAAGGTGCGTCTTTGGAAAGATATTTCAAGTAGAGTAAATCGTCTTGAACCCCCCGTAATGTCCAATAAAACTTAAAAAAACTTAATGATTCTTGAGTAGTTATCTCATCTTGTTGTTTGTATGTGTTATAACCACTTTCAAAACTTTTTTTAAAAAGCCTTAATTCCTCTGCACTTACTCTTACATGATGTAGAGAGGCTCGATCAAGACTGGATAAAAATTGATAATACTCATGTGCTGCAAATCCCGTTGGCCTTTTTTGAGTATCAAAATATTTTGTGGCGCCTGCAAGATCAATCATAACTATCTTATCTTCTTGATTATTAATAAAAAAATTACCCGGCTGAGCATCCCCATGCAAATAGGAAAAACATCCTGGATTTTCTAAAATACCTGCAATTAAGTTTTCTTTTATTGCACGCAATTTTTTAATATCAAATGATTGGGTAAATTGTTGCGCAATCTCAATTTCATCAAGTATAAATTCTGCTACCTCAACAAACTTTTTAATATCATTTCTTATTAGTTTCCCACTTTTTGTGCATGCGTTCCATGCAATTCAGCTAACGCAGAGCCGAGAAAGCTACAACTTTTTTGAATCTTTTTTAATGCTTCATAGCGTTGCCCGTTAAAATCTTTTATATGATTCAGCTCTTTTAGCATTGATTCAAGTGATGTGCCATGCACATATTCCATACCAAGAAGATTAAATGAATTGCCTGGTAAGGAAAATATTTTTTGGACTGGTACGCTATATTTTAAATGAAGCTGGTGAAATAGATCGATTGTTTTCAATTCAGCATTATAGTGCCAATCTTTGGCGGTAGTAAGAAATACTTTCACAGTCATTATTTTTTTGTTGTTATGATCTGTTACAAAAAAAATCAGATTACCAGAAAGTCCTCCGATACCTTCTTGTTGCGCGTTAACAACTGTATAATCTGTAGATTGTTCAAATTGCGGTAATTGAGGTAACTGTTGAATAATAGTTTTTGTTATTTGATCTATTACCTGGTTCGACTCGGCAATATTTTGAGGAATATTTTGATATAACTTAAAATCACATATAAAGCTTTTCGTGCCGCAATCAATAGGCAGTTGAGACAGTGGTGGATTAAACCGTCCTTCATAGAACTCTGGATGAGATCGTATCGTATTTCTAATATTGGTTGATGAATAACCTTGCTGTTTCAGTTGGTCCATGTCAGCGATCACAACAGGCCTGTATGCAAACCATTTTAATTCTTTTAATGGCAGATCATTCTTATCTTGATCTCGTGGAATAACAAGCCATGAATCCGCTTTTAATTTTGGCGTCGTGCCTTGATGAATATGACGCAAAACATTATCTGAACCCAAGATGGCAACCAGTTTGTTATTTTTATTTAGTTTTGCAAGATATTCTACAATTGCCGGATAATCTAATGATGAAGTCAATATTGATAATTCAGTTTCATATAAGAAGTGGAGTAAAATATTCCTTAGTTTTATATCAGTTATAAATGGCTTATGCTGGTTAAATTTGCTATCAGGCACTACGATAACATAATCGATACCTTGTGAAAGTGCGTAACGAATTACTTCATCATGACCAAAATGGGGTGGATCGAAAGCTCCAGTGTAAACTGCAATCGTTTGACCAGGCTTGATAGGCGCTTTTAAAAGATCAATAGAATAGCTATAGGTAGGATGGGATAAAAGAAAATAAAGAAGAAGAAGAGGAAGCAGATTTTTGAAGGAGTTCATAGAAAGAGGGATTCCTTTAAAAAAACTGGCCGCGCCAGGCGTAGCTACGAAGTAGCGAAGACTGGTGTGCCCGGCAGGATTCGAACCTGCGACCTACGGATTAGAAATCCGTTGCTCTATCCTACTGAGCTACGGGCACGTATAGACCTATATTATACAAAAAAAATTAATTTTTAACAAAAATCCCGAAATTTCTTTCGGGATTTTAATGTTTTTTAAATGATAATTCTAAAATTAAGATCAATCTCAAAAATTAGAATGCGCTCCTAAACAATCATCTAAATGCACCATAAAGCTAGCAAAAATATCTTCTTCAGGTGTATCGATATATTTTTGACAACATTCATTTGTTTTATGATTTTTTAATTTTTCTTCATATTGCTTTTGGTGCATATCATAATCTTTTTTCATGTTTTCATATGAAGCTACTTTATATTTCTTAAAGAAAGAGTCTTTAGTTTCCTTATATTGTTGCATCATCCCATCTACAAATTGCTTAGAAAATAATGCTATACATTCATCTGCTTCTTTACATTCGCCTCTGTTTTTTATTATTTGTGAATTTTCGCATCTCACAATATTTTGTAAATTTTTATGTAAATCAGTCAAATGATTTTTAAGATTTTGTTTAGCTTCTTTGAGATTCACATCACAACTATCAACAGCATTTTTAATCATTTTAAAATATAGATCAATAGTTATATATCCACTCTTTTGAGCATCAAATGTTAACTTATGATTACAAGCAGAAAATACATTAGAAAACAATGCAAAAGTTACAACTAGAAAAGTTCTTAATTTCATAATAACCTCCAGAATATTAAGATATTTTCAGCTTATCATAGGGGTTAAATTTGTCAAAAAATGGGCTATTATGCAGGGGAAAATAACTTAGCAAATTCTTCAGCTATTTCTTTTAATTTTTTAAGATCCGGCTGGCTCAAATCTGCTTTTTCATAAATTTCATTATAAAGATCTTTATAAACAGATTTTACGTAACTTATAAAATTATGGGCAAATGGCCTTACTTCTTTTAAAGACAATTTATCCAAGAAATTTTCTTTGAGTAAAAGTAACATTAAAGATTGGTCTACAAAGTTAAATGTTTGGTATTGATTTTGCTTTAAAAGTTCAACAATACGAGCGCCGCGGGCAAGTCGTTTTTGGGAAATCAGATCAAGTTCGGTTCCAAATTGAGAAAAATCTAATAACTCATGATATTGGGCCAATTCAAGACGCAATGCTTTTGTCATTTGTTTAATTGCCTTTGTCTGTGCTG
Organism: Candidatus Babelota bacterium; assembly: GCA_023379005.1. Classification (GTDB taxonomy): domain Bacteria; phylum Babelota; class Babeliae; order Babelales; family Babelaceae; genus JAMCTG01. Next base: position 287,895 of record JAMCTG010000005.1, read on the forward strand.
CACTGCCTACACGAGATACTGAAAGTTCGACGTTAACTGCCGGTCTTATACCTTCATTAAATAATTTTGAATCTAAAAAAATTTGACCATCTGTAATCGAAATTAAATTGGTAGGAATATATGCAGTAATATCGTTTGCTTGCACTTGAACCATTGGCAATGCTGTAATCGAACCGCCATCTTTTAATTTTCCAGCTCTTTCTAAAAGTCTTGAATGCAAATAAAAAATATCTCCAGGAAATGCTTCTCGGCCAGGAGCTCTTCTCATAAGTAAAGACATTTCACGATATGCAATTGCATGGTTACTGAGATCATCATAAATAATTAAGACGTCACGGCCTTTGTCTCTGAAATATTCTGCAATGGTACAGCCAACATATGGAGCTAAATATCTGTCTAATGCTGCTTCTGCTGCATCTGCGCTTACGATAACTGTATATTCAAGTGCTCCATTTTCTTCTAATAATCTTGCAATACGTGCCAAGTTTGATTGTCGACCACCTATTGATACAAAAATACAAATAACATCTTTACCTTTTTGATGCAGAATAGTATCAGTTGCAATTGAAGTTTTTCCTGTATTTCTATTACCTATTAAAAGTTCTCTTTGTCCTCTTCCTATTGGAACAAGAGAATCGATTACCATTATTCCTGTTTCTAAAGATTGATTGATTGGGGTTCTCTCAATAATTCCCGGAATTGTAACTTCAATAGGTCTTAATTCTTCATAATTTAATTCGCCCAAAGCATCTAATGGTTTGCCTACAGCATTAATTACCCTTCCCAAAAGACCTGTACCTACGGGAGTTTTAAAAACATGTCTTGTTCTTTTTACAACTTCAAGTTCTGAAACTGGAATATGTGTATAAATTAAAAATACCGAAACATAATCTTCATCTAAATTAAGCACGATTCCTTTATTGCCACCATCAAACTCAACAAGTTCATTATACATAACATTGTTAAGTCCATGTACCTTACAAATTGCATCACCAACTTGCAGAACAAATCCTATCTCATCAATATCATGGTCGGGTAAATCAGCAAGAGATTTTTCAAAAAGTGATACTAAATCTGTGCTTTTAAAATTCATAATCTTTCCTTAATACTATTCAGCTTTTGAGCAAGTGAATATTCCCACAAATAATTATCGCCTATAAGTTTTACTCCGGCAATCAAATTTTTATCAATTAAATATTTATAAAATACTTTTTTTCCAACTTTTTTTGCAAAAAAATCTTCTATAACTTTTCGTTCTTTTTCATCCAATTCATTTGCGCTTTTAAAAGTAATATCAATAATATTTTCGCGCTCTTTATATTTTTGTTCTATTTGCTCTAAAATTAAGAATAAAAGATATAAACGCTTATTTTTAATTAAAATATCTATCAACTTATCCAAATTATTATCAAGCCCAAATGAAGAAAGCATTTTAGTTATAACTTTTTTTTTCTCTTGATCAGAAATGCTCACCATTTGCATATAAGCCTTAGCTTTATGATTGTGCTTAAGTTGTTGAACCAATACAGAAAGCTTATTGATAAATTCTAAATTAATGTCCGCAAAAAAAATATTTAAAAATGCTTTGGCATATTTTTTGGATAAAATAGAATCTCTTATAATCATTTACTTTTCCCCGGAAAAATCTCTTTTCCGGGGTCCCCGTTATTCTCTTTGATAAATTTTAAGATATTTTCGATATATTTATTTTGATTTTCTTTATTTTTATATTTTTCTTCTAACTCTGTTTTTACTTGTTCGATGATTTCAGGTAAAAGTTCTTCTTCTGTTTTAAAAGCATAAAAATTAGTTAGCTGTGAAGATCTTTTCTTTGCAATTTCTTCAAATGACTTTTCTTTATCTAATATTTCACTTTGTTTTAATTTTTCAACAGCATTCTTCCAGAACTTAATTTTTTCTGTCATTAAACTACATATTTTTTCTTGCTCTACAATTTGTTGTTCCAAATTTTCTATAGCTCGTTCAGTATGATTATTTTTTTCAATTAAATTTTTAATTTCAGATTTTTCTTTCTCAATTTGTGAAATTAAATTTTCTTTATAATATTTTCGATAAAAATAAAATCCTAAAAACAAAAACAAAAAAAGATGGAAAAATTTAAAAAAAATATCTATAAAAAACATCAGTCAATTCTCTTTAAAATTATTTGTTTTAATTTACCTGACAGATCTTTTTTTATTTGTTTAGTTGGCTCAAATTCAACAATACTTGGTTGGGCAATTTCAGGTTGAGGAATTTTTTCTTCAATTTTAGGTTTCAATTTCAAAGCAGATTTCTTGCATTCAATCCAAGCTTCATTTTTATTTTCTTCATATTGAGCAATTTTATTTTGATTATTTTTTAATTTTGAGTACAAAGAATTTAAATATTTCTTTTCCTTCTGTACAACATCAACTGCAAATTTTAAAAGAAAACGTGATAATAAAAAATAAGCAAATAAAAAATTAATTGCTTGGGCTAAAATTGTACCATTTAAAAACATAGGAAATTAATCCAATTTTAATTATGCCCAGAAGCCTACTAAAATTAAACCTGCAGAAATTAATAATGCATAAATTGCTGATGTTTCAATAATACCCATAGCCAAGAACATTGCGCCTCTAATTTTGTTTGAGCTTTCTGGATACTTACCAATATTTTCACATGCAGTTGCGCCAACTTTGCCTTGTCCCAATGCAGGCCCTAAAACGCCTATACCCAAAACAAAGGCTGCTCCAAGATATGCAGCGATTTTTACATATGCAATAGCCAAATCCATAGGTCACCTCTTTAATATTTTCAGGCTCAGCCTGTTAAATTTAAATATATAAAAATTTATTTACCTTTTACAATACCACTCATTTTTAAATTTAAAAATGCCCTATTTTCATAATTTAAATTTGTGAATTCTGCAACTTTTTGTAAAATTTCATTTTGATAAGATAAATCTTTTTCAAATTCTTTGTCACAATCTATAATTAAAACGGGTATATTTGCTAAATTTTTTGGAATATCAATTTTATTTACAAGCCAATTTTCATGTTTTTGATGAAGATCTTTTATATAATCTAACGAAATAGAAGCTTCTTCAGACCTGCTTCTTTTTAAAATTCTTTGATAACAAGTTTCAGGTTCAGTTCTTAAATAAATAAAACCTGACGGCTTATGACAATAATTTTCTACAAGCCATGAAAAAAAATGATTATAAAGTTGCCACTCTAAATCTGACATTAAACCAGATTCGTAACAATTTTTCGCAAAACAGAATCTGTCAGAAAACACAGAGCGTTCAAAAATTTGTATGGAACTATTGCTATTTTCTTGATCAAAAATTCTTGTTGCAAAAGCATAAGTTTGAAAAGTATAAGACCAACGCTTTGGATCTTTATAAAATTGGTCAAGAAGATTATGTCCTGCTATGTTTTGCCATTTATGACAAGGTTCATAAATAATTTCTATGCCAAGTTTTTCTTTAATTATTTTTAAAAAAGTTGATTTCCCTGAGCCTATATTACCCTCTACCATTATTCTTTTTGGTAAATCTTGCAGGATCATATAATTCCTTAATATTGTGAATATAGCTTGTTTTTAAGCTTAATCCTTTAAAAAATAAAAATCTAATTTTTTTAGAAAATTTTATTTAAAATTTAAATTTTCTAATTGAATAAATTATTATGACCTTTGGAAAAAATTTTTAAAGCTGTTAAAATTGATTTCGAAAATTACAATTAAAATTATATTTTCATTATCAAATATTGAGGTTTTTGTTTTTCATACTTCAAACCCATTTATTAAAAAAAAGCGAAGAAATATGTTTTTAAAAAATAAAGTTAATTTTTTGGTTCTATCAACTCTTCTTTTAAATTGTTCGTCAACCTTTTCTATGGATGATTCTTTTGAAGATCTTTTCGATGTATCATTGCCTGATGAACAAGAAATCGAAAGTTTAAGGCAGACACGTGATGCCAATTGTGTAAATCCTCAAATAATTTTGGATCAAATAATAAACATTAATGGTCCAACTTTAATTCAAAACAGCAACATTTATCTCAGAACTAATGGCATTAATGTTCGTTCATTATTAGATCTGCCAATTTTACAACCTATTTTTCCCGATAGATGTTCAGAATTCTGCAATGGTTTTCATGTACAAGCTTTTTATAATAAAATTAAAAAAGCATTTTTTACAAAAAATAGTCCATTTTTAAACTCTTACATTGACCTTTCACAACAAGATTTGGTTGAAGAACTTGCAAATGCAGGTTTTCTAAACTCATCGGATTTTGGTAGAGTTCTTGATCTTTTTCAAAATATTAAATTAGAGCAAAGACGTGCTGGATTAATGTTTAGTTATCAAAGAACTTTTCCAGATGATGCATATTTAAGAATTTTTACACCATTTTATTGGGCCGAAGCAAATTTCTTTTTAAATCAAAATGAAATTGATGCTATTAAAGGAGATCCTTTTTTTACAGAATTTAGCACAGGACAAGATGATAATGCTGTCAGAGATTTTTTAAAAGATTTCGTAAGTTGCGACAGAGTTGGATTTGGTGATACTCGCGTTGAATTTGCAGGCAAAGTTATAGATTCTGAACGAACATCTGCTTGGCTAGGTTTTCAAGCTACAATTCCTACTGCGTTTCCTTTTGTAAAAGGAGTTTTGGCAGGAAAATGCAGCACTGAATGTAAGAATCCATGCTTTAGTTTGCAACAAATTGGTGAACTTGTTCTTTGCCCAGAACCAAATTTGCCAAAAGCTAAAAATATAGTTCAAAATTTCTTGCTAGGAGTTTTAAAAAGACTCACAGCCAATGTAGGCAATCTGCAACTTGGCAATGGTGGGCATGTTGGATTTGGTCCTCAAATAGATGTTTGGATTGAAGCAACGGATTGTTTGGATTTATATACAAGATTTGTATATGAATTTCTGATGCCTGCAGAAGAAGACAGATTTTTCTTACTTAAAAAAAATCCTGCCTGCTTTAATAGAAATTACAATGATGAAAATCTGGCATCAGAAAATTTAGCATTTTTAAGTCAGCAAATTGTTAATACTTTATATCCAAGTATTATAGGAGTTCATGTAAGGCCAGGAGGTATTTTAAAATTCAGACAAGCAGCAATGGTTAACAGTGATTATTGGAGATGTACTTTAGGTTTCGATTACTGGCACCAAGGAAAAGAACATATAAAAAGATTTAAAGGAAGTGAATGCTTTGAATTTGACAAAGCATTTAAATCATCTGCTTATCAAGGAAAAATTTATGGACAATATATTTATAAAGTAAATGGTTGCAGTTGGCATGGATATCTTGGTATAGGATCAGATGTAACTATTTTTAATCGAGGAATTGGAAAAGATTTCACAATTGATATATACCTTGGTTTGGATTTTTAAATTTTGGAGAATTTAAATGAAATATACAAAAACATTATTTGCAAGTTTAACAATTTGCTCTCTGTTTTCAAATCAACAACATATTGTTAAAGATGGTCATCCTATATTATTAAAATCACAAGTTTTACATGTAATTGATGGTGTTCCTTTTGGTATAGATGAATTTGCAATTTATGACATGATCATTGTAGGTCATAACCTAAGAGAACTTCAAAATGGAAAAAAAGATGCTTCAGGAAATAAGATAGGAAAATACGAGATTCAAGGACAGAAATATACTTTAAATGAATTAGTTGAAGAAGAAGAAAAAGATAGAAATAATCCAAAAATCAAAGAACTATTAGAAGAAGTAAAAGATGATTTTAAAAGATTCATGATTAAATTTTCAGATAAAATAAAAGATCCAACGACAAAAGAATTTATGACACAATTAATACATGAATCTTGTGATATAAGAAATAGAAAAGATAGCTATTTACTTAGCTGGAGCAAACAAAAGGAAACAGATTTTGATGCTATGCGCAATGACGTTAAAACCTTAAAAGATTGTAATATATTTTTTACTGATCTTTTAAATTTTCTATGCGATGTAATTCATAGCTGTCCAAAAGGTGTTAAACGATATAAAGAATTAAAACATACTTTAGAAAGTCATCATAAGTCTGAGCATGCAGCGTAATTTTGCAAATGAAAATAATCAAGAATTAGAATTAATTTCAGGAACTATAGAAAAATTTATTTTTCAAAATAGTGATAATGGGTTTTCTGTATTCATTTTAAATAATTTTTCAAAATTACAAATTACTGTTACAGGGTTTTTAACAGGAATACAGATTGGCCAAGATGTACAACTAAAAGGCAAATGGATTTTTCATAAAAAATTTGGCAAACAATTCGAAGCCCAAAATTGCATAATTACTTTACCTACAAGTATTACAGGTTTGAAAAGATATCTTGGTTCAGGCCTTATAAAAGGCATTGGAAAAATTTATGCAGAAAAACTTGTTAATAAATTTGGAATCGAAGTTTTAGAAATAATTGAACACAAGGCTGAAAGGCTTAGTGAAATTCCTGGAATTGGGCCAAAACGCATAGAAACAATTGTTAATGCTTGGAAAGACCAAAAAGAAATTGCAGGCATCATGGTATTTTTGCAAGACAAAGGAATTTCTCCTGCGTATGCTGCAAAAATTTACAAACGTTATAAAAATGAAGCAATTTCAGTTTTGCACGAAAATCCTTACAAACTTGCACAGGATATTTGGGGAATTGGTTTTAAACTAGCAGATGAGATTGCTCAAAAAATTGGTTTTGCAAAAAATAGTCCTCAACGAATTAAAGCAGGAATAGTTTATGCAATTACTTTAGCCACTCAACAGGGAAATTTATATTGTGAACTTGAAGATTTAAAATCAAAAACTTCAGAATTGTTAGAGTTAAATATCCAAGATTCTTTAATACTTTTAAAAAATGCGTTTATCGAACTTTATGAACAAGGCAGCATAAAGCACATAACGTACAATAATTTAACATATGTTACCTTGGCTCAATATTATTATAGTGAAATCGGTATCTGTGAAAAAATAAATTTTTTACAAACGGGCGGTTCAAATTTAAAATTTGATACTGAAAAAATTTATAATAATTTAAGAACAAATTCACAAGACCAAATTCAGTTAAATGAAAATCAGCAGCTGGCAATTATGGCGGCTTTGCAAAATAAAATTACAATCATTACTGGCGGACCAGGCACTGGTAAAACAACCATAATTAAAAAACTTCTTTCAATTTTAGATGAACAAAGAGTTAGTTATAAACTAGCTGCTCCAACAGGAAGAGCTGCAAAAAGAATTATTGAAAGCACAGGAAGAGCTGCTTTTACAATTCATAGATTATTAGAATTTGATCCTTCAATTATGAGCTTTAAGCATAATGAAAAAAATGCATTGAAATTAGATTTTTTAATTATTGATGAAGCTTCAATGATTGATGTTTTTTTAGCCCATGCCCTTTTAAAAGCGATGCAGCAAAAAACTCACTTGATTTTTATTGGAGATATTGATCAGTTGCCTTCTGTAGGTGCTGGAAATTTTTTATCTGATATGATTGCAAGCCAAAAAGTAACTTGTATTCGCTTAACGGAAATTTTCCGCCAAGCACAGAACAGTTTAATTATTATAAATGCCCATAAAATTAATAAAGGTGAATTTCCTGTATTAAATTTTCCAGATTCAAAAAAAGATTTTATATTTATAAAACAAGAAACTGCAGAATTGGTTCCAGATCAAATAAAAAAAATTTTTTCACACACAATTAAAGCTCATGGAATCAATTTTAACGACGCAATTGTTCTTGCTCCTATGAATAGGGGAATTATTGGAACATATAACTTAAATGTTGTAATGCAAGAATTTTTAAACCCAGAAAATGATCCAGTAAAGTCTGTTAACGTAACTGGTACCAAATTTAAAATTGGTGACCGAGTTATGCAGATTAAGAATAATTATGATAAATTAGTATTTAATGGAGACATTGGAATAATTGAAAAAATTGACCATGAAGAAAAAAATTTATTTGTAAATTTTCAAGATCGAATAGTTGAATATGATTTTGAAGAATTAAATGAAATTGTACTTGCATATGCAATATCAATTCACAAAAGTCAGGGTTCAGAATTTAACGCAGTTATAGTTCCAGTTTTTATGCAGCATTTTATGTTGCTACAGAGAAATTTAATTTATACCGCAGTTACTAGAGCAAAAAAACTTTGTATTTTAATAGGGCAATCAAGAGCAATTGCAATCGCTTTGAGAAATATTAAAGGAAAAGAACGGCTTACATTTTTAAAACAATTTTTATGTTCAGAAATATGAAACAAATTTTACTTTCAATTTTATTTTTTAAAATTGCCTTGAGTTTTAACCCTGCTCATGGAAGCCAATTTTCTGGGGATCAAATAATAATAGTCTTAGACCCAACTGGAGATGCTCAGCATACGGGAAGAATAATAGAAGATAGTTTTGAAAGATCTATCACATTAAAATTAGCTGAACTTATAAAAAAAGATTTAGAAAATGAAAATATTAAAGTAAGGTTAACACGTTTTGCAGGCGAAACTCTAGAACCATACCAAAATATCTCCTTTGCAAATAGACTTAATGCTGATCTTTTTATAAACCTTAATTTGTTTCAAGATTCAAAACAAATAAATGAAATTTATATTTACAATTTGATGTACAACAAAGTATCAGATCTTTGGCCAAAAAAGTTTGATGATCTTTTTATTTGCCCTCTTGAAGATGCATATTTAACTAGCATTAATAAATCAATTCAATATTCAACATTATTTGCTCAATATTTATCATCATTTCCAACCAAAAGCTTTACTATCTTCGGCCCTTATGCAATTCCATTTAAACCACTTGTAGGTCTTAAACAACCAGGATTTGCAATTGAAATAGGCATAAATGAAAAAGATAATATTACAAATTTGGTGCAACCAATATCAAACGCAATAAAACATTTAATACAAAAACTTTCATGAATAAAAAATATATTTTAATTTTTCTTTTATCGTTTTTTGCAGGCATTTTATTTTTTGCTTTCTACAACGAAATGATAATTTTTAGATGGCCATATTATAAATATGAAGATGTGCATTTAAAAAAAGCACAAACTCAATTTGTAACTTTATATTGGTGGCAAAATAATAAATGGAATACTGAAAAAGTAGAAGTTTTAAGATTTGATGATATCCCAAATACCTCATATAACATACTAATCAGCTGGTTAAATGCCGTGGAAGAAGAAAAAGCAACGGGAAAAAAAATTAGCCTAGAATCAGTTATTTTGGATAGCACCCAAAATGAATTATATGTTTCTTTTACAAGAAATCCTTTTGATAAACAATCATCGACATATAATAAATGGATGTTTATTGAAGGGATCTTGAAAACTTTAAGAGAAAATAACATCAAAGTTAATGGTGTCCACTTTCTTGCACATCATCAACCAATTCAAGATTTCCATCTAGATTTTTCAAAAACCTGGCCTATTGAAGGAATGACTAATTAATTATTTTATATAAAACAAGAAAAAGCCTTTAGTTGACAATAAAATTGCTAATGTTAAAGTATAAATATTATTAATATCATCTAGATCCGGCTATGAAAAAATTATTCTTTTTAATTATATGTTTATTTTCGTCTCAAGTTTTTTCGAAAAATCAATATCATGATCAAATTATTGATGCTATAAGAAATTCAAAATTAGAATCTTTAAAAGACATTTTTAATAAAACTCAAGTTTCGAAAAAAGAAAAAGAAAACTATTTAGTTTTTGCTCAAGAAATTTTTGAAAGAAGAGACTATAATTTTAAAAATTTTGAAAATTCAAAGATATCTGATGAATTTCTTTTGTACAAACTTAAAAGATCAAAATTAAAACAAGCTTTATTTTTTGGAGCTGAAGGTATTTCAATTCTCTCCAAGATTTTTAAATATATAACATATGTAGCAATCTTTCGGGATATTGTTTTGGACCCTAAAATAAGTAATTCTATGCGCAACATTCTTAGAAATTCTGATTCTAAATCTGCTTTTAAATCAGAATTCAATCGTATATTACCAGACCTATTCGATATGGGTTCTTTAATTTTTGTTTTAAATTTATTGTCCAATACAAATAAATATTTTAAAAGGGAATCACTAGAAGAATTGGTTAATGATGCATTATCAATCAAAGAGTTAATTAGAAGCCAAAATAGTGAAGAAATTACAGGAATAACAAATTCATGAAAAAATTATTTTTAACAATACTTTTAAGTTTTAACATTTTATTATTCGCTGAAGCTGAATATTTTTGGCAAAAGGCTTATAATAAGCAAGTTGAAGATGCTATTAAAAATTCTAAAGTTGATGATTTAAAAAGTATTTTAGAAATTGTAAAACTAACACCTGAAGAAAAAGCATTTTTTTTAAATATGATAGATGAAGCTATAAAAGACCAAGAAGAAAATTTAAACAATTTTAGCATGTTCAGTAACAGCAAACTTAATATGAAATTAATTCCACATAAAGATTCATTAGTATTTCAAGATTATTTATCAAAATTTACCGTGTTAGTAGCTTCTACTGGGTTAGTTGCATATTTAATGCAAGAAGATCCTGACAAAGAAGATCTAGTGGATAAAGCAAAGTACGGAATTCCTTTTGCAGGAGTATGTGCAATTCTTGATTTTATTTTAATTTTCAATAACGGAATTAAAACTTATAGAGTTTTAAAAAATGTCCGTGATGAAGCTTATGATATTAAAGAAATTATTGAAGAACATAATAAATCTGTTGAGATTCCGCCTGTTAATCCAGTTTAATTCCAACCATTAATAATTGTACAAATAAACTCTGGTGATAATTCTAAATCATCATCATTATCTTCTTCTTTTTGATATTCTTGAACCAAATTCTCCATAAAAAATTCGATTATATCATAAATATTTATATTCTTTGCAATTAAGTTTTTAAGTAAAAGTCTCATATCTGGAATAGCAGATAAATTAGAATTTACTGAAAATACAATTAAACTCAAAAATAATATTTTCTTTAATTTCATATGCATCCCCCTTTAAAATTTTTTTCCTAAATTTTTTTTGTGATAATATTATAAATTAAATTAAACCGCAAAAAAAAGAAGGCATTATGTTAACAAATTTTTACATTACTTTTTTGGGATTATTAACTTTTTCAAATATATTTTCCAACCAAGAACAAGAATTAAGACAGAATTTTATTTTAAAACTACACGAAATTGGGGCAATTAAATTTGGAAAATTTACACTTAAAAGTGGAATTGAATCTTCATATTATATAGATTTAAGACTAATAATTTCTTACCCAAAAATGCTTAAACAAGCAGCAAATTTAATATCCCAAAAAATAAAAAGTTTAGATTTTGATGTTATTTGTCCGGTTCCTTATGGAGCAATTCCCGTTGCAACAGCTACATCAATATTAACTGAAAAGCCACTTGTTATGCATAGAAAAGAACAAAAGGATCATGGAACAAAAAAATTGGTCGAAGGGACATTTAAAAATGGAGATAGTTGTTTGGTTATTGAAGATGTTGTGACATCTGGAACTAGTATTTTAGAATCGATAAAAATTTTAGAAAAAGAATTTAAAATTAAACATATTGCTTTTTTAATTGACCGCGAGCAAGGTGGTAAACAACGTCTTGAAAATCTTGGATATAATGTTGTTTCAATTTTTTCTATAAATGAAATTATTCAAGTATTAACTAAATTTAATAAGATAGACACAAATTAAAAAATAAAAATTAAAAAAGTCCTATCAAAAATTGATAGGACTTTTTTTAATAAAAATAAACTTTGTCTGCGCTTTATTTTCCCACAGCCAAAATTTCATCAAATTTTTTTCTTAACACATGTTCCGTTGCATCACCCATAGACATATATTCACCATTAATTAATAAACATGGGCTAGAACTTTCTGCATGTTCTTTTATTAAATCTTGAGCTTCATTGGAAATTGCGTCAATTTCTCTTACAGTTAATGTGGGATATTCTGTTTTCAATTTCTTCAGAATACCAATCACCCGTAAACACCTGACACAACCTATGGTAGTAAGAACAGTTACACGAATCATTACTTTCTCTCCAATTTTTTTTATTTATTAAAACATATCACGAGTAGCTGACATGTCAGATCTTGATTTTACTGCTCCGTAATATTTATCTTCATTTATCATTTTTAGAGCTCTAATTAATCTTGTAAGACCAATTCCGCCACCACAGCGTGGGAAAAAATCGAAACTCAAAAATTCATTCAATTCTTTTAAAACTCTTTCTTTTCCAAAATGTGCATATAAAATATTTGCATACATCCCATTGCTGATTGTATGGAATAATTCTCTCATCTCTTCTCTATCTGTGCTTCTTTCTGCAGACCCTACAGTTTCGACTCCAAATAAAATAACATCTATTTTTTTTGCAACGTCGCCATCTTTTTTCATATTCCAAAATGGACTTGTATACTGAGGAAAATTTTTCAAAAAGAATACTGAACCCAATTCTTCATTAATTTTTTCTTCGCATTTACTATCAATTTCTTTAACTTTAAAATGACTTGCTACATCCAAATAATTTGCTGCTTTAAATTCTTGTTTATCTCCAAAACCAAGATATTCAATAAAGTCCTCTTCTAATTTTTGAAGCTCTTCAATCCCACCATGTGTTTCGAATTCGAACATTGGAAAAATCAATTCATGTCTTCCTGGAATTGGATTTGGTTCTTGTCTATAACTTGTTGTTACACAAAAAAGCCCGGGAACTTCCGGGTTTCTTAAAAGATCATGCTCGAGCCACATTTGTCCAGTCTGAGGCAGGGGCCATAAAGTATTTGCATAATTATATGTTGCAATTGTTTTTGGATCTTCACATGCTGCCAAAATGCTTAGCCGTGATTGAGGATGAACTTCAATATAACCTCTGCTTTTAAAAAAATTGCGTAATTTTGTAACCGCAAAATCAAAATACACAAAGTCTTTCATTTTAATCTTTCCCTTCCTATTTAATTTAAAAAATGCCTGATAAACAATATCACACACAAAAAAAGTTTCAAGGAAATAGAATCCTTTGACAAATTTATGTTCAATGTATTAATAATTATCAATATTAATATTTCTTTTACAATAAAAAAGGAGAATCAATGGAAAGAACTGAAACAAAACATACAATACAGGGATTATTACTTGTAATAACTGGTACAGCTTTGTTATTACATACACTTGGTGTATTCGTTGCTGTTATAAGATATCTTTTGATTTTATTATCTTTAGGCTTGATTGTATTTGGATTTAATAGAGGAAATTTTTTGGCTAAATTAGGTTCATTAACTCAAGGCTTAAAAAAAAGAAGATAATCTTTTATAAGGGCTGCTAGTTGTGCAGCCCTAAATTATTTTTTTTCTTTAATCTTGTTTAAAACTTCCTGAAACAAGTTTGACCAGACGAACAGGTTCCGCAATTTCAATATTATGTTTGCGCAAAGTTTTTATAATTTCGATTCTAATTTCAGACGAAATTTCCCACTGATCCAATACGCGATCTGAACTTAAAAAACCTCTTATTAAAAATCTAAATCCATGATCTAAAAAATCCCATAAATAAACAATTGGGCTTGGATTTTTCAAAAGATTCACATTATTATGCAAAACTTGCAAAATCAATTTTTTAACCAGTTCAGGATCATGAGAATATGGAATTATTAGCATTATATCGTTAAATGCAAAAAATGATCTTGTTAAGTTCCAATTAATTACCGGTTTAGTAATAAAATGAGAATTTGGTACAACAATTGTAACACTATTCTTTTTTCTCAACATTACAGAACGAGGAGTAATATATCTAACAACACCATTTATTTCTTCATCTAAATGAATAAAATCACCAATTTTTATTGGCCGTTGTACTAAAATTATAAAATAAGAAATCACATCGCTTACTGGTTCTTTCATCGCAAATGCGATACCACCTATAAGTGCTGCGATGTACCATAATGTTGAGCTCAGACCAACATTCTGAATTCCAATTAAAAATGCCATTATGACTATAAAATATCTAGTCAATGTTAAAAGCATGCTTTGCATGCCAGTGCCTACAAGCAATAAATTGAAAATTTTGCGTAAAATAAATCTGTTAACAATATATGCAATTAACATTCCACAAATTACGAACAAGAAAATTTTAAAAAATGAAAATGGTGTAACTTCCATTCTTTTTCCTGCTGCATCATAACCGATAATTGGCAATTCTTTGTGAATCCAAACATTCATGTCATGAAATGTTATTGATTGTCCCCAAATAACAGCACCAATCATGAAACAAAAAATTGCAAAAAATATAAAAGTGCTGATGACAAAAATTCCATACCAAGTTTTTCCTGATACAAATCTTTCTTTTACTATTTCTCCATCAGAATAAAAAAATAAATCTTGAGATCCTTTTTTTAAATTTTGATGAACAAATGAAAAGAGCGGAAATAAAAGAGCAGTAAGAAAGATCCTTAATAAGACATAAAGAACTTGGCGGCCCCATCCGACATATGGATTGCTAATAATTATTACAATAATTAACCCAGCAACTATAAGATAATAATATTTTTTTACATGATCATGAACCCACTGCCACATCGGAGTTGTTGTTGGAACAATAGCTAAAATTTGCTCTCTACCAATAAGACCAATCAAGGCAACTTGCAAAATAATAAAATTAATAGCAAGTAAAACGGTTGGTACATCTGAATGATAATTGGCTTGTAAAAAAGCTTGTCTGAGTAACAAAATAAATATTGTCGAATAGATAAAACATGAAGCTACAAGTTTTAATCTTTTTTGATAATGTTCACTTACAAAAGCATAGCCATGAGCTTCATTGATTCCAATAAAATAATTAATTAAATTGAATGCGATAAATAATAAATAAAAAATAGAAAATAGATAAAACCAAGCTTGCAAAAGTTTATCAACAATTCCTGCGATTCCGATTGTTACAAATAAGATGCTCCAAACAATTAAAGAATCGTAATGTAAATTTATAAAATCAATTAAATAAATTAATAAATGCGCAATTGCTTTTGCATATTTTCCTTTTTGTGCAAATGCAAGAAGAGATTGCTTAATTTTTGAATTATATCGTTTAATGACTATAAAAAAACAAATCGTGCATATTAATAAAATTATTAATAATAATACTTGCAATGGATGAGTAAAATAAAAATAAAACCAATTTTTTGCTTGTTCAAATTTATTTGTTTTTAAATAATTGGCTGTATTTGTGAAAATATCACCAAAAAAAACTTTTAAATCTGGAAAGAAGTTATAAATACGATTCAATAACGCTTCGTTTGATGATCTCCAAAAACTTTTGCTAGAAAGTTCAGTAACAATTTGATCAATTTTATTTACAGAATTATTCATTATAGAAATACTTGCAGAATAAACTTCAATCAATTTCGTTGTTGAATCTATTCGCAATCTCAGCAATTCTTCAGCATCATTTAAAAGTGCCAGACATTCTGTAAATTCAGATAAATGGTCTCTAAAAATAATATCTTTTTGTTCCTTAATTTTTTTTATTTTTGTTTTTAAATTTTCCAAAATATTATTCAAATTATGCAAAGCTTGTGTTGCAGAATTTCTTTTGTCTGTAATTAAATTAATTTCCGCTTGCAAATCTGATTTTGGAGAATTGTAAGATTTTATTTCAGCATCTATCCCAGAGTCAGCAGTTAGATCAAAAGAACCTGAAGTCATTTTCTGCCAAGATTTTAAAATTTTAAAAGAAATTTCTTCTTGCACAAATTTTAATTTTTCAAGATTAATATTTGCATCAAGATGTTCTTTTTGGGTTTCTAATAATGCATCATGATTAGTAATGTTTCCAATTGAACATAATGAAATCCAATTGGCAAGCGTTGAAGTTTCTTTGGTCCATTCTGAAATTAATGGAACATCAGTTTGTGGAACATTACATCTCTTAATTGCAATATTTATTTGCTTTTTTAAACCTTCTTTTATTGTTAATAATACACGTATTTTTTCTTGGTTTCTTTCTTGAATTGCTAATGATTCTTGTCTTTTTCTTTCAAGAGCATTTAAAGCCTGAGTTAAGAAATTATCATCTATTCTTATTAATCTCTTAATTCGTTCATATTCATTATTTATTACTTCAAATTGCTGAGTTGTTAAATCTAACTGAAATTTAATAAATACTTCTTTTAATTCAGTTTCTTTTACCCGCATATCTGTAAGTTCTTTTTTAAATGACAAGAGTTTTTCTTGGTCATCTAAAAGTTCACCTTGTTCACGTAAACTAAATCCTTGAGTTTCATAAGATGCATATCTTGAAGATTTTGTTGCGAATTCTTCTTGTTGTCTTCTTTTTTCTTTATATTCTTGAATTAAAATTGATTGCGCTTTTTTTCTATTATTTAAATCAACTAGAATGTTTTGTTTTTTTTCTTCAAAGTTTGTTATTTTTTCTTCATGCTCAAATCTTTTTTTGGCAAGTTCTTGTAACTCTTCATTGAATAAATAATATGCCTTTGCAGGAATTTTAAATTTTTTAAATTCAGGATCTTCTTTATATTCATTAAGTAGTTTAGTATGTTCATCTATTACACTTAGAACCTGATTTAAGCTTTGTTCTAATTCTATCGATGTTTGATATTGTTGGTTCAAAATTGATAATTTTTTTTGCAAAAAATCTTGCTGGGTACCAACGGCAAATCTTAATTTATCTTTTACTGAAATAATCTGACTACTTATTAAATCTAATCTTTTTGATATCTGTTCTTTATTAATCAGATTTTTCTTGTCATCTTCTAGTCCTTTAAGTTGGTTTTGAATAGAATTTGCCAAAACATTTTGGGGCTGAATACCTTTTTCAGGTATAAATGGTCCAAGACTGCCTAATGAATTGTAAAAAATAAAAAAAGCGATGAATAAAAATTTGTGTAATTTCATGATTTAAGGCCTGTAAATAATTAATTATAAGGTATAGGATGGATTTAATAAAAAGTGGACTGTTTTAAACAGATGGGCCTGTGGATGCACGTTAATACATTCCTTCAACCATCTTGTAAGATCATTATGCATTTCTAAATCGCACTTCCTATCTAGAATAATATCTATAGGGCCTGAAATCAAGCGGTAAAATGATTGATCATATATTGAAATGTCATTTGGATAAATACTTTGGAGCAAAAAAAATCTTGAAAGAAGCAGCTTCTTGCCAAAACAACTTTTTAAAAGTTCTGAATTGCTATAAATAAATGAAACTAATTCAAATAGCTCTTTTGACGGTTTTTCGATAGGTAAAAAATAGTGACAAAGTTCGAGAATATGGTGCAAAAAAAGAATATCTTCTTTGGCCCATTCAAATGGGTCTGTTATAAAATCAGGATCTTGTAGAATGTACAAATTATTCCATTTTTCAAGAGAATAAGTAAGAAAGCCGCCTTGAACCAGGCGGCTTTCATTTTTTTTCCCTCTTAATAAGGCATCAATACGACCTAATTTTTGATCAAATATTGATACTTTATTTTTTTTTGGCAAAAACTTTCGAAGTACTATTCCCTGATGTGTTGATTCTAGCATTCTAATTTAACGAAACTCCTAAATATTTATTTATATTGTCTTTTAAAACCTGTGCGCTTATCGCACCGCCGCGTTTAAATTGTTTTTGTCCATCTTTTACATACATAAAAGTTGGTAGACCAGCGACACCATATTTTACAAAAATATTTTCATATTTATCAGGAACTTTTAAAAATAAAACCTCTGTTGCTGCATATTCATTTGCTACACTTTTTAATATAGGTGCCATATGTATGCAATGTGAGCATGTAGGAGAATAAAATTCTACAACAACTAATTTATTATTTTTCAAAGTTTCATTAAATGCTGCTTCAGGAGTAGTATTTTTTTCTTTAACAAGCTCTGCCAAATCAACTAAATTGGCTGCAAAAGTATTTGAAGAAAGAAATACAGTTAAAAGTAAAACTTTTTTAAACATGACTGTTCCTTAAAGAAAATTAATAACAAGATTTTCTTTTTTCTTTCTTTTTCATCACAGGTTTTTCTTCCATAACCTTAGGTTTTTTTGCAGGAATTTGTTCTAATTCTTCAGGAGCGCCTCTTTTCTTAGAAAGAGCACTTATTCTGCCTTTAAGAATATCAATAAATGACTGTCCTTCAGCAAATCCTACTATAGGGTCACCTGTCATTTTTTTAGATTCTATATCATTGCCAGACGCAAAGAAAACAAGTACTGGAACTCCACCTTTTAAATTCTTCTGTGCTTGAAGTTCTTTTTTTAATGCTAGATTTTTAGGATTTGAAGCATCTGCTGAATAAAATGTAACATTAGGATATTGGCTAGGAAAATTTCGCATAGCTTCCGCCAATCTGTTACATGGTGGGCAGGTTGAACCATAAAATTTAATAACTACTGGTCCAGATGGAGCTTGAGTTTTGCCTGCAATATATTCTTGCATCTTAGATGCGCTATAAGAAAAAACTGCAAGCATTGCAACTAATAAAAATTTATATTTCATAAATTATCCTTTCTTTAAGATTTAAACTATCTTACTACTATTCTTGTCGCTTTCATCCACGCATACAAATTATCATTTTAAGCGACGGCAAATAAAATCACAAGCAGATACATACTTTAAAATATTTAATAAAACTCTTTTTTTTCAAGACTCTATATGTATAAATTTTATTAAAACAATTTTAAAATTTAAAACAATGATTCAATTACCTTTTCGTGAAGATGTTTACGTAGAAAATATAGTTTATGATCCCAATGGCAAATATTTTTTAGCAGGCGACATTGGTGGAACAAATACAAATTTTGGAATTTTTAGATTAGATTCACAACCAGTTTTACTTTTTTCAATTCATTATAAAAGTCAGGATATTACTGATTTTCCTCAAGTTGTAAATACAGTATGTCAATATGTTCAAGAAAATTATAAAATTACATTAAATATAGGTTGTTTTGGTGCGGCTGGAATTGTAAAAGAAAATCATCAATATTCTCAGCCTACAAATTTACCTTGGCCATTAAGTGTACCTGATATTAAAAGAGCAAGTTGTCTTAAAGAATTAATTTTAATTAATGATTTCGAAGCAGTAGGTTATGGAATTGATTTTTTAAGTTCTGACAAATTTGCAGTAATAAATACCGGCATAGAACATGCAAAATCAAACAAAGCATGCATTGGTGCTGGAACAGGTTTAGGAAAAGCTTTAATGCGATGGTCAAGTTCATACAAAAAATATGTCACAATCCCTACAGAAGGTGGTCATGCAGACTTTGTTGTGCACAATCAAAATGAATTAGAGCTTGTAAAATTTATACAAAAAGATTTGCAAATGCCCTGCAATGTTTCTTGGGAACATGTTTTATCCGGAAAAGGAATTCAAAGAATTTATAAATTTTTAATCATCTTAAAAAAATATCCAAAAAATGAATACACAGCAGAAATTGAAGCTTACGATTTTAATCCGGATCGGATTTCATTTTATGCACAAAAAGATGAGCTTTGCCGAGAAACATTTTTATGGTATTCAAAATTTTATGCAAGATGCGCAAAAAATTATACTCTGGACACTTTAGCATTGGCAGGAATTTATATTGGTGGTGGAATTGCCGCAAAAAATTTGCCAATATTTCAAGAACCTCATTTTTTAAATGAATTTAGATTATGCGGTAAATATAGCAAGTTATTAAGTACCATACCAATTTATATAATTTTAGATTATAACGTAAGTTTATATGGAGCGCTTGGAGCTTATAATTATTACCAATCCGAAATGATGCGCAATGGAAGAAATTAAATTTAATTATAAAACAAACATCACTCAAAAACAGTTAAAAGAAATTGAAAAAAAGTTATCTCCAGCAATAGATAAAATTTTGGCAGCACAAAAAACTGGATATAACAGTGATTATTGTTCTGTGAATCTGCCGAATGATAAAAAATATTTTAATTTAATAAAAAAAATAATAGATAAAAAAATAAAATATAAACCTAAAGCAATTGTAATCGCAGGAATAGGTGGGTCATCCTTGGGCCCACAAGCAATATATTTAGCATTAAAAGAAAAAACTACAATTGAATGTATTTTTGCAGACACTATCGAGCCACAATATACAAATGAAATTTTGCAAAAAATCGAAAAAATATTAAAAGCAAATAATGAAATTATTCTTGCAGTTATCTCAAAATCGGGCACAACAACTGAAACTTTAGTAAATGGAAGCTTAATATTAGATTTGCTAAAAAAACTAAGACCAAAAAATTATAAAGATTTTATTGTCACAATTACAGATGAAGATTCAAAATTAGAAACTGTCGCAATTGAAAATAAGATAGATAATTTATCTGTCCCACAACTTGTCGGTGGTCGCTATTCAGTTTTTTCAAGTGTAGGCCTTTTTCCATTAGGCATTTTAAATTTTGATATTGAAAAATTATTAAATGGCGCAAAAAAAGGTATTGACCTATCTTTACAAAAAAAATTGGATAAAAATTTAGCCGCCCTTTCTGCTGCAATAATTTATCTTGAATATAAAGACAAAAAAAATATTCATGATACTTATATCTTTAATCCTGAGCTTGCAACACTTGGGGCTTGGTATCGTCAATTAATGGGAGAAAGTTTAGGAAAGCAAAAAGATTTAAAAGGAAAAACTGTTAATGTTGGTATCACTCCCACAGTCTCAATTGGAACTAATGATTTACATTCTGTAACTCAATTATATTTAGCCGGACCTGCCGACAAAACAACAACATTTATAAATAGCCCAGCACAAAGCGATAAAATAAAAATTTCAAAAAATATTTTTTCTCAAATCAATCCACAAATAATAAATAAATCGGTCGGATTTATTCATGATGCAATTTTTGAGGGCGTTATAAAAGCTTATGAAAGAAAAAAAAGGCCATACATTTCTATAACATTGCCAGAATTAAATGAATATTATTTGGGACAATTAATGCAAATTAAAATGATAGAAATGATGTTCTTAGGCCATTTATTAAATATAAATCCATTCAATCAACCTGAAGTTGAGCTTTATAAGCAAGAAACAAGAAGGATATTAAGCTTGTGAATAAATATACAATTATTTTATTTGGAGCAACAGGAAATTTAGCAAAAAGGAAATTAATACCATCATTATACAGTTTGTTAAGACATAACAAAGATCTTGATTTTCTTATTATTGGGGCCGCAAAAGATAAAAATAATACAAGTGATATTTTAAAAAAAGCAAAAGAACATCTTATAGAATATGATGAAGTTTCATGGAAAAATTTTGAAAAAAAATTTTATTATAAACAACTCGATTTTGAAAATTTACAAGATTACATTAGCCTTGAAAAATTTGTATCCAAACTTGAAAAATCACCAAAAAGAATAATTTATTTATCTGCGCCTACTGATTTTTTTTGTGGCATAACTCAAAATTTAGCAGATTCAAAAATTGCTATAAAAAATGCTGATCATCGAATCGCTTATGAAAAGCCATTTGGTTGGGATCTAAAAAGTTGCAAAGAAATAAATAAATGTATTAAAAAAAATTTTTCAGAATCTCAAATTTTTAGAATTGATCATTACTTAACTAAAGCAATTGTAACGAATATAAGCATAATCAGATTTGTAAATACAATTTTTGAGCCAACATGGAATAATAAATATATTGATCATATTGAAATAAGCTTGAGCGAAACTATCGGCATAGAAAACCGAGGAAAATTTTATGATAAATATGGTGCATTAAAAGATGTTTTTCAAAACCATATCTTACAAATTCTTTCTTTAATTACTATCGACAAACCAAAAACTGATACCCAAAAAGATTTTGCTAAAGAAAAATTAAAAATTTTTAAAAAATTAGTAATTAAAGACGGTATTCTTGGGCAATATGATGGATATAAAAATGAATCAGATGTTTCAAAAAATTCAAAAACTGAAACTTATGTTTTTTTAAAAGCACATATTAATACCAAGCGTTGGAATGGGGTCAACTTTTATCTAACCACTGGAAAAAAATTATCCCAACAAAAAGCTTTGGCAAAAATTGTTTATAAAGCTGACAAATATCATCCAAATGTTCTTACAATCGCAATATCTCCAGATTCTGGTTTTATTTTGCAACTCAATGCTCAAAAATCTGATGATAAAAAAATTTTTCCAATATCCATGGATTTTTGTTACAGATGTTTATTGGGTCCAGATTCTCCTCATTCATATGAAGTTTTATTAAAAGAAATAATTGATAATAATCATAATATATCAGTTTCTTCTGATGTTATTGAACAAGCTTGGAAAATTATTGAAAAAATAAAAAAAATGAAATTACCTCTTGTGATTTACAAACCAAATACACAAGGCCCAAGATTAAAAGAAACTGAAATAATATAAATTTGGAGTGATTATGGAAATTTCAATAATCGGTCTTGGCAAAATGGGCAATGCAATTGCATATAGACTTTTAAAAGATGGCCATATAGTTTATGGATATGATATCGATCCCAAAACTTGCCAGAATTTAAAAAAAGAACTACCAAATATAACAATTTTAAATAGTTTGCAAGAAGTATCTGCAAAAACAAATTTAATTTGGCTCATGTTGCCTGTGCAAGTAAATCAAAAAGTCATAGATGAATTATCAGTGAGTTTAAATCATAATCATATTTTAATTGATGGTTCAAATAGTTATTTTGAAGACAGTATTTCTGCAGCAGAAAAATTAAAAAAATTAAAAGTGGAATTTGTCGATTGTGGAGTTTCTGGTGGTTTGCAAGGCAAGGAAATTGGATTTTGTTTAATGGTTGGTGGCTCAGAAAAAATTTTTAAATTTCTTGAACCGATTTTTAAATCAATTGCTACGACAGATGGCTACTCTTACATTGGTGTGTCAGGAACCGGACATTATGTAAAAATGATACATAATGGGATTGAATATGCTCTTTTACAATCTTATGCGCAGGGGTTTCATTTATTAAAAGAAGGCAAATTTAAAGATTTAGATCTTCAACGAATAGCATCACTTTGGAACCATGGGTCAATTATAAGATCCTGGATTTTGGAACTTATAAACCAAATTCTAAAAGAAAACCCGGACTTTAAAAATATATCAGGAAAAATTGGCGAAACTGGTATGGGTAAATGGACTGTCGAACAAGCAAAAAAACAGAATATTTCTGTTAGCATGATTGAAGAAGCATTAAGTATCCGGCAATGGTCCCACCAGACAGGAGGAAACTTTGCTACAAAACTGGTCGCCCTTCTAAGAAACAAGTTTGGGGGCCATATTATCCCAAAATAATCTATAAACCTTTTTCTAACTAGCTATTTTCGACAAAACTATCTTTTTCAGGTAAAATAGTAATTATCATTTTAAATTAGAAATTTCAGTTTGAAAATTTATGATCTATTTAGTTAGAAATTTTTCGTTACAATTTTTATTGCCTTGCATAACTTTAGTTTCTTTAAACAATATTGAATCTAAAATTTATACCAAAACTACCAATTCTATCGTTGCTAAAATTGACAAAGTTACTGGCGTAGAAACAAGTTATTCTCCTTCACGTGGCGACAATCAAAATAGTAAATTTGTCGCAAAACCGAAGAAGAAAATTTTAATCTTATCCAGTATAGGTGGATATTGTCATACTGCAGCAGCAGAAGCACTACAATCTATGTTAGAGGATAAATATGATATTAGTATCGTCAATTTTTTTGATGAAATTTTACATCCAGTTGACACAATTAACACGTTAACATTTGGAACAATGGGTGGAGAAGAAGCATATAATACTTTACTTAGAAATGGTTGGATAAAAACAATTAACTTTTTTACATTAAATATTGCACCATATTTATTCCAGTGGAACCGAGATCCTTTAATAGATATCGCAAAAAAATATTTTGAAGAAGTAAAACCAGATCTTATCGTATCAATAGTTCCATTTCTAAATGGCAACACTATTGAAGCGGCAAAAGAACTTAATATTCCTTATTTTTTAATCACATTAGATGATGAACTTACAACATGGTTATTAGGAATTAATAAAATTTCCTATTCAAAATTTTATATAAGCGTTTGGCATGATAATCCTGAACTAATTTCAAGAATTCAAGATACTTTAAATATACCTAGAGAAAATATTCTTCTAGGTGGCTTTCCTTTAAGAAAATATTTTTTTGAACAACAAAATAAACAAGAACTAAAAAAAGAATTTAATATAAACCAAGATAAATTTGTCATTATGATGATGATGGGCGGCGCCGGCGGAAATGCTGCATATAGGTACACAAAAATGATCATGAATATGGACGAAAATATTCATTTAATAGTAGTCACAGGAAAAAATGCAGCACTTGCAAGAAGACTTTCAAGAATTAAGAAAAAAGGAAAAGTTGATCTTACAGTTCTAGGTTTTACTAAAAGAACTGCAGACTTAATGGCAGTATCCGACTTATTAATAGGAAAAGCCGGTTCGGGCACATTCAATGAAGCTAAAAAAATGAAATTGCCAATTTTGGTAGACAATACAGGTTCTCAACTTTTCTGGGAAAAACCTAATATTGAAATGGTTAAAAAATATAATTTAGGTGCGACTGTAGATTATATTTCTGATCTTCGACCATTAATTTTAGAATTCATAGAAAGAAAAGTAAAAGGCGACAGCAATTATTTAGCAGCATTTAGTGATATTGAAAAAACAATTCCAACAATGACTCCGCAAAATATCAAAAAGATTATTGGCAATATTATGTGGTCGTCGGTTTAATTATCCACCCTTAATAACTGCTAGAGGTCTTAAGCGTGCAACTCGTTTTGCAAGTTTTGCCAATTCTACAACTTCAATAACATTATCAACATCTTTGTAAGCAATTGGCGCTTCTTCGGCAAGACCTGGGTCAGAATCGCATCTTATTGTTATTCCTTTTGCTTCAAGTTGTTGGCGCAGTTCAGAACCTCTTACTGTTCTTTTTGCTTTAATACGGGACATACTTCTGCCTGCTCCATGGCAAGATGACCCCCATGCAACTTCCATACCTTCTTGCGTGCCCACTAAAACATAAGATGCGGTTCCCATTGTTCCAGGAATTAAAACTGGATGACCAACTGCTCTATATGCCTCTGGAATTTCAGGACGGCCGGCAGGAAATGCTCTTGTCGCACCTTTTCTATGAACAATTAATTCTTGTGGTTTACCATTTACAATATGGGTTTCTTTTTTTCCCATGTTGTGAGATAAATCATAAACCGTTCGCAAATTTACATCACCAATTACTTTTTTAAATTCTTCTTTAACCCAATGGCCAATCAAATGTCTATTTGCCCATGCAAAATTTGCTGATGCTTTCATTGCACTAAAATAATCCTGTCCTTCAGGACTTGTAAATGGCGCGCATGCAAGTTCTCTATCTGGCAAAACAATATTCCATTTTTGCAAATTAGGCATCATAATATTTACATAGTCTGTACATGTCTGATGACCTAACCCGCGAGATCCACAATGGATCATCACAGTTACGATGCCCATTTCTAAACCAAAAGCTTTTGCAACGCGTTCATCATAAATTTCATCAACATACTGAACTTCAAGAAAATGATTTCCAGAACCCAATGTTCCTAACTGGTCAGCCCCGCGATTTTTAGCTTTTTCAGAAACTTTATAGGGATCTGCGCCTTCCATGTGTCCATTTTCTTCACAATGATCAAGATCCGATTGGCTGCCATAACCAAGCTCAAGCATTCTACGAGCACCACGAGACAAAACTTTATCAAGTTCTTCACCTTTTAATTTTAATTTGCCACCTCGCCCTACTCCAGAAGGAACTGCATGAAAAAGTTGTGTTGCCAAATTTTCAATATAAGGTTTAATTTCAGTAACATTCATGGAAGCTGCAAGTAAACGTACTCCACAATTTATATCATAACCAATTCCACCTGGGGAAATTACACCACCGCCAGCGATGGACATTGCTGCAACACCTCCAATTGGAAAACCATAACCCTGGTGAATGTCCGGCATTGCAAGTGAATAATTTACAATTCCTGGCAATGTTGCAACGTTAACTGTTTGCAACAAGGACTTGTCCTCTAAAATTTCATCCAACATTTTTTCAGTAATAAAAATTCTTGCAGGTACTCGCATATCTGAACGATATGTTTTCGGAATTTCATATAATGCTTTGTGAATTTGCAATAATTCTTCTTTAAAAACTAAATTTTCCACAATTACTCCATTTTAAATATCAAATACAACTGTTGCTTGCCATGTGTCATCAACTTTTTTAACTTCAAGATCATTGTAAGTAACAGCTTTTATTTCTATAACTTCGAACCCTGTAATTTTAACCCCAAAAATTTTTCCTTTTAATGCAGTATCTGTAAGCTCATCAAACTTTGCATCAAAATATGCTTCATTATTAACATCAGAAAGATAAAGTGCTTCTTGCAAAAATTGAACTAACAAAAATGGCAATTCCGTTGCTGTAACTTCAACTTCATGAGACACATCCATTTTGTTGCATGTCATTTCATCATCAACATATTTACAATTTGGAGAATGTGGTTTTAAACTTTCAAACATTCCCCTTAAACAATTTTTAAAAAGTTCTTTTAGATCTTTACCATAAGCACGAATTTTAAAATCTGCGGTGTGAGCTAAAAGTTCATAAGTTTTCATAATAAATTTTTTTTCCTAAAAGATTTTTATAATATTATAGTTATAAAAAATTTGATTCTACAACAATTAAAAAAGGAGATGTTTATGTGGCTTATTTATGCATTACTTTCTGCATTTACTGCTGCGCTTGTTGCAATATTTGGCAAACTTGGATTAAAAGACATTGATGCAACTTTTGCTACAACAATACGCGCAATTATTATGGCAGCCTTTCTAATATCTCTGACATTTCTATTAAAAAAAATTAGTTATGCAAATTTTTCGTCTATTTCATTAAAGGATTGGATGTTAATACTTTGCAGCGGTATTTCCGGAGCGCTTTCTTGGTTATTTTATTTTATCGCATTAAAACAGGGTGATGCTTCGCATGTGGCATCTGTAGATAGATTGAGCATAGCATTTGTAGTTTTATTAGCAGCCATTATATTAAATGAGAAGTTAACATTGATGAGTATATTCGGAACTGTTCTAATGATTTTAGGATCATTAGCGATATCACAGGGCTAAAATATGTGGTTAATTTATGCGTTACTATCAGCACTTTGCGCAGCAGCTGTTGCGATAATGGCAAAATTTAGTTGTAAACCTGTTGATATATACATGGTAACAACAATTAGAGCATTTATAATGGCATTTACGATTATGTTAGTAACTTTGTCATTAAAAAGATTTGGTTATTTTTCTCTTAGTGCCTTAGACTTAAAAGATTGGCTCATTATAATTGCGACAGGAATTGTTGGCGGCCTAGGTTGGTTATTTTATTTTATGGCGCTCGATTGTGGGAATGCAGCACATGTCGTTGCTATTGACAGGCTTGGAATAATTTTTGTGCTTGTTCTTTCATTTGTATTTTTGGGAGAAACTTTAAGTTTGATTAAAATGTTAGGTGGTTTGATAATGATTGCTGGAGCATATTTAATAATTTACTTTTAAATATCTGCAAATTTAAATTGTAAAATTTTTTTACAAAGTTCTTCCTTTTTATAAAGTTCCTGCCAACTTTGTGCACCAATATTTACTACACCATATCGAAAACTTTTTCCATCTTGTTCATGGTAAGATAAATTTTTGCCCGCAGTTGCATAAATTTCAATTCGAGCTGCTTCGCACAAATTTTGCACTTCTTCAATTTCTTTTTCATTAGGAACTTGTAAAACCTTTTGATCTTTAAAATTGCGAAAAACACAACTTGCACCTACTTTATATTCAGAAGATCTTCTTGTAACTTCAGGTCTTTGTCCAGCGGCAATTGCTAAAGCAAACTCGTAACCATTAACACCATCAACTTTTTCATAAAGATCTGCAAATTGTGATGCCATGCGCGGATTAATTTCTATAATTTTTATGTAATTTTCTTTTTCATTATACATAAATTCTATATTAAACATCGTATTATCTAGATTGAGTGCAGAAATTAATTTTTTTGCATAATCATACATTTTTAATTGAACTTCATGTGGCAACTTAGAAGGATATTCAAAACGTTTAAAACAAATTGTTCCATCGTACATAATTGAATCTGTAATTCCAATAATTTCTACTTCTTGATTAAATACATAGCCTTCTAATGTACATTGTTCTCCGTCAAGCAATTGCTCTGCTATAAGGTATGATGAATCGTATTGAAAATCGGTATATTTTTTTAAAGCTATATCAAAAATTTGATATAAATTTTCTTTAATAACAAGATGCGGTAATTTATTTTTTAGATCATCTAAATTATAAACAGCTAAAGAATTTGCAGAAAAAACCGATTTTACTGGCTTTACAAATCTTGGAAAATTAAAAGAAATTTGGTCTAATTTTTTTGGATGAAAAATTTCAACTTCTACAGCTGCAGTCTCTATGGCACTTTTTTGGATTAGACGACAATAATATTTGTGCTGTCCTGATAAAACGCTTTTTGGATTTGGTCCTGGCAATCCTAATTCATAACACAGCATACTTAAGATTAAAGTTCCCGGATAATCTTCAACAGATAAAATTCCATCACATGAATTTACTAATTCATCATTTTTTAAATCTTGAAAAAAATTTTCATAATTTAACTTCGATTCTGAATTGTAACAAAGATTCCATATATATTGTTGATCATAAGGATGAAATATAATTTCATATTTATCTTGTTTTAATAATTTTAGTTCGCGATAATCTGTCTCATTTGCGCAGATAAATAAAATTCTTTTCTTCATTTTTCTCCAATTATTGAAACCTTATATCAATATTTGCTAATGTGAAACAAATATTTTTATATTAGGGGGCTTATATATTATGTGGTTACCTTATGCTCTATTATCTGCATTTTGTACAGCATTGGTCGCAGTTTTTGCCAAATTAGGATTACATTCAATTGAGCCATTAAAGGGAATAACTTTAGGATCAATTATAATCACAATTTTCTTTCTTCTTTTAGGATTTTATCTTCAAGGAACTAACATATTCAATATTCGAGGATGGGAATTTAAAGATTGGTTACTTTTTTCTTCATCTGTAGTTGCGGGTTCACTTTCTTGGTTATTTTACTTTAAGGCATTAACTCAAAGCACTCCATCACATGTCCAAGCAATTTCTATGCTCAGCTTAGTCTTTATTATCGCATTGAGTAGTTATGTTTTCAATGAACATGTTACTGCAAAAACAATGTTCGGAGCAGTATTAATGTTTGTCGGCGCATTCTTGATGGTAATAAAGTAATTTGAAATTGATTTAAAAATTTCATTATGTTAATGTCTCAAAAAATTGGAGACATTTTTTGAAAAATGTAATATTAAATTTCAAATTAATTTATTTATTTATTTTGTTTTCATTTTTTAATCTAAATGCTAACAGTTACTTCTTCGCCTCAAATTCTCCAGAAATTCCTCTAGGTCTTCAAAATCTAAAAAATAAATATCAAGATTCATTCACATATTATGCCACTAATGGCAGTCAATATGCAGGAATACGTTTAAATCACAAAAAAGATCATGAAACTAAATATATAAAAGAAAAATCTGTAAAAAAAAAGAAGAAACATCACAAACATAAACATAAAGTCGCCAAATCATCTGTTTCTCATAGACAAAAAAAGAATAGAGGTCACACAAATAATCAATCTCAAAAACCAAAAGAATCACATGTTGTGCTATTTGATGAATATGGGGTATCAAAAAAAATAAATTATGATCAATCAATTTGGCAAAACATCATTACAAGTAATAATTGGCAACAGCAAGAAAATCTTGAAGCGAAAAAAATAATAAATGATGGAATATCGCGTCTTAATTCACCCAATCGTGAGCAAATTAGAAGTCTTTTATTTTATTCTAATGAGGTAGCCAGAAAAACTGAAGCTGAAACCAAACATAATTTTCTTAAAATATCACAATTTCAACTTTGTCATATAAGTGAATATGAAAATAATTTCTCATTTAGCTCAGAACAGAAAGAAATAAGAAAACAATTTTATTATAATTTAAATAATGTTGCACAAATAAACTTAGCAAATAAAGATAATCAAGATGAATTATCAGCTCCTACAGAAACAATTGTAAATTTAACTTCATGCGGAATTGATTACATTGACCAAAATAATCTCAAACAAGCAAATTGTGTTCTAAAAATATGCAAAAATATTACCGACTTCCTTCTTGGAGGAATAAAAGGGGCAACCGTAAATACAGTTACAGGAATTGCGCATATGTTTGGGCATCCAATCGAAACTGTTCAAGGTCTGACTTATCTGGCTAAAAAAATAACAAAATGTGTATTGAATGAAATGATTTTGTCCGAATTAAAATCTCTAGATTTCACATCCGGATTTTTTAAAGAATATTTCCAAGAATATTTAAATAAAGAAGATACAGTTCTAAATTGGATCATGCAATTGTCACAGCATGTTCCTCAAATGTCATCATTTGAAATGGGAGAATTTTTAGGAGAATTTATCGGTCCCGTAGCAATAGGAAAATTACACAAAATAGGGCAGCTTGGAAAAATTTCAAAAGCTGTAATGCCGTTGATGTCAAAAGTGGGAGATACATTAAAATCAAATTCTTTTGTTAATAAACTAAAAAGTTTCGATTTATTATTTAAAGAAAAAATTGCAATTTTGGGGGAAGAAATTTCTCTAGAAATCGCAAATTATGGTAAGGCGTCAAAATTTTGTAAAAGTGAATCATATCCAATTTTGAAAGCAGCTGAAGAACAAATTCAAAAATTATATCAAGAGGTTTTAAATACAGAGCCAGGTAAGATTTCAGAAAACACTAGACTTTTTATTGATGAATTTGTAAATGAACAACTTTCAATTCATATAGAAAAAGGTCCTAAAATTCTTGAATCATATTTAAGGCAAGAAACAAATAGTTCTCCAATTTTTTTTCTAGAAGTCGAAAACGTTAAGCATTTATTATCACCAGATATACGTATCAAAAAAAATGGAAACTTCAATTGGGCTGGATTACATCTTGATTATAATTTAAGACTTGAAAAATCAAATCTAATAAAAGTAACTAATAAAGTTTTAGAAGAATCGGGTATATACGAAGCATATGTTGAAATTGGTGGAAAATTAAAAAGAAAAACTTTTTTCCCATGGTATTGGTCCCCAGAAGAAACTATTAAACAAATTGCTGAATCTCTTAAGAATATAATAAAATATGACATAGAAGATAGTCGATTTGTTATACAAGGTTTAATTGATGTTGATGGAAAAAAAATAATAATTCAAACCATAACAGAAACAAATGGCAAAATTGTAACTTCATATCCAATTATAGAAAAAAATTTAAAATGACATATATCAAATTTCGAAAAATGAACGGTACCATAGAAGAATATTCGAATTATTACAGCGCCTATGAGAAAAGCAATGATAAAATCATGACGTTAATAGCACCCATTTTTTCAGAAGGAACATCAATGACTCAAAGCATTAAAGAATTTTTGAATAAAAATTTAAAAACTTTCGGTACTAATAGATTAGATTTCGAACTCAAAGGCAATGAAGTCATAATCGAAAATGCATATCCAGTAGAAGGTTACGACGCCACCTACATAATATCAAAACAAAAATTAATCAAATTAATAGATGATTGGTTTGAAATAAAAAAACAAAATCCTGATGAAATAATACTCTCCCGGGAGGGTGATGAGTTTACAGTCACTGGGATAAATAAAGAAGAGAAAAGTAGTTTTTGAACCCTTCCGGGGGGTCATATTTGGCACTATTAATAGCCTTTAATTCATAATTATGATATAATAAAAAGACTATGATTCAGTTACAAAATTTATGTCTTACCTTTGGTGGACAAAAAATCTTTAAAAATATTTCCTATATTATCAATGGGCATGAAAAAATTGCCTTAGTTGGCTTAAATGGTTCCGGCAAATCTACTCTGCTTAAAATTA
Organism: Candidatus Babelota bacterium; assembly: GCA_023379005.1. Classification (GTDB taxonomy): domain Bacteria; phylum Babelota; class Babeliae; order Babelales; family Babelaceae; genus JAMCTG01. The sequence continues at coordinate 319,985 of JAMCTG010000005.1, forward strand.
TTGCTCAGCAACAAAAATGTGATGATGGCAATGTGCGACTAGCATCTAATCAAAAGTTAGGGTATATGCCCCAAGAAGTTGTCTTGCAATCAACAAAAACTGTTGTTGAAGAAGTTATAAGCGCAGTAGAAATTTTTGATGAAACAGAAATTGAATCTACGCGAGCAGAAGTCAAAAAAATGCTCATGGGACTTGGATTTTCGATAGAACAAATGGAACAATCCGTAAGCGAATTGAGCGTCGGGTGGCGCATGCGAATTGTATTAGCTCAGTTACTTTTAAAAAAAGCAGATTTTTATCTTTTTGACGAACCCACAAACCACTTAGATATAGTAACAAAGGAATGGTTTTTATCATTTTTAAAAAGAGCACCATTTGGTTTTTTACTTGTTTGCCACGAACAATATTTTTTAGATAAAGTATGCACTTCCGTCTTAGAACTTGAACAAGGCAATGGCACAGCCTACAAAGGAAATTACTCTTCATATTTAAGACAAAAAGCAGAACGGCTAGCTATAATGAAAGCCGCATATGTACAGCAACAAAAAGAAATTACTCACAAACAAGAAATTATTAATAAATTTAAAGCTGGAACAAGAGCAAAATCTGCACAGAGTATGCAAAAATCTCTTGAAAAAATTGAACGTATCGAAATACCTTTTGAATTAAAAAAGGTTGATTTTAAGCTTCCTCCAATAACGCCATCAGGAAGAACAGTGCTTACTGTTAATAATGTCTTGCATGCATTTGATTCAAAAAAAATCTTCAATAACATTTCATTAAATATTGAACGTAACGAAAAAGTTGCTCTTATCGCTGCAAACGGTGTAGGTAAAACTACATTATTAAATGTGATAATGGGCAAATATCCGCTTCAAGGTGGAGACATTATTTTTGGCAATAGTGTTACTTCAGCTTTTTTTGAACAAGATCAAGTACGTGCATTAAATCCTGAAAAAACGGTTTTTGAAACTGTGCAAGCAGCTGCGTCTCATGTTACCGATTTGGCAATCAGAAACATGCTTGGTTGTTTTTTATTCTCTAAAGATTTAATTTACAAAAAAACAAAAGTTTTAAGTGGTGGTGAACGTAACCGTTTGAGTATGGCTAGAGCATTATTACAACAATCAAATTTTTTAATACTTGATGAACCAACCAATCACTTAGACATGCCATCCAAAGAAATTTTACTTGATGCACTTAAACAATATCAAGGTACAATATTATTTGTCTCTCACGATCAAGGGTTTATTAACGAGCTTGCTACACATATAATTGAACTAACGCCTACTAATGCTTACAAATACATTGGTAATTATGATGAATACTTGCATCAAAAAGAATTCGCTGCCCAAAAAAACGAGTCTTTAGAAGAATCTTCTATAAAAGAAAACAAATCACCTAAAAACGATTTCGAACGTCATAAAGAAATTCGACGCCTTGAAAATCAGATTGAAAAAATAGACACCGAGATTAATAATCTCTCAATGGAACTTTCTGATTACGACTATGGCACAAAAGAATTTTCTACATGCTATGAACGCGTTGAGGCATTGCAAAAAAAACATAAGTTATTGCTTGCTGAATGGGAAAAAATTCAAAAATAAAATTGTGATACTCTAAATCATTTCAATTTTAAAAACCTTCATATTTTATTGCGAAGTAGAAATAAACTATATTACTGTTATTAAAAAAAGGGATTATATGATTATCTCAATTTTAGTAGCTTCCATAGTTGGTTTTTGCATTTCTGTCTATGCATTTATAACTGAACGAAAAATTAAAGCTGACCCAAATTATAAACCTGCTTGTGATATTACGGACAGAATTTCTTGCTCCAGGCCTCTTCAAAGTGAATATTCAAATTTATTCTTTTTTTCAAATACGACTGCTGGATTATTATTTTATGCAGCGCTGGCAATTTTAGCTGCATTTAATTTTACAACTCTGATATTAGTTGCCACAAGTATAAATTTATTAGTTACTTTATTTCTTGCCTATCTACTTTTTTTCAAAATTAAATCTCTTTGTCCAATATGTATATCACTATATATTGTCAATATTACTATGTTTGTATTTGCAATTTTAGCAATGTCAGGAATATCACTATGAACAAATTTTTACATTATTTACTTGTTCCAGCATCTCCAAGATTCGTTCAACTTTCATTACTTTTAATGCGTGTTGGAATTGGAATATTATCAATCGGACATGGATATCCTAAAATGATTGGTGGAATTGATAAATGGCAAATGTTAGGTGCTGCTATGAGTAATGTAGGTATTTCTGTTATGCCAGTCTTGTGGGGTTTTTTAGCTGCTATTACACAAACTTTTGGCGGTGTAGCATTTATAATAGGTATAGGAACTAGAATTGTATCAATGCTTCTTACATTTACTATGATAGTTGCCTTTCTTTTGCATTGGAATAAAGGTGATTCTTTTTCTGTATATTCATTTCCACTGACTTTAATTGTCGTTTTTATAAGTTTTGTAATTATTGGTGGTGGTAATATTTCACTCGATTATTATTTAACAAAGAAAAAAGAATATTATTACTAAAAATAAATTCAGGAATTTTAAATGAAGAAATTAAATGTAGCAATTGTTGGCGCAGGCACAGTTGGCTCAACAGCAGCATACACTTTATTGTTGCGAAATCTGGCTTCAAAAATAACATTAGTCGACATTAATGAAATAAAATGCAAAGGTGAAGTAGCTGATCTTTCTGATGTTCTTTCATTCAGTAGCGCATCTGAAGTTAAATTGGGAACATTAAAAGATGCTGGTCAAGCAGACATAGCAATTATAACATCAGGCATTCCACAAAAGCCGGGGCAAACACGTATAGAACTTTTAGAAACAAATAACAAAATAATCAAGAATGTAATTTCGGAAATGAAGCCACTAAACCCTGAATTAATTATAATCATGGTGACAAATCCGGTTGATATAATGACATATGTTGCTCAAAAAATTTCAGGTTTACCCAAAAATCAAATTTTTGGTTCAGGTACATTGTTAGATACACAAAGATTACGTGGTTTAATTGGGCAAAAAATAAATGTTGCGCAACAGTCGATTCATCTCTACACATTAGGTGAGCATGGCGACACTCAATTTGTTGCATGGTCTAGTGGAACTATTGCAGGAGTTCCAATTTTAGAATTTCCAAATCTAAATAAAATTGAGCTACAAAAGATGGCTCAAGATGCAAAAAACAAAGCATATGACATTATCCAATGTAAAGGATCAACAGCATTTGGAATTGCATCATGCATTTCAGCTTATTGTCAAAATATTATTTTTGATACTAAACGCATTACACCTGTATCATGTTATCTTGAAGAATTTGATATTTGTATGAGCATGCCCGCAGTGCTTGGTCAAGAAGGTATTGAACAAATTTTAATACCTAAATTAAACGATGAAGAAAAAAAATTGTTCAAAAAATCTGCTGATGTTTTAAAAAGTTATATCAAGCAGTTGAAGTAACAGTTCCTACTTTTACTTATTTAGCTCTTTAGATAGCAGCACAAATACATAAGCACCAACAGCCATAGCAATGTCTCTTAAAGCAATATCGTAATGAGTCATTAAATGTGTATATCCATGATGTGTATGTTTTCCCATTGTGATTAAATTAATAGAGATTGCTATCAACCATGCACAAACAATATAACCACCTAATCTTGGTTTAAAAAAAACCAATAATCCTGCAATTATTTCTATAATACCGACTAATATTAGAAAATTTGCTGAAGTTAATCCCAAATAAGCGGGAATAGTATCATTCAAATAAATAGACCAATCAACTAAGTAATGAAAATATTTATCTAAGCCAGCAATAATTGGAACAAGTCCATATGTATAGTAGAGCAAGTACCAAGCAATTAATATATTTGATTTTTTTTAATCATTTGATTCTGCAGCTGCCATTATAAAATTCTATAACAAAAGAAACCAGAATTAATTATTTTGAAGATCCCCCATTTTGTGAACTAAGTCCAAAAAATTGTATCAATTTTGTTTTAGCTTCTGCAAAACGATTATGTGAATGTTCTTTACAACATTTACATGATTTTTTTTCCAAACTTTGACCACTTTGTAAAGAAGTTTGTGTATTATTTGTCGGAGTATTTTCCATGCAATGAGCAGCAAAAACAACCAAGCAAGATAGCAAAGTTAAACTACGGATCATAAAACTCCTTAAGTTTTAAAAAATTTTAAACATAATAACAATTATCATTGAATTGTGAAATTTATTAAAATTCTAAATAATTTAAACATAAATTTACAAATTTACTGTGCTTATTAATAAAACTTAATTCATCAATAATTTGCATAATTTTCTTATATTTCTCAAATCTAGGATCTCTTTCATCCAATTTTTTTCTACAAAAATTCATAAAATCAATAAATTCTATTGGGTTTTTTTGTTCAAGATGCTTTAAATCTTTCAGAGTTTTCATCATAAAGTTTTGTCTCTTTAATTTTTTTAAAATATAATTTTCTAAATTTTTTGTTGCTGAATTCGTCTTGTTTAAAGCAGGCATAACAATTCCTAGACCAGCTATTCTGTATTCTTCCATAGAATAGGTCAATGAAAATGTGATTAAAAAAATTAATAATTTATATTTCATAAAAACTTATCTCCAATAAGTTGATGTGATTCATTTTAAATTCATCTTGACAAATTAGACGTTTTAGCTTTGGATTATTCAAAGATTTAAAATTGTTGAGTATGATATGAATAAAAAAATTTTCACATATTTAGCATTGTTTGCAAATATTAGTTTATTTTGCCAAGAACATCAAGATCATAAGAAAATAGAGCATTCAGTTGTTGAAAAAAAATTGCATGCAAAAAAACATCATGTTATGCCACGACTTACATATTCTTGGGATAATCCTAAAATCAAACCCTCTGCTCCACCACCACTTACTGGCAAACAAATGGGCGTTATAGAAACAATTGGTATACCTCCATTGGGTTACGACATGGATGGAAATGTTAAAGTTTTTAAACTTTTTGCTCAACCAATCGAACAATATATAACTGATGGCAAAGATGCTGATTATGAAAAACTTATAAAAGAAAAAAATAAAGTGCCTGCCGGAATTGTTCATCATAGACATATAGTACAAAAAATTAGAGCTTGGGGATTTAATGGTACTACGCCTGGGCCTACAATTGAGGTCAATGAAGGAGATCGTATTAGGCTTGTCATAAAAAATGAATTACCAGAACCTCTTTCTGTTCATTCACATGGAATAGAATTACCTAACGATCAAGATGGTGAAGGCGGTTTTGCAGAACCGGTAATAATGCCTGGGCAAACTAGAAATTACGAATATACATTATACCAATCCGGTACTGCATTTTATCATGGCGAATTTAATTTAATGAAATTAACTAGTTATGGATTAACGGGTGCAATAATAATTCATCCCAAAAAATATGAATATAAAGTTGACAAACAATTTGTCATAACGTTGCAAGAGTGGAGAATTTTGCCTGGCAATTTGGATCCAGATTTAGTTAGCATGGATTTTAACTGGTTTACATTTAATGGAAAATCTGCACCATCAATTCCAACTATAACTGTCAATCAAGGTGATCGAGTTCGAATTCGCCTTATTAATATGAGTATGGATAATCATCCTATTCACATGCATGGACACACTTGGTGGCAAGTTGGTACTGAAGGTGGGCCAATTCCAAAATCTGCTCAATGGCCAGGAAATACTGTAGATGTTCCACCTGGTGGTTCCAGAGATGTAGAATTTATCGCTTGGAATCCTGGACTTTGGTTTTTTCATTGTCATAAAGTTCATCATGTCATTAATGCACATGCTGATGTTCCAATGGGCGTTATGTCTCATGGTGGTATGTTCACAATAGTAAATGTTATACCAAAAGATCCTAATGCAAAATGGCAACATCCTAAGGAACGAGGCGAAGATGTATCAAGCCGGGATTTTAGTTATGATAAAAAAGAAGAAACAAAATGAAGATATTTATTGCCATAATTCTTTTGCTATTATCCGGTTGCGCTAAAGTTAAAATAGGTTCTGAATTTGCAAAACTTGAGAAGAAAACTGTAAAATTAACTGGATCTAATATTGTATTAGATAATGTATTACATGACGAACTTGAGGATATTCCAAATATCAAAAATAAAATAGCAGATGGATTATCTCGTGATCAGGCCGTAAGTATTGCTTTATTGAATAATCCAAGTTTACAGGCTGATTTTGAAAACTTAGGAATAGCTAAAGCAGATCTTGTTCAAGCAGGACTTTTTACAAACCCTACTACTAATAATGTTTTTAGATTTCCTACCCGTTCTCAAGGACCAGGTACTGCGCAGACCAATATAGAAAGTGTATTAGCATTTCGCTTATCTGATATGTGGCTCGTTCCAGTATCAAAAAAAGTAGCGGAAGACTTATTGGAAATTGTTTCATTACGTATTTTATCAACAATTCTTACAACCGTTGAAGATACAAAAATTGCCTATGATGCTTGCTTGGCTTCTGAACAACAATTGGAAAATACTAAAAATCTTTTAGATGCAACAAAAGAACTAAAAAATGAGATTTACTATCGCCAACTTTATGGTTATACGAGTGATCTTGATAAAAATTTGGTAGATGCAAGCTTAGGAGTTTTAGAAACAGAATTAGAACAGCGTCAATATGATGTTTTAAATTCATATATTCATCTTAAAAAACTTCTTGGTATTAATCCATCTTCAGAACAAATTAAACTTACAAGCAAATTAAATGAAATTAATGCAATTCCTGAAATAAAACTATTAGAAGAATATGCATTAACTAATAGGCCAGAAATACAAATTGCACATATGAAAATTCGGCAATATAAAGATTCAATATCATTAGAAAGAGCAAGATTATTTAAAGATGTGAATATAGGAATTACATATAAACAGGATTTCGATAAACCATTTAGAGGATGGGGTCCATATATTAGTTTTGAAATACCATTCTTTGATTCTAATTATGCTCAAGTGGCAAAAGCAGAATTTCATTTAAGACAGGCTGAAAAAGAAGTGTTAGAAGAAAAAATAAAAATAAAGGAAGAAATTCGAAAACCTTATAATGTCATTAATGCATTAAAAAAAGAAATTAATTTTTATGAAAGTAAAATAATCCCAGCTCATGAAAAAGCAATTGATTATGCTTATACTTATGCAGCGACGATGCAATTAAATATGGTTACAGCATATGAAACTACAATAAAATTTTATGAGGCAAATGCAGAATTAATTGATAAATATTTTGAATTAAGAACAAAATTTGCACAATTAGAAAGAGCTGTTGGAAAAAATATTGACAATTTCGCAACAGAAGCTAGCATGAAAAATATCAAATTCATTAATTAAGAAAATTTTTTAATTATTTAAGGGAGAAATAATGGCAAACAGTATGATCGATGCATGTAAAGCATGTATTGAAAAATGTAAACGATGTATCGATGCTTGCAAAAAATGTCATGAAGCTTGCATGAAAGGTGACACAAGTCAAAATTCCAATTGTGTAAAAGCATGCAAAGAATGCATAGAAGCTTGTAGAAAATGCATTGCTGAATGCAAAGAATATCTTAAACAAAATCCTAATGATAAAGAAGTGCAAGATTGCATTAGACAATGCGAAAATTGCATTAAAGAATGCGAATCCTGTGCTAAACAATGTAGCGGCAATGATACTAAAGCATGCGTTGATGCGTGTAAAAAATGCATTTCATCTTGCGAGTCATGCATTCAGGCTTGCAATAAGTGTATCACCAAGGAAAAAAGTGGTTGCTGTTAGTTGATATTAAAATTAAAAGGAATCATATGAAAAAATTATTATTGATGTCTGTATTATTTATTTTATCTCTTCAGGGACAAGAAGATACTTTGGCTTCACTTCACAATCATCTTAATCGTCTAGAAAAAAAAATTGATGATTTAAGCAAAAAAGAATGTAAGTGTACATGTAATTGTGAAGAGATGATGAAGAAAATGAAACCAATGCATGAAAAAATGATGGCCGGCATGAAAGGACAGGAAGAAAAACCAGAAAAAATGGCCCAAGAAGAACATGAAAAACATCATCCAAAAAAATAATCCCTCTTTAAAAAATAAAGGATTGATAAAATGTTATATGATGAAATTGATTCTAAGTTACAAGAAAGAGAATCTTGGGTTTTAAGACGTCAGCTTGGCATTCCAAATAATAAGCGTCTTTTTGTTTTAGCATGCATGGATGAAAGACTTCCTGTACTTGAAGCATTAGGTATTAATGAAGGAGATGCTCATATTTTTCGTAATGCAGGAGGCTTAGTCACTGATGATGCCATTAGATCAGCAATGTTAACCACACAATTTTTTGGCACACAAGAAATTATTATTATAAATCACACAGAATGCGGCATGATGACGGCGACAGGTGAATACTTAGCTGAAGCTCTTAAAAAAAGAAATATTGATATTGGCACAGAAGTGCTAAATCCAGGATTGCCTGAACTTAATCTTTCAGACCAAAAAAAAAATTTTGCAAAGTGGATTCAAATGTTTGAAAATGTTGATGCAATATCTGAACAGCAAGTTAAACTTTTTAAACAATCTAAATTAATTCCTAAAAATATTGTCATTAATTCATATATTTGGGAAGTTGAAACAAAAAGCTTAAGAAAACCTCATATTCGGTTAAGCGAAAAGGTTAATACATCACAGGAAATGAGTGGTAGTAAAGCATGTTCAAAATGTGGATGTTTACATTTGGAAGAAAAAAAATGTCAATGTCCTGTTAAATAAAAAATATAAAAGATTCTGGCCATTAAATTCTATCTAATTGTGATTCAACATTTTTTAATAATACAGCATTTGTAGCTACAATTATTGATGAGATAGACATGAGCAATGCAGAAATTGCCGGCGGCAATTCAATCCCAAATTTTGGATAAAGTATTCCTGCGGCTATAGGTATTGCCAAAATATTATAAATTGCAGCCCAAAAAAGATTTTGTTTCATTTTTCTCACTGTTGCTTTTGATAATTTAATTGCCTTTAAAATATCCAATGGGTCAGATTTCATCAACACAATATCAGCAGATTCTATTGCAACATCTGTTCCTGCGCCAATAGCGATTCCAATGTCGGCTTGCGCCAATGCAGGAGCATCATTAATTCCATCACCAACCATTGCTACAAATTTTTTTTCATTTTGTAGTTGTTTTACATAATTTACTTTTTCTGCGGGCAACACTTGTGCAAATACTCTTGTTATTCCAATTTGCTTTGCAACATTTTCTGCAATAATTTTGTGATCCCCCGTAACCATAGCTACTTCGATTCCAAATTTTTTTAATCCTTCAATTGTTCTTTTTGCAGTTGGCCGAATTGCATCTGAAATTGAAATTACGCCTACTGTTTTACCATCAATTGCAATCAGACTTACAGTTTTTCCTTCGCTCATTAATTTTTCCACTTGTTTTTCAATATTTGAAATATCAATATTATTATCGGTCAAAAATCTTACTGTGCCTACCAAAACCAATTTGCCATCTACCAAAGCTTTAACACCATGGCCCAAAATTGCTTGAAAGTCTTTAATGTTTTCTGAAAGTTTTATTGAACCTCTTTCTGCGCGCCTTAAAAAGGCTTCACTTAATGGATGTTTGGAATATTTTTGCGCAGATGCCCCAAAATATAAAAGATCATTTTGAGTAATTCCGTTAACACTTACGATATCATTAACTTCCGGCTTGCCTTGAGTAAGAGTTCCGGTTTTATCTAAAATAATTGCTTGAATTTTAGACGTATTTTCAAGAGTAGCCGCATCTTTAATTAAAATATTATTTTTGGCACCAATTCCTGTGCCAACTGCGATTGCTGTTGGCGTAGCTAAACCTAATGCATCAGGACAGGCAATTACAATTGCAGAAATCGCAAAAGTCAATGCAAGCATCATAGAAGCATGGGCTATAAAATACCAACTGAGGAAAGTAATAATTCCGGAACCAATTGCAATTAAAACTAAGTAAGCAGCCGCTTTATCAGCAATTCTTTGACCAGGCGCTTTTGAATTTTGTGCAATTTCTACTAATTTTATAATTTGCGCAAGCACGGTATCTGAACCAACTTGTGTAACTTTAAATTGCACTGATCCTGTTTTATTTATTGAACCGCCAATTACTTTGTTGCCAATTTTTTTATCAACAGGAATCGATTCTCCTGTAACTAATGATTCGTCAATAGTAGTTTGGCCAATGATAATTTCACCATCAACTGGAATTTTGTCACCCGGTTTAATAATTACAATATCTCCAATTTTTAAATCGGCTACAGGAACTATTATTTCTTTTCCATTTTGAATAATTGTAGCTTGAGGGGGAACTAAATTAAATAACGCTCGCAAGGCATCGGATGTTCCTCTCCGAGATTTCATTTCCATCCAGTGGCCAAATAGTACAAATGTTATAAGCATCGCCGGTGCATCATAAAATATTTCTTTTCCCCCAGTAAAAGTTATGAACACGCTGAAAAAATAAGCCGCCAATACGCCGGTAGATATTAAAACTGACATGTTTAATTTTTTTGATTTTAAAGAGTAATATGTACCCGTTATGAAAATTGAACCGCACCAAAAAACTATGGGAGTTGTCAAAATAAAGAGAATCCAATTAACTGGTATTAGTTCAGGCAAAATTTTGAAATGGGAATAAAGCATGACAGGAATTGTTAAAATAAATGCTATCCAAAAACGACGACGCATGTCTGCTTCCATTTCTTTTGCCATCGTCGGATTAGTCATCGCTTTTTCATGATTTTGATGACTCATTTTTGACATATCATGATTCATATGTTCTTGATGTTTTAATTTTTCTTTTACTCCATATTCAAATTGCTTTGCTTCAAAATTACATCCGCAAGTAATTGATAAATTTTCAGCAGAACAGCAAATACACTCATTTCCACATGAACATTGATTTTGTTTCATAATTTTTTTCAATATTTAAAAAAATAAATTTTCAATATTTAAATTAATCCGCAAATCTTAATAAAGAAAAGAATTAAAAAAAATTAAACATAAAAAAAGCCTGGTAAAATTTACCAGGCTTTAAATTTTAAAAAAAATTTAATTAATTTAATTCTTTATATTTTTTAATAATGTCCACGAATGCAAGTGAACCTTGGCGCAATTTGCGTTCTTGTGATTTAAAGTCAACTTCAAACAATCCGAATTTTTGGTAATAACCAAAATCCCATTCATAGTTGTCCATTAATGACCAGTAGAAAAATCCACGAACATCGTAGCCTTCAGCAATAGCCTGAGACATTGCATAAGTATATCTTTTTATCCAAGTTGCACGTCTGTCATCTTTTGCATCAGGAATACCATTTTCTGTAATATAAATTGGTTTGCCAACTTCACTCACTTGTTTAATAGCTCTATAAAAACCTTCAGCATAAATTGCATACGGCATGTCAGTTCTTATATCACCTTCTCTATAATCTTCTGAACCTTTTAAAACGTTAAGCAAAACGTTACTGTAATAATTCAGACCAAAGAAGTCTAAACATTCTGGCGCATCAGGATAGTATATTTCAAAATTTGCAAAATATGGTAATTGTGTTGGCGACAATTCTGAACCAAATTTAAAATTAAATTTTCCTGTTTTGAAAAATTCAACAACACAGTCACTGACTATATTTCTATAATTTTTACTAATAACTTTATCCAACAAATTGTTTTCTCTAAATGCTTCAAATTGCAAAATATTATGAGCAATACCAATTTTTGCATCTTGGCCTGCAGGTAATTGTTTAATTGCTTTATAAACTCTACAGTGAGCAAGCATTAAATGCCACAATACTTGAGACGCTTTTGGCAAATTAGTTTTTCCAGGAGGAAAAACTGTTCTTACATAACCTTGGAACATGTATATTGCAGGCTCATTAATTGTAATCCAAAAATCAACAACGTCATGAAGTTCTTCAAAAACTTTTGTACAGAAATTTACAAAATGTTGTATATTTTCTTCTTTTTCAAATGCGCCTTTATTTTCAAACCAAACTGGATTTGTAAAATGGTGCATTGTTAACATTACTTTTATTCCAGCATTTTTTAATGCAATACAATAATCTCTGTAATGTTTAATTTCTACTTCGTTGAACACACCTTGTTGTGGTTCAATCCTGCTCCATTCAACAGAAAATCTATATGAATCAACACCAAGTTGTTTTAAAAGAGCAATATCTTCATGACAACGATTGTAATGATCGCACGCAGTACCGGATGGTTCATATTTTTTATATTTTTCCCACAAGGTCCAGTTATTATAACAATTACCTTCTACCTGATGAGAAGATGTCGAAACACCCCAAATAAAATTTTTGGGAAATGAAACTTCTTCAGTATTAATTTTATTCCAATCCCAACGAAGCTCAATCGATAATAACGGAAATGTTAATGTTAAAAATAAAAGAAATTTTTTCATAATCTTTTTTCTTAACAACATTTTTCGGAATGCTGATGAGCTGAAAGATGCTCAACCAGTTGATACATGTTTCCATCAAAATCTTTAAAAGTAATCATTTTTACTTGGCCAGGGACTTCAAGAATTTCGTCAATAAATTCTACGCCTTTTGATTTCATTTCTTTGATGGTATTTTCAATATTGTCTACTGTAAAAGTAAGAACTGCATTTTGGCCTGGACGAACTGGGCTGTATTCTTCATCAGCTTTGCCAATTCCAAGCAATGTTCCACCATTTTTACCTTGCAATTCCATCCAATTAAATTCAGGACTATCTACTTCTAAATTTAATCCTAAATTGTCGACGAAAAATTTCTTTGCTTTTTTAAGATCTGAAACGGCAATCCACGCTAGTTCGATTTTTTTAATAGCCATGTGTTGTTAACCCCCAAAATTGATTTGTTTAGTAATTATCTTTTATTAATATAATTTCTCTAATTTCAGCTTCTGATACTTTATAATCATTTGGCTTCTTCGTTTGATCATTTAATTTTTTCATACCATATAATCCGAAAATTCCTGCCATACCCTTCATTAAATAAATCTTAGGTACAGTGCAAAAAGTTACATTCATGCAGAAAATTAGAGTTAAAATCTTCAAAAAATTCATCATTCTCCCCAGTTTTTTTAGACTTTATTAATCTTAATATTTTACTATATTTTTAAGAAAACATCAATTAAAGATTTCAATTAAGACAGAAAATTATAATTTGATCAACCGAAATGTTTCCATTAGAAACATTTTTATTCTTCAAGCCAGGATAACATCTTTTTTAATGCCCTTGTTCTATAATTATAGAGATCTAAATGATAAATTTTTTTGTTCATAAAATTATGTTTATTTAAATTAATCTGGTTATTTCATTTCTTGGCAAGGATTAAGATATAAAATTGTTGGTTCATAATTTTCCATTTCTGCGGCAATTATAAATTTTCTTAAAAAATCATTAGATATTAATTCATCTTTCTGATTCATCACATTATTTCTCAATAGTTCTATGACACTGGTTCTACAACTATTTATCGAATTATTTTTATGAGCAATTGTATGAATTAAAAAAAATAAATATTGTATTTTTTCGTCTGAATCCATTTCATTTTCCAATTCTGGATACTGAAAATAATCCATCGTAAAACAATTAAATATTACAATAAAACTTAAAACAAAAATTATTTTTTTCATTAGAACCTTTTTAATAAAAATTTAAGTTTAACAGTTTTAAAAATTTCAATTCTGAATATTTACAAGCCCATTAACGAATTTTTCATCCCTTAAAATTTCTAATATTATTTTCGGATAGTTTAATTTACCATCCTCATTAATAATAAAATTTTCTTGCAGTTCTTTTTCAACATCTTCAGGAAGTTCAAATAAATAGTTTGATTGTATAGCCATTCGTGTCAAAATTCCTGGAAGCATGATAAATCGAGTTTTAAAAGTTATTCTTTGTAAATTTATTTTTGTCATAGCTATTATTTTTTTTAAATTTCTATTTTGATCTTGAATGTAAACATTATTATATGCAATTATGTCGTACATCATATAACAGTTGTTGAATAAAAAAATAAAACCAAAAAATAATTTCTTCATATACATTCTTTTTAATTTATTTAAGATGAAAAATCTTATTACATTAAAAATTTTTTGCAATAAAAAAAGCCCCGATTTTCATCGAGGCTTTAATTTAAATCCTGGCGGTACTTATTCTTCCAGTCCGTAACCAGACAAGTACCTTCAGCGCTGTAGACTTAACTTCCGTATTCGGAATGGGAACGGGTGTGACCCTACAGCTATTCCCACCAGGAAACTTTTATGACTTATATGTCAAATTTTTAAAATTTGCCTTGTGTCTTGAAATATTTGAATTAATTATTCGTCCTTAAAAAGATTTGCGTGACTAAAACATTCGATTTATTAGTACTGGTTAGCTAAACACATTACTGTGCGTACACATCCAGCCTATCAACCTTGTAGTCTTCAAGGAATCTTAATGTATGGCTTGCGCCATACGGGGTATCTTATCTTGAGGCGAGTTTCCCGCTTAGATGCTTTCAGCGGTTATCTCTTATTAACTTAGCTACCCAGCCTGCTCTTGGTGAACAACTGGAACACCAGAGGTTAACCCATTCCGGTCCTCTCGTACTAGGAACAGCTCCTCTCAAATACCCTACGCCCACGACGGATAAGGACCGAACTGTCTTGCGACGTTCTGAACCCAGATCACGTACCGCTTTAATTGGCGAACAGCCAAACCCTTGGGACCTTCTCCAGCCCCAGGATGCGATGATCCGACATCGAGGTGCCAAACCTCCTCGTCGATGTGGACTCTCAGAGGAGATCAGCCTGTTATCCCCGGCGTACCTTTTATCCATTTAGCAATGACCCTTCCATTCGGAATCACTGGATCACTAAACCCTGCTTTCGCACCTGCTCGACTTGTAAGTCTTGCAGTCAAGCTCTCTTTTGCTTTTACGCTCTACCGACGGTTTCTATTCGTCTTGAGAGAACCTTTGGATGCCTCCGTTACAATTTGGGAGGCGACCACCCCAGTCAAACTGCCCATCAGACACTGTCTTCTGCCCGGATCACGGGTTATCAGAGTTAGATCTTCAAACGGATAAGGGCGGTATTTCAAGGTTGCCTCCACTAGAGCTAGCGCCCTAGCTTCAAAGGCTCCCGCCTATCCTACACAGATCAATCCAAAAATCAATGTCAAATTGCAGTAAAGGTGCACGGGGTCTTTCCGTCCAGTCGCGGGTAACCGGCATTTTCACCGGTACTACAAATTCACTGAGTTTATCATTAAGACAGCGCCCAACTCGTTACGCCATTCATGCAGGTCGGAACTTACCCGACAAGGGACTTCGCTACCTTAGGACCGTTATAGTTACGGCCGCCGTTTACTGGGGCTTCAATTCAATGCTTTGCCTTACGGCTGACATCTCCTATTAACCTTCCAGCACTGGGCAGGCGTCAGACTGTATACATCCTCTTACGAGTTAGCACAGCCCTGTGTTTTTGTTAAACAGTCGGTTGGGCCTCTTTGTTGCAACCTTACAACGCTCTAGTTTCCCATTACGTTAAAGGCACCCCTTTTCCCGAAGTTACGGGGTTATTTTGCCGAGTTCCTTAATGATAATTATCTCAACGCCTGAGCATTTTCAGCCCATCTACCTGTGTCAGTTTGCGGTACGATCACTTTAAAGACTCGCTAGAGGTTTTTCTAGTCAGCGTGGGATCAATCAAATACGTTTCTTCACTAGGAATCAACATACCCATCACATTTCAAGGATAGCAGTTTCACGGATTTACCTATGAAACTCCTCTTTATGCTTAGCTTGGCAATCCAAAAGCCAAGTTGACCTACCCTTCTGCGTCACCCCATCACTCAAATGTCTTAAAGTGGTACAGGAATATTTAACCTGTTATCCATCGCCTACTCCAATTGGCCTCGGCTTAGGTATCGACTAACCCTGAGTGGATAAACCGTTCTCACGGAAACCTTAGATTTACGGCGAACAGGAATTTCACCTATTTTTTCGTTACTTATACCAACATATTCACTTCTTTAGCCCATCATTTGTCTTTACAGTCAAACTAGTATCTGCTAAAGAACGCTCCCCTACCCCTGCGTTAAATAAATTTAACACAAGCCATAGCTTCGGTAATTTGTTTAAGCCCCGTTCGTTTTCAGCGCGAAAAGACTTGACCAGTGAGCTATGACGCTTTCTTTAAAGGATGGCTGCTTTCAAGCCAACCTCCTGGCTGTCTGTGTATTCCCACTTCTTTTCCCACTTAACAAATATTTTGGGACCTTAGCTGATGGTCTGGGCTGTTTCCCTCTCGACTATGAAGCTTATCCCCCACAGTCTGTCTCCTGTCTTCTAAAACTATGGCATTCAGAGTTAGTAAGAATCCGGTAAGCTTACGCCCCCAAAATTCCAACTGTGCTTTACCTCCATAGTTAATTCAACAGGGCTATACCTAAATATATTTCGGGGAGAACCAGCTATTTCCCAGTTTGATTAGCCTTTCACTCCTACCCACACCTCATCCGAGCAGTTGGAATTTTGGGGCGGTTCGGACCTCCATCTCGTTTAACCGAGACTTCATCCTGGACATGGGTAGCTCACTAGGTTTCGGGTCTATCCCATACTACTAAACGCCCTATTCAGACTCGCTTTCGCTACGGCTTCGTTCTTTCAAAACTTAACCTTGCAATACAGGATAACTCGTTGGCTCATTATGCAAAAGGTACGTGGTTGCGCGTACGTATACATCGCTTCCACCGATTGTAGACAATTGGTTTCAGTTTCTATTTCACTCCCCTCCCGGGGTTCTTTTCACCTTTCCCTCACGGTACTCGTTCACTATCGGTCATCAGTTAGTATTTAGTCTTATCCAATGGTCTGGACAGATTCCCGCAAAATTTCACGTGCTTTGCGGTACTTGGGAATATAAACAACTATTGCAATCAAGTTTTTATTTACAAGACTTTCACTTTCTATGGTTGTTCGTTCCAGAACAATTCAATTAAAATGATTGCTTATAGCTTGAAATCTGCATATTTCAACGTCTACATCCCGCTACCTCTATAATACAACGCACGCAGGCTATCACGTATTATAGATTTTGACTCTTCCCCGTTCGCTCACCACTACTTAGGGAATCACTTTGTTTTCTTTTCCTAGCACTACTTAGATGTTTCAGTTCATGCCGTTCACTCTATTATCCTATGAATTCAGATAATAGTATCATGGGTTCACCATGATGAGTTTCCTCATTCGGATACCTCCGGATCAAAGCTTGATTGACAGCTCCCCGAAGATTATGGCAGTCTTCCGCCTCCTTCATCGCCTACTGATACCAAGGCATCCACCAAAAGCCCTTTAAAATTAATCACGAATTTATAGTAATTTTTACCAGCTTTTATAATTATCTTGGACAGAATTAATTAATTACAAATATTTCAAAGAACACAAGAATTTTTACAATTTTTTAAAGCGCACAAGAAATCCTATATAAAATTATGATTATATTTCATCTGGGCCCAATTTTTTCATAAAATTTTTACTTTTATGGTGGAGATGAGCGGAGTCGAACCGCTGACCTCCTGCGTGCAAAGCAGGCGCTCTACCAACTGAGCTACATCCCCCTAAAGGGCTGATTCTATTTAAATCTTTCTATCAAATTTAGCCCTTTTTTTGGTGGGCCTAAGTCGACTCGAACGACTGACCTCTCCGTTATCAGCGGAGTGCTCTAACCACCTGAGCTATAGGCCCAGACTAATAATAATCCTATAATCTTGCGAACTTAAAACACCATTAAGTCGCGCTCATACTTAATAAAAAGTAAGAGCATTTATTTATTCTCCCTCGAAAGGAGGTGATCCAGCCGCAGGTTCTCCTACAGCTACCTTGTTACGACTTCACCCCAATCACTCCTCATACCTTCATTGCCCGCCTCCTTTTCAGGTTAGCTAAAACAATTTCGGGTACAAACAGCTTTCGTGGTGTGACGGGCGGTGTGTACAAGGTCCGAGAACGTATTCACCGCATCGTTCTGATATGCGATTACTAGCGATTTCAACTTCATGAGGTCGGGTTGCAGACCTCAATCTGAACTTAGACCAGTTTTTTGGGATTAGCATGTTCTTACGAATTAGCTGCCCTTTGTACTGGCCATTGTAACACGTGTGTAGCCCTAGGCATAAGGACCATGCGGACTTGACGTCATTCCCGCCTTCCTCCTGGTTTCCCAGGCAGTCCCATCAGAGTGCTTCCGAAGAATAGCAACTGATGGCAGGAGTTGCGCTCGTTAAAGGACTTAACCCAACATCTCACGACACGAGCTGACGACAGCCATGCAGCACCTGTGTAATTGTCTAGGCTTACGCCTAGAAGATTGTATTTCTACAACTGTCAAAAACATGTCAAGCCTAGGTAAGGTTCCTCGCGTAGTGTCGAATTAAACCACATGTTCCACCGCTTGTGCGGACCCCCGTCAATTCCTTTGAGTTTTAATCTTGCGACCGTACTTCCCAGGCGGATCACTTATCGCGTTAGCTACGACACCAATCTCGCAAGCGAGACTGACGTCCAGTGATCATCGTTTACAGCGTGGACTACCAGGGTATCTAATCCTGTTTGCTCCCCACGCTTTCGTGCATGAGCGTCAGTTATGGACCAAGAAGCTGCCTTCGCCATTGGTGTTCCTCTCGAGATCTACGCATTTTACCGCTACTCCGAGAATTCCACTTCTCTCTTCCATACTCAAGCTTGCCAGTATCTGCTGCTGACCTTCGGTTAGGCCGAAGAATTTAACAACTGACTTAACAAACCGCCTGCGCACCCTTTACGCCCAATGATTCCGAATAACGCTAGCACCCTTCGTATTACCGCGGCTGCTGGCACGAAGTTAGCCGGTGCTTTCTCTAATGGTACAATCATTCCATAGATGTATTAGACCTATGTATTTTTTCCCACTTAACAGAAGTTTACAATCCGAAGACCTTCATCCTCCACGCGGCGTCGCTGCGTCAGGCTTTCGCCCATTGCGCAATATTCCTCACTGCTGCCTCCCGTAGGAGTCTGGACCGTGTCTAAGTTCCAGTGTGGCCGTACACCCTCTCAGGCCGGCTAACCATCATCGTCTTGGTAGGCCATTACCCTACCAACTAACTAATAGTACGCGGGCTCATCTTTTAGCGACAGCAAAGAGGCCATCTTTCTCCCCGAAGGGACTTATGCAGTATTAACCTCGATTTCTCGAGGGTATTCTTCACTAAAGGGTAGATTCCCACGCGTTACTCACCCGTCTGCCGCTCTACTAAGTCCGAAGACTTTTCGCGCTCGACTTGCATGTGTTAGGCACGCCGCCAGCGTTTATTCTGAGCCAGGATCAAACTCTCCATCGCAAAAATTATATTTAATATAATATGATGAAGTTAATCACAAGATTATAGGATATTTTTAAGGATTTCTTGTGCATTTCAAAGATAAATTTCTAAAATAAATTTTTTAACTTTTTGTCGAAAAATATGTTTCAAACATTCTTTTCAAAACGAGGATGTTTATAAGCTTATCACTCGGATTTATTATGTCAAACTTTTATTTAATTTTCTAAAACTTTTTTTTGAAGCCATTTCAACTTTTGTTGAAAAATTTCTTTCGTTAACTTCAAAGACTCAGAAAATTATACCTATATATGTAAGCAAGTCAACGTTTTTTTTAATTTTTTTTTAAATTCTTTATTTCTAGCAAGACTTTTGTCGATTTTCAGGTTAAAAACTTGATAATCCAAGCTCTTTAAAAACTATCTGTTTAAGCTGATCTGTAGCCAATTTCTTACAGTCATTAACTATGCAATATGTGCAAATAGGCTCTATATTTTCTATTTCTAATTCTTGGGCAGCAATTGCCAATCTTTTTGAAATTTTTTCCAAAGATTCCGTATTTCTTTGCAAAAGTCTTTGCTCTAAAATTTCCAAACTTGGAGGCTGAATCCAAATCGATAAAGCATAAGGAAATTTTTCTAAAATTTGTTTAACGCCAAACCGATCTATGATTAAAAAGTATGATTTGCCTTTTTCCAATTCATTGATGATATTTTTGGGGGTTCCATAATATGAGCTATAGACATTGCTCCATTCCAAAAAAAAGCCTTCTTCTATTTTTGCTTCAAACTCAATAGATGATATAAAATGGTAATCTTGGCCTGTCACTTCATTGCCCCTAGGGTGCCGAGATGTATAAGTAATAACACGATGAATGTTATATATATCCTTAAAAGATGTTAACAATTCATTAACAAGAGTGGTTTTACCTGCACCTGAAGGAGCAGCTATAAGAAAAAGTTTTCCGTTCATACTTATGAATTGTCCTTTTTGTATTACTATATATTAAACCATAAAAATTGACAGGCTGCAAATTTTTTAAGATAATTTATTCTAATAACTATAAGTTAAGGGGAATTGAATAAAAATTATGTTAATAGACGATTTAAAAGAGAAATTAAAGCAATCAGAAACCGATCTGGATACTATTAAATCTTTTTGGCAAAACTCAAATATCGAAAAAGAATATCAAGAATTATTGCAAGAAAGCGAAAAAGAGAATTTTTGGCAAAACCCTAATAGGACTGAGATTTCCAAAAAACTGCAAAAATTAAGATTAATAAGAGATCAATATTTAGAAATTATTAAGACCAGATCTGAACTTAATGATCTTATTTCTATTTTTGAAAATGATGAAAAAGAGCTAGAAAATATCAAACAAGAAGTTTATAAGCATGCTAAAGATCTAAGTAGATTTAAAATTTCATTATTATTAAATGAAGAACAAGACAATAGTCCTTGTTTTTTAAGCATTAATGCTGGCGCTGGAGGAACTGAATCTCAAGATTGGTCAGAAATGCTTTTACGCATGTATGTCCGTTTTTGCGAAAGAGAAAAATTAAATGCTTCTTTAGTAGACCATCAAGTAGGTGAAGGAGCTGGTATAAAATCCGGTACATTATACATAAAAGGAAAAAATGCTTACGGTCTTTTAAAAGGAGAACAAGGAATTCATAGACTTGTAAGAATCTCTCCTTTTGATGCGAATAAAAGAAGACACACATCTTTTTCGGGTGTCGCTATAACACCAGAAGCACCTGATATTCAAATTAATATTGATCCAAAAGATTTAAGAATAGATACATTTAGAGCTGGTGGTGCTGGTGGTCAGCACGTTAATAAAACTGAATCTGCAATTCGTATTACCCATATTCCAACAAATACTGTAGTTCAATGCCAGAATGAACGTTCTCAGGCTCAGAATAAAGAAACTGCAATGAAAATGCTTTATGCAAAACTTTATCAAAAGCAACAAGAAGAACAAAAAGCAAAATTAAGCAGTATTGAAAAAAAGAAAATTGAATGGGGATCTCAAATAAGATCTTACATTTTGCATCCATATAAAATGGTTAAAGATCATAGAACAGACTTAGAATCTCCACAACCTGAATTGGTGCTTGATGGAGAATTAATGGATTTTATTGAAAAATATTTAATACAATCTCAAACATCTAAATAAAAAAACCCGGTTCCTACTACGGCAAGGCTTCGAAGGACAGGCCGGGTTTTTTTATTTAATTAATATAAATTATGGTCTTAAAACATATGGAGCCGTAGAAGTAGCTGTATGAGCAGTTGGCATACTAGCATATGCAGCGGCTGTTTTTGTATCATGAGGTAAGTATTTATAAAAATTAGGCAGATTATAAATGAGGAACAAAATTAATGGCATGCACTTTTTTTCCCATTTACATGTTGGCAAAGTTCTACGAAGTTTAACTGCCCATCTTGCCCCAACCAAAGAAAAAGCTGATTTAAAAATTATGGGAACAATTTCATTCTCATGCCCAATCTCTTTACCAATATGATATGTTGCAGAACCTGCATTAAATAGATTGATTGTGCCTAATGTAGCATCTATAAATTTATCTTTTAAAGTTTTACTTCTTTTTTCAATATTAATCGCCTGTTCTTCTAACGAATCTACAGAATATCCTAAAACCATACTATTTAAAGCCAATTTCATTGATTCTGGCAAGTCAAAGCTTACCGAATTACAAGAAAATATTGAAAGCAACATAATAGATAATAATTTAATAAATTTCATATTCACCCTTTGAATTTAAAATTTGTTTATTTCATTTAACATTTTTTGAATACAATATACCAAAAGGAATTAGATATCTTTCCATTTTCCAAAATATATAATCCTTATGAATTTTTGCGCCTAGTTTTGCACATCCTAGTGCTACAACAATTTTAATTAATTTTTTTAAATTTTCTTCTGATTTTGTATCTTTATAAATTCTATCTCCTGCCTGAAACAAATTGACAATATTTGCACAAAATAAAAAAGCTTTCATAACCCTCTCTTTTTTATTCTTTTTGTTTACATAATGCTCTATGCCACCAAATGAATAACCGGCAATAAGGCCTTCAACAACAGGGTTTTTAAAATCATTCAAATCAGCTCTTACTAAACTGCAAAATAAAATCGTAAATAAAAATAAAAATTTTTTCATATTTCTCAAATTAAAGTTCTTAAAAACATCCATATAGAATTTGCTGCAAATACTCCTGACCAAAATGGATAATAATCCTCTTTTTCTTTTACAAAATAAGTTAACAAGCCTCCTAAAATTAACATCAATGAGTAATCGATTTGCATTAACAGTCCACCGAGAACCAAAACTGGATTCACCCTAATGTATGTTAAAATAATTGAAAAAATTATTCCCAACACTAACGCATAAATATTAAACGAAGTAAAATTAATTAGCAAAGCCCTAGATTGTGCTTTTTGTGCAAATAATTGATAAGAACCAAGTCCGAAATAATTGATTAAAAAATAAAAAATAAAACCAATACTCAAAGATGAAATTAATAATCCTAACCATTGATATGCGATCATTTTTCTTTGATCAATGTTTGAAATTTGTGCCATTTTTCTTCCAAACATAATATCGCTTGCAACTCCGCCACTTACTTCAATAAATAAAGCAGTCAGTGTTGCTTGAACAAAATTAAATCCAAAAATTAGCATACCAGGAACCATAACATAAGTTGCAAATCTTCCAACAGGAGCTATCCCCATTTCGCCGGCTATCAACATTAATTGATATGTACAAATAAAAGACAATGCCAATAAATAAATTTGACCCAATATAGAAAATTTAAAATAAGATAATAGAGCTATTGAAAAACTTAAAATTATTAAAGCAGATAAAATAAATGTTTTAGAAAGCTTATAAGTAAAAAAATCAAATTTATTATTTTTTGCTTTAGACAATGATTTTTTTATTCGTTTTGGCAAATCAAGAAATCCCATAATTGCACCATATAAAGTTAATCCACTTGCAAAAGCCATCATAAAATCTTCATTTGAAAGTTTAGGAAAATAAAATTGATGTAATGGATTAATTAAAAATAATTTTGAAAACAAACCCACAGCTAATGGCTTGGCAATTACATGGCCGGTAATAAAACCTATCGCAATTAACATAGGCATTTGATCAAGACGCAACAAAATAGATGGAAAATTAATTTTAGCAGCAGTGGTTTTTGCAATCAGACAAAAAGTTTGAGGAATTATTTTATATATCTTCTGCAAGAATAAATAAACAGTGGTAATAATTATCCCAAAAACTAATTCTAAGGATTTTCTCATCTGGTTTTGAGCCATAATCATTTTGCTAACCATTTGGCCTACAGGAAAAGCCATTTTTTCTTCATTTAATAGTTTATCTTGAAAAAAGCCAGCCACTAGAAATGCAAAGCAACCTGCTACAAAGGCACAAATCGATAAAATTGAACAAAAAAAGAAGGGCCTGGAGAGCCATGAATTGAATAAATTAGGGGCCAAAAAGTATAGGGTAGGAAACGAAAAACCAAATCCTGTAGCCAAAATACCGCCTATAGACGCACAAAAAGTACTTAAAGCTAAAGATAATGTAAATTTTTTTGGCTCTATAACCCGTGAAAATAGCCTAAAAATGATAGTTGCTAGTAAAACCAGGGTAGGTTCAATCCAGGGTCCTATTGGTGTAGCCATGGTTATATAACTCATAACTGCTGTAGAAAATAGAGATAGGGCAATTGATATGAATATTAGGAGTAATTCCATGGGGCAAGCCTTAAAAATAAGGTAAAAATGGGCTAACTTTCAATTTTTTCCATTTTAATGTATACTGGTAATATAAATTGTAAAGCAGAACATGCTTTCCAAAGTGGAGGGAAAACATTATGTTTAAGAAATTATTCATATTATTTTTAACTTTATTAGCAAATACTCCTATCACAGAATGTACAAAACCACAATATTCTACAGTTGATTTGAATACTTGCTGTCTTTTCGATACAAAATTTCTTAAAAATCATGAGGCCGTGAGAGATCACCTTATTAAGGCGGAAAATTTTGAAGAAATAAAATTCAAAACTTCTGACAATATTACTATTGAAGGTCTTTTTAGAAAAGCTAAAGGTCCGGCATGCTCAACATTTATTGTAAGCTGCGGATTCTTGCCAGGACGTCTTGAAGGAATGTCTTCATTAATTGCTATACTACCACAGGACTCTAATATATTATTTTATAATGCTCGCGGACATGGAAAAAGTGAAGGATTCTTTCAATTTTTAAATTTTGGAAATTATGGAGTTCATGAATATAAAGATATTCTTGCTGCTATATCAACTGCGCATGAAAAAGATCCTAATAGTCCCAAAATTTTATTCGGTGTGTGTGCAGGTGCATTCAATTGCGCTCATGCTTTAAACACTATGGCTGAATTTGAAAGAGAAAAATTTATTCAAAGATTTAATATTAAAGGTTTAGTTTTTGATAGTGGCTGGGCACAAGTTTCAAAAGTTGCTTTGAGCGCTATTGATAGTCAAATTGACAGAACATTGGAAAAAGACACTTGGATGTATTCGATTACAAATTCAGTTGTTTCAAATTATAGATCTTGGTTCGTATTGCCTCAAATGAAGGAATATGAAAAAGAAACTTGTCTTTTTGGGAAAATGAAAAATATCAAACTTCCAGTTTTATATATTCACTCAAAAGACGACACTTTTGCATTATTTGAAGATGCTAAAAAATTAGCTGATGAAACTCCTAATGCAATTACTTGGTGGATTGATGAAAAAAAATCATCTCATGCTAATCACATATTAAAATTAAAAGATGAATATAAAACTAAAGTACAAAATTTTATTTCTTATCTTTTAAGTTAATATCTTTAAATCTCAGAAGCAGAAATCATTTTTCCTGCTAACATATGCATGTGCAAATGAAATACTCTTTGTCCTGCATTATATCCGCTGTTGATTACTAATTTAAAATCAGCAGCTTTTTCATTTTTTTTAGAAATTTCTTGCGCTATATAAAACATTCCAGAAAGCACATCCGCATCTTCTTTTGTAATAGATTGCACATCTTTAATATGCTTTTTCGGCATTATCAAATAATGAATTGGCGCTTTGGGCGCAATATCATTGATAACGATCATATCTTTATTTTCAAAAACAATTGTACTTGGAATTTTGTGATCTATTATTTTACAAAAAATACAATCTTGCATGATTTTTCTCTCCCCAAAAGAATTGCCTCGAACGAAGTAAGCCTACTATACATAAATAGTTTGGCCTGCCAGTCATTTCTTTCAGAAATGACTGGTGCCGGGGGTCGGACTCGAACCGACACAGTGTCGCCACCGCGGGATTTTGAGTCCCGTGCGTCTGCCAATTTCGCCACCCCGGCTTTAAACATTTCAAGTAATAGGAATATAGATAAATAATAACAAATCTAGAGTATGCGTCAATTCAGCACTTGAATTATCAAATAATCTAGATATATTTTTCGCCAATACAAATTTTCAAAAAGGTAAAAAATGAAAAAATTTTTATTAATTTTATCTCTATTCAAATTATCTTTTGGAATGGGGGAAAATGAATTTAATAATACTTTTGATCAAACATTTTTTTCTTATCAAAATGGTTCTATCAACACGGGAAATCCGGGCAGAATTCTTACCCCTAATGAAATTGTTATAAATATAAACAGATCTCTATTTAAAGAAGAATTAATTAAATTAATCACCCAAAAAAAATATACTGAATTGCTACAGAGATTAAATACGCTAAACATTAATTTATCAAAAAAAGATTGTGAACAATTAATAAATTTATTAAAAAATAATTTAAAAATTATTGATCCTAAAAAATTCTCAATATTATACAGAAAAATCCTTACTTATTTTTTATCAATATCTTTCATTTCAATCTTTGCATATGCTGGTTTTAGTATAACCTCTGAATATGCACCGACATTATTTCAATATGATAAGTATGTATTTACTTATTTTGTTATATGTACGTTGTTAAGTATGGGTTTAAATTTAACAAACTTAACTTATCATTACGACAATTTAGATGATTTATCAAAAAAACAAGAAGAATTAATTCAATCAGATGATTTAAGAAATGAAATTTTAAATATTTTAAAAACTGAATCAGAAAATCATGTCTAAATAAGGGAATATAATGAAAAAATTTTTACTTGCATTAATCATATTTAAAATATCTTTTTGTATGGAACAGCAAATTCCAAATGTTCCACAAACTACTCCGGGTGAAACTCATATAATAAATATTAATTCAGATTTTCAAGACTTAAAAAAGTTAATTAAAGAAAAAAAATATATAGAAATTTTAAGGAAATTAAGATCTTCAAATTTAAATAATTTAAGCAAAGAAGATGGTGAAAAATTAGTAAAATTAATCAAAAATGAAACAAAGATAATTAATAATTCCCAAGAATCTAATTATTATAAATTATATATTTTTTTCTTTTTAACTAATTATATTTTAACTGTTACTAATCTTGTACTTTCTTCTAATTGTGAAAATTCGACTTTATTTTGGTTAATATTTGCAAGTTCTATCATTTCATATTTCACAGTTAGTGGACAAGAATTTATTCTAACTAAACCTTCTGTAACAAAACAAAATGAATTAGAAAAAGTTGATGATGAAAAAAGAGCAGTATTGAACATTTTAAATCCATTATAATTTATTTCTTACAAGCAGGAATAATATGAAAAAAATCTTTTTTGCTATTACGGCAATTAACACATCTTTTTGTATGCAATATCAAAGTCCAAAACAAAGTTTGCGAAATTCAAGAGAATATACAAATGTAGACTTGTCAGAAAATGGTCTTAAAGAACAAATTAAATCATTAATATTGCATCAGCAATATGATGATATTTTACAAATTTTAAATTTGCGTGATGCAAAAAATTTGACTCAGCAGGATTTGGAGGAATTGAAAACATTTGTTAATGATAAACAAGTTATAAACAAAAAACATTGTTCAACTTTTAAAAAACTTTCTTGGACGTGTGCTATATTAATTTCTGCAATATTAGCAACTGGTGGAAGTTTATATTTATATGGGAATTTGCAAAATGATGAAGGAATAATGCAAGCAGCATATTATATTTTAGAGACAGGAGGCACACTTGGATTTTCAAGCTGTCTCGGTTTAAATGTTTTTCAAATTACCAGATCTAATTGCGAATCTTTAAAAAAACAGATTAGAATTGAGTCTCAGCAAAATAAACAACAAGATGTATTAGAAAAACTTTCTGAATTATCTAAAAATTTAAATTAAGAAATTACATTTGACATATTAAATATCGGAACGTAAACAGAATAAATTAAGAATGCAATAAATAATCCGATAAAAATTAAAAGCAATGGCTGAATTATTGAAATCCAAAAGTTTAATTTTTGATAAATTTTATCCTGATAAAATTGTGAGGTATTAAATATTGATTCAGCAAAATTTCCACTTTCTTGCCCAACATTTATCATTGTATAAAATTCATTTGATGAAAAAATACTGCACTTGATTGAATCGGCCAATGATCTGCCATTTTCTAAATTTAAAATTATTTTATCTATCTCATTTTGTAAAAACAAATTATTAATCGCCTTTTTCGCAATTATTAGCCCGTTAGTCAAATGAATGCCAGATTTTAATAACAATGCCAAACAGTTGAGAAAAAAATAGTTATTTAATTGAATGACAAAATTTTTTGTAAGAGGACAAATAATTAAAAACTTATGATATTTCGATTTAAAATTTTCTCTCTTTTTTAATTTAAAAAAAATTAAACCTAAAAACACTACAGCAAACAAAATATAGAATAAATTAATGCTTCTTAAAAATTTACTTATTCCAAAAATAATTTTTGTACTTTGTGGCAATGGTTGATTAAAGACCTCAAAAATTGATTCAAAACGCGGAACTACAAATATAAAAATAGAAAGTGCTATAACAATAAAAAATATTATTGTTATAATTGGCATCATCAATGCTGACTTCAATTTTTTTGAAAAATCATCAATTGTTTTTAATCTATGATCGATCAAAGCCAAAGCTTGACCTATTTTGCCGGAACTATTTCCTGAATCTATTAATGCAATAGAAACATGATCAAAAATATTTTCATGCTTTTTTAATGCGTTTGTAAATGTTAATCCCTGCGCTAAATTATCTTTTAAGCTTTTAATAATATTTTTAAGATTTTTATCTTTAGTGTCGGGATAAATTATTCCCAAAGCATTAAAGATTCTGATACCAGAATTTACGAGTTTAGACAATTGCCCAAAAAAAAGACGAATACTTTTTCTTTTTACAAAATTAAATTTAGGATTATATTTTCTTGCTCTTAAAAGACCAATTTCTTTTTGCAAAAGTTCAACATTTAAATCATCAACTGAAATAGCAAAATTTTTTCCTTTAATAAAATTGCCATTTAAATTTATTCCAACCCACTTATAATGTGGCATAACTATTTACCTAAAAAAGTGTCCTGAACATCTATACCCAATTTAACCAACAATTCTTTTTTATTAAGTTCTGTGGCTATCTTTATCTTTTTTAGCGGATTTGTATGTCCAGAGACAATAGTTATGTCCGATTGTTTAATACCTAACGTTTTGGATAAATATTTAATTAGCTCTTCGTTTGCCTTCCCTTTTTCAGGCTTACTCCTTACATAACACTTAATTTTGCCAGATTTATCTAAAATAACGTCTTGTTTAGAGGCGTTTGGCATAACTTTTATATCTAAAATAATGGTCATAATTTTACCATTTTTTTAACCGAAAAATCACAGTTTATCCTTATTTTTTGTTTAAAAATTAGCATATTTTCAATATTTAATTTGTTGCATAAACTGGCAAATAATTTATATTTAGTCTACAATTTCTCGATTGCATCGAGACAATAGACTTAAAATATGATAGATTAAAACTAAATAAAAAAGTATTGAAATCTCAAGAATTAAGCTGGAGAGATGGCTGAGTGGTCTAAAGCGCTTGCCTGCTAAGCAAGAGTCTGAATAAAATCGGACGCGAGGGTTCGAATCCCTCTCTCTCCACCAGTCATTTCCTACGGAAATGCCTGGCAGGCCAGTTTTTCGTAGCTTGTTTACGAGCGAAGTAGAACCAGCTTTTGAAAATTTACGCGCCCATAGCTCAACTGGATAGAGCGTCAGACTACGGATCTGAAGGTTGGGGGTTCGACTCCTCCTGGGCGCACCAGTCATTTCTCAGAAATGACTGGCAGGCCAGTCAAATATTTAATAGAGCCAATCAATTTTGGCAGGCCAGCTAACTTTAAATAGCAAATATTAAAAGTTAAAAAAAATATGTTTTATGTATATTATCTAAAATCAGAATCTTTTCCCGAAAAAACATATATAGGTTTTACTTCTAATTTAAAGCAACGATTATTAGATCATAATTCTGGTAAATCTGTATACACTAAGGAATTTAAACCTTGGAATTTGATTGGATTTTTAGGATTTAATCAACGAGATAAAGCATTAAAATTTGAACAGCACTTAAAATCAAATGCGGGTAGAATATTCTTAAAACGATATTTTAAATAAAAGAATTCTTATAAAACTTCTTTTGACATTGAGATTTTTTAAAATTTATATTAAATTAGCTTAATAATTTGAAATTTTAATCACAATTTGTAGATCACGGAGAGATGGCAGAGTGGTCGAATGCGGCGGTCTTGAAAACCGTTATTCCGGGTGACCGGAATCGAGGGTTCGAATCCCTCTCTCTCCTCCAGTCATTTCTTGCAGAAATGACTGGCAGGCCAGTTTCTTTAATGGCAGGCCTGTTCTTCGTAGCTCGTTTGCGAGCGAAGTAGAACCAGTTTACTACTCTTCTATTGGCACTTTTCCAGCAATCAAATTTTTGTAATATTCAGATTTTTGTAATAACTCTTCAGTTTTGTAAAACTTCATTTGTTTTTCTTGACCAAACAATGAGAAATCTAAAATCCCAACTGCATCACTCAAAGTTTTTATTCTATGCGCAATAACAAACGTCACTGCATTTTTTGCCAATGTTAAAATCATTCTAGTTATTGCACGTTCACTTACTTCATCCAAGCTACTTGTAGGTTCGTCAATCAAAATTAGTAGTGGTTTATAATATTGAGCGCGCAAATATAAGCTTGCAAAATTTAGTCTTTGCCTTTGTCCACCAGAAAGATTTAATCCACCTTCACCGATTAAAGTTTGAAGACCATTTTTGTCTTTGAAAAGAGACCAGAGGCCAACAGCTTCTAAAATATTAATTAATAATTCATCAGAATAAATCGTAGAATATTCAGGTAGCCCAAAAAGTAAATTATATTGCAAAGTTCCTCTCAAATTTGTAGCAATCTGACCTTGCATACAAATTAAAGATTTTCTTTCATGGTCACCAATATTGTAAATATCTATGCCATTAATTAAAATTTTTCCTTGCGCCGGTTTAAGTTGCCCACCAAAAATGGAAATAAAAGTTGTTTTTCCCGCACCAGATGGCCCAATAATTCCATATAATTTGTTGTTTTCTGATTTTGGTAAATTAAGATGAAGGCTATGACCATCAAAAATTCTTGCGCCGCTAAAATAATCGAAATAAATATTATCTGCTAATATATCGATATTACTTTCAGATTTTATTTTTTCTAATTCATTATCATCAAGAATATGTTCCAAAACTGGGTAAGTTTGTCTGCCAAAAGTTTTTATAAATTCATAGAAATCTGTAATTCTGGAGTAGGACCTCAAAAAATATCTTATGGGATTTGCTAATTTAAGAATTTCACCCGTTCCTCTTAAATATGTAAGAATTAAAGTTGAACCCATAATAGGACTAATTTTGCCTATTTTAATTAAATTAAGAACATAAAATCCAAAAATTCCTAATATAATCACATAAAAAATCCAAAAACCGAGCCTTACTAAATTATAATTTGAATATAAAATGATTTCAGATTCCATTAAATTGTTATGCTTAGATTCAATTTTTTTTATTATATAAGAGCTTGCAAAAACAGATCTTATCAAATTAACCTGCGCCAAACTTTCTATACTAACTGCTTTTAAAGCATCATCTGCCTTATTTACCGTTTTTTCGTACTCTAAAATTATTATCGTTATTATATAACTACTAAAAATTGAAAAAATTAATAATAAAAAAAATGTAATAATGCCAAGTCTTAGATCGAATAAAGAAGTAGAAATAATAACTGAAAGTACCCCAACAATTGTTGGAAAAATATCTTCTAAAGAATCTAATAAATCTTCATACGCATAAGCGGTTCTATTAATTTTGCCAATTATTGTACCGCTTACTCGATAAGCATGGTAAATAGGGTCAACAATTATAAAAAATTTATGGGCATGATATTGTATGCTAGCTACAATGCGGGAAAATAAAATACCATTGAATATTTTTTTATAATAATCGAGCAAAAGAACTAATATCCAAATAAAAAGAATAGCAATAAAAAGTAATGCACTTCTTTTATCAATAACAACACCTATTAAAATTGGAAATAAAGTTTTAAAAATTTCGCTTACCAAAACAGCAAAAATTATGAATGCCATATATAATTTTTGCTCAAAAATAATGGCCCACCAAGGTTTTTTTAAATCAAGCGGCAAAATTCCTATTTTTTTGCTAAAAGACGACTTTTTTTGGATAAAAGAGAGAATCAAATTTTTAAAGGACATTAGATTAACCTCTAAAATTGTAAAATCTTGGTTGATGATATCAAATTTGTGGCTTAATAAACAATGAAATCATTATATAAGAATTTTATGAAAAAAAACTCTTGCTTTTTTAAAACTTGATCTGTTAATTTTATATTTGAATATAATAAAATAAAAATAGGACAATGATATGAAGAAAATCAATTATATATTTTTTACTTATTTGATAATTATCTTTGGCTTAAATAATATTTTTGCTGCTGATTTAGATTTAACTACAAAACAATTTTATTTAGGGCTAGCTATTTCAAAATCACTTAAGTTGGTGCCTGATATTTTAAATTTAAAAACTAAAGTTGAAAATATTAAAGATAGGGATATTCCTTGTATTAAAGATCCAACTAAAACCACAAGTGAAAAATTACTGTGCGCACAAAAAATTATTTCGATATTAGATGAGGTCAGTTCACTTATTGGGGAACTTTTAGCCAAACCGAATTCAATAGATCCTAAAAAAACAACACCTGGAATTATAACTGAATTAGTAAGAGGATTTTCGACTGAAGAAAATGCAAAAAAATTGGCATCAACTGGTTTAACATTGTTGGATGTTATAAAAGTATTAAAAGAAATTAATAATTTACTTGGAAAAATAGCGGAACGAGAAGAAGGAACTATATTGGAAGGTTCACCAGCGATAGAACCAGCCGAAAAAGCGACAATTTAATAATAGGAAAAATATGAAAAAAGTTTTTAAAATAATACTTTTGTTATCGACTATTCAAGGTTTGATATTTGCTCAAGAAAGACGAATTCCGGGACTAGGTCAAAATCAGGGAGATGTTGTTTTGTATCCAACCGATCGTCCTCGAGAATCTGTTGTTGAAAACATAAAAAAACAATATGCAGAAACAGAAAAAAAATATTATCAATTAAAGAATGAATTAAAAAATTTGAACATGGATGAAAGAAAAAAACGCCAACAAGAATTTAACGACCTATTAGAAAAATATTTAAATTTAAAAAAATATCTTGAACAAGAAGATATTTTTGGATTTGTAGTTTAAAAATAAAAAAGAGGGAGAGTGGATGAAAATAGGGTATTTATTATTAACGTCGATTTTGACAGTTAATTTGTTAGCACAAACGACTAGGCAAAAATTACAACAAAATTTTGATGAAGCAAGAATACATATAAATCAAGAAATTGATAGGTTACAAAGAGAATTACAAGACATCAACGAAAAGTACGAAGCTAAATGGAGAGACTTTAAGAATTTACCGACATTTGATTGGCCATGGAAAAAATCTCAAGTAACAGGTGCTGGAGATTTTGCTTCACAAATTTTACCTTTAAAATTGAGAGCCGAAGCTCTTCAGGCACAAATAATTGCATTGGCAACTAAAGCAAAAGGTTTATTTGTCAATTATGTAGGAGAAGCTAAACAAAAAGTTGAAGAAACAATTAACAAATTAAAATCACAAGCATCAAATTTAAAACAAAAATTTGATGCAGCATCTAAAAAATAAATAGAAAGGGATAATATGAAAATAAGTAAATTAATTTTTGCATCAATGTTTGCAGCAAATCTGTTTGCAGCTCAAGAAGATGTTGCTTTGCATATTGATCAAGAAATAGCTATAGCAAGAGAAAATTTACAAAAAATTAGAGAAAAATATGCAGATAAATTAAAGCAAATGTATGAAAGTCTTCCATTCTATAAAAAAGCAGAATTGGGACTTCAATTATTGGCGGCGAAAGCGGAAGCGGATTACTATTTAGCAAAAATAAAAAAACTATCAGATGATGCAAAAGCTTTAATTTCAAATTTATCTGCCGAAGCTCAAACAAAATTTGCCTCTGCGCGACGAGAAATTGAAAATTTAAAATCAAAAGCTTTGAATTTAAAGAATAATTTTGAATCAGCGATAGCTGAAAGTAAAAAGAAAGAATAATTATGAAAATTATATATTTAATTTTTGCTTCAATTTTTATGGCAAATTTATCTGCCGTCGTGACAGTAGAATTAAATCAACAAGCTATAGATCAAATTAAAGATTCATTTAAAAAAATGTTGGAAAATTACGAAAAGCAAAAAAGTGAAGCTGAAGCCGAATTAAATAAGGCAGGATTAGAAGAAGGCAAGAAGATTCAATTATTAGCACAAAAAGCAATGGCTGAAATTGGCTACAAAGCTACAGAAGCTTATGTTAAAACGCTTGAAGATGAAACAAAAAAAGCTACAGCTACAGCAACTGCAACTAAAAAACCACTTAGATTAACTTTATAAAATTTTATTTTTAAAAAAAAGGAGAATAAATGAAGAATAAAATATTAATGACAATCTTATTAACTGCAAGTTTGTCGTTAAAAGCTGCAGGAGAAATGAACATACTGCCATACGATATTGAAGAACAAGCTCAAAAGGCAGCATCAGAATTAGGATATAATTTATCTAATTATAAAACTTGTGATGCATTATTCAGTCTACAAAAAGATTTGGCTGCTAAAGAAAGAAGAGTTATCAGACAAATAGGTGAACAACCAGCTAGAATCTCAAGAGTTGCACTTCCAAATGTAACAAAATATACAAATGAAGCTGCAAATATAAGAACATTAATCACCTATGTCAGTCGTAAATTAACACAACTTGGCTGCGTTGAAAGAAAAAGACCAGGACAAGGTGGAAGTGGTGAAAGAAAATTACTTGGAAGCAATGAAAAATAAATTAGTTTTAAAATAAAAACAAGGGGGCATGAAATTTCATGCCCCCTTGTTTATGTTAAAGTTTTAGTGCAGATTTTACTTTATCAACAATTTGTTTACCAATCGCTTCTACGCTGTTTGCAAGATCTTTAAAGTCAATTGCCACTGTGATATTTTCATCTTTTCCAAATAACGTAAGTGTCATGTTAAGACTCGGCAATTTACCCCCAACAATTTCTTGTAAGCTACCATGGAAATTTAGATCTTTAATTGCAAATCCATTAATGACGTTTACCGCAACAAATTTTCCACCTTGATAAACGACAGCAGATGTACCTTTTAACACACCTTCTGTAACTTTTCTTGCTGCAACATCAGTAATTTTATCTGCGGCAACAAGAACTCCTGCTGCTGTTTTTTGCGCTGCAGTTAAAATTCCCGAAGCAGTAGCTTGAGCAGCTTTTAATACACCAAGTGCAGTTTCTCTAGAAGCTATTAAAGTTCCTTTGGCTGTTTGCAAAGCAGTCCATCTAATTCCGTAATCTGGTCCTCTAGTAGTTTGTGAATCTTTCCATGGCCAATCAACTTTTGGCAAACCGTTAAACCAATTATTTAAATCATCAATTTGTCTTTGAATATTATTAATATCATTATTTAATTTGTTTACAGTATCCTGTGCACCTTGAAGCTTACTATTGGACTCTGCTTTAGCAGCGTCTAAATCTCTTTGTGCTTTTGCATTGCTATTTTTAATTTCCACTTGGGCATCATCAAATGCTTTATCAGCGTCGGCTTTAGCCTGATCAATTTTTTGTTGAACTATTTGAAGCTGATTAATAATTACTTGGCTTAAATAATCCTGAAGTTCATTATGGAATTTAATATCTACTGTAAAGTCTGGATGTTTCCAACCACCTCCAGATTTTGCATCTAATGTTCCTGTGAATTTATCACCAAATAATTTTGTCTCTGTATGTAGATCGAAACCTTCTTTTAATGAAAGAACTAATCGAGTTTCCGATTCTAAAACATTTTTAATTTTAATTAGACCAGAAAAATATACATGTTGTTGTTCTAATGTTGCTGCAACACTGCAATAAACTCCATCTTTAGTTTGTCCCGGAACTCTTGTTGTGCTACCTGTAATTGTAATCCAATCACCAATATTTAATGTTTGGAAATAGGCATCGAACATAAAACCGGTTGCTTGGACATTCATAGACATACTTGTTTCATGCCCCAAGACTCGCAATGTGCCTTTCATTGTCATGCCCGGATTAATTGTCTCTTGACCGACAGTAACAGAACCGCTACCCACAGGCAGAACTTTGTATTCTACATCTTTGATAGCAAGGTCTGGAAGATTATCTGCTTGAATTTTTTTACCAGCAACATTATCGGCCATTTTTTGACAAACACTTGCAATATCTTGCAATGTTAATTCGCCATCTAGTTTGCCAGAAATATATGATTCTTGTGGTTTTACTGTATTAAAATTTCCTGCTAAAACAATTATTTTAGTTGGTGTAAGTTCAAATCTACCTGAAAGTCCCATACCACTTGGCAAGTGTGAAACTAAAAATTCAGGTATATTAACATTTAAATTAACACTTAGGTCACACATGTTAAAACCTTTGACGCCAAATGCATTATTGTAACAACCTTGCATAGCGCCAGTTATTTTAACATCGGTAGCGCTTAACTCAGGTGCAAATTTAAATACAACTGGTTGATCACCTTTATTAAGAACAACATTTAAATCAAATTCTAAAACTGCAGATGGCTTTGCAGTAAGAATTAAAGATGCGCCCCCGCCTTTAATTGCATCACCTTTATTAAGACCTGGAATTTCTCCACTAAAAGTTACTTTAACTTGCGAATCCCTAATTTTATCAGCGATACTTGCTGCAACAGTTGCTTTTGCTGAGCCTACTAACTGTTTGACGCCTGCATCTTTTGTAACTTTATAGTCTTGAAAATCAGCCTGTATTGTAAGGCCTGCTGGTACAGAATTTCCTTTGGAATCTGTAAGTTGTTGACTTGATATTACAATTTTACCGTTTGTTAATTCTAAATTATCAAATATGGAAGGAAGTCCTTTAAAAGTTTGCGACAATTTCCAATTTACAGGAGTTTGCGCAAACATAGCTAATGGCCCAGCTCCTAATGGTATTATTATGCCAGCATTGAATGTTTGATCTGCAATTTTAGCTTCACCCGAAATTTCTAAACCAGTAAGGGATTTACCTCCCACTGTTTTTCTAGCTAAATCGAAACCTCCAGATAAAATTGAAATGTCTCTGACAACAGAAACACTATTTAAACCAGGAATGGATGAAAATGGTTTAAATTCTTTATTAAATTGCCCCATTAAGGAGGTTTCTGTAGGATTTCTTTTCAATGATATGCTTGCATCTAAATCATTATATTTACCAGCACCGACAAGTTCATATTTATGTAATTTGGGCTGCAACATTAATGATAATGAAGTTAAATTTATGCCTTTGAATAAAAAATTACTCACAGACCCAATTAATGTTGGATTTGCTGCATTTAATTCACCTGAAAGAGTTGTGTCAAAAGTACCTGCTTCTGGCACATTTAAACTTGCAGATGCATTTACAGCAACAGATGCGCTTTGTAAAACTCCTGGATTTGGATTTAATACTAGATCATTGCCTTGCTTTTCGACGAGTGCATAAATAGTTTTTGTAGCTAAATTTGGTAACGCTTTGAATGTATAAACTTTGCCCATTGTTCCAACAGTTTTATTAGGAACAAGATAAATTTGTGGATATTCGGCAAACTTTAAAATGTCAGATGCAGAACTTTGAGGAGCCAATTCATTTAAAGATGTTTTCATAACATCCACTTTTTGTTCTGTTACTGAATAATAAATTGTTTGAGTGGTATTATTTTTTATTTCAAAATTTATGTTCTGAGCAAATAGACAAAATTGTATTAATGAAAAATAAAATATTCTTTTAAAAAACTTCACTTTCTCTCCTCCATTTTAAATTGTTGGCACTTCAATTGGTTTGTATAGCTGATTTTTTACATCTAATTCATTTGGATTGAAATTATTTGTAGTAACAACAAACCCACCTTCAGTTTCTCTTACGATTTTGTGTGGAGGAGGTACTTTAAATGTGACAGATGCATTTTTAAAAGAAGTTATCATTGGAGGTATACTGAATTCATCTAATTTAGCTTCTAAAAATAATCCATCAGTATTATTTATGTGGCCTTCAAATGATCCAGTCGATATTGTTGCACCTTCTTTTTTAAGATATGGAGATAAAGCACCTAAATCTGCTGAAGCTTTAACTTCAACTTGAACTGGTTGCTGATAGTCTGCTAATGGGCTGTTAAAAGTAATATGGGGATTGTCTAAGGTAAATTCAGCCAAATTAGTTTGTTGTTTAAGTTGATCAAATAAATTTGATAATTTTAATTTTTCTGTTGTAACGTCAAAATTTATTGAATCTTTTGTCCCAGTCAGTTTCGCCACCACAGGCATAGTTGCCAGTTCAGCTTTTACTTCTAACAATGCAGGGCTATTTTTTTCCAAAGTAAAATCAGCTGATTCAAAAACTAGATTTTTATCAGCAAATAAATTTAAATTTGGTTTTTCAATAAAGTCTGCACCAAATTTTACACGTTTAAAAGGATGTTCTCCTTTAGATCTAAACTGATCTTGTAGCAATTCTTTAAGAGCTAAGGTCAGTCTTTTTTTTAATATTGATCCCTGAGCTGATAATGTAAATTTTCCTTGTGGTTTTGTTTGACCTGATTCTTTTGAAATTTTTAATTCAGCAGATATTTTTTCTATCGTAATTGGACCTGCAACAATATTTTTTTCTATATCTTTTATTCGATAAATAATATTGTTTGGATCTACTTCTAAATTTAAAACTATTGGACCAACAATTGGTATATCAAAAGTTATTTTATCAGTCGGATTTGTTATAATTTCGTTATCATCAAAAACAATATCTGTTTCTGTTTGTGCAAAAACAAAATTGCTGAATACTATCAACAATAACAATATTCTTTTGTTAATCACTATTCACTCCCCTTTTTTTAATCAATTACAGAAAATATCCAGAACCGACAATAAATGTTTTTGGTTTACCATCAAATTCTTTTTCTACACCTTTTACATATACTCGACGTGTTGCATTTCGTGTTTTGTATGAAACCCATGCTCCACCAGATTTTCCAGTTGCAACTATAGTATCTATGATCGTATTTCCATCTTGGTCTTTTGCTTTAATAAAGTTATCCCAAATCATTGAATAACGTGATCCATTTACAAAACAATTGCCATCTTCGTCGTACACAAAAACTCTTACATCGCCTCGAACAAAATCACCTTTTGTTTTAGTAAAATCTCTAAAAGCTTCTTCATATGGAGAACCCCGCAAATATACTGCAGCACTTTCCACAAATGCTTTTACAAACTGTTGTTTTGAAGAAGGATAAAATCCTGAACCCACAACAAATTTTCCATCTGGAGCATCGACTAATTCTACATATACGTTTTGGTAATCATTTTTTTCTGTAAATGTTATCCAACCTTTTTCAAATTTTTGTGCTTCTTCTATTATCATTTTGGTTACGAATTTTCCTTCAGGGTCTTTTTTTGATAATAAATTT
Organism: Candidatus Babelota bacterium; assembly: GCA_023379005.1. Taxonomy (GTDB): domain Bacteria; phylum Babelota; class Babeliae; order Babelales; family Babelaceae; genus JAMCTG01. The sequence continues at coordinate 359,529 of JAMCTG010000005.1, forward strand.
TGGCCCACAAATGATGGATAGGCACCATTTGCTAAATTTTTTCCTTCTAAATCATAGACAAAAATGGTTAAGCTACCTTTTGCAAAATCACCAACTTTATTCGAAAAATCTTTGAAAGCAACATCCATACCATTTGTCTTTAAATGACTTACGGCTTTTCTTACAAATTCAATAACAGTATCCGCTGTCACTGTTGGATAATAACCACCAAAAATTAAATAAGTTTTTTTTGTCTTTGGATCTTCTATTCGTCGGACATAAGAACGTTTAGGCACACCATTTCTATCATATTCTACCCAACCCGCACCGCGCTCTTTAGCAACTTTGATCATCTCTCTGTAAATATATCTTCCTGCAGAATCTTTTATATCGTATCGGTTTTGACCAACTAAAGCAGGATTGTCACCATGTGCAAATATATTGCCTTCCATATCAACAGCACCAAGATAAATATCTCCCTTAATAAATTTTCCAACTGTATTATCTATTTCTATAAATGTTGGTTGAGCACCAAGTACATAAAAATCATTTGCTGCAGATAACACAAGTTGCCTTACAGTAAATTCTTTATTTTCGGGAAAAAATCCAGTTGAAATGATATATTTCTTTTTGTTCTTAGTTGTAACTTTTGAATATGCCCATCTATATGCATTATCCCATAAATATACAATCCAACCGCCAGTATCACCAAGAGTTAACATATCTTGAATTAATGGATCACCATCTATATTTTTATATTCTTGAAAATTTTTCCAAATTAAACTTCGATCATCTCCATGGCACAAACAATTTCCATTTTCATCTATTACTGAAATAAACAAATCTCCAATCTTCCAATTATCATTATTTAAAAAAACATTGCAGGATTTTATTATCGAATTAGAGTTAAAAAAATTAACAGCGTCCGAGACAAACTTTTCTGCTTGCCTAACTTTTTGAGATAAATCTACATCTAAAACTTCTCGCAATGGAAATGTTGCTTCTAATTTTTTTACATCATTGCTGGATTTAATAACTTTCTGTTCAATTTCTGAGTAACAAAAAAAATGTGATAAAGATAAAATTAAAAAAATTTTTTTCATATTATTCCCTTCTTGAACCTGTAAATCGTAACATCATCAAAAATAAATTAATGAAATCTAAATACAAAACTAAGGCCCCAAACAACGCTACTTTATTTAACGTATCTTGATCATGATAATAGGATGTAATTTGTTTAATTTTTTGAACATCAAAAGCAGTAAGTCCTGCAAAAATTATTATTCCTATAAAAGAAATGACCATGTCAAAAGCTGTACTTCTTAAAAAGAGATTTACAATTAAGGCTATAATCAATCCCCATAATGCCATTGAAAACATTGAACCAAGCGATGACAAATCAGATCTTGTGAAGTAACCATAGAGTGCCATTGTTGCAAACATTAAGGATGTTATTAAAAAAGTTTTAAATATCGAAGCGGTTGTATAAACGACAAAAATTATTGATAGGCTTAACCCAACAAGAGCTGAATATGCTAGAAATAAACTTAGAGCTACCGGATAACTTAATGTTCTAATTTTTAATGAAATCACAATTACTATCGCTAATTGTGCAAGTATAATTGCTAATAATACAAATGGATTTCTTACAACAACATCAAAAATTGTTTTATTTATTGAAACGCCATATGCAACTAAAGATGTGATTGCTAAACCAATGGACATCCAACCATAAACTATATAAAGAACATTTGAAAATTTTTCTTTAACTGAATATTGACCATTCATTTTTTTTACCTCAGACTTTTTTCTTAACTTAAAAAATTAATATTATTTGGGGCAAGAGTTTTAAATGTTGAGTTGAATTGTAAAATTAATTATCATTATGAAAATATATCTTTTAAGATATTTGAAATTATCACAAGCCTGTCCGAAGTAGCTTTTTTGCAAAGTAATTTTTTATTGATGGACGAAAAAAAATTTTTATTAAAGGATTTTTATGATTAATGTAACTAAACAAAATTTTGAAGAAGTTATAAAAAAAGCAACAAAACCTGTAGTTCTTGATGCTTTTGCCACATGGTGCGGGCCTTGCATGTACATGATGCCAATTGTTGAAGAATTGGAACAAGAATTTGGAAATAAATATATTTTTGCAAAATTAAATGTTGATGAATCACGTGATATTGCGATTTCTTACCAAGTTTCATCAGTACCAACTTTTGTTTTTATAAAAAACAATCAAGTTGTGGATAAAGTTGTAGGTTCAATGAGCAAAGATGCTTTAAAAGCAAAAATTGAACAAGCATTTAAATAAAAAGAATGATTTTAAGGAAGATCTTGTGGCTTAAAAAATTCTAATCTAACTGATTTTGTTTGCTCAGATGGTTTTTGTGTTACTGCTTCAGACCTAGGTCGAGTTTTAACTGGAACATTTGCATATTCAGTTTCAGTTACCTCTTTTTTGCCTTCTATTCCTACAGGAGTTTTTGCATAACTTTTTTCTTGAACGTATTCTGGCGTAACATGATAGACTGATCCTCGAGGAACATTAGCATATTCTTCTTTAGATTTTTCTCTTTTAACTGGTTGAACTGTAAATCTCTTTTCTTTTTCTTTTTGTTCCAATTTGAGATAGGGCTCTACATCTTCTTTATATTCTTTAACTTCCGGACCCACTTTAGGAACAACATAAAATCTATCGGATTTACCATCATAAATTATTTTTACTAGATATGCTGAACCTTTTTTATTTAATATATCAAAGTATATTCTTTCATCATTTCTTAAATCTTCCTGCTTCCTTAAACTTTCTTCTTCATCTGATCCCAGCGGAAATAAAAGACCATGACCTTTTTTACCTTTTTCGCCTTTTTTAGATGATTCAAATTGTTTTTTTAACCAAATTCTAATTTTAAATGGAAGTTTATACTTTCTTGCATCACCAATATCAATTTTAGTGGTAGAAAGTATTCCAGATTTAGCATCTAAATGTGTTATATCTTTTATAATATTATCATTTGCTTCTTTAATTCTTACAGCAATAATTTCACCAGTTTGATTTTCAAAAACCACAGCATTTACCATAAGAGGCACGATAATAGCTGTCAATAAACTAAATTTTAAATTTTTCATACTTTATAAAATATTTAAAGTTTTTAATAATAATCATCTTATTGATAGGCTAACACGTTTATTTTCTATTTTGCAATAGATTAAATAAAAAATGTAGATTAAATGAAAAATTTAAATAATAGAGCAATTTCCTGGTATAAATTCTAATTTTAAGCTTCGGTACTTTTTAAGCATTAGAAGCATTAGCAAATTGGTCATCAGTACTATAAATAGCACCAGGTGTACCAGGCGTTAAAATCAAACTTGCCGGAACACCACTATAGTTAGTTGTATTGCCTTCAGCATAATTTAGACAAATAATGTTTGTTGTTCCGCCTGAATTTAAAATTCCTGTTGAACCACCTCCAGCTGCGAGAACAGTATTACTTCTAATATTATTATTGGTCGCAGATGCGGCGATGCTTATACCAATAGTAGCGCCAACACTTGTTTCAAGAAAATTATTCATCACCGTATTTCTTAAGGATGTGGAAACAAAACCAATCCCAATATTAGAATAATTTGAAATAAGATTATTTGTGATTTTACCTAATGTACTTTGATTTACAACTATTCCATTAGATGTATTATTTGTAATAACATTATTTTCAACTGAAAAATTTGTTACCGCTGCTAATTGAATACCAGAAACACAATTATTTATTGAAGAATTTTTTAAAGTAATCGTATTTGAATTATTAGTTGCTGTAATGCCGCTAATCGTACAATTTTTGGCAATTAGCTCATTGACTATAGAATTTGTAACATTACTTAAATTAATTCCATTTGCTAAAGTTGATGTTTTTACCTGATCAATAAAAAGTTGAGATGATCCAGTTGCAGAAATACCATTTCCTGTAGAATTTACGATATTACCATTTTTAACTGTAATATTTGTCACAGCGCCAATAGAAACGCCTGATCCAGAACTTCCTTGCATATTAATTACATTTCCATTTAAATCTAATGTCACATTATCTGATGAAATTGTAATTGCTGGGCTAGCCGAAGGGTTTGTAACAGGATCAGCAAGACAATAAAGACCTGGTGAAGTGATTGTATATGGAATTTCGGCTTGTGTAATCGGTGTAGCAGCACAAGGAAAAACTGAAGTAATAGTACTTAATAATTCTGCACAACATTCAGTTATAGTGTTTTTTATGTCTACTAAAGCAGTAAAAACTGAACTAAGATCAACTGTACTTGTTGCAAATGTTAAATTTGTAATTAAATTCGTTAGATTTTCACAACAATTATTGATTATATTGGTTATATTCGCATTTTGACCTGATAAATTCGAACAACAATTTTCTAATTCCTTTTTAATAAGACGAACAATTCGTAATATTTTTTTTGAATTTCTTTCTCGTGTTATTAATTGATCTAAATCATCTAATACTTCATTTGATTCTTCGAAAAGCTCTTTTAATGAATCTTTAATTTCAGAATTTTCTTGTGATTTTTCAATTATAAAATCACTTAGCTGTTTTAAATCATTTTCATTAAAATGAAAAAATAATTCATATGAAGCTAGTTCTTTTGATAACCAGTCACTATTAATTTCTGTACCATTAATTATTGAAATAATTGATAAAATAATTAATAAATAATTCTTCATACTAACTTTTTTTAAAAAAAATATCTTAAGATTATCTATATTAAAATATTAGTATTCGAAAAATTTCAAGGGTTTAATTTTTTATCGTGTACGTCGTAACCAAGTTCTTTTAATTTATCTCTGATTTCATCAGACTTGGACCAATTTTTTTCTATTCGCGCTTTTTCACGTTCGTGTAACAGTGCTTGTATTTCTGGCGTAATTTCAATATGTTTTTCGATCACAATTAATGGCAAACCAAGTATTTCTTGCAGTAAGAATTTTACTTTACCCGCAATTTTTGGATTTTGGATTTCTTTTAAATTATCAAAAATAACTCCAAACATCCCTGGAATGTTCATGTCATCACAACTAAAGTCTAATATTTTTGTAATAACAGAATCTGATTCTTCATTGAAATTAAACTTCTCAGCTTTTATATTTTCAAAAGCTATACATAATCTGTGATATGCTTTTGAAAAACCTTGTAGAGCTTCATAAGAAAAATCGATTGGAGTTCTATAATGATGATTTAAAAAATAAAAACGTAAAATTACTGGATCAATTTTTTTGAAAATATCATTCAAAGTCACAAAATTACCAAGAGATTTTGACATTTTTTCTTGATTAACTGTAACAAAAGCATTATGCAGCCAGTACTTTGCAAAAGTAAATCCTGTTAAACCTTCTGTTTGTGCAATTTCATTTTCATGATGCGGAAAAATTAAATCCATTCCTCCACCATGAATATCAATCCTGTCAGCCAAATATTTTTTTGCCATTGCTGAACACTCAATGTGCCAACCTGGCCTTCCTAATCCCCAGGGGCTTTGCCAACCAACATCTGTGCTCGATTTCCACAGCGCAAAATCTGACGGATCTCTTTTTTCTTCACGAATTTCAACTCGAGCTCCTGCACTTACATCTTCTCGTGTACGTTTTGAAAGTTTCCCGTAACTTGAAAATGTGCCTATGCTGTAATAAACATCTCCACCTACAACATAAGCTTTGCCTAAAGAAATTAGTTGTTCAATAAATTCAATAATTTCTTTAATATTCTCTGTTACCTTAGGTTCAAACGTAGGATTTAAGCAATTAAGTTTTTTCATCTGCTCATGAAAATCTGCAATATATTTTTGTGCAATTTCTATATATTTTGAGGCATCTTTATATTCTTTTATTGCTCGATTAATTAATTTATCATCAACATCTGTAAAATTTCTTACATATGTAACATTGTAATTCAAAAATTTTAACAATCTAAAAAGAACATCAAATGTAACGTATACTCTGGCATGGCCAATATGGGCATAATCATATGGTGTAATGCCACATACATACATTTTTACATTTTTTTGTTCCAAAGGCACAAATTGTTCTTTTAAACCTGTTAAAGTATTTGTCAGTCTCAAATTCGACATATTTATTTACCAATAAGTTAAGCTTTTTCTGGCTCTTTTTTTTAGAAATAGTATCATAATTTAACTATAAAGATAATGATCGCCGACATGTTTTGCGGAGCAAATAATGATTTATCGCTTATTAATTGCATTTTTTTTGATCCTTACACCATTATCTTGGACAGACGCGTCTGGGACACAAATATCACAGACACAAGTATCCGAGACACAAGAAAATAATCAAGAAATAAAGTTTGAAAAAAAAGAACAAAGACGAATAAGAAATATAATTATCAAAGGAAACAGCTATGTTCCTGAAGAAACTATTTTGCCTAAAATTCCTTATAAGTCAGGAGAAATATTTGATAAGTCTAAAACAGGCAAACTTATTAGAAATCTTTGGGATTTAGGATATTTTAATAGAATTCAGGTTTTTATTGATCCAATTTCAGAAACACAACTTGATTTACATGTAGTTTTGGGTGTAAAAAAGAAGCTTGCCGAAATTACATTTGAAGGAAACAATAATTTAAAAGATAAAGAAATTGAAAAGCTTGATCTTAAAAATATTGCTGCAGTAGATGAGCAAGAACTTGAAGAAATGTCTTTCAAAATAAAAAATCTTTATGCAGAAAAAAATTACCACGATGTACAAATTACTGCTGAATTGATTCCTATTACTGATACTGCTGCAAAAGTTCATTTTAAAATAAAAGAAGGTAAAAAATCTGTAGTCAAAAGAGTATTTTTTAAAGGCAACAAACATATCAGCAGCAAAGTTTTAGGCGGGCTCATTTTTACTCGAGAAGATTGGATCTTGAGTATCTTGGATAAAGCAGGAACATATTCACCCGACATGCTCGATCTTGATAGACATCGTCTTGCAAATTATTATCAAAGCCAAGGCTATTTAACAGCAAATGTTAAAGATGTTGATATTAAAAAAGATCCTAAAACAAGTGAACTAGTAATAACATTTGATATTGAAGAAGGAGATCTTTTCACTGTAAAAAATATAAGCATTCCAGGAAATGATATTTTGTCTGAACAACAACTTAAAATGATGATTCCGATTTGTCCTGGAGAATTATATTCAAAAGAAAAATTATTTAAAGCTATAGAACAATTAAAATTAATTTGGGGTGAATACGGATATATTTATGCAGATGTCGATCCTCAAATTTTGCCGGATTTTGATGAAAAAACTGTAGATATAACTTTAAATACCGATCTTGGAAATAAAATACAACTTAGAAGAATAAATATAATTGGAAATCAAAAAACAAGAGATTTTGTAATTCGAAGACATTTAGTAATTGATGAAGGTGAAACGATTACAAATCGAAAAATGGAACTTTCAAAAAATAGAGTTGAAGGTCTCGGCTTTTTTGATCCAAAAGAAGGTGTAAATTGGAAAATTAAAAAAGTTGATGATAACTTGGCAGATTTGGATTTAATCTTAAAAGAAATCAAAACTGGCCAAGTAATGGCACAAATTGGAACTAATGGTATTCCACAAGATGCAACATCTCCATCGACTTCATTTAACATTACAGCTTTCGTTCGAGAAAGAAATCTTATGGGTACTGGAATGCAATTTTCAGTTGGTGCAACTTATTCTCGACAAGATTTCACAACTTGGTTAAATATTTCTCAGCCTTGGTTATGCAATAGACCAATTTATTTTGGTCTGGATGTTTCTCATAAACGTGCTAACTACGAAGATTATAAAGAAACTGTCGACAATATTCCTGTAGAAAAAATTACTGGTGCAGGAATAACATTAGGTTATACAAGTCCAAGATTATATGATACTTCATTCTTATTTAATACTAATTATGAAAATGTTGATTACAATAGAATAATTGCAAAACCTCCTCGAACTCAATTAAGTATTGATAGACAATTTCAATCAGGAGATTTATTTACAGCTGCTTATATTATGAGCCAAAGCTTATTTAATAATCCTGCTTATCCAACTAGAGGATATGCTTGGGCAATAACAGGCAAAGTTGGTTCTTCATTGCTAAGAAATAATTTTGGATTCTTCAAGTTTGAAGCAGATGCATCATGGGTAACACCATTGATTAACGAATATGATCTTGTCTTCTTCTTGCATGGACATGCTGGATTTGTCCATCAATTTAATAATAAATGTTGCATACCTTATAGAGAATTGTTCCACGTTGGTGGACCTGCGACTGTGCGTGGTTATTTATTTGGAGAAATTGGACCAAACATTAAAGGTGATTCAATAGGTGCAACAAAAGCATTCTGGATTAATGCAGAATTGAGATTCCCAATAACAAAAGATTTATCTATTAAAGGCGCGATTTTCTATGATGGCGGCGCAGGTTGGGATACATTGCCATCACTTTTAACTGGCCAAGAACTTTTAGTCAGAAATAACCAATTTAATTTTAGACAATCAGTTGGTGTTGGTTTAAGACTTACAAATCCTTCACCAGTAAGAATTGATGTCGGATTTAAATTGAATAGAAATAGAAGATTAAAAGAATCTCCTTATGAAGTTCACTTTACAATGAATCAAGAATTTTGATCCCCGTCCTTCGATACACCCGTCATTTTTTTTAAAAAATGACCGGGCACTCAGGATGATTATAATAAAAATCATCTCGAGTGAAATTGCGAAGCAATTTTTTATCGAGAGATCGAAAGGGTTGAAAAAAATATCCTCTTTTTTTTAATCTTAGAAAAAACGGGGATATAAAATGCTAAGCAAACAAAAAAAATTCTTTTCTGTGATTTTTTTGGGCACTCAAATTTGTTTTTTATTTTTTTATATTGCAAAACAATCAAAAATTATTGAATTAACTTACGATGTTCAAAAATTAGAAAAAAAGAAAGAAACATTACTGCATCAATTTGATAATTTAAAGCAGGATTTTTTTAAATTAAAAAAATATCACGAAATCAAAAATCAGCTAATTGAGAATTATAATTTTGAAAAAGTAAAAATGGAGCAGATAAAAAATTATGAACATGAGCTTAACCCAAAAAATTAGATTAGCGACTATATTTGGTATTTTCATAATTCTTTATTTTGTTGTGCTTATTAATTTATATGTTATTCAAATTTTTAATCATGATTTTTATGCATCAATTGCTGACAATCAATATAAAGTAAAAATTACAAGTTATCCTATTCGTGCACCAATTTATGACAGAAATGGAAAACCTCTGACATTAAATAAAGAAAGTTTGGCGGCATTTATTACGCCAAAAAATCTTGAAAACAAAATTGCGATATTAAATTTTTTAAAAAAAAATTTTCCTGCCGCATATGCGCGTATTAAAGAGAAACCTGATGAAAATTTTATTTATGTAAAAAGAAAATTAACAGAAAATGAAATAAAAATAATTGAAGAAAGCAATCTAAAAGATATTAAATTTTTAAAAGAACCAGCCAGATTTTATACCTGCGATTCATGTGGTCCAATACTTGGCATAACAGATATAGACAACCAAGGATTATTTGGTTTGGAATTAGTTTTTAACAAAAAACTTGCAGGAATGCCATCGACTTATTTAATTGATATGGACGCGCGTTCTGGCCATTTTTATTTCTCAAAAAAATTAAAAGAAGCAGGAAATGAAGGTTCGGGAATAACATTGACAATAGATAATGAATTACAATTTTTGGCCTACGAAGAACTTGAAGAAACAATAAAAAATTTTGAAGCCAAAGAAGGATCTGTATTAATTATGAACCCTGAAAATGGGCAAATTCTTGCAATGGTTAACTATCCTGACTTTGATCCAAATAATTTTACTGGAGATATAGATAAAACAAAAAATAAAATTGTTACAGATGTACATGAATTCGGTTCAGTTATTAAAGCTTTTATGGCTCTAGCAGCAATTGATGAAAAAGTTGTAGATGTTGATGAAACAATTGATTGTGAAAATACAAAATCAACATATATAGACAGAACATTAGTAAATACCTGGAAAGCACACGGACAAATTCCGTTTTCTGACGTTATTAAGCAATCAAATAATATTGGTGTTGCAAAAGTTGCAAAAAAATTAGGACCAAAATTATATGAGCATTACACCAAATTAGGATTTGGTAAAAAAACTGATTTACAATTTCCGGCAGAACCTACGGGTTTTGTAAATCCCCCAAATAAATGGTCACGACCATCAATTATATCTTTATCTTTTGGTTATGAAATCAATGGAACAATTTTGCAACTGGCAAAAGCATTTAGTGTATTTGCAAATGGTGGATATTTGGTTGAACCTACTTTAATTTTGGAAAATGAAACAAAAAAAATTAAACCTATTTATAGCCAAGAAACTTTAGAAATTTTAAGAAATATTTTACAAGAAACAGTAAGTGATGGAACAGCTCATAAGGCAAAATTGGATGGATTTAATGTATTAGGAAAAACTGGGTCAGCTCGTTTAATTGTTGATGGAACTTACCAACCTAATAAAAACATTTTTACTTTTGCTGGAATCATTGAAAAAAATTCATATAAAAGATTAATTATAACATTTATCAAAGAACCAAATCGTAAAGATGTTTATGCCTCTAGCGTCACGGCTCCGCTTTTTAAAAATATCGCTGAAAAAATGATAATTTACGAAAAACAAATTTAAAATTATTTAACAAATTTTAAATTATCTTCTTTTATCCAAAACCGATTCTGAAACAATTTTAGCTAGTGTTTTTAATGTTGGGTTACTTTTTTTTGAAAATGCAGTTGAAACAGTTGAACGTGCAAGATCTGCCTTCTTAGCAACTTTAGAACGATTAACTCGAAGATATGAATCCAATATTTCCATGAATGCTTCGGTATCATTTTCAACCAAACATTGTAAAAGTGCTTCTGCAACTCTTTTATGATCTTTAAAATAATCTGACGGCTTAAATTCAGTCAAACCTTCTCTATCACTAATATCAATATGCTCTACGTCTGCTAATGAAAATTCGCGCTTTTTTAATGTTTTTTTCTTGTTCATTTTGTTTTAATTAGGTTTATTAATGTCGACACGAACCCATTCAATATCTCTCTTTTTTTGAATTTTTTTATATTCATTTATCTTTTTCATTAGGGAGTTGTATACCTTTAAAGGTAACAATATTTCTTCGGTTTTATAAGCTTTTTTTATTTTTTTTGCTCTCATTTCATAACCCTTCGTAAACATCTTTTCGATGTTCGACTGAAACGACAAGAATGGTAATAATTTTTTCATGTACTTCAAAAAGTGCTCTGTAATTTCCTACTCTTAGCCTAAAAATGTTATACCCCTGAAGCTTTTTGATATCATTATTGGATAACCCTTGAACCATATCTTTAAATTTTTTTTCAATTTTTTTAGAATGCTGGTTATCAATCGCCTTTAAATCTTTTTCAGCTTTTTTTGTATAAGAAAGTTTATATCCTTTAAAACTGTATACAAATGTCATTCATCACCACAAAATATCTTTAAGACTTTTTATTTTTGTATAACTTTAAGGCAGTTTTATAGTCTTCGTAATCATTGACAAGATCTAACAACTTTTCATAATCTTCACGTTTAAGAGAAACTCCGACTTTTTTGCCATTTTCATCATATAAAAATTTAGGTCCAGGAACTATTTCTCTAGGTTTAATTTTTTTCATTTTCATTCCTCTATAACTTATTTCATTGTATCAAGGCATACAGATTTATCAATCCAATTACTATTGATTAAAATAGAAGCAAAATAGACTTAATTTTTTAATTTATTGCAAAAAATAATTTTCATATGGTACCATTGGAATCAAAATTAGCTCAGACAAAGGAAAAAAGTGAAATTTATCATACCTGCAGATGTTCCATTAAATATGCATCAAGAATTTGCAAAAAATATGGAAACAATAACACATGGGACTGGAAAATTGATGTTATTTGCAGGTGATCATAAAATTGAACATCTTATTAAAGATTTCTTTGGACCTCACATAGATCCTGAAGTTAAAAATCCTGAACATCTTTTTAAAATTGCAAGCAGGGGAAACATTGGCGCATTTGCAACTCATCTAGGGTTAATTTCTCGTTATGCTACAACCCCTGCATATAAAAAAATAAATTATATTGCTAAATTGAATGGCAAAACAAATATAATTCCTACAGAAAAAAAAGATCCTGTAAGTTCTCTTTTATGGGACATAGATAATGTTATTGAACTGAAAAAAAATTCTGATATAAATATCTGTGGAATTGGTTATACAGTTTATCTTGGCAGTATGTTCGAAAGTGATATGCTCCAAGAAGCTGCTCAACTTGTTTATAATGCACATCAACATGGTCTTGTTGCTATATTATGGATGTACCCAAGAGGAAAAGAAGTTATAAATGACCAAGATGTTCAACTAATTGCAGGAGCTGCTGGAGTTGCAACATCACTCGGGGCAGATTTTGCAAAAATAATTCCACCAAAAGCTAATGAAAATCAAACAAGCGCGCAATTATTACAAATAGCAAAAGCGATAGCAGGAAATACAAAAATAATTTGTTCTGGAGGTCAAGCTACGGACCCTGAAAGATTTTTAAAAACTGTATATGAACAACTTAATATAGGAAACATTGATGGCACAGCCACTGGAAGAAATATTTATCAAAACAAGTTGAATGATGCTATAAAAATGACCAAAGCTATTTCTGCTCTTGTTTATGAAAATGCAACTTATGCAAATGCATTAAAAATTTTAAAGAAATGAACTTTATTGATTTATCTTTCTGTAAAAGTTATTTGTTGTGATATTTGATTCTTCGCTTCATCCAGAATTTTTCTAATTTTAACGACAACTTGGGTTGGATATTTTTTAGAATCCCAAGCATTGCTCAGCTTATCATAAACTTCATATGCAGACTTTTGTAAAGATAAAATTTGACGCATATCAGTTATTGTTTTAGGTTTTTGAATTGCAAATAAATAAAATACCCAATCTTCAGGATAGTTTTTTTGTAAATCTTCATATTTTTTTAGAATTTCTTGCGCAACTAACGTAAATGCCTCTTTTAACATTTGATTTACTTGTCTTATTCTTGGATCTAAAGCATTTTCAGGAAATTTTTTAGAAAGTTCTTCAAATGTCTGATGTATTATTTCTGGTTTTTCTTTTGGAACTTGCAAAGCATAATAAGGCCAATCAGTAAAATTATTTCTTATTTCACTAATTTTCCAAAATGCAGGAATTATACTTGGATATTGAACATCAACTGGGCCAACTATTTTTGAAACATTTCCACCAACTTTCTGTGGAATTAATTTAAATTCGCGTGTTCTAGTATCTTCTTCTAACGCAAAGAAATTTTTTTCAGCAGGTTGAAATTCAAACCTTTTAACAGCAGGGATTGGGCGTAAAATTGTTACATAAATAGTCGCTACTAAATCTGTGCCTTCAGCTTTACCCTTTTTTGAAATTTTAAATTTAGGATTATCAATATTGACAAGATAAACTATATCAAAGTCAGTCTTGTTTAAAATTTGAAAATTATTTGAACTCAATTTTAATATTTTCTCAACTTGTGCAAAGATGCAACAACTCATGCACATTAAAAAAGAAAATATTATTTTTATTTTCATACCGATTATTCCTTTTTTTAATTACAATCCAATTTATTTCGCACCTGCTTCAAAAAGAATTTTTAATATTTCTTGAGCTTTAGGGGACCTTTTATTTTCACACAATTGTAATATCGCAAGCTGGAACGCACTCTCATTATCAATATTTTTTAAATCTAATTTCGCATTATTTTTTAATAACAATTTGAATACATCAAGATTACTATTTTTAATAGCATTCATTATAGGTGTGTTTTTTGTTCTATCATCTTGAATATTAATATTCATTTTTGCACCTCTAGCAAGAAGCGCTTCAATTTGGCCTACAGTTGCTGTTGGCTTAGCAGTTTCAACTAATAATTCTTTTGCAGATTTTTCAATATCTGATGGTGTAGCTCTTGTATAAAGTTCTGTTTTTTCAGGAAGATCATTTACACTAATATTACCTTTGAATGGATATCCACTTATTTCTGTTTGAGCACCGAAATATTTAGAATCTTGTGGCACAACTTTTGGTCTTCCTTTGTCAGTTATAACTTTTGCATAAACATTTCTATTATCTGTTACTGTATAAATATAAATAATATCATTAAATTGTGGCTTACGTGTCGCAATCGCTAATTTTGCTTTATTAGATTTTCCAGTATTTGCACAATCTTTTTCGTTCGGCTTAAGTTCTGTAAACCCTTTTTGCAAAGGATCGCCTCCGCCTTTAACATAACTGTAATAAATTGGAGAACTGGTGTTGTTCCATAATTCAAAACCAGGATCTGCTGAGCATCCAGAATATGGAGCTTTTGTATCTTTCGAGACACCAGCAAAAAGATTGGCAACCGAAATTAAAGCTAAGCTTAACAATAATTTTTTCATTTTTAATCTTTCTATTTTGTAAAGATTCTGTCTTCTATAACAGCTTCTTTCTTCAAATCTGTAACAGCATTACTTGTTGATCGTCCATGTTCTGTTTTTTTGGTAAAGAAACTACCTTTTTGAGGAATCACTTTGCCATCAGCTGTATACTCTAAATAAATATCTTTAAATGGTTTTTTAAAAGTATAAAAAGAATATTTGCTATTTTTTTTAGGTTCATTTCCCGTAAGACCAAAAGTAAATTGATTTTTATTTTGCGTGAATCCACCTAGTACAGAATCATCAAAATATGCAACCTTATCAGGATTTATAGTTCTCCATAAAGATCGCTCATCAAGATTTGTGGAAATTGAAAAATAAATTGGTTTTTTTGATCTATTCCAAATTTCCATGTCAAATGCTTTAATTTGAACAAAATTACAGATTATTAACCCTACTGATACTAAAAACGATTTCTTTAAAAAATTCATTATTTTTCCCTTCTTTTTAACTTTTATCTTTATTAATAGCTTACCAATCATACAATTTAAATATCAACAGTTTGTAAATAATTATTAATTATAGGACAAAAAATATTCAAATTAGTATTATTCATAATAAAGAGTTATTTTCTTCTTTTTATTAATTTAATTTGTGAAAATTTCTTCTTTTTTTGTAACCACTTTGGGATCATTCCAATCTGATTCTCTTACAGAATTAGATAATGAATAGCCGTGTTCAGTTTGTTGTTCCCAAGCAAAAGCTTTTTTCTTTTGAGGCATTAACTTTTTATCTTTGGCCTCTAAATAGATATTTTTAAATGGCTTATTTAATTTAACTGTATAAACAGAATAACTTTTTCCTTTTTCAAGCTTAGGAGCAAAAGCTATAAAAAGTTTGTCTTTTCCTTCTGTAAACTCATTCATTTGTCTATCAGGGAAAAATTGATAACTTCCAGGACGTAATACTAACCAAATAGATCCCCTCAAAATGTTTTTCGCTTGTGAATTCGAACGCTCTGCTGATTTTATGACATCAGAAAAATAATAATTTGGGCCTCCCCACATTATTTCCCAATTTTGGGAATTATTAGAATTTTCTGCCGCAATTATATAATAAATAGGTTCTTCAGATCTATTCCATATTTCAAGCTGATAAGTTTTGATTTGGACAAAATTACAGATTATTAGCCCTATGGATACTAAAAAAAATTTCTTTAAAAACTTCATTATTTTCAATCCTTTTTTTATTTTTACCTTTATTAATAGCTTACCAATTATATAATTTAAATATCAACAGTTTGAAAATATTTGCTTATTATTGACTACTTTATATTCAAACTGATATATTAATAATAAAGGCAAAATAAGGAAAAATAGTATGTCTAAACAGAAAAAATTGGCCCATTTAAAGATAGGAATGGAAGAGACCAAGCATTCAAAAGTAATGACCAAGCCACATGGCGTATATGCAAAAAGAAATTTTGCTGAAGCTGACAAAAAATACCTCTATCCTTCTGATTGGAATTTTGTTGGTAGAATTTCGTCAAAAGGGCATTCTACTCGTAAAAATTCAGCAAAAGCTAAAGCTGGTAAGGAAAAAAATAGATATGGTGGAAAAAAGTTTGTCAAATAAAGGATAAATGTGATAAAAAAGTTTTTAATCTTTATCTTTTTTTTAGCAAATTCAATTTTTTCTGCCGGAAATTTAGATACGTCCTTCAATAATACTGGATTCAATATAACGCAAGAGGGTATAGAATCTGAAGCTATGGCCCTAGTTATCCAGCCTGATGGTAAAATACTTGCTGCAGGATCAGCAATAATGCCAAATAATACAACAATTGGAATAATATCACGATATAAAATAGATGGATCTTTAGATTTGGCATTTGGTAATAATGGTAAAATTTTAGTTAGAGTTCCTCAATACCAAAATTGCGGTATTACTGACATAAAAATAGATTCAAATTCTAAAATTGTTGCCTCCTGTATAGCGTTTAATACTCATGATAGTCCTCATGCATTTGCTGCAAGATTTTTACCTTCTGGTAGTTTAGATTCAACTTTTAATAATCAAGGTTTTTCTGGTTTAAATGAAATTTCTGCAGCTCATTCCTTAGATATCCAAACCGATGGAAAAATTTTATTAGCTGGAGAAATTTATCAGGATAATACAAAAAGAATAGCTATATTTAGATTTAACAATGATGGTAGTTATATTGATAATCTTAATATATTCCCAACAGCTCAACAATTTGCAAATTTGGAAAGCATCTGTAAAAAAATTATAGTTCAGCCAAATAATAAAATTTTAATTGTAGGTAATATAGGCCAAACTCATTTTATGTTAACAAGATTAACTCCAGCTGGTTTAATGGATAACTTATTTAATTCAGGCGCTACTTCTATAAATTCTGGATTAAATGCAACTAGACCTGCTACTTCTATGGTTCTTCAACCCGATGGAAAAATCATTGTAGGTGGAAGATATGGAAATAGTTTGACATTATGGCGTTTTAATAGTGATGGAACTATTGATACATCTTTCAGTGGAGGAGTCAATGGAGGTTTAATTCAAGTAAGTTCACAAACAAAAAAAGTAGTTGATTTAAAATTACAGACTGATGGAAAAATTATAGCGATCGGGAATGTGTATCCTGGACCCACAAAATTCCAATTAATTCGTTTGAGTACATCTGGTATAAAAGATTATTCTTTTGGAACTAATGGAATTGTAACAGTAACAATTGGTACAGCGTGTCGTGCTAATGCTTTGGCAATTCAAAATGATGGAAAAATAGTAATTTGCGGACAATCAAACTTATTGGGCCAAAATCATTTAATGATAGCAAGATTTAATGCGCAATCAGCTCCACAGCCAATGATAATAAGCGAAACAGAATATGCTGGTGAAGTTGGGTCTGGTGTTCTCGGTAAAAGACCCACAGAAGAAGAAAAAGAAGAAACTGGAATTAAAAAAATTAAAAAAGAATAAATATGTTAAAAAGAATTTTAAAATCCTTAATAATTTCAATAATTTATAATTCATTATTTGCCGGTGGTAATCTCGATACTTCGTTTGGAACTAATGGGATTGTAATTTCTCAAATAGGCGCAGAATCTGAAGCAAAAGCAGTAACTACTGCGCAAAATGGAAAAATAATTGCCGTGGGTCGTGCATGGCTTGAGCAAATTGAACATGATCGATGTGTTATTGCAAGATACAATTTAAATGGTTCACTAGATTTAGCATTTGGAACAAATGGGAGAGTTATTTTTGATATTAATAATCAAGATTCTGTTCTTTCAAATGTTAAAATTGATACAAATTCTAATATTGTTATTGCAGGAAATTTAAATGAAGAAGAGCAAACAGTTGGTTTTATTTCAAGAGTTTTATCAAATGGGGCTATAGACACAAGTTTTGGTCAAAATGGAATCGTTAAATTAGATTCTCTTGGTATTACAGAATATTCGCAGATCGAATCTATTGATGTGCAAAATAATGGAAAAATAATTGCTATAGGGTATGAAGAAAATGAAGATCAAGAAAAAGATACTATAATTCTTAGATTTAATATTAATGGCAGTTTAGATAATTCTTTTGGTGCGAATGGTATTATTAGACCTCCATTCCAAGGATCACAAAGCTTGGGTTTAAAAATTATAATCCAACCAGATAACAAAATTTTGGCACTGATGCGTATTGATCAAGGATATTCATTAGCTAGATATAATTCAGACGGTACATTAGATACTACTTTTGGAAATTTAGGAATAGTTACAGGTAATCAATATATGAATTATATGAATCTCCAAACCGATGGAAAAATTGTATTAGCTGGAAGATTACAAAATAGTTTTGTTTTAAACAGATTAAATAATAACGGAACAAATGATGCATCATTTACAAATGGATTAAGTTCAGTTCCATATCTTGAATCCCGTTCAATGGGCATGATATTACAAAATGATGAAAAAATTATAACAAAATTTAATTATGAGTTTGGCCCAACATGGAAATATAAATTAATAAGATTTAATCAAAATGGAGTTTTAGATACGTCATTTGGAAATAATGGAATTGTTGATTCAGAAATAGGAAAATCAAGATTTATTTATGATTTAGCAATTACACAAGACGGAAAATTAATTATATGTGGAACTTCTTCTTTACCAGGAATTGAATATGACCATTTTATGTTAGGTAGATATAAAACCTCTGCTGAACAAGAAGTTGTCGAAACTTATGAGCAACAATATAAATATTTACCTTATGGGAAAAGACCTAGTGAAGGCAAAGAAAAAGAAGAAATTGAAGCAACTTTAAAAAAAGTTAAAAGAGAATGAATATGTTAAAACAAATTTTAAAAATATTAACAATTTCAGTAATTTATAATTCATTATTTGCTGCTGGCAATTTAGATACTTCTTTTGGAGTTGGCGGATATGCCATTAATCGAGTTGGTCAAGAGTCCGAAGCAAGAGCATTAGTTATACAACCTGATGGAAAAATAATTGCAGTCGGAAACGTGTTTATAAATAATAGAGAAAAATCTATTGTTGCAAGATACAATTCAAATGGGTCGCTTGATTCAACATTCAGTACGGTTGGAACAGCGATTTTTGATATACCCGGTCACGAATCTTTTCTTTGGGATGTTAAAATAGATTGGAATTCTAAGATTGTTGTTTCAGGAATTATTGATGAAGATGAATTCCCTAGAGGATTTGTTTCAAGATTTTTATCAAATGGTACAAGAGATACAACTTTTGGTTTGTATGGAATGATTAGACTAGATACTATTGGTATAAATGAAGATTCTAAAATATTTTCTATTGCTATACAAAGTGATGGCAAAATTATTGCGATAGGAGATAAAGGTTTAGAAACCGAATTTGGAAATCCAATAAAAGAGACAATAATTTGTAGATTTAATTCAGATGGTAGTTTAGATAATTCTTTCGGTACAAATGGAATAATTATGCCTCCATTTGAATGGAGTTCAGGCAATAAAATTTTACTTCAAACAAATAACAAAATTTTAGCGTTAATGGAAATTCCTGAAGGTTCTGCTTTGGCAAGGTATAATTCGAATGGAACTTTGGATAACACATTTGGAACTGGAGGAATAGTCCAAAGCAATTTAAGTCATAAGTCCATGGATCTGCAAAGCGATGGTAAAATTGTCTTAGTTGGTAAATTTGGAGATCATTTTACTTTAACAAGATACAACAATAATGGAACAATCGATACATCATTTGTAGATGGGTTAAACTCAATTCAATATGTAGAACCTCGTTCGATGAAATTAACTTTACAAAATAATGGCCAAATTATAACAAGTTTTAATTATCAATTTGGATCGGTATGGAAATATAAACTTGTCAGATTTAATGCAGATGGAACTTTAGATGATACTTTTGGAAATAATGGAATTGTTGAGTCGGAAGCAGTAAGGTCAAGATTTGTTTATGAAATGGCAATACAAAATGATGGAAAATTAGTTTTATGTGGTTCTTCGTCTTTACCTGGCGTTGCAAATGATCATTTGATGCTAGTAAGATATAAAACTGCTTCTCCTACATCAGAAACAATTAGCGAACTTTCTGAGGAAAAATATATACCTTATGAAAAAAGACCTAGCGCAGAAAAAGAAGAAGAAGAAATCGAAACTAAAAAAATTAAAAAAGATTAATAGCTATAAAAAAAAGACCTAGAAATAATCTAGGTCTTTTTTTTTGTTTTTTAATCCCAATTTAATGAGCCAGCAACTTGATATTCTGTTACACGAGTTTCAAAGAAATTTTTCTTTTTATTAATATCAGTTGATTGTGACATCCAAGGAAGTGGATTTTCTGTGTTATATATTTTTGTAAGCCCAAGTCTTTCAAGTCGTCTGTCTGCAATGTATTCAATATAATCACAGAACTGTTTTGGTCCTAGACCTAAAATGCCATCAGGACAAGCATCAAACGCATATCTTTTTTCTAGATTCACAGCTTTTTTTATTAATGTAATAACGTTTTGCTGAAATTCAGAATTCCAAATTTCTGGATTTTCTGCTTTTATTGTATTAATTAAATCGCAACCGAATGCAAGATGAATACTTTCATCGCGCATTATATATTCAAATTGTTGACCTATGCCAACCATTTTATTTTGTCTTTTGAGTGCAAGCATCATTGCAAAACCTGCATAGAAGAAAATGCCTTCCATGATCACATAATATCCAATAAGATCGTGCAAAAATCTTCTGACATTTTCCGGACCTTGGGTGGAAAAATTAGGATCAAAAATTGATTGGGTCAACTCAATAACAAAATCATCTTTTTCTTTTATTGATGGGATTGTTTGATACATTGTATAAATTTCTTCTGGTTCAAGACCAAGAGAGTCACAACAATAAATAAAGGTATCTGTATGAATTGCTTCTTCAAATGCTTGTCTTAAAAGATATTGTCGACATTCAGGATTTGTAACATGTCTATAAACTGCTAGTACCAAATTATTTGCAGTTAAAGATTCTGCTGTTGAAAAAAATCCAAGATTCCACAAAATCATACGTCTTTCAGCTTCTGAAAGAACATGTTTTGCTCTCCATTGTTCAACATCTTGTTGCATAGAAATTTCTTCAGGTGTCCAATTGTTTGAAATTCCATCTTTGTAATGTTGACGCGCCCAAAGATATGACATCGGTAAAATTTTATTTGGATCTGTAATACTATTATTTATGATTGTTTTTTTTTGCATATTTTTTTCCTCTTAAATCTTAAAATCCTGTATTTTCCGGGGCCCCCAAATGAGGCTTTAGCCATTTGGGGATCATTGGCACGATTCGCAAGAAGGATTTTCAATACTGCAAGCTTGCTGAGAACCTACAGAATTATATTGTCTTTTTTGTGTAAACCCAAATTTAGAAGCATCCAATGTAGATTTTTCAATCTGCGTCGCGCCAAGTGTTCTCATATAATATGTAGTCTTCATTCCATATTTCCATGCAGCTATGTAAACTTCATGCAAACGTTTTCCAGAAACACCTTTAATGAAAATATTATGTGATTGGCTTTGGTCAATCCATTTTGCTCTATGCGCCGTGATTTTTAAAAGCCATTCTGGAGAAATTTCAAATGAAGTTTTATATTTTTCTTTCAAATAAGGATCAATTTCTTCAATTGCATCAAGGTCGCCGTCAAAATATTTTAATTTATCAAGCATATCTTGGTTCCATTGCCCTCTAGCTTTTAAATCATCAACTAAGTATGAATTTACAATTGTAAATTCACCACTAATGTTCGATTCTACATATAAATTTTTGTAGATAGGTTCAATGCAAGGGTAGCAACCTGCAATTGTTGAAATTGTTGCAGTTGGTGCTACAGCCATTGTATTAGAATTACGCATTCCAAATTGCTTAACTTTTTCTTTCAATGGTTGCCAATTTAATGTAAATGTGCGAGAAACTTCAATTGGCATCCCTCTTTCTGCTTCGAGCATATCAACAGTATCTAATGGGAAAATTCCTCTATCCCATTTTGAACCTTTAAAAGATTCATACGTACCGCGTTCTTTTGCTAATTCACATGATGCATCGATAGCATAATATGAAACTTTTTCGCCAAGAATGTCTGCAATTTTTAAAGCATCTTCGCTTGAGAATGGAACATTAAGTTTAAATAATAAATCTTGAAAGCCCATTATACCTAAACCAATTGGACGGTGCCTATAGTTTGAATTTTTCGCTTCTTTTGTTGGATAAAAGTTGAGGTCAATGACGTTGTCCAGCATACGGATTGCGCTATAAATTGTTGTTTGCAACATTTGTTCATCAACTTGGCCATTGATAATGTGCTTTTCTAAATTTATAGAACCTAAATTGCATACTGCTGTTTCATCTGCTGATGTATTTAAAGTAATTTCTGTGCAAAGGTTTGAACTATGAACAACACCTGCATGATCTTGTGGCGAACGAATATTACAAGGATCTTTAAACGTTATCCAAGGGTGACCAGTTTCGAACAATCTTGTAAGCATTTTGCGCCAAAGTTGTTTTGCTTCAATAACTTTAAATTGTCTAATTCCACCTTGGTTTGCTAAATTTTCATAATATTTATATTTTTCTTCAAATGCTTTTCCAAAAATATCATGTAGTTCTGGAACTTCATCTGGAGAAAATAAAGTCCATTGCCCATCTTCTAGAACACGCTTCATAAAAAGATCTGGGATCCAGTTTGCAGTATTCATATCATGAGTACGCATTCTTTCATCGCCAGTATTTCTTCGTAAATCTAAAAATGATTCAATATCAAGATGCCAAACTTCTAAGTATGCACATGTTCCGCCTCTTCTAATACCACTTTTTGTAATTGCAACAACAACGTCGTTAGCAATTTTTAAAAATGGCACTACACCTTGGCTAGTTGCTTTTATACTTTTGATCCAAGAACCGGTTGAACGAATATTTGTCCAATCATTTCCAATTCCTCCAGCCCATTTTGCAAGCTGAGCATTATCGCCAATGTATTTAAAAATGTGAGATAAATCATCATTTACTGTCGACAAAAAACATGAGCTTAATTGCGGAACTCTTAAACCAGAATGGAACAATGTTGGAGTTGATGGCAAATAACGCAATGAAGAAATAATTTCATAAAATTCTAAAGTTTTTTGATTGCAATCTTTTTCATTGAGAGCAAGACCCATTGCAATGCGCATCCAAAATGCTTGAGGAGTTTCTAATCTTTTGCCATTAATTTTTAAAAGATATCTTTCATACAGAGTATGCATACCCATGTAATTTAAAAGTTCATCACGTTCTAGCTTTAATTGTGAACTTAAAAATTCAAGATCAAAATTTAACATTTTTTGATCAAAATATTCTTTAGCAACCCCCTCTACAATTGATTGAATAAAGCCTTCACGATAAAGGCGTTCAATCATTACATCTTGTCTAAAAGATTTACCAATAACTTCTTTATAAAGTTTTTGTCTTAATAAACGAGATGACACTATGCCATATTCCGGATCTTTTTCGATGAAAACTGTCGATGCCATAACAAGAGCTTTTTCAAGATCCATAGTGGACATTGTTGTTGTTAAATTTCTTATTACTTCTCGTAAAAGTTCATCTACCGAAACAGATTTTAATCCAGAACATATTCGTTCTAATGTGTTTCTAATTTTTGAAAAATCACACGGTACTCTCATACCATTTCTTTTTATAATTTCGTAGGCAATGTCTGAAGAACCAAGTCCAGACAATATGCCGTCTTCTTGCATGCGTCGTTTTTCCATACTATCCCTTTTGAATTTTGAGCAAAAAAAGACAAAAATATTTACCAATCTAGCTTTTTAGCTAACTACAATCTGAATAAAGAACAAACTGTTTTTGTAAGTTATAACTTTAACAATTTAAGCTTTAGTTATCAATCTAAATTAAGAATATTTTTAATAAAAAATATTCTTAATTTTTTTACAATATTATTTCGATTTAAAATACAATCGGAGTTTTTTTAGAAGAAATTATGAGATAAGAAATTAAGAATTATCAGTAGTTGATTTTTGAATTGCATCTTCAAGCATTTGAATTATTTCTTGATTACCAAATCCTCTTGCATAATCAAGCGCAGTTTTTCCATCCCAAACTTCACAATTTGGATCTGCTTTGGCATCAAGTAAAATTTTTAAAGTATATTTTACTGGTTCAGAATCAATAGATTTTTCTAAATGTGCATTGCGTAATAAATGAACTAAAGCTGTATGACCTTCAGAATTTTTAAAATTAACATCCGCTCCAAACTTTATTAATATTTTTATTCCGTCAGTTTTATTTTTTATTGTGGCCATCATTAAAGCATTTGTCGAATATTCACTTTCATCAATCCAGTCAATCTTAATACCTGCATAGATAAGCATCTGTACTATATCTTCTGTAATTGGAATAAATCCTGGATACCACGACGCATCAAAGAGAATTTTTTGAAAATCTTTCCAAGTATATCTTGGTTTATTTTTTTTCTTAGAACCGCCATAATCATGTTTACAAGTTGTTTTTAGTAAATCATCGGCAAATTTTTTTAAAATTTTATTTCCATTATTATCCGCAACTTTCTTAAATAATTTATTTATTTTTATCGACTCAGCTCTTTTATTAAATAATCTCTTAACATTATATTCTAGGCTTGGAAGATTTATATCATTATCAATTTCTTTAAAAATATCATTAAAAGAATTTAATACATGAAATTCTGCGATACTTTGTTGAACGTCTATTGGCAAGTCTACAAATTTTTCAAATTTCATTGGAGTAACTTTTATTTCTTGATTAGATTCCATTGAAATGATATTGGGAACAATAAACATGCCGGACATTATTAATTTTTTAATCATGATTTTTTATCAACCCTTCGATACAAAATTGCTATGCAATTTCACTCAGGGTGATTTTTTAAGGGTGATCATGGTGAGTGATTTCGAAGAAATCGTATCGAACCATAAACAAAAAAAGAGGCTGCTTATTTCGCAGCCTCTTCTAAGTTTTTTTAAAATGACGTTTTTAAAACGACACAAGTAATAATGCAATGATAGACATTAACTTGATCAAAATATTTAGCGCTGGACCAGATGTATCTTTAAAAGGGTCTCCTACCGTGTCGCCAACAACTGCGGCTTTATGAGCATCGGAGCCTTTACCACCTAAATGACCTGCTTCAATATATTTTTTAGCATTATCCCAAGCACCACCACCGTTTGCCATCATAAGAGCTAGAAGCACACCAACAACAGTTGCTCCAACTAAAAGCCCGCCTAATGCAGCACGACCAATAATAAAGAATACTGCTACTGGCAATGTGATTGTGAAAAATCCTGGTAATATCATTTCTCGTAAAGCTGCTTGCGTAGCAATTGCAACACATTTACGATAGTCAGGTTCTGCTTTACCTTCCATAAGGCCCGGAATTTCTCTAAATTGTCTGCGAACTTCCATAACCATTTTCAATGCAGCTTGGCCAACAGAACGCATAGTCATTGAAGAAATAATAAATGGCATTACGGCGCCAATAAATACACCAACTAAAATTACAGGATCTACTAAATTAAGAACTGTAACCCCAGACTGTTCAGCATAAGCTGAGAAAATTCCAAGCGCTGCTAATAATGCAGAACCAATTGCAAATCCTTTACCCATTGCTGCAGTAGTATTTCCGAGCGAATCGAGTTTGTCTGTAATTTTACGTACTGAAGGTCCAAAACCTGCCATTTCTGCAATACCACCAGCATTATCTGCAATAGGACCATATGCATCAACAGTCATAGTAATACCAACTGTTGCAAGCATGGCAACTGCGGAAAGTGAAACACCAAAAAGGCCTCCACCATATGTAAATGCTAGCCAAACAACTGCAGCTAGAATTGCAACAGGTAATGCTGTTGATTCCATACCAACTGAAAGGCCATAAATTATATTAGTAGCAGCACCAGATTTGGAACTTTCAGCTAATTTTTGAACTGGTGAACCGGCAGTATAATATTCTGTAATTAAACCAATTATAATTCCGGATAAACATCCAAGAATAAGCGACCAAAATAATGCAATATCAATGCTCATGTAATATACATATCCATAAGCAAAAGATAAAAAGAATGCTACTGCAATATAAGTTGCATTTCTTAACATAGCAGCTGGTTCAGACTTTAAAATTAAATTGGAAAATAAACCAACAATTGAACCTAATAAACCAAAAACGCAAAGCATTAATGGGAAGGTAACAAGAACCAAATTTCCTGGAAAAAGAATATAAGCAAGAGCTATTGATGCAATTGCTGCGCCAACATAAGATTCATAAATATCTGCACCCATGCCAGCAGTATCGCCAACATTATCGCCAACGTTATCTGCAATTACAGCAGGATTTCTAGGATCATCTTCAGGAATTCCTGCTTCAATTTTTCCAACTAAATCTGCCCCAACGTCTGCTGATTTTGTAAAAATACCGCCACCAACACGCGCAAAGAATGCAACTAATGAAGCACCAAAACCAAAGCTAGCTAAAATATTTATAAAATGAGGATGATTTAAGAAAAGATACATCATAGTACCAAGACCTAATAAGCCGCAACTTGCGACTGCAAAACCCATAACACCGCCACCGAAAAGAGCGACTAAGAAGGCAGCATGTTCACCATGTTCTTTTGCTGCAATAGTTGTGCGAGCGTTTGCATCTGTTGCAGCAACCATTCCTATGTAACCAGTTATAAGAGACAATAATGAACCGGACAAGAAACTAAGAGCAGGTAAAATTCCACCAAATATCCATAAAAGGGTCATAACACCTAAAACTACAAAGGAAATAATTTTGTATTCTTCTTTTAAAAAGGTCATTGCGCCGTCTTTAATAGCCTTTGCAATGTGAGCCGCCTTTTTATCAGTTAAAGGCAATCGTCTTATTCCAAAAAGAAGGTAAAAAACTACAGCTAGGCCTATAAAAGACGCAGCAGTAGTTATGAGATAGAAGTAGCTTGCCAGCATATATACTCCGTTGAAAATATAAAAATATCTTTAAATAAGTATATATTTTGGCAAAAATATACGATTTTGTAAAGGATATAAGGCTTTTATAACTATTGGTTTGTTTATTTAAGGTAGGATTTTAATATTATTTATCGGGATAAATTTTAGAGCATAATTTTTTTAAATTTTCAGGTTTTGAAAGCCATCGTGACTGATAGAAAATACAATATCGATGATATAATACAGCTCTATATTTTTGAGTTTCTATAATTTTGAATAAATTATCCCAACCTGGTTCAGAGTTAACTTTACTTAAATAATATTCAATATATGGAACTATCTCATATTTCACAGCAGTTTGTATTAGATTCATATCTGGAGTAGTTTGCCTATCTCGCTCATTAAGCTTATTAACTTGTTCAATTTTATATAACTGATTATCAAGTTTTTGAAATTTTTCATCCTTAAAAAATTCATTAATTGCTTTGCAAACACATCTTAAATTTTGAACATCTTTTTTTGATTTTATAATTTTATCAAATTCAATGGGATAATTTGGTCTAGCAACCATTTTAAAAATTTTCATTTTAATTTCATCAGGTATAGAAATCAAAAGAGAATTATCTTGTTCAGCCCCTAATTTATTTTCAGAAACTTCCATTGCAAAAACATTTACACTAATTAATAAAAGTAGTAAAAAAATATAATGTAACATATTATATCTCGAAAATTAATTATTGAGCCTGACTAGCAAAAAAATCTGACACATTTACTAATGACAATGCATTACCAAAAGCTCTTAGACCAAGATTGTTTCTTCTATATTGAAATTTATTTTTTCTTATCCAATCCATTAATTCAGAATGTGGTATGCTATCAAATTTTTTTCTATATCCAACAACACTAATATCGTCACAACCACCACTCCCCAATTGATCCATAAAATCTTTATTATATTTATAAGCATGTTCAAATAATTTTTCAAAATGTTCAGTCTTATTATTTTTGCTTAAGCAGTATGAAAGAAACGGTAAAACATTATGCTTAACAGCAGTTTCTGTTCGGCCAATATTTGCATTAGTTACTTTTTCTGATTTATATAAATTATCAAAATAATCTATTTGATATAAATTATTTTCAAGTTTTTTAAATTCTTCATCTTTAAATAATTCATTAAATGATTTGCATACACGGCGTAAACTTTGAATATCTTTTTTTGATTTTGCAATTTCCTTAGGATTTTCTGCATCCTTAGGTGTCGCAACCATTTTAAATATATGCATTTTGACTTCATCAGGTAATGCAACTAAAGATGAATCTTCATCTCTTGTAAATTTAGTTTCTCCAGATTCCATGCAGAAAATATTTGTACTAACTAATAAAAATAATAATGAAAGAATATAACGTAACATATTAACCTCTATTTAATTTTAATTAATGTTTATGTAACTGTTCTAAAGCTATTGTAAAATCGTGCAACTCACTATATAAGATTGGTCTGCTTTGCTCAGTTCCACACAAATTAAATGGTTCACCGCAAATTTTTTGATCAATTCTATTTTTAATTAACCAACCCATTAATTCTGAATGGGAAGTATTTTTTATTTTTTCTCTAATCTCACTTTTTTGTTTGTGCAAGGGCTGGGAATAAAATGGAATATCAAATTTGAATGCAGATATAAAATCTTTATTATATTGATGTGCTATATTTAGAACTTGCAACCAATGTCTTTGTTCACCTTTTTTGCCTAATTGATAAGCAACATAAGGAACAATATCATGCTTAATTGCAGTTTCTAATGTGCTTATATGAGGATGAGTTTTTTTATCATCATTGTTCAAAGCCTGAACAGCTTTAATTTTATATAACTCTTCAGCATAATTCTGCATCATGTCAGATTTGATAATTTTATTAAATCTTTTGCATGTCTGCTTTAAGTCTTTGATATATTGATTTGATTTCTTTATTTCTTTTGGATCTAAAGGATTTGTAGGGTTAAAAACATTATTAGGCTTAGCTACAAATTTAAAAATATGCGCAATTTCTTCATCTTTTAATAAAGAAAAAAAATCAGAAGAATTTAATTTTTCACGCTTAATTTTTGATTCTCCAGATTCCATACAAAAAAGATTTGTACTGATTAATAAAAATAATAATGAAAAAATATAACGGAACATTTTACCCACCATTTTTGAACAATTTAAATTTATTTATTTATAGCTAATTATAGCCAAATTAGCACAATTTGTCAATTAGAAAATATTTTAATAATAATCAAAAATCAGGTTTAGATAAGCGATTTTAAGATATTTTTTTCACTAAAAGGATATGTGATTCCCTGAACAATTTGATATTCGTCAGGGCCTTTGCCAAGACACATTATTGTGCTAGAAGAGCTTGAAATTTTATAGGCTAATTTGATCGCTTGTTCACGATCTAGCTCTATAAAAACTTTCGTCTTTTGTGAGGCATTAATGCCATTATAAATTTGTTCAGTAATTATTCTTGGATCTTCAGAACGAGGATTATCTGTAGTCAAAATTACAACATCTGCAATTTTTGCTGCAATGTCGCCCATCATTGGTCTTTTTTGTGCATCACGGTCGCCGCCAGCGCCAAAAAGAACAATTAAATGATTTGTATAAGGCCTTAATGCATTTAAAACTGCATCAAAAGATGCTGGATTATGTGCATAATCTATAAAAGCAGTAGATCCATTTCTTAAAGAAATTTTATCTAATCTGCCAGGTACCCCAGTAAATTCAACACATGCTTTTTGCAAATCAGAATTAGATACGTCAAAATTTTTGCACAACTTTATCGCAGCCAAAATATTATAAATATTAAATTTGCCGACTAATGCCGGGCAAGAAATTTTGCAATCATCAACTTCGATTTCAATTCCGGACAAAGAATTTTTTAAAATTGAAATGTCATTTAATGAAAAACTTAAAGAATTCTGAACAGAATTCTTTAATGTAAAAACTTTTTCATCATCTAAATTAAAAATAAATGGAGCATTTTTTTTAAGTTGTTTAAGAATAGAAACTTTTGCTTCAAAATATTCATCTAGATTAGAATAAAATTCTGCATGTTCTTGGCTAAAATTTGTAAATATTACAGCATCAAATTCTATTCCATAAACACGATATAATGAAAGTGCTTGGGCAGCAACTTCCATAACCACATATTCTACGCCAGCTTGCACAGCCTTTGATAAAAACATATGCAAATAATCTGGCTGGGCTGTAGTTAATTTGGTTGAAAATTCTTTATCTAGAATTTTATTTTTTACTGTACTCAAAAGCGCAGTTTTGTAACCTGCAGTTTTTAAAATATGTTCAGTTAAAAATGTTGTGGTGGTTTTTCCTTTAGTGCCAGTGATGCCGATTATTTTTAATTTTTTTGCTGGAAATCCGTAAGCCTGTGCGCTTAAAACTGCCAAAGCTTTTCTTGCATTATCTACAAATTCAATTTCAATATTTTTTATATCTCGAACTAAATGTGCACAATCTTTTTCTATGACAACTTTTTTTGCACCAAGCTCAATTGCTTTTGCAATATACTTTGCTCCATCTTCCTTCATCCCTTTTATTACTACAAATGTTGAACCTTTGCCAACATGATCGGTATGACAAGTTACAGGATAAATTTTATCTAGCATCGTATTTTTTAAAATCCGCAGTAATTTTTGGCATTAAACTCAAAATTGCAAAAAGGTTAATTGCCAATAGTCCGGCAATTACAATATCAATTGCATTCCAAACAACCCCAACTTGTGCCAATGCGCCAAAAAGAGCTGTTAAAACATAAATTGAAGAAAAAATATTTAAATATTTTCCAGCTGTTAAAAACTGCCAACATTCGCGTGCAATAAATCCGTTAGTAACAAGGACGCCCATTCCAAACATAATAGAAAGAATTGTTACAATCCAACCTGCATATGTTCCAAATACGGTTTCAAATGCAGAAATTGTAAGCGCAGTACTTGTAAGGCCATTATTCCAAACACCAGTAACTATTAAAATTAACGTTAATAAAAAGCAAACTAAATAGTTACTGATAAATGTAGATACCATGGACATTATTCCATCTTCAACTGGTTGTCTGCTGCCAGTTGAACCAAATAAAATTCCCGCAGTACCAAGGCCAGCCTCAGTTGCATTTACAGGTCTTGAAATTCCATATCTGATTGCGCTTAAAATAGAATAACCAATTAATGCTCCACTAAATGCTTTACAATTAAAAGCACCGCAAACAATTAATTTTAATGCTGGCAAAATTGCATTTATATGAAATAAAAGAATTATTATGCAGGAAATAAAAAAACCACCTACTTTTAAAGGAACAATTTTTTCAGAAAATGAAACAATTCTTTTTGCACCGCCAGCCATTATATAAGCAACAAATAAAAACAATCCTAAAGCAATCCAACCTGCATTAATATTAAGAATTTTTTCAACACCAAGTCTTATTGAATTACATTGCATTGCATTTCCACCTACTAGTGCAAATGCAAAACAAAAAACTGCATAAACATAAGGTAAAAATGATCCACCATAAACTCTACGCAAATAAACCATTGGTCCACCAAGAACAGCGTCTTTGCCAACAGTACCTTGATAAACATTACTTAGATAAACTTCACAATAACGAATTATTAAACTGAAAAAACCAATAACAAATATCCAAAATGCAGCACCTGGTCCTCCAAGGTGAACGGCAACTGACATACCGGCCAAACTTCCATTTCCTACACTTGTATTTAAAGCACCAATGAATGCTTGAAAAGGAGTCATCTGTCCATGCGCACTAAGCATTGCTCCTGGTTTTAAAAGAAGTTTCCAACTTTGAAAAAAATATCTAAATTGTAAAAACTTTAACTGATACGTAGCAATTGCGCCTGCTGCAATAAAAAAAATTATTATTGGCCAACCCCAAAGAAAATCATTAACATTTTGTATAATGTCTGCTATTGGTAATTTAGTTAATGTAATATTTAATGCTTTTTCCATTTTTAAAACACCTTTAATTTATTTGCTTGATCTACTAACTCTTCTATTTTTATTCCCATTTTTTGCTTACCATCAAGATAGCGAACTGAAACAGTTTGAGCATCCGCTTCTTTTTGTCCGAGCACAATCATCCATGGAATTTTTTCTAATTGTGCATTTTTTATTTTTGAATTTATTTGATCAGATGAATCATCTATTTCAACTCTTAAACCATTTTCTTTTAATATGGCTTCAATCTTTTTTGCATATTCATTTTGCGAATCAGAAATTGTTAAAATTCTAATTTGTGTAGGAGAAAGCCAAAAAGGCAATTGTCCTTTAAAATGTTCAAGCAAGATTGCAAAAAATCTTTCTAAAGATCCATAAATTGCTTGGTGAATCATTACCGGTCTTTCTTTTGTTCCAGCAGAACTTGTGTATGTTAAGTCAAAATTTTCTGGATTCATAAAATCAACTTGAATTGTTCCACATGTCCAGCTTCTGCCCATCGAATCTTGAATTACAAATTCAATTTTAGGACCATAAAATGCACCTTCGCCTTCTGCTATTGTAAATTCACATTTAGCATTTTTCAATGCATCTGATAACGCAGCAGTAGCAGTATTCCACAATTCTTGACTTCCCATTGCATTTTCAGGGCGAGTAGAAAGAGCAATTTGAATATTATCGAATCCAAAAACTTTCAAAAGATCTTTTATAATTTTGATTAAAGTTGTAACTTCTTGCTCAATTTGGTTAACAGTACAATAAATATGAGCATCATCTTGTGTAAATGCACGTACTCTTAAAAGACCATGTAAAACACCAGAAAGTTCGTGTCTGTGTACATGGCCAAATTCAGCTAATTTTAAAGGAAGTTCACGATAAGATCTTGGTCTACTTTTATAAATTAAAATTGAACCAGGACAATTCATCGGTTTAATTGCAAAATTGCGTTCATCAATTGTGCAAAAATACATATTATTTTTGTAATGGGCATAATGTCCGGATCTTTTCCAAAGTTCGTCGCTCAACATAGTAGGTGTTGAAACTTCTTGATAATTATATTTATCATGCAGATGACGCATGTAATTTACCAAAATATTTAAAACTTTTTTTCCTCTTGGATGAAAAAATGGAAATCCTGGACCTTCTTCATGAAACGAGAATAAATCAAGCTGTTTTCCTATTTTACGATGATCATATTTTGCAGCTTCTTCTCGTTGAGTTAAGAAATCATTTAATTCTTTTTCAGTAAAAAATGCTGTTCCAATAATTCTTTGCAAAGCTTGTTTGGTTCTATCTGCTCGCCAATAAGAACCGGCTACTGCCAATAATTTAACATGTTTTAATTGACCTGTAGATTCAACGTGACCGCCTCTACATAAGTCACAAAAATCACCTTGGCAAGAAAGACCAACAGTGTCTCCTTCTATGCCATCAATAAGCTCAAGCTTAAAAGGATTATTATGATATAATTTTCTAGCTTCTTCTTTTGAAATTTCTCTATGTGTAATTGGATAATTGCGATTTGCAATCTCCAACATACGTTCTTCTATTTTTGGAAGATCTTCTTCTTTAAAAGTTTGTTTTGGCAAAAAATCATAGAAAAAACCTTCCTCTGTAGCTGGACCAATGGTCAATTTAGTATCTGGATATAATTCTAAAACTGCATGCGCAACAAGATGCGCCGCTGAATGGCGTAATATTTTTAGATCATTATCAGTTTTTTTCATAAGACCGGTCCTTTTAGCCTCGCTAATCAAGAGATGGTTTTTGTATAATATCAACAATTATAACCAAGCCAATATTAAAAACAATTGCCAGAAAGGTTTATATGCCGACTTATTTTATAGGGCTGATTTTTGAGCCAGAACAATCTATTGCCAAAGAAATACAAAATTTACAAAAAATCCTTATAGAAAATGAATTAGTTAATCCCAAAAAAGTCGTAAAACCAGAAAAACTTCACTTAACTTTAAAATATATAGGTATTATTAATGATGAAGCTCTAAAAAGAATAAAAGATGAAATTTCGAAATTAAAATTTGAAAATTTTGATATTCAAATAGCCCCAGTAATTAGATTTTTTGGCGCAGATAAACGCGAACCTTTACTTGCATTGGATGTAAAAAATTCAGAAAATCTGCAAAACTTAATTATCAAAATTGAAAATGTAACAAACAAATATTTTAATGATTTAAAAAAACGTCCATTTGCAGGACATCTATCTATTGTTACACGAGACAAAAAACACAAAAAAATTAATTTAGAGAATTTAAATAAATCTTTAGAAAAAATAATTAATCCAAAGAATTTTGAATTTAAGATTTCAAAAATTAATTTAGTAAAATCTGAAAATGGGAAATATATAATTTTGTAAAAAAATATTCTGTATAAAATTTGGCCTTGCAGTTAGATATTTTTATTGGATATTTCATTTTCCTGTGATTTTTTTAAATTAAGATCCAAATACTTTCTTATACCAATAAGCTTTTTTATTTGCATAAAACCATTTTTTATTGTCTTTTGTCAAAAATCTTTTTAATTGTTTCATATCTATTTTATATCTATAAAATAAACCTAGTAAATCTCTTAAGTCATGATCATGAATTTCATCACTGGCAATATGAAGATACAATTCATCTCCTGCTCCAGAAATATCATCAATACAATCAATTTTTTTAATCCATTCAAAAAAGGCATCTTCATCTCTACGGGCGTAAAATTTTACAGCTTTACATATTAAAATATTTTCATCTTTGTTCATTTTTACCTCTTATTTTTCCACCGGGTACAATGTTTTCATAACTTCCATTAGGATCTTCAACATCCCAATGAGGACATCCATGTCCATTAGGACCACTTGGAATCCAAACTTTCCCTTTTTTATCTGGCCATCCATAACCAGGACCATTTGGATTTTTCACCTTCTTTCCATCCCAATTTTTTTTAGGAATAAACCCATCATTTTCTGTTGGCTTTCCAGGTGCTTGAGCATCATTGTTTTTTTCTAAATCACTTTTTGGATTTTCTTTTGAATCTTTTGGATTCGCATTGTTTTTAAAATGTTCGCCAATGTGCTCTTTATTAAATACCAATTTATATTCCGGTATTTTATTTCCTTTAATAACTTTTATTGCTACGCCAACGATGCCACCAACAACTGCGCCACCTACAAAAGTTACTGGCCCAAACCAACCACCGGCAGTGCAACCCGCAGCGGCTCCTGCTCCAAATGAGGAACCTATCCCAATACTTAATGCTGCAGGCAATAACATGTTGTGTGTAAGAATAAAATGACGACCAACAAAAAAGTTATGATTTTTTTCAACTTCAATTGAATAAACTTTGCGAGATTTTTTAATGAATTCTAAATGTGTAATTTCTATTGATTGATTTGATTTAGTTAAAAGCTTATCACCTACTTTTAAATTAAAAGTAGGTACCCATTTCTTTATTGAAGGAACATAAAATTCTTGTGTCGGTGTACACAAAATATCATTATTAAAATACTCATCAAATCCAATTCTGAAATAGCAATTTGCTTTACTTTTTCCAACAGATTTTATTTTTCTTTTTTTATATTGTTGAGCATTTAAATCATAGCTTAATACTTTTTGATTTTCTTCATCAAAATTATGACATATTTGTTTGATAGTTAATGAATTTTTTATAAGAGTTTCAGAACTAAAACCATGTCCAAAAAGTGATGTGTAGAAAAGAATTATTATGGATAAATATAAATAATATTTCATTCAACTCCTAATTTTTTGAAATTAGAGATCAACTAAATTTTATTATATATCTTAATCAATTCTATATTAATGATTTTGTACAAAGAATTATAAATATCTTCATAAATGTAAGATTGTTATAGTATTTTTCACTTTTATAAAATTGGATTAAACTATATACAGCACATCTTTTTATGGGGTTATCATGAAATTAAAATCCGATTCTTTAGACAAATTTTTTTCTATCGATCCAAACAAAAAACAAGAAATACCATTATTATCTTCCAGGGTATCTGCTGGTTTTCCATCATCAGCAGAAAATTATTTAGAAAAATCTTTAGATTTAAATGAACTTTTAGTGCAACATGCCGCTGCTACATTTTTTTTAAAAGTAAAAGGTAATTCTATGATTAATGCGAGGATCAATGATGGAGATATTTTAATTGTTGATAGAGCACTTACAGTAAGAACCAATAAAATTATTATTGCACGAATTAATGATGAATTAACTGTAAAAAGAATTTTAATAAATGCAGAAAAAATTTCTTTGCATGCAGAAAATGATCAATACAAACCTATTGAAATAACATCTGAAATGGATTTTGAAGTTTGGGGTGTTGTTACATACGTAATTCATAAAGTATGAAAAAATTTATCTTAGCCGATTGTAATAATTTTTACGTATCTTGTGAAAAAATTTTTAATCCATCGCTCAACAATAAACCAGTTGTTGTACTTTCAAGTAATGATGCTTGTGTAATTGCAAGATCAAATGAAGCAAAAAAATTGGGAATAAAAATGGGAGATCCGGCATTTGAATGTAAAGAAATTTTTGAAAAACATAATGTAATAGTTTATTCAGCAAATTTTACACTTTATGGCGATATATCTAAACGTGTGATGCAAACATTATCATCATTTGCAACAGATATAGAAATTTATTCAGTCGATGAAGCATTTTTATTTTTGTCGAACCACAATTCACAATTTGAAAAAGATGAAAATTATCATGCAAATTATTGCAGATACATAAGAATAGAAACAAAACAAAGAATAGGAATCCCAATTTCTTTTGGAATTGGCCAGACAAAAACATTAGCAAAAATTGCAACAGATTTAGCAAAAAAGGACCCTACTGGTGTTTTTGACATTTCGATAGTTAAAAATATTGATGATATTTTAAGCAAAATAGATGTCGCAGATATTTGGGGAATTGGTTATAGATATTCAAGAATGTTAAAAAATAAAAATATTTTAACAGCTCGAGATTTTAAATATTTAAAAGATGATTGGGTTAGAAAAAATATGACAATCATGGGCCTTCGAACTTTATTAGAGTTAAGAGGTACCCCATGTTTTAAATTAAATGACATAATTGAAAACAAACAAAGTATTACAGTATCGCGTTTATTTGGAAGACCTGTAAAAAATATTACAGAGCTTAAGCAAGCTGCAGCATCTTACACAGTTTGCGCTGCACAAAAATTGAGACAACAAAAATCTATTGCCGGAAGTATTAATGTATTTGTTGTAACAACAAGATATCATGATCCACAAAGATATTATGATGCAACATTTATTGAATTGCCAATAGCAACTTCTTACACACCAGATCTTATTAAAGCCGTCCATTCTTGCATAAAAAAATTGTTCAGGCCGGGTTTAATTTATAAAAAAACCGGAATAATTTTGACAGATATTGTAGATGAAAATTGCAGACAATTAAATTTATATGAACCATTGCCTGACACTACAACTCAATCTCATTTAATGAAAATCATTGATTCGGCCAATAATAAATTGGGCAAAAATAAAGTAACATTTGCAGCAGCAGGTATTGAACAAGAATGGAAAATGAAGCAATTAAAAAAATCTGCTTGTTTTACGACCAATTGGCATGAAATCAAGATCGTTACTTAAGATAATTTCCAAAATGTATAAATGATGCTAGACCACCTAGAGTAAAAATTGCCATTAGTACATTAGTTGCAATAATAATATTGCGATTACGATTACTAAGAGATTTAACTTCATCAATTTGGGATTCTATATTTTTATATTCTTCTTTCATCCCCTCTTTTACCGCGTCTACCATTTCTGTTTTGCCCTCAGCAAATTTTCTATTGAGAAATATATAGGTACTATTATCCGCATCTCTAGATGGCACATTTTCTTTAGATTTTATTTGTTTTGTTAAATCCAAAAATAATCCATCATTTTCTGTCATTAAAAAATCAAATAAAACATCCCATTTAGGGTTTTTCATTTTTCTTGAAAATTGCTCTCTAAATTTTTTTAAAGCCTTAGATCTTTCTTCACAAACTGGAAATTCCATATCTTCATGAAATTCATCTTCAGATTCTTCAGTAAAACTATTTTCATAAGAAGTTTTTACAAAAGGAGAACTAACATTGCTATCGCTTTGAGATTCTACAACAACCTGAGTTAATTCTTGCATTTCAAATTTTCTCATTTGCGGCTCTAAACTTGATCTTTTTGAGGATTTACCTTCCATGCAAAAAGAAGAATTACAACCAATTAAAATAAGAAATAAAAAAAAGATATTCATGATTAGTCCCTTGTTAATAAGTTAATGCGTTATTTTTATAATTCAATTCAGCAAAAAATGCAATCGGATTTTATCTTTTTTTAAAAATTGCTGACACAATAAAAATAAGAATTAAACTACTAAAAAAAGCAGGGACCATAGCAGGGATAGGATAAGCAATAAATTTTTGCAAAACAGGATTCCATAATGCAGCAATTAAACCACCTGAAACAATTCCTGCAAATGCACCATATTTATTTACTTTATTTTCTCCATATAGTGCTGCAATTACAAGTGGGCCAAATGTTGGACCAAGACCCATCCATGCATATGCAACAAGACTCATGATAGTGTCATGACTGAAAACAAGAGCTATGCAAGCAGAAATTAAAGATGTTATAAGAATATTAATTCTAAAAACCCAAACAAGATTTTTTATTTTTGCATCTTTAAAAATGTTTTTATAAAAATCTTGAGTAAGCAATGATGCCAAAACTAAAACCTGTGAATCGATAGTAGATAACGTAGCAGCAACTATTCCGCACAAAACTAATCCAGCACTTAACGGATGAAATAACATTTTTACGAGTTCGACAAAAACTAATTCTTTATTTGCAAGACCACTGACAAAATATGGCAATGCTACAATTCCAACTGCAGTTGCTGCAGCTAAAATTATTATTTGCCAAGTAATACCTATATATTTTGATTTATTTAATTCACGCGGGTCAGAAATTCCCATAAATTTAGCTAAGATGTGAGGCATTCCAAAATAACCAAGTCCCCAACCAAGCGAAATTAAAATTGCATTAATAATTGTTTTAAGTGAATAATCTGGTAATAAAGAAAGAGAAATATTTTTTGCATTGGCTACATTAATAATATCTTGAAAGCTATCAAGACGAATATACGCAAGAATTGGTACAATTAAAATCATTAAAAGCAAAAAAATTGCCTGAAATGCATCAACCCAAGCGACAGCAATAAATCCACCTATGAGAGTGTAAGCAAGCACCATAAAAATAGCACCTATAATTGCAGTTGAATAAGAAACACCAAAAACTGCCTGCATTAGAAAACCAATTCCTTTTAATCCTGCAGCTATATAAATTGTAATAAAAAACAGACTTAAGATAGCACTTACAATTCTTAAAATTCCTGACTTGTCATTAAATCTTTTTTCAAAAAAAGATGATAAAGTAAAAACATTATATTTTTCTGTCATAATTCTTAATTTTGGCGCTACAAAATGCCAATTACAAAACATACCGATGACAAGACCGATAGCGATCCAGGATTGAAGCAGCCCACCTACAAATATTGCGGCAGGATATGCCATAAAAAGCCAATCACTCATGTCACTTGCATGCGCAGAAAGAGCTGTAAGCCAATAATTGATCGATCTATTTCCAACCATAAAAGAAGAATGATCTTGGTCTTTAAGGGCTTTTTTTGTCGCGATTATCGCAATCAGAGATAAAATTACAAAATAAATTCCAAAACCTAATAACATTAATGTCTGCATACAATTAAACCTTTTCAGCCTGTATTTTTAAAAACATTAAATAAGAATCCAAGATAAATGCAGCAGCCCTAGCATGGGATTTTAATTTTTCTTCTTTACTTATGCCCTTTTTTAACTCATCTGCCCATTTACTAGTTAATCTTTCATCCCACAGAACCCATTTAACTTGTTTAAATTCATTTTCCAATTCTTCTTTTTTTTTGATAACTTTTTCAGTTTGTTTACTAATTGTTCCTTTTAAAGTTATAGGTCGGCCTACAACAATAGTATCAATTTCTTGTTCAGTAAGAATTTTAGTAAGAAATGGTTTTAATTCTTGCAAAGATACTGTTGTAAATGGTTTTACAAAAGTTTGACTCGAATCGCTAATTGCGATCCCAGTCCATTGATCTCCAATATCTAGAGCTAATATTTTTTTATTTTCTGCCATTGAAATTCACATTCAAATTTTTCTTTATTAAGGAAAATAACCCGCCGTAGCTTCTATAATCAAAAAGTTAATTAACCAATTTTAAAGTGAAGGCTGGGTTTTACCACAATCTTAGCATATTTTATAAAATTTTTATAAAGTTTATTTGACAAATATAGATATTATACTTTAGATTTCATTGTAAAGACAAGCCCTTTAAAAAAAGGAGGCAAAGTATAATGAAGTGTACAAA
Source organism: Candidatus Babelota bacterium (assembly GCA_023379005.1). Lineage (GTDB taxonomy): Bacteria > Babelota > Babeliae > Babelales > Babelaceae > JAMCTG01. The sequence continues at coordinate 400,013 of JAMCTG010000005.1, forward strand.
GTGCCAAGGATTAATGGTAATGCAGTCATTTTTTGATAATTTTTTAAACTTTGATGGCTGGAAATGCTTAAATTGTGGTAGAATTATAGTAAAGAAAGAAAAAACTATTGAATACGACTCTTTTAGTATTTTCTATCAACAACAAAAAACTAACAATAAAAATTAAAATTAAATAATGATCTTTTTAACTCTTTCAACAGGTTATCATCACATCTTCATTGCTCTTTCGGATAAAGAAAAACTCATCGCTAAAAAAGAGATAGAAAATAAATTAGCAAGCAAAAATTTAATTTTAATTATCGATGAAATTTTAAAAGAAAATAATTTAAAATTGTCTGATGTCAAGTTTATTTGTGTCAACCAAGGTCCAGCTCCATTTACAAGTTTAAGAACTTCAATAGCAACAGCTAATGGTATAGCTTTTGCTACGAATATACCTCTTGTTGGTGTAAATGGCTTAGATGCTTTAATGAACGAATATTATGGTCCAAAATTTGATTTAAATGTCGCTATCTTAAATGCGTTTGCCGGCGATGTTTACTTTGAAATAGCCCCGAAACATGTTTCGGGGACCCCGGAAAAAGGAACAGAGAAGTCCAGCCTACGCTTATCCGGGTCTTCAAACTCGGCAAGCTACGGCGGACAGTCTTCGCACTCTTGTGATCAAAACTATTTGTCCAACGATTTAAAAGATAAGCATATTATTCGAAGCTCAGAAGAAGCGAAGACTGAAAAATTAGAAAAATTTATTACACGCTTTAGTAAAGATTCAAAAGATAAAATTCAAATTTTTGGTCATATATCAATTTTTAAAAATTTGCTCAAAGATTTTGAAAATATAACATTGTTAGAAGTTGATTCTGCGAGTGTAGAAAAAGTTGCACAGATGGGTTATCAAAATTGGCTAGAACAAAAAAATATTACAAATCAAATTTTTCCCTTGTATCTAAAATAACGGTTCGCTACATCCGTCTTAGCCTTGACGACGTCGGACATTCACCATGACCAGAACCGTCCCGAGAATGATTCTGAAAGAATCTTAGCGAAGGGCTATTCAAAAATAGACCTGAAAATTCCTGAACCTAAAGTAATTGCACTAGATGCTCTTAGAATTGTTGGAGTCAATTTGCAAAAAATAAATCCCGCAGAATTTAATTGGTCTTTTTCATCTTGGGTTAAATCGCCTTCTGGGCCTACAAATAATATAATCTCTTTTGTTTTTTGAAATTTTTTTTCTCTTTCAATTACATCTAAGATATTCTCTCCAGATGGGTCAAAAAAGATTTTTGGAAAACTTAATTTTTTTATTTCGCTCAAAAATGTATCAAGTGAAATTGCATTTTTCAAATGTGAGGAAGAAAAATTTTTAGATTGTTCTGCAGCAGAAACAATAATCGATTTTATTCGATCTATTTTAAAAAATTCATTTGCAGATTTTGTTGTATTAACCAATTGAATTTCGTCAACACCAATTTCTACAAGATTATAAAGTGCTTCTTCAAAATGATTTCTTTTTAAAATTGGCAGAACAGAAATTATTTTTGTCCTAAATTTTTTATTTTTTTCTTCTTTTAAAATATCAAATTCAATATTTTTTTTATTTATATTTTTTAATTTAATTAAAATATTTTTATTTTCATCAAATAAAATTAGTTCATTATTTACTTCTAATCTCAATATATTAATAATTCGATGAATTAAATCTTTTTCATCAATATTTTTTTTCTGTTTTATTTGTTCTAAATTTTTTATATAGAGAGCAAATTGATGTGCTTGATCTTTAACTTTCATGGACAATTGCCCACTAATTTTTCAATTTTTTGTTTGCAATTTTGATATAATTTATGAGAACAATTTTTTAAAGCAATATAACGCAATACAAACCAATAACCAACTCTATTCATCCAAGATGGCAGTTCATATTTATGTTGCAACACTTCTGGATTAACTTTTGTTAATGAGACAACATCATCAAATAACTCATCTAACTCATTTACATTTTTTTGTTCTTGTAATTGCTGCTCTTCCATGCAGAAAGAAAAATTTGAAATCGAAATTGTGAAAAGAATAAATAAAAAAAAATTTTTAAACATTTTTACCTAATTAAAATTAAAATGTTTTGTATTATAACACTTTTGAGCATAACATTTTTAATATAAAAATTTAAATGAATCTAATTTGAAACATTAGCAACCCAATTTCGTGCATCAAGCACACTATTTGTAGATAAAAATGCAATTGATGGAGTTGGATTAATTGTAAATACCGGGTCAACGCCAGCAAAATTTGCTATCGTATTATTTGTAGCATAATTTAAATAAACTCTATTATTAGTAGATGCATTAGCATCGTTAATTCCATCAACCGTATTAGATATTGTTGTATTATCGCGAACTTCAAAATTTGTAGTACCAGGAGATGTGCTGGTCAAAAAAATTCCATTATTACCATTTAGTTGAGTCATATTACTGAGAATTATTGAAGAATCTCCTCTAACTTGAATACCATCACCAGAATTAGAATTGCAAATACAATTTACAATTGTACCATAACTTGAAAATGCGGTTATGCCATGAGATGTATTTCGAGAGACATCACAATTAATTATGTTTAAAAATTGTGAATCAGCACCTGAATAATCAGCATTTATTCCAATACGGTTATTATTAACGATAGAATTTATTATTTTGTTATTAGTACCATTAACACGGATACCATCTCGATTAATAGCAGTTGATCCCGTTCCCACTATATTGCAATTGTGAACTTGTGTGAAATTTCCATTAACGTTAATACCAACAAAACCATTTTGATGGCTTACGCAATCTGCAACTGTGCCTGTAGAAGTATTAAGACTACTTAAATTAAGACCTACAACTGTATTTGCATTGGTAACACAATTAGAAACAGAAAAGTTAGAGTTAATAAGATTAATCCCATCTGCAGTATTAGCATTTGCAATAGTGTTTTGAATTGTGCAACGAATTGCATTTATAGTTATACCTGTGCCTGTATTATTTAATGACTGACAATCAATAACATCAACAGTGTTTAACTGAACAGCTATTGCAGATGCAAAATCTATACCATTTGAGGTATTATTTCCAACAATGCAATCTTTTACACTAATATTTTTGTCATTTGTAGCACCTGCTTCATTGTGAAAAAATATTCCTGAAGCACTACAATTACTAATTAAACAATTTTCTATATTTACATTAGAAATAGATGCAAGACCAGAGTTAGTTCCATTATCAAATAAAATTATACCAGATGCATTAACTCCAGATAGAAAACTTATGCTGTTTGGATGATTTACGAACTCAATCATGCAATCTTTGATTGTTAGGTTGGATATAGTCCCACTATTTAATGCTGTAGCTATTATTGGTCCAAGAGTTCCACCAGAAATTAATAGATTTTCTATCAAAACATTATCTACCGCTCCTGGAAAAGATAAAATCCAAATGCTAATTTGTGAATTTGTGATAATGCCATTCTTAATTACTATATTGTCAGCAGCGCCATTTATTTTTATTGCGGCATTATCTCCAGAAGTAGGAGCTTGAAGAGTCCATCCATTTAAATCCAATGTTACAGCGTTAGAATTTATTGTGATAGCATTTGTACCTGCAGCTGTAATATTATTCGCCAAACAATAACTACCTGGTGAAGAAATTGTTACTGGTTGTCCATTTGCACCTATTATAGTCGGCGTACAACTAATTGTTGATGTACTTTTTATTGAAGCCAGCACTGTAAATGTTCCTGCAAAATTTGCCTGTGTTGTCGCACAACATGTCGTTAATGTATTTTTTATGTCTGCAAGAACTGTAAATGTACCATTGAAACCATTTGTTATTAATATAGTTAATGTATTTTTTACATCAGCTATTGCTGTAAACGTACTATTAAAGTTTGTCTGATTTGCTGCACAACATTCTGTTAATGTTCGTTTTATATCTGCTAATATTGTCCATGTATTATTAAAATTTGTCTGATTTTGTGCACAGCATTGGGTTAAAGTTAATTTTATATCCGCTAAAGCTGTAAATACTGTTGAAAAATCTACAATGGCTATAGGCCTTAATGATGTTATTGTAAAGATCAAATCTGCACAACATTCTGTTATTGTATCTTTTATGTCTGCCAGAACTGTAAATGTATTATTAAAATTTGTTTGATTAGTAGCACAACATATAGTCAATGTATTTTTTATATCTGCAAGAACTGTAAACGTATTACTAAAGTTTGTCTGATTAGTAGCACAACATATAGTCAATGTATTTTTTATATCATTTAATGTTGTAAATACTCCTGCGAAATCAACACTTATTAAAGTTGTTATGCTTGATTTTAAATCAGCAAGAACAGTAAACGTATTATTAAAATTTATTTGTGTTTGAGCGCAACATTCTGTTATTGTATTTTTTATATCTCTAAGAACAGTAAATGTATTATTGAAGTTATTTTGAGTTACTGCACAACATTCAGTTATTGTTAATTTAATATCCGCAAGAACTGTAAATACTGTTGTAAAATCGCAATTTGTAGATATAATAGCCGTAAATGTTCTAAAATTACTTAATGAAGCAATTTCTTCCTCTAAACTAGCACAACATTCTGTTATAGTTGATTTGATATCTGTAAGTGTTGTAAATACTGGACCTAGGTCAACATTAAAAATTAATGAAGAAATTATAATTTCAATTTGATTAATTAAATTTGTATTTTGTGCGGTTAAATTTGCACAACATCCTTCTAATTCACTTTTTATAATACAAAGTAATCTTATTATTTTTTTTGAATTACGAATTCTAGTTATATGATTGAGATCTGTAAAATCAGTTTGTGATTCAGAATATAATTCTTCGAGAATATTTTTGAGTTCAGGATTTTTTTCTGCTCGTTCAATTATAAAATCACTGATTAATATTAATTCATTATGATTTATAGTTTGAAAAATATCATATGATGATAATTCTTTGATTAACCAAGAACTATCAATTTCTTTGGCATTTATTATCGAACAAAATGCCAGGAGACCAATTAATAAGTAATTTTTCATACTATAACTTCTTTTTAAAAATCTTTTCTAATCTAAACTCAGAGATTATTTATATTAAAATATTAGCATTATAAAAAGTTCAAGCATTTTTAAAAAATTAAGTCCTTCCAAAATTAATTTGCAATGTTTAATACCCAATTACGAGCATCAAGTGTATCAGATGTCATAAAAGCTTCTTGTGCAGTTGGGTGAATTGTACGCACTGTATCAACTCCATTAAGAGAAAAATTTGCAGCAGTATTATTCGTTGCATAATTTAAATATGCTTTATTAGCAGAAGCTAATCCAGCTCCGTCAAGAATTCCAATGTTAGCATTACTAACTGCAGTATTATTTCTGACTTCACAATTTGTAGCACGAGGTGTAGTAGCTGAAAGTAAAATTCCATTTAGACCATTAAGTTGAACCCTATTATTAACAATTACTACAGAATTTCCTCTCACTTGAATACCATTTTGATTAGCTCCGGCCCCAGAATTGTTTGAAGCAGTGCAATTTGCAATTGTTCCACCATTTGCAAATATAACTATACCACCTGCTTTATTACTAGACACATCACAATCAACAATGGTTAAGTTTGTCGCGCTAAGAGTAAAATCTGCATTAATTCCAATTCGATTGTTATTAATTATAGAATTTAATATTTTATGATTTGGCCCAGTAGCACGTATTCCATCACGATTAAGTGTTGTAACTCCTGTTCCAACAATATTACAATTTTCAACTTGAATTGCAGAACCATTTAAACTTATACCAGCAAATCCACTTTGATGAACAATGCAATCTTTTATTGTTCCATTTGAGCTGCCAGAACCAAGGCTGCTCGCATTAATACCAAAAAGTGAATTTGCATTAGCAACACAATTTGAAATTGCAAAATTTGAGCTTGTAACATTAATACCATCAGCAGAGTTACTATTTGAAATAGTATTTTGAATGGTGCAACCATTTACATTTACACTAATACCAGTACCTGTATTACTTAATGTTTGACAATCAATAATACTCATTACATTGATTGGCGTGACTAATGCGCTAGCAAAATCTATACCTCCATTTGTACCATTATTATTAATAAGACAATTTTTTATGCTTATATTGCTATCATTTGCACTAGCATTATTGATAAATGAAATTCCAGCATTTGTACAATTAGTTATAAAACAATCTTCTATTGATATATTATTAATAATACCAGTTGAATCCTGTAAGAATATACCTGAAGCAGGAGTCCCAGCATGTCCTCCATTAAGCGTTACAAACTCAATTTGACAATTTCTTATTGTAACATTAGTTAATCTCGCAGTTCCAAGAAGAGCAAAACATGTTATAGGTCCCACCGGCCCACCATTATTGGCAACCAAAATATTTTCTACTAAAACATTGTTCAATTGATTACCGCCATTTGCGGTTAATAAAATACTGTTGGAAGAATTAGTGATATTTCCATTTCTTATAACAATATTATCTCTGGTTGCTCCACTGGCATCCACCGCTACTGCTGCCGTTAAATCTGTTGGAGCTTGTAGCGTCCAACCATTTAAATCTAATGTCACATCACTGGCTTGTATTGTGATAGCGTTTGTAGCAGGCGCAGTGATGTTATTTGTCAGGCAATAACTGCCGGAAGAAGAAATTGTTACTGGCTGTCCATTTTGCCCAATGGTGATTGGTATGCAGTTTGTTGTTACTGTATTTAGAATTTCTGCTAACACAGTAAATGTTCCATTAAAATTATTTTGTGTTGTTGCACAACATTCAGTCAATGTTTTTTTAATATCTGCAAGTACTGTAAATGTACCATTGAAACCATTTGTTATTAATATAGTTAATGTATTTTTTAGATCAGCTATTGCTGTAAACGTATTATTAAAGTTTGTCTGATTTGCCGCACAGCATGCTGTTAATGTTCGTTTAATATCTGCAAGTATTGTCCATGTATTATTAAAATTTGTCTGATTTTGTGCACAGCATTGGGTTAAAGTTAATTTTATATCCGCTAAAGCTGTAAATACTGTTGAAAAATCTACAATGGCTATAGGCCTTAATGATGTTATTGTAAAGATCAAATCTGCACAACATTCTGTTATTGTATCTTTTATGTCTGCCAGAACTGTAAATGTATTATTAAAATTTGTTTGATTAGTAGCACAACATATAGTCAATGTATTTTTTATATCTGCAAGAACTGTAAACGTATTACTAAAGTTTGTCTGATTAGTAGCACAACATATAGTCAATGTATTTTTTATATCATTTAATGTTGTAAATACTCCTGCGAAATCAACACTTATTAAAGTTGTTATGCTTGATTTTAAATCAGCAAGAACAGTAAACGTATTATTAAAATTTATTTGTGTTTGAGCGCAACATTCTGTTATTGTATTTTTTATATCTCTAAGAACAGTAAATGTATTATTGAAGTTATTTTGAGTTACTGCACAACATTCAGTTATTGTTAATTTAATATCCGCAAGAGCTGTAAATACTGTAGTAAAATCACATCCTACAACTACATGAACAGTAAAGGTTAATCTATTACTTAAGGAAGAAATGAGGTCATGTAAATTTGCACAACATTCAGTTATAGTTGATTTAATATCTGTAAGTGTTGTAAATACTGGACCTAGATCAACTTGAAAAATTAATGAAGAAATTATGATTTCAATTTGATTAATTAAATTTGCATTTTGTGCAGTTAAGTTTGCACAACATTCTTCCAATTCTTTTTTTATACAACAAAGTAATCTTATTATTTTTTTTGAGTTACGTGTTCTAGTTATAAGATCATCAAAGTTTGTAAAATCAGTTTGTGATTCAGAATATAATTCTTCGAGAATATTTTTTAATTCAGAATTTTGTTCTGCTCGATCAATTATAAAATCGCTTACTAATTTAAGTTCACTATTATTTATATTATAAAAAATATCATATGACGATAATTCATTGATAAGCCATTCATTAGTAATATTTTGGGCTGAAATTATTGAAAAAATTGTTATAAAAATCAAAGACAAGTAATGCTTCATATGCTCTCTTTTTTTAAATATTTTTTATCACAATTTGTCCTAAAAATTAATTTGAAACGTTTGCAACCCAGTTACGCGCATCAAGTGTGGTAGATGTTAAGAATGCAATTGTTGGTGTTGGATTTATAGTAAATATTGGTGATATACCTGAATAATTTCCTGCAGTATTATTAGTAGCATAATTTAAATAAACTCTATTTGTTGTTGAAGCATTATTATCACTAATTCCAAAACCGGCATTAGACACAACAGTATTTTGTCTTACTTCGGAATTTGTTGTCCCAGGAGAAGTATTATTCAAAGAAATTCCATTATTAGCATTATCTTGAACTCTATTGTTTAAAATCGCTAAAGAATTGCCTCTTACTAAAATACCATGCGTACCACTCAACTTAACATCACAATTTGCAATTGTACCTGCATTTGCAAAAGCAGTTATTCCAAGCGATGCATTATTTGAAACGTCACAATTAACAATACTTAAATTTGTTGCGCTAGATCCTGAAATGTCTGCATTTATTCCAATATTATTATTATTAATAACTGAGTTTATTATTTTATTGTCAGTACCATTAATACGTATCCCATCGGCATTAGACACAGCAGATTTGGTTCCTACGATATTGCAATTTTGAGTTTGCATAAAATTTCCATTAAGGTTTATGCCTGCAAATCCATTTTGATGACTTACACAATTTGCAACTGTACCATTTGAACTACCAGAACCACTTAAATTAATACCCACAACGCTATTTGCATTGGTAGTACAATTTGAAATAGAAAAGTTAGTGCTCACAAGATTAATTCCATCAGCTGTATTTGCATTTGAAATAGTATTTTGAATTGTGCAACCATTAATTGCTACAGAAATACCAGTACCAGTATTATTTAATGAATGACAATCGAGAATAGCCACTGAAGTCAATCGTGTATTTACTGCAGATATAAAATCGATACCATTTTTTCCATTATTTCCCAAGATACAATCTTTTATAATAATATTTTGGTCAGTTGAACCAACAGAATTTTGAAGATAAATTCCCGCCGCTGAACAATTACTTATTAAACAATTTTCTATTTTGACATCTCTAATAAAAAAGCCTCCGTCGTTAAAATATATGCCAGATGCAGTTGTCCCAACAGCACCTCCTGTACTAGTAACAAACTCAATTTGGCAGTTTCTTATGGTAATATTGATTAATTCACCACCGCTAATAGCTCTTCCTGCTATAGGACCTACAGCCCCAAGATTATTGGAAATCAAAATATTTTCGATTAAAACATTCTCCATTACAAGACCACTATCTGCATTTAATAATATACTGAGTGAAGAATTTGTGATATTTCCATTCTTTATTACTATGTTATCTCTACTAGCAGCACCTGATACTAATATCGCTGCATTGCCAGCTGTTGGTGCTTGAAGAGTCCATCCATTTAAATCTAATGTCACATCACTTGAAGCAATTGTTATGGCATTTGTAGAAGCAGCGGTAATATTATTTGCGCAGCAATAACTGCCGGGAGAAGAAATTGTTACTGGTTGTCCACTGGCACCAACCGGTGTCGGGCCGCAATTTTTCACATTGGATAAAATGGATGCAAGAACGGTGAATGTTCCATTAAAATTACTTTGTGTTGTTGCACAGCATTCAGTTAATGTTTTCTTTATATCAGCAAGAACTGTAAATGTACCATTGAAACCATTTGTTATTAATATAGTTAATGTATTTTTTACATCAGCTATTGCTGTAAATGTATTATTAAAGTTTGTCTGATTTGCTGCACAGCATTCTGTTAATGTTCTTTTAATATCTGCTAATATTGTCCATGTATTATTAAAGTTAGTCTGATTTTGCGCACAGCATCTTGTTAAAGTTAATTTTATATCTGCTAAAGTTGTAAATACTCCAGTAAAATCTATAACAGCAGTTATTGTAAGATTTAATGATGTTATTGTAGAGAACAATTCTGCACAACATTCTGTTATTGTTTCTTTTATATCCGCAAGAACTGTAAATGTATTGTTAAAGTTTGTTTGATTTGTCGCACAACATATAGTTAATGTTCGTTTTATATCTGCAAGAACTGTAAACGTATTATTAAAGTTTGTTTGATTTGTCGCACAACATACTGTTATTGTATTCTTTATATCTGTCAATGCTGTAAATACATTTGAAAAATCAACAGTTATTAAAGTTGTTATGCTTGATTTTAAATCAGCAAGAACTGTAAACGTGTTATTAAAATTTATTTGTGTTTGAGCACAACATCCTGTTATTGTATTTTTTATATCTTGAAGATCCGTAAAAGTATTATTGAAATTATTTTGAGTTGTTGCACAACATTCAGTTATTGTTAATTTAATATCCGCAAGAGCTGTAAATACTGTAGTAAAATCACATGGCACTGTTACATTTGTTGTAAATGTAAAACCATTACTTAAGGACAAAATTGCTTCCTGCAAACTAGCACAGCATTCAGTTATAGTTGATTTAATATCTGTAAGTGTTGTAAATACTGGACCTAAATCAACCTTTAATGTTAAAGAAGAAATAATAAGTTGTATTTGATTAATTAAATTTGCATTTTGTGCAGTTAAGTTTGTACAACATTCTTCCAGTTCTTTTTTTATACAACAAAGTAATTTTATTATTTTTTTTGAATTACGTGTTCTAGTTATAAGATCATCAAAGTCTGTAAAATCAGTTTGTGATTCAGAATATAATTCTTCGAGAATATTTTTTAATTCAGGATTTTGTTCTGCTCGATCAATTAAAAAGTCACTTACTAATTTTAGCTCATTATTTTTTATAGGCTTAAAAATTTCATATGACGATAACTCTTTTATTAGCCACTCATTCGTTATATTTTGAGCTGAAATTATTGAAAAAATTGTTGTAAAAATTAAATATAAATAATACTTAATAAACTTCATATGCTCTCTTTTTTGAAATATTTTTATAACAATTGTGTTGCGATTATCTATATTAAAATATTACGATTTTAAAAAAATCAAGAGTTTAAAAAATGAAAAAAAATAAACCCACTGCTTTAATTATTCTCGATGGATTTGGATACAGTAAAAAGAAAAAATATAATTCTATATATTTAGCGCATCCAAAAAATTTTAATTATTGGCTGCAAAATTTTCCTTATGCAATTTTACAAGCAAGTGGAAAACATGTTGGTCTGCCAAAAGGATTTATTGGCAGTTCTGAAGTTGGTCATTTGACTATCGGTACCGGTAAAATTATAAAAGATCCGATCACAATTTTGTTAGAAGAAATTGATGATGGAAATTTTTTTAAAAATAAAATTTTAATTGAAAAATTTAATATTTTGGCTAAAAATAATCACACGCTTCATATTTTAGGTTTAGTTTCTGATTCAGGTGTGCATTGTCATGAAAAAATTATTTTAGCTACAATAAAACTTGCACATCAATGCAAAGTTAAAAAAATTTATATTCATGCATTTTTGGATGGAAGAGATGTGCCACCAAAATCAGCTGCTAAATATTTATCAAAAATAGATAAATTATGTAAAAAAATTGGACATGGAACAGTTGGTTCAATATCTGGAAGATTTCATGCTATGGATAGAGATCGTAATTGGGATAGAACCAAAAAAACTTATGATATGCTAACCAATGAAAAAAAACCAAAATTTAATTCATGGTCCAATGCATTATTGTTTTATTATAATCAAAATATCACAGATGAATTTATACCCCCAACTTTATTAAATAAAAATGCAATAATTCAAGATCAAGATGGAATTATATTTTGCAATACTAGAGCAGATAGATCAAGGCAACTTACCGCTGCTCTATTAGATGAAGACTTTGTAAATTTTAAAACAAAAAAAATTGATTTATCTTTTTTTATAACCGCAATATCTTATCGTCCAGATTTTAAAACTGATATATTAATTTCCAGAAAAATTATTCACCATACTTTTCTAGATATTTTACAAGAACATCATAAAACTATATTTACCATTGCAGAAACAGAAAAATATGCTCATGTTACATATTTTTTTAATGGTGGAAAAGAAGTAATCCGTCCAGGAGAAACAAGAGTTTTAATTCCATCAATTGCTAGAGAACAATATATAGATTTGCCACAGATGTCTGCAGAAAAAATCACAAAAGCTGTATTGCAATCTTTAAATGATTTACCTTTAGATTTTTATTTAATTAATTATGCAAATGCTGATATGGTTGCACATTCAGGAAGTCTTGATGCTACAATCAAGGCAATAAAAATCTTAGATAAACAACTTGCAATCCTGTATAAAAAAATAGTTGAAGAACTTGGTGGTACAATATATATTACCGGCGACCATGGAAATGCTGAAGAAATGTTTGATTACACAACAAATCAGCCAAAAACAAGACATACAACTAATCCTGTTTATTTTTTAATGTTACAAAAAGATATTGAAGGAAAAAATATCAAACTTAATCTGCACAAACTAAAAGATATTATGCCATTTATTTTAAAAAATATGTTGGTTCGCTACTAAATTGCTTTGCAATTTCACTCACCATGAATAATTAGGAATCATCCCGAGTGCCCAAAGGGTATAGCGAGGGATCAAATTAATTCTTTTTCATATTTTATAAAACCATCATCACGCCACATTTCTTTAAATCCTAAACTTTTATAAAGTGTTTGTGCTCTTACATTATTTGTTCTTGTAATAAGCTCTATACTTTTTACATTTTCTTTTTTCAAATTATCAATCGCAAACTCTAGCAATTTTCTCGCATAGCCTTTTTGACGATATTCTGCATCAATAACAATAAAATAAATAAAACCTTTATAAAAAGTTTTTAAATAATAGGCCAAATATCCAACAGGTTTACCATTAACTTTGTATATAAAATTTTTAACTTTATTAATATCCTCAGGTCTTTCAGATGATGCTTTAAGATCGAGCACCCGCTCTGGCGAAAAATTAATTGATGATTCTGCCACCAACCAATACCAATTTTTTTTGAAAAGATCTAAAACAAATTGTCTATCAGTTTGTGGATTATATACATAAATTCCAGAGCTTTGACAAACTTGATAGTGTAAAAATTTATAAAATGCGATTGTACCAGCAGACAATGGTAAAATTATTAAAGCAGTTTTAAAAAAAATATTTTTTTTATTAAAAAATTTCATCTTATTTCCTATAAATAATTTTTCTCAATAATAAACCATGGGCTGGCGCGTTTAATAAATTTTGTTCTGGATTTTTATCTTCTAACGCTTTTAAAAGCGTATCACAATTTTTATATTCATCGCTAGATACTTCCAATAATGCTCCAGTTATTCGTCTTATCATATGATGCAAAAAAGATTTTCCTTTAAAGACAAGTCTATAAACTTCGAATCTTTTAAAATATTCAAGCTCAATTGAATCAATTGTTCTTATTGTATTTTCTCTTTCATCTCCAGTACAAAATGACCTAAAATCATGAGTACCTATAAACACTTTTGAAGATTGTTTTAATTTTTCAATATCTAAAGGAAATCTATAGTGAAAAAAATATCTTGATAAAAATGGTAATAATCTTTTTTGAGAAAAATGATAATAATAAGTTTTTTGTTCTACATTTTTTTGTGGATGAAAATCATTAGGAACTTCTTCCATAGAACGAATTAGAATATCTTTTGGCAATCCGGAATTCCAAACTTGTTTTAATTTATCAATTGAAATTCTGTTAACAAAATCATGTTCAAGTTGAAGACATGCTACTTGTCCCAGAGCATGCACTCCTGCATCTGTTCGTGAAGCACCTACAATTTTTACTTGTTTGCCAAAAATTTCATAAAATTTATCTTGCAATGTTTGGCTAATAGTTGGTGCTTCTTTTTGAATTTGCCAGCCACTATAATCAGTGCCGTCATAGGAAATAATGAGCTTTAAATTTTTTTTTGAGTTATCTGTCATATTACAGTTTTCAAAAAAATAGCCCCACAAAAATGGGGCTATTTTAATCTATTTTATTTTCTTAAAGCAGCTCGCAAAATTTTCTTGCGTAATCTTATATGATTTGGTGTAACTTCAAGCAATTCATCTGGTGCTATCCATTCCATACAAGCTTCAAGTTCCATTTTCTTTGGTGGTTCAAGTTTAATATTTTCATCAGAACCAGAAGCACGCATATTGGTTAACTTCTTTTCTCTGCATGGATTTACATCCATATCACCTTCGCGACTGTTTTCACCAATTATCATACCTTCATATATTTTTTCATTAGGCTTAATAAATAATGTGCCACGTTGTTGCAATGTATCTAATGCAAACCCAGTTGCTGAACCATTTTCCATAGAAACTAAAGTACCTTTAATTCTTGTAGGAATTTCACCTTTATAAGGTTTGTAACCAGAGAAGTTAAAGGTTGCAATACCATTTCCACGAGTATCTGTTAAGAATTGGTTTCTAAAACCTAATAGACCTCTAGAAGGAACCTCGAATTCTATACGAAGTCTTGAATCATAGGGTATTAAATTTTTCATTTCAGCTTTACGTTTAGATAAAGTTTCCATTACCACACCTTGATATTCAGATGGAACATCCACTACTAAATATTCAATAGGTTCTTGTTTTACGCCGTCTATTGTTTTATAAATAACCTCTGGCGCAGAAACTTGAAGCTCAAAACCTTCTCTTCTCATGTTTTCAATTAAAATACCAAGATGCAACTGGCCTCTTCCTGAAACTTTAAACGTATCTGGAGAATCTGTAGGTTCAACTTTTAATGCAACATTAGTTTTTAATTCTTTTTCTAGACGTTCTTTAATTTGGCGAGAAGTTAAAAATTTACCATCTTGTCCTGCAAATGGTGAATCGTTTACTGACATATAAATGGAAACAGTAGGTTCATCAATTTTTACATAAGGATAAGTTTTTACTTTGCCAACTTCACAAAGTGTAGTTCCTATAGTTGCAGGTTCTGAAAATCCAGTTACTGCAACAATATCCCCAAACATTGCTGTTGGTGTTTCAACTTTTTCAAGACCATGAAATTTAAATATTTTTGTAATTTTCATTGGTTTGCTGACATAATTGTCTTTAGCGCATACAAATTGTTGACCAACGGCCATAGATCCACTAAAAATTCTACCAATTGCAATTTGTCCCAAGAAATCTGAGTGATCTAAATTAGTCACTAACATTTGTAGAGAATCTTCTTTTTCTACAGGCGCTGGAATATACTTGAGAATATAATCAAATAATAACTGCATTGAATCTGTTTGAACATTTGGATCTTCTGTTATAAACCCTAATTTTGAAGACCCATATAATAGAGCAAAATCCAGTTGAGTTTCATCAGCTGCTAGGTCTAAAAATAGATCATGAATAGCGTTTTCTGTACGTGCAACATCAGCGTCTTTTCTATCAATTTTATTAATCAATACGATAGGCTTTAATTTGAGCTGTAAGGCTTTTTGAAGAACAAAACGGGTACCTGGAAGAACTCCTTCAGCAGCGTCTACAAGCAATAAGAAGCCTTCGACCATTTGTAAAGTACGTTCAACTTCACCACCAAAATCACTGTGTCCTGGTGTATCTACGATGTTAATTACATAGTCTTTATAGACAATACCTGTATTTTTAGCCAAAATCGTGATACCACGCTCTTTTTCTATCTGGTTAGAGTCCATAACCCTTTCTCCCTGTTGGGTAGTTACAGTACCAGCATGTCTTAATAGCTTATCAACCAAGGTAGTTTTACCATGGTCTACGTGGGCTATAATAGCTAAATTTCGGACGTTTTGTCTTTGTCTATTTTCCATACTCAATTTTGAACCTTTATTATTTTTTATATGAATATTTCTTATTGTAACATTTTTTAAGAAAAAGTTAAGTACTTTAATAGGTTTAGGGCCTATCTTATCTAAAAGGCCGGAAAATCTATACTTTTATCGAAATGCCTTGAAGTAATGTGGTATGGCAAATTATAATTTTATTGATACTTTAACAGGGGAGAAAGGTATGAAAAATTTTGCTTATTCATTTTTTAATATAATTAGGGACCTTATAATAGGTATATCTATAGCCATACTATTACCCTTAATTTCTTATTATATCGGCATGATGTTTATCCCTGAAAAGGCTAATGATATCGCCTTAAGAAAGCTTGGTATAACAAGATCTCAGAAAGAATCGATTTTACGAGGCCTTGAAAGTAAAAAAAGGCGCTTTGAAGATCAGAGTTCTGCATTGGTTACTTCATCAACAAAACAGGCTCAAGAGCAGTTAAAAATAATACGTCAAGATCTTTCAGAAATTAATCAAAATTTGCCTTTAAAAACTGAAGAATTTAGAAAAATTGATGAAGATTATAAGCTTAATCATAACATTAATAAATCTTATAAATTTTATTCGGGTGCTATATTGGGAATAATATTCTTAATTATAGGTGCATTTATCCCAATTATTTCCTTAAGTTTTGGGTTTATAATTGGAGGAATTGCAAGCCTAGGGACTAGCTATTTTGTTTATTGGAATATGCTGACCAATATTCTCAAATTAATTTCTTTAATTATAGGTGTTTTAATTTTGATTGCTCTCTCTTTTAAATTTGCTTTAAAAGAAAAACGTTAAATAAAAACCCCAAGTCTTAAAAACTTGGGGTAAATTTTTACTATATCTCTCGATACATCCGACTTCGCCAAAGGCTACGACGGACACTCGAGATGATTTAAAAGTTTTTTTAAATAAATTCCTCACATCATCCTGAGTGATTCCGAAGGAATCGTATCGAAGGACTGAAGGATTATGTTCCAGAATAAGGCAATAATGCCATTATGCGCGATCTTTTAATTTGAGTTGTTATTTCTCTTTGATGTTTTGCGCAATTAGCTGAAATTCTTGATGGTAAAATTTTACCACGTTCAGTTAAGAAATTTTTCAATAAAGATGCGTTTTTGAAATCTAGGTTTGTTTCATTTTCTTTACTTGCACAAAAACGACAATGTTTTCTTGCTCCAAAAGAAGTTTTACGAGTTTTTTTACGTAAAACTCTTGAGCTAATTTTTAATTTAATTTTTTTTGCCATGATCTTACTCTTTCAAAAATTTATTATTCTTTACTTACAGATTGAGCTTTTTCCGCTTTTTCAGCAGATTTTGAAATAAGTCCTGACATCTTATTTTCTTTTAAGAAAGTGTCTACATCTCTAGTAGGAACATCTTCTAAAGATTCAGGACGTTGATATTCAAGTCCTTGTTTCTTATCTAATGCAGAAATCATATGACGCATTACTATATCGCCATATTTTACTGCAAAGAATGTACGAATTTCATCTGCAATAAGTCTGCCTTTAGGAAGTTCTCCAACCTCAAAGCGAACCAAGAAATAAATACCATAATCATTGTTTCTGATAGGATAAGCTAATCTGTATTTGCCCCAGCGTTCAAAAGAAATTACTGAACTACCAGGCATAAGACGAATAAGATCTTCAAGCTTTGTTTCTACTGTTTTAGCTTCATCAGCTGTTATTTCAGGAACAGTTAAAAAAAGAACTTCATAACGTTGCATAATAATAAACCTTACTAATTGGAAAGTGTTAAAAACACTTAGTGTTAAACACTTATAAGTTAAACTTATTTAGTCCGCCGTTGCTAAAGCTATGGCGGGATAAATCCACCTAATGTTATATCTAGGCAGATCACATGATTTTACTCGCCGCTAGGCGATATAAAAAAAAGTCTAAGGTTTTTTCCCTTAGACTTTATATATTATCAGAATCTTAAAAAAAAGAAACTATTAAATGAATTGTTGGTGACGCGCTATAACACGGCCAATAATTCTGAAATGATCTTTACCACGTATTAAAGCTATAGGTGCTTGTTTGTGGTTTACTGATTCAAGAACAATAAAATCTTCTGTATAAGTTACTTGCATAACAGCTTTAACTTGTACATCATTTCCATATTCTACAGCAGCTATATCACCAGATCTTGTCCAAGTTTCAGGAGAAACAATTAAAAGATCTCCCTTTTCAAAAACTGGAGCTAAATGATTGCTAGCAAGTGATAATGCAAACATAGCAGGATCATTTGAATTTAATACTGGAACAAAATGATCTTTAAAACCTGTAGTAATCTGCATTAATTGATTATTATATGGAGATGGATTTGAAGGTACTTCTCCAACTACTGGAATAACTTGAACCTTCAATTGTACATCTGATTTTTCAGGCATACTTACATTATTATCGATATCATCAGTACGTTTACGTCTTTGAACGAAAAGGTCGATTGGTGTTATTTCAAAAGCATCAGCCAATTTGCGTAATGAATCTTCATTCCATCTACGTGTACCATTTTTGATGTGTGTCAAATAACTTTCTGACATACCTGTTTTTTCAGCCAAAATTTTTGTTGTCCAACCTTTTTCTCTTAAAAGCTCTTTTACCCTTAAGGCTGTTGAAGTTGATGACATATTTTTACTCCTTTGCTTACTATCTAAAAAGTTAGTATAATTTAAAAACACTGCGTTAATTCTAATTGTACACAAAAAAAAGATATTGTCAAATGGAAAACATTTATCATGACAAATGGTAGGAAAACTATACATATTGTCAAGGATCACTATGAAAATACAGCCTGGCAAGCCAACCAATTAGTATTAGGAATTGATGAAGTAGGAAGAGGATGTTTATGTGGTCCTTTAGTCTGTGCAGCTGTAATTTTGCATCCTAATAAGAAAAGTCGCAAGCTAAAAGATTCTAAGCTTTTAGACAAGCATGAGCTTCAGGACGGTTACAATTGGATAGTTAAAAATTCATGGTATGAGGTAGCTATTAGCCATCACAGATTCATTGATCAACATAATATATACCAAGCTACTTTAAGAACAATGCATAGAGCAGTTATGCAATTAATTGCAAAAATCGGCAAAAATCCTGATTTAATTTTAGTTGATGCATTACCTTTAAAAGTGACTGAAATTCCCGTGATGAATTTTCCTCATGGAGAAAAGAAATCTAGCACAATAGCCGCTGCTTCTATAATTGCAAAAGTTACAAGAGATATTATAATGCAAAGATTAGAGCCAATTATTCCTGGTTATTATATGGGTCAACATAAAGGTTATGCTACTAAACTGCATCTTGATTCTTTAACTTTGCATGGGCAAAGCTTCATTCATAGAAAAAGCTTTTTAAAGAAAATTAATCAAATCGATGACGAAAAAGAACAACAAACACTTTGGTGAAATAATTGAGAGTTCATTGGATCATTTTAAAGCACAAACTTGGAAGTGGGACAATTTTCCAAAATTCGGCTCATTAATCGAGGTGCAAACAGATTCAAGAACTTTATACGGGATTGTATGCCAAATACAAACTGGTTCTTTAGATTCCCACAGAATTCCATTTGCCTATCAAAAAACTGAAGAAGAATTAAAAAAAGAACAGCCACAAATTTTTGAATATCTGCAAACAATTTTTACTTGTATTTGTGTTGGATTTAAAGAAAATAATAAAATTCATTATCAAATTGCCCCGGAGCCACCTAAAATACATACCTTTGTACAAACTGCAGATCGTGAAAGTTACAGGCAATTTTTTGATATAGAACATTATCTACAAATTATTTTTGGAAATAGTTTGCAAATTTCAAATATTGATGAGTTATTACTTGCTATTATAAAAACAATGTCTGAAAATGAAATTATTAATGAAGAAAAAATATTAAAATTTACTCAGAGCTATTCATTGCATACTGCAAATGATTATAGAAGATTAAAATTATTTCTTGAAAGACTGTCCCATAACTTATGATAAGCTTTTTAAAAAACAAATTAAAAAAAATTTATGAAAATTTAACGTCATCAATATCAGCGATTTTTGCAAAACCAAAAATTGATGAGACATCACTGCAAGAGTTAGAAAAAATTTTAATTAAATCAGATGCTGGCTTTAAAACCACAAAAAATATTTTAGAAAAACTAAGAGAACAATTTAAAAATAATCCCGATTTAACAGGCCAAGATTTAAAAAATGAACTAAAAACTATATTGAACGAGACTTTAAGCTCAAGCAAAAATTTACACATTTTGGATTCTAAAATTTATCTGCTTGTGGGCATCAATGGAAGTGGCAAAACAACATTTGCGGCCAAATTAGCTTATAAATTTATAAGAGAAGGCAAGCGAGTTTTACTTGTAGCAGGCGATACATTCCGTGCAGCGGCAACTGAACAACTTAAAAATTGGGCTCATAAAATTAATGTTGATATTTTTATTGGCAAGCCAGATCAAGACCCTGCATCAGTAATTTTTGCAGCATGTGAAAAATTTAAAACAGAACAATATGATATTTTAATTATTGATACTGCAGGAAGATTACAAACGAAAATCAATTTGATGAAAGAATTAGAAAAAATAAATAATGTCATCTCAAAACAACTTCCCGAAAATAAAATATCTACTCTTCTAGTGCTAGACTCAATGCTTGGCCAAAACTCATTTGAGCAAGCAAGAATATTCAATGAAGCAACAAAACTTTCTGGCATTGTGCTTACCAAAATGGATGGGACGGCAAAAGGTGGAATTGTTTTTGGAATATCTAAAGAACTAAACATCCCTGTTGCTTTTATAACGTTTGGTGAAGGTATAGAAGATTGGACAGAATTTGATGCAACAAAATATGTTGATGAAATTCTCCAGTAAGCTTTTATTGATTTCTAAATAAAAATCGACTAAAACTCATAATATTAAATTTATTAAGAAAATATTATGAAGAAATTCCAAATTACAGACTTTATTAATGATCTTGCAAAAAAGGTTCGCTCAATCACTTCAGATGAAGATAGTGCGCGCCAACACGCATGGTGGTTACTCGAAGCGCTTACTGCACAGAAAGAAATTCAATTATATGCCAAAAAAGAAATTGTGCTTTCAGACACGCAAGTCGAACAATTAAATAAATGGATTAAAGAATTAACTATTGATTTTAAACCGTTGCAATATGTTTTGGGTTATGTCGACTTTTTAGGTCTAAAAATTAATGTACAACCTCCTATCTTAATACCAAGACCAGAAACTGAAGAATGGTGCCAATGGCTCATAAGTCAATTAATAAATTTAAAAGATGAAAAATTAGAAATTTTAGATTTATGCACTGGTTCAGGATGTATTGCTTTAGCTTTTGCAAAAAATTTTCCAAATTCAAATGTAATAGCCAGTGATATTTCTGAAAAAGCTTTAGAGCTTTGTAAAATAAATAAAGAAGAAAATAAAATTAAAAATGTCACATTTATTTTGTCAGATTTGTTTGGTAAATTACCTGAAAATAAAAAATATGATCTAATAATTTCCAATCCACCATATATAGACCCTGAAGATTGGCAAAATTTACAACCACAAGTTAAATTATGGGAAGATAAAATAGCATTGGTAGCGCCTGATCATAGGCTTGAAATAATTAAAAAAATTGCACATGGAGCAAGAGAATTTATAAAAGAGAACAGTATTTTAAAAAAATATAACTTACCTCAATTTGCAATGGAAATTGGATATAACCAAGCAAATGAAGTAACAAAAATCTTGCACAATAACAAATGGAAAAATATTATTATAAAAAAAGATAATGAAGATCTTGATAGGTTAGCCATAGCTAAAATATGAATAATAAAAATATTTTATTTTTTTTTAAAAATGAAAAGCTAGTTTTGGCAACAAGCGATAAAAAAAATAAAAATTGTATAGAAAACATCGCTGAAATTAAATTTGATAATAATGAAATTATTAATCAAAATATTTTTATTCCAACAAAAATCCATTTATATCTTGCAGAATATATAAAAAACAATGATTTAAAAAATTGCAAAGCATTGTGTGCATTATCATCAAATTTTTGTCTGAATAAAAAAAAAGATAATTCGAGAGAAATTTATATAAACAACAGCAATAGTTTTACAAATTTAAAATTAATTCTTCATCTGGATGATTCATTTCTTTTCCAACTTAAGATGTTGTTTCATAAATGTAATTTAGAATTGAAACAAATTACGTTTGATAAAATTTGTCATTTATATTTAAAGAAAAATCAGATAAAAATTGAAAATAAAGAATACAATTTAGATTTTTGTAATAGTTTTGAAAAAAATACATTTATTGATAAAAAAGATTTATTAACAATTTTTGGACTTTATATGATGGAAAATAGTAATGAATAATTTTAATTTGTTAGATATAAACGAAAATGAAAGCAAAAAAGAGTTTAAAAAATGGTATAAAATTACTATAGTTTCAACTTTTATTATTGTAGCATGTATAACAACTTTTCAAGTTATTCAAATGAAAAATTTATTTTCTTTAAAAAAACAAATAATTCATGCACAAAATGAACAATCTACAAAATTAGAATATAATGAAATAAGTTCTGATCAAAATAACATTTTCAGGGTTATGCAAAAAATAAAAAAGTGGGAAAATCCAAAAAATGATCCTTATTATACTCTCAATGATATATCTCAAGCGATAACACCGAATACTGCTCTTCAAGAAATTGATTATGAGAAAAATGTTGTTATTTTAAGTGGGATTTCAAAATCATTAAATGACTTTCAAAAATTTTTAGAAAATATCAGTTCTTTGAGCTGGGCAAATTCTGTAAAAATTTCTAAACTACAGCCTCAAACTGGCAATATACACATGTTTGAAATAAAAATTGAATTTACCAATGACAAACAAACTTAAAATATTTTTAGCTCTAGCAATTCTTTTACATTTAAATACAAAATGCAACCACATGTTGGCTGTAAAAAAAATATTTAAAGTTGCTATGCATTGGGTATTAAGTGCTGGACCACAATTTGCCGATGCTATTTATCATGTAGCACTACTTTCAGATGATTATGCACAAGAAATTTTTGGTACTGAAAATGCTGATTTTTTTACTCAAAATTTTATAAGGAGAATATTAGAAGAGTGTGGGATTGATAATGCAGACATTATTGAAGTTAAAATAATAAAACAAGAAGCACAAAAATTTATTGTTTCAGCAATTACATGCACTCAAACTGCAATTTTTCTTAATAGTTCAATTTTTGATTATTTATCCAAAAGTGAACAGAGAAATTTAATTGCTCAGGCCGCCGTTTTATTAAAAAGAAAACATATTGAAAAAAATGCAATCGCACTAAGTGTAATACCCATCATCACTTATATGGCAACAGAAGCTTATGTAATGCTGTGCGAATATATTTATAACAAATTACCTAATAAAGATGGTTATTGGCCAACAAAAATTAAACAAGGCAATGAATATATTGCACGATTTTGGGCAACTAAATTAGCAATAAATTCAATGTTAGCGGCTCTATATTTTAAATACCAAAATATTCAGGTAAAAAAGTTCGCAATGAATAGCTAAGCTTTTTTACCATGACATTTTTTAAATTTTTTTCCCGAACCACAAGGGCATTCAACGTTTCTTCCAACTTTTTCTGAACTAGCTTGAGCAATAGGTTCTGGTTCTTGACCAGGCAATGCCGTACCGATCATATTTAGTTCATCCATTTCTCTTTCACGTCTTTCTTCAAATTCTGCTTGATTAAAATGTTCAAGTCTGAGATGGAATATATGCTGGACAACTTCCATTCTCACGCCTTTCATCATATCTTCAAACATTGAAAATGCTTCGCGTTTATATTCGATTAATGGATTTTTATTACCCCAGCTACGTAAATTTATACCCTCTTTTAAATGATCGAGGTTTAACATATGCTGCTTCCAAGCATTATCCATTGTTTCCAGCAAGAGCCATTTATGCGCTTCTTTTAAAATATTTTGCTTAGATACATCTTTTGTTGCAATATCATATTTCATCAATAAATAATTGCTGAGTTGTTCTTGCAGAACTTCAATAGTTGTAGCTTTTGCAAAAGGCTGCTCATAAATTTCTTTTGCTGGTATATTTACAATTTTTGAAACGATATCAAGAATTTCATTTAAACTTTCTTGAGTTACATTTCTTTTAGGATTGTGAAAGAAGACTAAATCTTCAACTGCGCCTACAATAATGTCACGAATCAGTTCAAAGATTTTTTCTTCGCCTTCAAGAATTTCTCTTCTATATTTATAAATAACGTTTCTTTGTTGATTTAAAACGTCATCATATTCAAGAAGATATCTTCTAGTTTCAAAATTTTGTTTTTCAACTTTTTCTTGTGAATATTCAATTAAACTTGTCTCAATCGTCTCATCTTCAGTCATTCCCACACGCTGCATATATTTTTTAATACTGTCACCAGCAAAAATTCTGATAAGATCATCATCTAAAGATATATAAAATCTTGATTCACCAGGATCTCCCTGACGGCCAGATCTACCTCTTAACTGATTATCAATTCTTCGACTTTCATGTCTTTCAGTACCTAAAATATATAATCCGCCAAGATCTCTAGATTCTGGGGTAAGTTTAATATCTGTTCCACGACCAGCCATGTTTGTAGCAATAGTGATACGATTTTTTTCACCAGCATGGGCTACAATTTCAGCTTCTCTAGCGTGATTTTTTGCATTCAAAACTTCGTGTTGAATATTTTGAGAATCTAACAATGAACTTAATAATTCAGAAGTTTCAATTGAAATTGTACCAATTAAAACCGGTTGCCCTTTTGTAAATCTTTCTTTAATGTCAGCCAAAATTGCTTTGTATTTTGCATTTTTAGTCAAGAATATAAGATCCGGTTTATCGATACGGATCATTGGCATATTTGTAGGAACTTGAAGAACATCAAGTTTATAAATTTTGAAAAATTCTTCTGCTTCGGTTGCTGCAGTACCTGTCATACCAGCTAATTTTTTATAAAGTCTGAAGAAATTTTGTAATGTAATGGAAGCAAGAGTTTGGCTTTCTCTTTCTATTGTAACTTTTTCTTTTGCTTCTATAGCTTGATGCAAGCCATCACTATATCTTCTGCCAGGTAAAATACGGCCTGTAAATTCATCTACAATTAAAACTTGTCCATCTTTTACAACATATTCAACATCGCGCTTAAATAATGCGTGAGCTTTTAATGCTTGGTTAACATGGTGCAATAATTTTATATGTTCTAAAGCATAAATATTTTCTACGCCAAATGCAGCTTCAACTTTGTCATTTCCAACTTCAGTAAGTTGTGATGTTCTAGTTTTTTCATCAACTTCATAATCTGTGTCTTTTTTCAAATGAGATACAACTCTATTTGCTTCAATATAAAGTCTACTGCTTTCATCTGAAGTTCCAGAAATAATTAATGGCGTTCTTGCTTCGTCGATTAATATTGAGTCAACTTCATCAACAATTGCAAAATTTAAATCTCGCTGAACATAATCTTCCAGACGAAATTTCATGTTATCACGTAAATAATCAAAACCTAATTCATTATTAGTCGCATACACTATATCGCTTTGGTAAGCCTTTTTTCTTTCATGATCATTATAAGAATTTTGAATTATTCCGACAGACATTCCAAGATGGGTATAAATTGGAGACATCCATTCAGCATCACGCCTTGCAAGGTAATCGTTAACTGTAACAAGATGCGCGCCTTTACCTTCTAAGGCATTTAAATATAAAGGCAAAGTCGCGGTTAATGTTTTACCTTCACCGGTTTTCATTTCTGCAATTTTACCTTGATGAAGAACTATGCCACCGACTAATTGGACATCAAAATGTCTTTGTCCTAATTTTCTTTTGGAAGTTTCGCGAACAAGAGCAAATGCTTCGGGTAAAAGATCTTCTATACTTCTTCCTTGAGCAATTTCTTGTCTAAAATCATTACTTTTTTGAGTAAGCTGTTCGTCTGTCAGTTGTTGCATCTTTGGCTCAAAATAATTGATACGGTCAACAAGAGGCTGTAACTTTTTTATTTGACGAGCACTATTTGTACCCAGCAATTTGGCCAGTAGACCTGCAATCATTTTTTAATCCTCATAATTTTTTATATCTATCATCAAATTTATATATAATTATATCAAAAAAATACAATAAATCATGAGGGTAATAAAACTACTAAATTAATCTGTCTTCTAGTCTCTTTATTATCTCGTCTATATGAATAATAGTTTTTATTACAGATTGTGCAATTATTTGAATTTAAATATACTTGGCTTATATCTATACCCAGTTGATACAAAGTGAGTAAGTTGTATTTAGGTAAATCAAAATAAATATAATTACCAATCTTAAAAATTGTTAGCTCAGTAAATTGTTTTAAATTTTTGTCGAAATCCTCAGAAACCTTATAACAACAAACTTTGGCACAAGGTCCAAAATAAACTTTTAAATCAGATAAATTACTATTGTAATATTTTTGCATATCTCTTATAGTATTTTCAACTACACCAGAAACAGAACCACGCCAGCCTGCATGAATATTTGCTATGACTTTTTTTTGTTCATCAAATATTATAATCGGCAAACAATCAGCAGTTCTAATTACAAGACCAATATTTTTTAAATTGGTTATTAAATAATCACCTTTAAAATATTCATGATTTTGAATTTCATCTATAGATGTTAAATTTTTTCCTATATTAGAATGAGTTTGATGCAATAAAACTAAATTTTTTACATCAAAAGTTTGCTCTAATTTTTTTAATTGATTTGAATCAATAAGCCTTGATTCATTTTGCAAATAAATTTTGGAATCTGAAAAAAATATTTTGAGCATTATGGTTATCTTTTTGTTAGATCCATATTAATTGAAGAACTGGGTTCTACTGCTTTTAATAATTCTTCGAGCTTTTCAAAACCAGGTGAATGTTTTGCTTGTTCATACTGAGCATAGGCATTAACTGATTTTTCTTTTAATCGTACAGTAACATCTTCTATCGTCAAACCATTTTTCAATCTTAGTCTTTTTAAAATTAGAGCAATTAACTTTTTAAAATCATTTGCCTCTACATATAAATTATCTTGAGATAAGGTTATTTTTACTGAAAATGATGGATCATTTACAAGCAATTCAATAGCATCTTTAACCATCTCTGGAATTTCTTTTTTTGTTTTAGATTGAACCATAAGATCTAAAAATGGAATTTCTACTAACCAAAACTTACCATCTTTCCAAAATCTTCCTGCTATTTTCATAATTATTTCCGTAACTCTTCTTTTCACAAATTTCCAGAATATAGAATATAAAGTTAATAATAAATGAGCTTACATGAATTTATGTAAAAAATCAATAATATACATAAATTCATGTAAAATTAATTATTTTAAAAAAAAAAGAGCCAACTTTTAAATTGAGGCTCTTTTTTTAAAGTTTACTTTTTTTAATTACTTTTTGGCGCCATTTTCTCTTAATAATTTTTTTATCGCTTCTGTTTTAGCTACTTTCAATGGCGTATTTCCATACTTGTCGACAGTATTTACATCAGCTCCATTTGATATAAGCAATTTTATTACATCACTATATCCTTTTTCACTTGCTGCTAAAAGAGCTGAATTCTTACGAGTTTGATCTGCCCCATTTTGTAATAATAATTTAACTAAGTTTGTTTTGCCCAAAGTACTTGCTAATCTAAGTGGCGAACCGACTATAGGATCTACATAATTAATTTGCGCACCACTAGCAATTAAATTTTTAGCTGCATTAAGATTGTCACTACGAATCGCATTTAATAGATCATCATTCTTTTGTTGCTGACTTTCAGCCATCGTTGTATTAACAAACAATATTGTTGATAATATCAATGTAACAAATTTCTTTGCCATTTCAGTCCTTTTTTTAAAGTTTATTTTCTAAACTCATTTAAATTAATATCTTTATAAAATGTTTTTTCTGGAATTAATTTTAATCCTTTAATTGGATTTTCTTTTAAAATAATTCTAGCTTTTTCTATCAATTGCTGCATTTTAGTTGGATTATTTTCCATTTCTGATGAAAAAATAAATTTGTCTGCATGTCGTTTATTATGATCGTTAAGTTTGTCAGAAATCATAAATTCAATAAATGGAATATCTTTTCCAACTTTAACCCATAATGGATATTCTGGTTTAAATACAGGGCTTGTATAAGTTGATTCTTCAGGTTTTGTATCCCAACCTTCGTATTTTCGAGCCGTAATTGCTGCAAAATAACGATTTGTATCGTCTTGCAAAACATTAAAATCGCTTGGTATATTGGCTCTTTGTCCTCCTTCTAAATTGAATGGATAAGTATAACCTTTACTTTCTAAATAATTCCAAAATTCTTGTTCACTCATAGTTGAACCACCTAAATCTTCTTTAACTTTAATTGGTACAGTTTTTGCGCCTAATGTTAAACTTGCTTTAACATCATGGTGGCCATCGATTAAAAT
The DNA here is from genome assembly GCA_023379005.1 of Candidatus Babelota bacterium. GTDB lineage: Bacteria > Babelota > Babeliae > Babelales > Babelaceae > JAMCTG01. Next base: position 428,420 of record JAMCTG010000005.1, read on the forward strand.
AAAATTTTTATTACCAAAAACATTATCAAGTGCTGCGGGTACTTTTATAACTGGTAATTCTGGAGAAGAAGACATAATACTTCTGCCATTATCAAATTTTAAAATGCATTCTTTTGATTGTAGATTTGTCTTACATTCTCTTGTTGCATATCCTTTTTTTATTGCTGTATTTATTTTTTGATCGACATTAGCCTGGGAATAACGTATTTGTCCAGGATGAATTCTATTTATGGCTACATAAGGATCGATATCTTTTTCTCGAGCATTAATTGCCAAAAATATTGGTAAAATTAGTAATATTTTCTTCATTTTGTTCCCTTTTTTAACTTTTACCTCTTTATTATTAGCCTATCAAAACTGATGACTAATTGTAAATAATTTAAATCAGTGATTAAAATCTAAAATTTTAGTTCTTTTTACTCTAATAAGCTGCAAAAATAGCTATTTTCTCTTGATTTTACATATCGATATGTGTCAGACTGAAATTAAATATAATTTGAATAAAAAGGTAAAATTTATGAAAAGGAATATTATAGCATTAGCAATTCTTATATTAGGTAATTTTGGCTTATTTGGAGTCAAGTATTCAGAAAAATTTTTAAATGCAATGCGATTAAAAGGTTACTATGAAACAATGCCATACCAACAGTTTAACCTACAAGAACTTAAGAAAAGAGAAAATGCTTACAATCAAGCACGAGCTGCATTAACAAAAGAAGAGCAAGAAGAATTGGATAAAATGCATTTTAATTATTAATAAATAGAATAAATATAAAAAAGGAGATAAATATGAATATTTTTAAAACAAGTCTTTTATTTTTAGCAACATTATTTGTTGTAGCCAAAGTAGAAGCGTACACACACAACTTTAGAAATAATTCGGGAAGAAGAATAAATATTCGCGCAAAATATACGGCTTGTAATCCAAGTGATTTTGATTTGGAACATGGCCAAGGACATTCTGAAGGTGTTGGTCTTTGCGCACTAGAAGGGGTAATTATTAGAGAAGGTGGCAGAGGTGGATCAATAATTTATGACAATATAAGTTCTAATAGCCCAGATAAAGGAAAAGGACCTTATTCAGCTGCAGGCAGTCGTGAGTGGGAAATTATATCTCTTCCTCCTCAAAAGCTTCCTAACGGAATGATTATTCGAAAAATTGAAGTAAGAAAAATAAGTTAAAAACAAAATATTAAAAAAAGAGTTTTCAATTAAGAAAGCTCTTTTTTTAATTCCTAAAATTTATTTTTTTTGATTAAATATAAAATGTTCCTATTTTAAAATTTATTCAAAAGAAAAAAATGAAAAAAAGCTTTTTTATCGTATTGCTATTTATTGTTCAAATTAATTGCGTCCCAAATGACAGTATTATTCAAGAAATTGCACAGCTTTTAAAAGAAGAAGTATTATTTCTGAGTGATCATGAAATTTTACAAATAGTTAATCAAGTCGAAGATTTAGAAAAGAGACTTAATTTTTTTTGTTCCCGTTTAAATGAATTAAAAAAATCAAAGGATGATTTCTCAACATTATTACAAAAAACAGAAAGATTTTTATCCGATATTATCTTATGCATCCCAAATATTTCTAATAAATATTCAATTTTATTGAATTATCAAGACATTCTTAAATATAAACAGCAACATTGCTATACCACCTGTTCTGACTATTGTGATACATTAATTTCATTATTAAATGAAGTTAAAAATCCAATTTTGAAACAGAAAAATTTTAATGTGAAAACTTTTGAAACAAATAACAATTTTTCCTCGCTAGAAAAAGAAATATTAAAAAAATTAAGTGATAAAATTTTTGGAAAAATTGAAGAGCAAAAAGTTAAAGTTTTGGAAAGCCCTATAACCATTTTTGCTGAATATGAGGGCCTTCCAACAGAATCTAAAGATATTCTTGATTTTTTCTCTGTTAACAAAATAAATAAAATTCAACTACTTCGGTATTACAAGCTAACTCAATTAACAAAAGACTATGTATCTTTTTATCAAGAAATATTGGCTAAACTATTTAATTGAACTTTCTTGAGCTTTTTTACGCATATAAGTTGGAATATCTAAATCATCAATATTCAAATTTCCATCATTTGTAACTTCTTGTTCTGCTGCTTTATAAATTTGTGCTTGAACTTTTGGTGAAATATCAATTTTATGATGTAATTGTTCAGCAATATTTTTTTGTATTTGATGTTCAAAACCAGTTGCGATAATTGTGACAATTACTTCTTCATCACATGAATCATCAATTACAGACCCTAAAATTATGTTTGCATCTTCATGTGCTTGTTCATACATTATTGATGCAGCTGCGCTAACTTCATGCAATCCAACATCAGCATTACCCGTGATATTTAAAAGAACACTTCGTGCACCTTTAATATTCATATTTTCCAGTAATGAAGACGATAATGCTTGGTTTGCTGCTTTTGTTGCGCGGTCTTCACCAGTTGCTCTCGCTGTACCAATTACTGCGTAACCTTGATTTTTCATAATGGTTTTAACATCAGCAAAATCTACATTGATGTGCCCAGGTCTAGTAATAATATCAGAAATACTTCTTACAAACTGATTTAATACATTATTGATCATATTAAACGCACCGACCAAAGAAACTTTTTGATCTACAAGTTCAATCAATCTTTGGTTTGGCAAAACAATTAAAGTATCAACATATTCTGATAAACAATTAAGGGCATCATTTGCCACTTTCATTCTGCGTTTACCTTCAAACGTAAATGGTTTTGTAACAACTGCAATTGTTAAAACATCTTTTTCTTTAAGCGCTCTAGCAATTACTGGCAGTGCTCCAGAACCTGTTCCTCCGCCCATACCACCAGTCAAAAAAACCATGTCAGCACCTGCAAGAGAATCCATTATTTTATCAATATCTTCTTCTGCTGCTCTGCGGCCTAATTCTGGATTTGCGCCAGCGCCTAGTCCTTTTGTTGATTTCATACCCATTTGAAGTTTAACAGGTGCTTTTGAAGTAGCTAGAGTTTGAGCATCTGTATTTGTAACAATAAAGTCTATTCCAACAGCTCCATTTTCTATCATACTATTGACTGTGTTACAACCAGCACCACCAACGCCTATAACTTTTATATTTGCTACAGGTGCTATTAAAGATGTTGGTTCTTCTTCAAATCTTATCATTTTACAACTCCTTGTTTTAAAAGAAATCTACCACCCAAGACTTCATACGCCAAAAGATACGAGTGATCAGTGGTTCAGTCAAATAATCAACAGCAAAATTACTTTGCTTTTTTAATGCATATAAAAGGAGCCCATAACCTGTTGCAAAAATCGGATTATCTAAAGTCTCATTAAACATCGACTTTATTTGAGGTCGGCCAATTCTTACAGGAACTTTTAATATTTCTTGTGCTAAATCTTTTATTCCCGCAAGCATAGATCCTCCTCCAGTCAAAACGAGACCGGCTCCCATTAAATGATGCAAGTGATTTTTTTCTATCTCACTTTGTAATATATATAGCAATTCACTGACTCTTGAATGAACAATATCTACTAAAACATGAACGTCGGCATGAAAAGTTTGCCCTCCTTGGGCCATTTCAAGTTCAACAGATTCATCTAACATAAAATTTTGTAGTTCCCTTTTTGCATGTTCTGCACTTTTTAAAGTTGAACGTAAACACAATGCAATATCATTTGTTATAATATTGCCCGCAATCGGAATTACATGTGTGTGTCTTATGCTTCCTTGTTGATAAATTGCAAAATCTGATGTTCCACCACCAATGTCTAACATTCCCACACCCAATTTGCATTCATCTTCGCTTAAAACGGCAAGTGCTGATGCTATTGGTTCTAAAACAACATCATTTACTTTTAGTCCTGCTGATTCGACACATTTTATTAAATTTTGAATCGATGGAACTGAACCAGTTACAATGTGAGTCAAAACTTCCAAACGTACTCCATGCATACCAATTGGATCTTGTAATTTTTGATTGCTATCAATTACATAATATTGAGGAAGCACATGTAAAATTTTATGATCTGGCGCTAATGCAATTGCTTTTGATGATGCTATTGCTGCACTTACATCATTAATTGTTATCTGTCCATTTTTTACTGGAACCATTCCTTGAGAATTAAATGCTTGTATGTGCGAACCAGAAATTCCTACATAAGCAGATTCTAATTGTCTACCAATCATTAGTTCTGCTTCACAAACTGCTTCTTTTATAGATTCAACAGCTTGACTTACGTTGACAATCACACCTTTTTCAAGCCCATGTGATGGATTTTTACCTATTGCTAAAATTTCAAGTTCATTATGGGCATTAACTTGAGCAACCAATACACAAATTTTTGTGGTCCCCACATCAATTGCTACAAGCAAATCATTGCTTAGATTTTTCCCTTTCATACTTCTTCCCTCCCCTAATTTATATAACTTATTATTCCCAAAAGTTATAACTTTTGGTGTTCATGCATGATTATTTGTTTTTTAAAGCGAACATCTGCACACCATAAATTTCTTTTTAATTTTTTATTACAGTATTGTTCTTTTAATTTTTCAGCCTTGCTTAAAAGATCAATATCATGAATCAATTTGTAATCAGTCTTAATGCAAAAATCGTTTGAACATTTATCAATTAATAAAATTTCAGTTTTGTTTAGCCAATAAATTTTATATTGTTCACAAATGTTTTTATTTAAACTCAAAATACACTTAACAAAATCGTTAGAATTATCTTGTATTTCCGACAATGAACTAACTTCAATATTTTCAAGATTATTTATAGATTCTTGGAGATAAAAATTACTTGGCAGAATTGATCCTTCATCTGTCAAGATGCATGAATCACAAATTTTATATAGTGGCCTTGCGGCATTAAAAATTAATTTAATTCCTAGAGGCCCTTTAAGTTTTTTAACTTCTTTTAAGAACTTATTTTTTTGGTTAAGTTCCTGGTAAGTTTGAGTTGCAGGCTTTAAAAAAAAACTTTCATCTAGCTGATTTAATTCTTGAACGTTCGATAAATTTAAAATTGGATCAATAAAGGTTGTACATCTTTTATGCGAATTATAAAACTTAGATAAATATATAGTTGTAATAGATATGACGGTAAAAAAAAATGAAAATAGAAAACAAATTTTAAAAATGGTTAATTTGTTCATACCGCCCCTTTTAAAATATCCCTTACAGAATTTATAACTTATTGAGAGAAATAAAGTCAATAAATGCTTTTATTAAATTTTGCCTTGCTGATGAGCTGCTAAAAAGAGCAAAATTCCGGCTGCAACGGATGCGTTGTAAGAAATGTCTGGTCTCAATTGTGGTAACATAACTTTTTGACCAGAATTTAAAATTGATTTTGAAATACCTTGGCCTTCATTGCCGATTACGATGCATAATGGTTTTTTGAACTCAACTTTTGTAACATCTTCACCACCAAGTGCTGCTAAATAAATATTATATCCAGCCTTTTTTAATTCTTCGACAGCAGCCGATGCCGAAGGAGCCTGATAAATTTGGCTGTGTTCTGCAAGTCCTGCTGATGCTTTAATAGCCGCGGCATTTAATGGTGCTGCACCACGTTGGCAAATTATAAGACCATCAGCTCCAGTACAATAACTCGAACGAATTATTGCTCCTAAATTACGTGCATCTTGAATACTATCGAGCATTACTAAAAAAGGACTTTGTTTAGAATCAAAAAATTTAGATCTAAAAACAAATGGCGAAGTTACACCAACAAGAGATTGATGGTCGGTATTGCCAACCATTTTGTCCAGTACCTCTTTTTTTACATACTGGATTTGGGTATGTGGTTTTAATAGTGGAGCAATTTCTGCAAAAGCTTTTGGCTCGGGCTTTGTTGTATAAAGAGTATAAATTTTTCTTTTGCCAGCTTTTAAAAGTTCAATTATTGGATGAACACCATAAACTATGTCTTGTAAATTTTTTGTCATAAATTACTTATTTAAATTTGCTACTAAAGTAATTACTGCTGGATGTGGTTTATAGTTATCATCTACTAATCCCAGTTCTTTCAATTTCTTTTTGCTACCAGCCCAATCTATTTTAAAATTTGAATTTTGACATGCTTGCAACAAATCTCCATATGCTAATATACTAGTCGGATCTTTATCTATTAATGCTTCATTTTGCAATCTTGCAAAAGGCTCTATTAAAATATCCTGCATCGGATCTACTAATTCTTGTTTTTGCAATTTCTCAGAAGGTTCTTTTAAAGCATTCTGCAAATCCTGAGAAACAAAATCTGCATTATTATTTTTAGAAGAAACTAGCGCAACAGATTTTAAAAAGTTTATATTTTTTATAACTTTTGTAATGTCTTTAGAATGTAATTCGGAATTATTTTCAATAAGATTAAGATATGAATCATCATCAGAATCAGAATCATGTTTCATAGCAATTGTCGAACTGATAATTAATAAAGAAATTAATAATTTTTTCATAATATAATACTCTCAAAAATTTATGATTTTATTTTGCAATAAAGCTTTAACTTCAGGTTTTGGCTTATAATTATAATCAATTAAACCATATTCTTTTAACAATTTTTTGCTACAGGACAACTTAATTTCATAATCTGGATATCGACATGCTCTTAATAACTCTTCATATGCAAACTCACTAGTAGGATCTTGATTTACAATTGCTTGTCTTTGCAATTTGTCAAAATTGGTTAAAACCTGAGAATCTTTTTGTCCTACATTATTACTAGAAGGCTTAGATAATAGTTTTCGGCATTTTGCCTCTAAAGTAAGATTTTCCGTATATTCATCATAATTATAGTTAACAATATCTCTATCATTATTAAAAACTGAATTTTTTTCCATAGCAACAATGGAACCTGCAATTAATGATAAAATTAATAATTTTTTCATAATATAAAACTCAAAATTTATGATTTGTTTTGCAATAAAGCTTTAACTTCAGATTTTGGATTATAATTATCATCAATTAAACCAAAGTCAGTCAATTTTTTTCTACTTTCTTCTGTAGTTATTTCAAAATTTGAATCTCTGCATGCTTTCTTAAGATCTCTAAAAGCTTTTATGCTTTCAGTATTATTCGCATGACATTCATCTTCTAATTTTTTTAAAGATTTTTTAAACGATTTAATCCTTTTTTCAATTATATCATCATGAATATCATTTATTTTAGATGAAATAAAAAACGTAAGAAAATCAGCAGCTTCTTCAGGAGAACTGAATGCCAAGTTTATATAATCAGATCCAGATTCACTTTCCATAGCTATCAAAGAACTAACAAAAAATATAGAAATTAATAATTTTTTCATAATAAATATCTTTCAAAACTCTTTTTAAACTTTGATTCTTCTTATTGTTGCCATAATTTGAGGATTATTTTTAAAGAATGCTTTTACTTCATCATAAACTTTACCATTTTTATCTACCAATTTTAATTTCTCTAACATTGGTAAACTGCTTAGCGAATCAATTTTATGTAATTTTTCATTTAATACTGCTAATGAAAGATCCAACTGTGCAGAAATACCTTCATGACTATGATCAGCCAATAATTTCCTTATGTTAGTAACCATATTATTGCTTAATTCTTTATTATCTAATTCTTTAGCACAAACATCTGCCAATTCCTGCAATTTTGATGCAGTTTCTTGAAAATGAACATGTTTTTTCATAGATAAAATATTAAAAGTGCTCATCAAAAATAAAGAGATCATTAACTTTTTCATGTAATTAATTCCTTTCTGCTAATAGTTAATTTTATTTTTTAAAATGATTTATAACAACTTGAACTGGTTTGTCATTTGAATCAATCAAACCTAATCTTGCCAATTCCTGTCTAATATGCTGATTTTTAATTTTAAAATTTGGTTTTTTACATAACTTACTAAGAACATTTAATGCATCTTGACTTAAATGGCTATTTTTTGCTTCAGCCATTAGAGAATCAAGTCTATGCTTTTGCAAAGTTACTAACAAATCTCCAACATTAAAAGTTCCATACTCTTCAAATACAAATTGTTCAATTTCACTTAATTCCATCGATAAAACAGTTTTAAAGGAAATTAACAATAAAGAAATTATAAGTTTTTTCATTTGATTGAGCCTTTTAAATTGTAAAAAAACATCTATATATTAACAAAAAAACCAACTTTTTATAATTTTTTCATTAAAATAACGGTTTTCTCTGAAAATCACATATTTTTTGATAATTTTTTATTGACAAATGTTTAAATTTTATCAATATTAATTTATAGAAAAATAATATTATAAACGTTATAAAATTCTCGGAAGGGATTCCATGGAAGAAAGAAATATAGCAATCTTTGGATTTCTTACAGTTTTAGGCGCACTTTTAGCTTGGACAGTATATTCAAATGCTCCTTTTTACATCGTAGAACCTGGTCAAACAGCTTTACACTTAAGACTAGGAAGATTTGTTCAAGCCCATGAAGTCTCAGGTTGTTATTTTAAAATGCCTGCTATAGATTCAGTAATTTACATAAATAATCGTATCTGCAAAACAGTTATTGAAACAACTGCTCTTTCTAAAGATTTGCAATTTGTCTCTATTGGTGTGGCTATAAACTACAAAATAAATAACGCAATTGAACTTTACAAAACTGTCGGTACAGATTTTGAAAAAGTAATCATCGATCCATTTGCACAAGAAAGTATTAAAGCTGTTGTGGCAAAATATACAGCCGAAGACTTAATTCAGTTCAGACATGATGCTAAAGAAAAAGTATATTCAGAACTAAAAAGTAGATTATTGCCATTAAATATAACTTTAATCGATTTTAACTTTGTTCATTCAGATTTTTCTCCAGATTTTATAAAAGCTGTTGAAGAAAAACAAATTGCTGAACAAAGCGCAAAAACTGCTAAAAATTTAACAGAAAAAGTAAAAGAAGAAGTTATACAAACAAGATCAAGAGCAGATGCAGAAGCATACTCTCTAAAGATTAAAAAAGAATCTGTTACTGCTGAACTTATTGCATTAAAAAAAGCAGAAGCCCTAATTAAGGCAATTGAAAAATGGGATGGCAAACTTCCTCATGTTTCCGGTGGAAATACCCCATTTATTAATTTAAATGACATATAAAAAAAGAATTATGAATAAAAAACTGTTTATATTAGCCTATATTATTTCGCTCAATGCATTTTCTGAAGCAAAAAAAATAGAGCTTGCCAAAGGCAATATATCTACCTTCAATAATATTTCAGTCGTTAAACATAGAGATGTAGAGACAACATATTATGTTTATGTTCACGGACTTGGTGGTAGAGGTATAAATTGTTTTCAATGGTCTCATATTGGGGTAATTAATGATTTGGCTCCGAGCAAAAATTTTATTCTTTATGATCCATTAGTTTTTTTTGATTTTCCTGATGTTTGTCCAAAATTATTTAATCCTTCTAAAACTGATTTAGGTCAAACAACAGAATTATCATATTTAAAACAAAATTTTAAAGATTTATTAAGCATAATTGAGCCGGAAAGTAAAATCGTTATTTCTGGAGTTTCTCGTGGCGCTGCGATCATTATTAATTTAATGAATATGCTCGAAGAAGAAGAACAAAACAGAATTGCGATGTTAATTCTAGAATCTCCATTTGATCATGTACTTAATGTTATAAAAAATGTCATTGGAAAAATGTATCAAGATTGGAATCCTTTCATGCAAATAACTGCATCGTGGAGTTTTCAAAAATTATTTCCAAATGTAGATATTAATGGACCTGCACCAATTGATAATGTAATAAAAATACCAAAACATATCCCTGTAATTTTTATTCATTCTCTAAAAGATAAATTAATAAATATAAATTCTTCTCGAAGACTTTATTCAAGATTAATTCAAAATGGGCATGAACATGCTTATTATTTGGAGCTTGAAGATGGTGAACATGCTCGTCTTTTATGGCAAAATCATGGACCAACTTATCAAGCGATAATCCATGCTTTATATCAAAAATATAATTTGGAACACGATCTAGAGCTTGCAACTAAGGGTAAAAATCATTTACACAAGTGCCAACCAAGTGATCACTACATTCAGCAACTAATAAAAAAAACTAGATTTTAGGAGCAAAATGGGGGTTAAAAATTTATTACCAGTAATATTAATTTTTATATCCGGATGCTTGCATCAAGCGCCTAAAAGACTAAAAAAAATAGACATCAACAGTATTTCATCCAATTTTAAAGAAACAAAAGATAATGTGACTTTGGAAGTTACAAATATTGATGAAAAATGCAAAGATTTTTTTGGCAAAGATTTAAGACCTGCAAAAATCAATACGTTACTTTTTACAATTAAAAATACTAGCGACAATGTAGTTTCTTTAAAATCAGATAATTTAGGTATTAAAACTAGAGATCCTCAAAAAGTTTTGAGTAAACTTTCAATGTCAACAAAATCAAAGTTATTAGCAGAAAGCGTATTATACGTTGGAATTGCCAGTTTTATTGTAATTCCAATTATAATAACTTCGATGATGGTTTCAATTACTGCATTTATTTATATGTTGGCTGGCTCTACTACAACAGGAACATTTATGGGGTTAGGTTCAGGATTAATCGGTTTAGGCTGTAGTTGTTTGATATTAGCGGGACCCTTTTTGATTGTTGATTCGGGATTACATTCAGCACAAAATAATCAAGAGCTAAGAACGACTTTTGAAAAGAATACATTAATCTCAAATAATAAATTATCTATTCAACCTTCTAATGATTTAAGTTTTGTAGTTTTTGTTGATAGAAAAAATTATAAAAAGAATTTCAACGTCATTTTAGAAAATAGTTTAAATCAAAAAATTGATTTTGAAATAAAGCTGTAAAAAATCTTTAAAATTTAAGATCCCTTATATTATAAATAAATAAAAGGGATCTTTTTCATGTTCAAAGATAGATTCGATGCAGCAGAACAACTAGCTGAAAAATTATCAAATTATAAAGACAATAAAGATGTCATAATTCTTGCGATACCACGTGGAGCGCTTGAGATTGGTTATGTCTTGGCAAAAAAATTAAATGCCCCATTAGATATCGCATTTTCAAAAAAAATTGGTGCTCCAGAAGAACCCGAGTTTGCAATTGGTGCTGTGGGTTTACAAACAGAATTCGTAAATGAACCTTATAAAAAAATTATATCCGCGTATATTCAAGACCAAATCAAAATCATAAGACAAAATTTAAAAGCTCGATATTTTAAATACAAGGGCGATGAAAAACCTTTAAGTCTTAAAGATAAAATTGTAATAATAGTTGATGATGGAATAGCAACGGGTACAACAATGCTACTTACAATAAAATTAGTCAAAATGGAAAATCCCCAAAAAATTATCGTAGCTGTGCCAGTTGCTCCAAAAATGGCTATAGAAAAAATAACAAAAGAAGTAGATGAAATCATATGTCTTGATACGCCAGAATTTTTTTTTGGTATAAGCCAGTTTTACCAAAGATTTCCACAAGTAGAAGATGACCAAGCTATAAAACTTTTACATGAGGCAAACAAAAAATGATTTTTTATACAACTTCAGCCAAAAGGTTTGCAAAAACAATTAATGATGAAGCTAAATTTTTATTAAAACAATTTAGCGATGGTGAAACTTATTTAAAAATCGAAGAAGATATTGATAATAAAACAGTTTGGATTATATCAAGTACACAGTCACCAAATGACAATTTAATTGAATTAATTTTTCTAATTGATGCGATTTCGAATATGGACTTAAAAATTAATCTTTTAATTACATATTTTGGATATGCAAGGCAAGATAAACCTAAAAAAGGTGAGCCAGCAAGTGCAAAAATAATTTTAAATATTTTAAAAAATTATAATTTAAACAAATTCTTAATTTTACACATTCATGATGATGCACTCACCAACATCTTAAAATTTGAAGATATAATTCTTTTTGATTTTTTTAATGAAATTATAAAATTACATAACATTGAGATAATTATCGCTCCAGATAAAGGAGCAAAAAAATTAGTTGAAACACTGGCAAAAGTAAATAATTGCGGGACAGGTTTTATCGAAAAATTCCGACCTGAGCAAGAACATGCCGAAATAATAAAATTTACTGGTGATGCCAAAAACAAAAATGTTTTAATTGTCGATGATTTAATTGCTACAGGAACAACACTTTTAAATGCAGCACGAGTATTATATGAACATGGAGCAAAAGATATTTGTATTGCTGCAACACATGGAATTTTTACCGAAAATTCTGTACCCGCATTTGAAAAAAGCAAAATTAATAAAATTTACGTTACTAACTCTGTCAGAGATAATATTAATTCGGAAAAAATTGTTATAAAAGATATATCTATGTTATTAAAAAAATTATTGAAATAATTTTTTTAAATTTTGCGTCTTATTAAAAATGATTTTAAAATAACTTTATAATATGTTTTAAAAAATCATATTATTGGGGGTCCCCAAAAATTTGGATTTTTGGGGTAACTAACTGGAGAAAAAGATGCAATCTAATGAAATTTTAATTCCTAAAAAAAATTTTGAATACTGGCTTTCAAAAAATTATTATTATCACAAACTTTTAATCAAATTTTATAAATTTATAATTCCAAAAAATCAAAATGTTTTACATGTCGGCTGCAAAAATGGGTATATTTTGCATGCGCTTGATCCTAAATTAGGTGTAGGTATAGATAATGATGAACTTACCATAATTCAAGCTCGAGAAAAATATCCTAAATATGAGTTTTATTTAAACAACTTAGAAAATGATCATACCTTCGATTATATAATAATTTCTTGCGACACTCTTATGGAGACAGAAGATATACAAAATCTTTTTTGTTCTTTAAAAAAATATTGTCATGAAAGAACAAGAATTATAATCGATTGGTATTCTGCCTTATGGGAACCAATTTTATGGTGCACTCAAAAGCTTGGACTTAAAAGACCAATTAATTTTAAAAATTGGATTAGCCCGTACGATGCAGAAAATTTTTTGCATTTAGCAGGGTTTGAAAAAATAACTTCTGGAAAACAAATTTTAGTTCCAAAAAATATTCCTATAATGTCTTGGATTTTCAATAATATTATAGCTCAACTTCCAATCTTAAGATTTCTTTGTCTAAATAATTGGATAATTGCAAAATTAAAAATAGAAAATTCAATTAAACAACTTTCAACTTCAGTAATTGTTCCCTGTAGAAATGAAAGAGGCAATATTGAAAATGCCGTTATAAATTGCCCAAATTTAGGATCTTGGACAGAAATAATTTTTGTTGAAGGAAATTCAAAAGATGGCACATATGAAGAAATTGAAAGAATAATAAATAAGTATCCAGAAAAAAAAATAAAATTATTCAAGCAAGTTGGCAAAGGAAAAGGAGATGCTGTAAGAAAAGGATTTGCAAATGCATCTGGTGATATACTTATGATTTTGGATGCAGATTTAACAGTTTCTCCTCAAGACCTGACCAAATTTTATGACTGCATTGTAACTGGAAAAGGTGAATTCATAAATGGCTGTAGATTAGTTTATGGAATGGAATCTGAAGCCATGCGGTTTTTGAATTTAATAGCAAATTATTGTTTTGGAATTTCATTATCTTGGATATTAGGTCAAAGAATTAAAGACAGTTTGTGTGGAACAAAAGTCCTTTTAAAAACAGACTATGAAAAGATAGCAGAAAATAGAGATTATTTTGGAGACTTTGATCCATTTGGAGATTTTGATTTAATTTTTGGTGCAGCAAAATTAAATTTAAAAATTGTTGATATGCCAATAAGATATAAAAATCGAGTCTATGGAACAACACAAATAAGTCGTTTTTATCATGGTTTTCTTCTTTTACAAATGACTATATTGGCATTTAGAAAATTTAAATTTAAATAACCCCAACGGGGGCCCCAAAAAAAGGAGTTTTGTAAAAAGAAAAAAAATTGGTGGAATTTTTTAAAATTTATAACTATCTTTGAATGGCTTTTTGACCTTTATTAAAAGAGGTGAGTCATGTGTGGAATCGCTGGTTTTGCAAATTTAAATAATTCTAATTTTTTTATTGATGAAAAATTATTGCAAAGTATGCATCAATGCATATCTCATCGAGGTCCTGATGGATTTGGAATATGGAAATCAGATCAATTGCAAATCGGTTTGGCTCATCGAAGGTTAAGCATTATTGACTTGTCCAATGCTGCTAGCCAGCCAATGATGGATTATGAAAAAAGTGTCACAATTACTTTTAATGGTGAAATTTATAATTTCAAAGAATTAAAACAAGAATTAGAATCTCTAGGTTTTCGCTTTAGATCAAATTCAGATACAGAAGTTATAATTCAAGCATATAAAGCATGGGGTATAAACTGTCTTTCAAAATTTGAAGGAATTTTTGCAATCATACTTGCTGATTTAGCAAAAAATGAAATTTATTTAATACGTGATAGAGCTGGGGTTAAGCCTTTATATTTTTCAACCCAAAATAATATTTTAAGTTTTGCTTCAGAAATAAAATCATTATGGCATTTGCCTTGGATAAAAAAAGAAATTAATTTGCAGGGCCTTTCACATTATTTAACATATCTTTCCATTCCTGCACCATTAACTTTGTATAAAGAAATTTATAAATTGCCAGCCTCATATTATTTAAAAATTGATAAAAATAAAAATTTAGAATTTGTTGAATGGTATAATCCTGTAAAAAATTCCCATCAGTACAATTTATCTGAAAATCAATATATTGACCAAATTCGATTTTTATTAGAAGAATCAGTAAAAAAAAGATTAGTTTCAGACGTTCCTGTAGGTATTTTTTTATCAGGTGGAATTGATTCAAGCCTAATTGTATCCCTTGCATCAAAATATGTTCCTCACATTAAAACTTTTAACATATCCTATTCTGACGGACAAGAATATAATGAACAAGAAGATGCAAGATTGGTGGCAAAAAAATTTAATACAGAACATCATGAAATGGTAATTTCAGAATCTGAAAGTTTTGATTTTTTTGAAAAAATGGTTTACCACCAAGATGAACCGATAGGAGATTGTGTTTGCATTCCCCTTTACTATGTTTCACAAATGCTTTCAAACACAAATCTTAAAGTCGTTTTATTAGGTGAAGGTTCGGATGAATTATTTTGCGGCTATAGTAATTATGGAAAATATTTAAATATTGAAAAATATTTGCATTATGTTGATATGTTTATGCCAAATTTTTTTAAAAAAGGTGTATATCAAGCTGCAAATACTTTTTTTTCAAAAAAATTTAGACAAGTTGATTTGTTAAATAACTGGGCCCAAAAAAGATCAATCTTTTTTTCTGGGGCTATTGCTTTTCCCGAAAATTTTAAAAAGAAATTCTTTAAATTTTCTTTAAACAATTATGAAACAGATTCTATCGTCAACATGATTTATCCGAAAATTCAACAAGGGTATGATAGTTATTCTTTTTTGGAATATCACATAAGAACTCTTAAAACTTTAGATCCTAATGCAGATTTTTTGAAAGCAATTACATATTTGGAACTCAAACACAGATTACCTGAACTTTTATTAATGAGAGCAGATAAAATGACAATGGCAACTGGAGTCGAAGGTCGTGAACCATTTTTAGATACAAAATTGATAGAATTAGCCATAAATATTCCACAAAATATAAAATATAAAAATGGTGTTACAAAAAATATTTTAAAAAAAGCTTGTGATGGCTTGATTCCTAATGAAATCATTTATAAAAAAAAGGTTGGATTTTCGGCTCCCACAAAAAAGTGGTTTGAAAGTGGCAAATTATTCAAACCATTTTTTTATGATCTTCTAAAAACAAAAGAAAATTCGATTTCACAATATTTGGATATTGGTCAAATTCATTTCATGTTAGAGCAAACTGAATCAAAAAATCAAAATTTTTCTGATCAACTTTGGGTTCTTCAAAATCTATTTGCATGCGATGTATTATGAATCTAAAACATCAATACTCAGATAATATTCAGCATCAAAAAATTTTGATTTTTGGACCAGAACTACCTCCCATTGGCGGCGTTTCAATACACGTTCTCAGAGTTACAGAAAAATATAAAGAAAATTTTAATGAAGTAAAAATAATTGATGTCGCTAAAGAACTTAAAAATAAATCACGAATAACCTATGCATTTTTTATTTTACGAACAATTTTAAAATTTAAACCGACACAAATAGATTATCATACAAGTTATTTTGATAGTTTTATTTATGAATTATTTGTATTAATAATTTTAAAATTTATTTTTAGATTTAAAATTTTTTTTATAGATCATGATCCTCGTTATTTATACAAAAAACATAAATTTGCCAAAATATTTTTTAATTTTTTAAATATTTTTTTAACTCGTCAAATAATAATTGGCAGTTCTACTTATAAAAGTTATCTAGATAATAAAATTAAATTAAAAAATTATGCATTAGAATCTTCATTTTTGCTACCCTGCGAATTCGAATACTCAATAGCAAAAAAAACTATTTATCCAAAACAACTAAAATTTTTTTTTGAAAAAAATAACCCAATAATAATATTTAATGGATTTGAATTTTTATTAGTTGAAAATCAAGATATCTATGGATTTGATCGTGCAATAAATTTAATAATAAATTTAAAAAAAGATTTTAAAAATATTGGTCTGTTGATACTTTGTTCACAAATCGGTAATAAAAATTATTTTAATAAAATTAATGAAAAAATTATTGAAAATAATTTAAATAATAATATTTTACTGTTAACTGACAACTATCCTTTGTGGCCACTTTTTGAAAAGGCAAATATTTTTATCAGGCCAACTCGAAGCGATAGTTACGGAATTAGTATAGAAGAAGCTTTAAATTTTAATATTCCAGCAATTGCCAGTGATGTATGTTTAAGACCAAACGGAACAATTTTATTTGACAATAATAACGAAGAAGATTTGTATAATAAAACTTTCAGCGTTTTAAAAAAATTGGAGAAATAATGAGTAGTATATTGACAAGTGTAATTGTGTGCACAAGAAATCGTCCCAATGATTTGAGCAATTTTCTAAATAGTTTAGAAAAGCAAATATCTATACCAAATGAACTTATTATCGTCGATAGTAGCGATGTCCCATTAGAAAATAATGATCAATTTAAAAATCAATTTAACAGTGAACATTTTCCATCAACCAAATTAATTTACAAACATAGCCAACCAGGCCTTACTTTACAAAGAAATATTGGTTTATCTCTTTTTCATGGCGAACTTGTTTATTTTTTTGATGACGACACAATTTTGGAACCTGACTATATACAAAAAATGAATGATGTGTTTATAGAAAACCCAAATTACGGTGGTGGAATGGGTTTTGTTAAAAATATTGTTAGTAAAAAAAATAATTTTTACAGAATGTTTCACAAAATATTTTTATTGCAAAGAGATTACGCTTCGGGAAAATTTACAATGTCTGGAATGCCTACACACACGTATGGACTTAACAATTTTAAAAATGTTCAGGTACTTGGAGGATGTTGCATGGCTTTTAGATCTCATGTTTTTCTAAAACATAAATTTGACGAAAATTTAAAATTTTATGCAAGTATGGAAGATTGTGATTTTAGTGCAAGAGTTAGCAAAGATCATCAACTTTTTTATAACCCCGCTGCAAAATTAATGCACTTACAAAGTCCAACTGCACGAGAAAAAATAGAAAATTCATGTGCCATGTATATTCACAATTATAGTTATTTATTTTTTAAAAATTTTTTCAAGCATAATCCACTAAAAATTTTTGCATATGCTTGGAGTGTTTTAGGTTTATTGTTAGAAAGTTTAATTTTTCGTGATAAAATTCATTTTAACGGCTATATAAAAGGGCTAAAACAATATTATTTAAAATGAAATATCAGCTTTCTTAAAATGCATCGATTCATAATTTTTCAAAATATATAGATTATAAAAAAAAGTTATTAAAAAATAAGCAACATAGGAAATTAAAGTTGAGATTATGCATCCATAAATTTTAAAATATGGAATCAAAATAAAATTAAGAATTACATTAATAATTGCAGGTAAACAAAAAGATATCGCCAAAAATAATTTATGCTTTTTAAATTGTATTATTGCTGTAGTAAAATAAGTTCCCATTAAAAAAATATATCCGACAAGAATAAACCAGATGTAATCTGTTACTGAACAATATTTTGGTGGCAAAATATATTTTAAAAAAAATTTTACAATTCCATAACCACCAGTTATAAGAACAAACATGATTAGCATGCTATAAAACATTATTTTTTTATTATATTTTTCAACGTCCAAAATGTTATTTTTGTTATTAGCAAACTGTTCATATAAATCAGGAAGATAAGAACCACTTAAAGGCTGTAAAATAATGAGATAATATAATTGGCCAAATGAATCTGCCAATGAATAAATTCCGACATCTGAAAGACTTGAAAGCTTCGCCAAAATAAATCTATCGCTTGAAGACATAAGCCATGCAAATATCATAGATGGAATAAAGGTCAATCCAGTTTTTAGATAATTTTTCATTTGATTAGTTTCGGGAAAACTAAATTTATTGTGACAATTTTTTTTTAAATATAAATAAAAGCCGATAAAAATAATTGGCAAAATGCCTATTAAATTTGCTACAACCACTCCAAGCACACTCAATTTAAAATAAACGATCAAAAAAAAACTTAATAATATGCTAATAACGCTATTAGTGATTTGTAAAATTGTATATAATCGTGCACTTTGTTGATATTTAAGTGCCTGATAAAAAAATTCATTGAAAAAACTAAAAAAAACTATTGCAAGAGTGCAAATAATTAATGAAGGATCAGCAAAATTAAAAAAAATGTATTTATTAATTATTTTTATGTTTGCAAGAAGAAAAAAGAAAATTGGGATATCAATAATTAAATAGAGAAATATTAAGTCGTTAATCATTTTTTTGATCTGATTTTTTTCACAATGAAAATATTCAATCCAAAAAACTTGTCTTAACCCAAAGCCAATTAAAATTGATAAAATATTAGTAAAATTATTAACAATCGATAATAGTCCATATTCTGTGGTGCTTAAAAAAGCTAAAGTAAATGGGATAGACAGTGCTGATAATGCTTTGACTAGCATCGCACCACCAGAATAAATGAAAAAGTTTTTAATTATTTTTTTATACATCTATTTTAAAAAAAAATTTATTATATGATTATACAAAAATATAAAGGGAAAGCGATGCTGAGAAATATTTTTTCAGATCAATTTATTAAATATATGTTTGTCGGTGGTGCTGCAACATTGGTTGACCTATCAATTTTTCAATCATTAATATCATTTTGTAATATCAACTGCAATTATGCATATTTGTCGGGATTTTTAGTAAGCGTTTTTATCAATTTTGTTCTTTGCTATCGTTTAGTGTTTATAAATGAAAAAGTTAATTTTTTTCATGCTCTAATAAAACATTATCTTGCAAGTTCTACTGGTATGATTTTAAATTTTGTACTTTTTCAATTTTGGATATCTTTTATTTTCCAAACTCCATTATTTGCTAAAATCTCAGCTTCCACCATAACATTTGCATGCAACTTTTTGATGTTTAAATGGTTTTCTTTTTATACAAAAAATAATATTTAATTAAATTACTATCGTAAAAAAAATATTTTCACAAAATATATCAATATTAATCCTTAGTTTTTAAATCTTGTGAATATCTATATGCAAGAAAAACCAAAATAAAAAATATTATAAGAATTGATAAAAATTTTATAAGGTCATTAAAACGTTCCCAGTAAGTATAGTGCGCCATAAAAATGCAATAAAGCCCACCGAGAATAAAACCTATCGATAAAGGAACAATTTTTGTAGCTGTTCCATAAAAGAATGCAGCCAACCCAGCAAGCAAACTAAGATAAAATAAACTTTTTTCATACCATGCTTGCGATTGACCAATTTTATTTGTAATTTCTTCAGTTTGTTTAAATAATTCTTTCTTTAACTGTTTTTTTTCTAATTTCAAATCTTCAAGATGCTTTTTTTCTTGTTTATCTTTTGCTAGCACTTTTAAAAAATTAATCTGCAATCCTAACTTTTCAATTTTTTTCTGCAATTTTCGAATCTGTTCATATTCAGGTGTTTGAGTTATATCTGGTCTAGGAGCAATCAAAATTGCAGCACGATAGACAAAAATTGGGATTATCATACCTATTATAAGACCTAAAAATATCTGTCTTTTAAAATAAGAAATTAAATAATTTAAATCCATATTTACCCTTTTTTTATTTAATTTTTAAAACT
The DNA here is from genome assembly GCA_023379005.1 of Candidatus Babelota bacterium. GTDB lineage: Bacteria > Babelota > Babeliae > Babelales > Babelaceae > JAMCTG01. The sequence goes on from JAMCTG010000005.1 coordinate 448,694, forward strand.
GATTATAATTTAAGATTACAAAAGAAGTAACAAGATTTTTTTGAAAATAACTTTTTTTTTGATAAAATAGCTTATAATCACTATTTTTATAATAAAATTTTCAGAAATAAAATAATTCTATGAACAAACTATTTTTTTTAGGCCTGATTAGTCTTTTCTCTTTCAGTTTAAATTGCCACCCAATACCTGATGGTGCATATAGTCCATATGTGTCTCATAAAGCTGCAAAAGCCGAAGATACATTTGACGAAATTGAGGTTAAAGCAGGATGTTTTTATATCTACCTTTCGCAAATCAAAGAATCAAATAAAGCAAAAAATTCTGGAAATGCTAATGCTGCAAAAAATTTCTGTCTTGCTAAATCTATTGTAATAGAACATAAAGATAATTAACCCTTCGATACACCCGTCATTTTTAAAAAAAATGATCGGGCACTCAGGGTGATTCAATGGAATCAAAGCCATTTATCTAGCGGATATTTGGTGCAAAGTTCTTGAACCTTTGATCTAATTGCTAACAATTTTTGTTCATTTTCATGATTCTTTATTGCTTCATCGATAAAATAAACTAGTTGTTTGCAATCTTCTATTTTAAATCCACGCGTTGTGACCGCAGGTGAACCTATTCGAATTCCACTGGTTATCCAAGGTTTTTCAGGATCATATGGAATGCAGCTTCTGCTGACCGTTATTCCGGCTGTCTGCAATGTTGTCTCTGCTTTCCTGCCAGTAATGTTTTTAGAACGTAAATCAACAATAAATAAATGATTTTCAGTTCCTCCGGCTACAATTCTGTAATCAAGTTCTTTAAAAATTTCTGCCATTATTTTGGCATTTTCAAGAACTTGTTTTTGATATTCTACAAAACTATTTTCCAAGGCTAATTTAAAACAAACAGCCTTACCACCGATAACATGCATTAATGGTCCGCCCTGCATTATAGGAAAAACTGCTTTATCTAACTGTTCTTTCAATTCTGGTTTACATAATGCAATCGCGCCTCGTGGACCTCTTAAAGTTTTGTGAGTTGTACTTGTTACAAAATCTGCATAACCGATTGGGCTTGGGTGCAATTTTGCTGCAATTAAGCCTGCTATATGTGCAATGTCTGCAAGAAAATATGCTCCACAATTTTTTGCAATCTCACTAAATTTTTTAAAATCAATAATTTTAGAATAAGCAGATGCACCCGCAACAATTAATTTTGGTTTATGTTGTTGAGCCAAATCATTAATAGCATCATAATTTAATTCTTCAGTTAGCGGGTCGACAAAATATTGTACAGGCTTGTATACAATACCTGAAAAATTTGCGCTATGTCCATGAGTTAAATGCCCACCGGCTGCCAAACTCATACCCATAACTACATCACCTGGCTTCATTGCTGCAAAATAAACTGACATGTTGGCTTGTGAACCTGCATGAGGTTGAACATTTACATGAAAATCATAATTTTCGTGTTCAAATAATTTTTTGCATCTTTCTTGAGCTTGAATTTCAACCAAATCAACATATTCGCATCCACCATAATATCTTTTGCCTGGATAGCCTTCTGCATATTTATTAGTTAAAATGGAACCAACAGCTTCTAGTACTGCAGGATGCGTGTAATTTTCTGAAGCAATTAGATTTATTTCTTTGTTTTGACGATCAGCCTCTTTTTGAATTAGATCAAAAATTAAAGGATCAATTTTTTCAAGTTCATTCATAATTTTTCTTACAAAAAAGTTTTTTTTAATTTTGTAAGAAGTTAACAAATTTTTTTTATGACCACTAGCTTATAAATTCTTTATGCTCAAAAAATTAGAAACCGCAAATGAAATTCTCTTACCTAAAATTTTTTGTAAACCATCGCCGATATGAAATTTTCTATATGGAGAAAAAAGTTCTTGAAAATCTTTATTATCATCTAAAATTGCAGATGCGCTGTATCGCCCTAGTGCCGCAGCCCAAGTAAGACCTGTTGCTGCACTGACATAATAAATATTCGGATTTTTTTTATCAAATCCTGCGATTGGAACCAAATCTTTACTTATTCCTATAAGGCCTGGCCACATATATTCAAATTCTATATCTACCTGCGGAAATTTATTTTTTATGTAACAGTTTAATTTTTCGTAAATAGAAATTTTATTGCATTGTTCATGATCAACATAGCTATTAAAATAACCAGAGCCACCCAAAATTAATCTGTTGTCTGAATTTAATCGATAATATTGATAAATAAGATCTGAATCCCAAACCATATAATTTTGCTTTGGAAAAATTTTCTTAATTTGTTCTTGAGATAATGGCTTTGATAAAAGTAAAAAAGTTTGAACAGTGTAAACTTTGTTTTTTAACAAATCTAAATCTGTTAAAAAATGATCGACACATAAAATAATTTTTTTTGCAAAAACTTTATATGTATGTGTTTGAACATAATCTTGATGAACTTGTAAAACTGGCGTTTCTTCATAAATTTTAACACCACTGTTTTTAAGATATTCTTTCATTTGTTGGCAATATTGATACGAATTAATTGAAAAAGAATTTGCATAACCAACTGCACCATAATATTTGTCAGAATTTACATAAGATTTTAATTCATCTTTATCCCACAACCATGTACCAAAACCTAAATGCTTTAAGGCATCGAATTCATATTTGATAAATTTTTTAAATTTTCTGGGGCTATTTGCCAAAAGCAAGGTATCTTGTTTTTGATATTCGCAAGACAAATTATATTGTTCAATATTTGACCTTATTAATTCTTGCCCACCTACATTGAAATTCCAAATTTTTTTTGCATCATCCGAGCCATAAGATTTAATGAAATGATCAAGATCTAATTCTGAGTTTGGAGTAACATAACCTGAATTTTTTCCTGTCGCACCTGAGCCACAGAAAAATTTTTCTAACAAAATTACAGATAAACCTCGTTGCGCAAATTCTTGTGCAGCGCTAAGCCCGGCCATGCCACCGCCGACAATAACAACATCAGTTTTTTTATCTTGAGTTAATTGTTCAGGTATAATTTTTTCAGCATAACAATAAGGGATATCTATAGGTCTTAAAATTTTGCACATCTATTTTTGAATATTTTTAACAATTACATCAATTTCAGCTAAAGCATAAATACCTATTGCTATAAGTAAATCTCTAGTCGCGATATCATAATACATTCCCATAGACAATAAATTAATTATAATAATAGCCAAAACACCAATAGTTATATAACAGCCAATTCTTGTATATTTAGACAAAATCAAAAGCCCTGTTAAAATCTCTGCTGCTCCAAAAAGCATTAAAAATGTGTTTTGCTCCACAGGAAGAACTTCACTAGCAAATGGACTTATATATTTTTGCCAAAAAGTTACCATATTTAAAAATTTATCTGATCCAACAATAATTAAAATTAATCCGTAAGTATATTTTAACAAATTATAAACTGCATTAAGCCTGTAATACATATTATTTGAAATATTCATAAAAACCCCTGCTTAAAAAACATATTTATTTTTTAAAATTTTTCAGGAAATTGTTTTACAATTCCTTGTGTAAATCCATCTGCCATCCCTAAAGCTTGTACATAAATTTTGTCATAAGCTGCAACATCATCGTTCCATTTCTTACCGAGTCTTGCCACCACTTCTTTTGTTGTCAATGCAAGATGATCATTAAGCATAGATATCATTTCTGCTTCTTTCCAATTAGGATTAGCTCCACTCAAAAATTTTGCTATGTCTTTTGCATTTTCATGCCAATTTTTATCTTCTTCCTTCAATTTAGCTTGGTTGCCAGCTTTACCTGCATCAATAATTTTTACCGCAATTAAAATATGTTCTTTTAATAATTCTGTTAATTTCTTTCCTGCATCAACTCCATAATATGGAATCATTGCATTACCAAGATCTTCTTGATTTTTCAAAAGTCTGCCTGCGGCTGTTTTGGTATCAGCTAAATTTGCAATAGCTGATGTAATATATTGACGAGTCCAAATTACGTGATCTGACCACAATTTGCGCAATGCTTGATTCAGCTCATATCCTTTTTGTGTATATAAAGGATTTGAATTTCGGATCATTTTTTTACGTTTTAGATCTATCGATCTTTCAATTTTTTTAACTTGTTCTACACAGCCACATTTACATGTGGAATCGCAAACTGCTATTACTTGATTAAAAAGAGTAATGGTTAAAAATATTTTATATAAAGTATTAATTTTCATTTTTTTCCTTTCTCGAAATTCTATAAAAAAAATGATTGCAAATTGATCTACAAAAAAGCAATATTTTAAAAAAAGGATTGCGGCTATGAAAATAGTTTGGAAAGGTACACTATCATTTGGTCTTGTAAATATAAATATAAATCTTTATACGGCTATTAAAGAACATGTTCTGGGTTTTAAATTATTGCATGAAAAATGTCATACTCCAATTCAGTATGAAAAATATTGTCCGCATTGCAAAAAAGAAGTTACATGGAACGAAGTAGTAAAAGGAATCCAGTTAAAAAATGGTACATATTTTATTTTGACTCAAGAAAATTTAAAAAAGTTAAAGCCTGAAAAAACCGACTCCATAACAATTTTACAATTTGTGCCGACTGAAGAAATTCCACCAATATATTTTGAAAATCATTATTACATTGTTCCAGGCAAACTAGGTGAACGTGCTTATGGTTTACTACAAGCAATATTAAAAGAATCCAAAAAAACTGCGATATGTAAATTTGTAATGAGAGATAAAGAATATTTGTGCGCAGTTGATTCTTATAAAAATGGTTTATTATTAAGTACATTACATTTTGAACAAGAAGTTTTAAAAATTGAACCATTTGAATCATTAAAACCTGTAAAGGCTGAAAAATCTGAAATTACTCTTGCAAAGCAATTAATCAACAAACTTTCAAAAACTAAATTTAATATCGATCAATACAAAGATGAATTTGTAGAAAAAGTAAGAAAAAAATTGAAAGAAAAAAAAGTTGTAGAAAAAGGACCAAAGAAAAAAGAAAAAGTATATCCAAGAATAAAAACCCCAACACTTGCCGAATCTCTAAAAGCATCATTGCGAAAAGGCTCGCATGTTAATGGACAGGCACGAGCAAGAAGATGATTATCGCGAAACAAATGGATTATCTTTTATAAAAAATCTTAATAGTGCGCAAGCTGCTTTTGAAATACCAATTCGTTTAGATTTTACAATTTCAATTTGTTCTTTTGACAAATCTATAATCATTAATTCTCCATTTTTTGTAAGATCATAATGATTAAATTTTTTATTTATTTTTAATGCTTGAGTTAATTTTCCAGGTCCATTTGTTAAATCTTTAATGTTTTTTTTGTGACGATTTTTCATCATTTGTTCAATACCATAAACTGGTTCAAGCGCTCTTATTAAAACTCCTCCAGCTTCAGTTTTTTTATCTCTAGAAACTGCATTGATACAATAATGATTTCCATACGTAAAATATATATATGCATGACCTACAGGACCAAACATTGCGCTATTTCTTTCAGTTTTTCCAATATAACAGTGACTGGCAGGATCACTTTTTGTATAACATTCTGTCTCCACAATTTTGCCAACCAAAAACTGTTCATCAATTTTTCTTACAAGAAATTTTCCAAGAAGTTCTTGTGCAACTTTTTTGGTTTGCCGAGCATAAAAACTTCTTGGTAAAATATATTTTTCTAATTTTTTAAAAATCTGTTGCATACTTCATACAATTCATCACAAATTTCTATACAGTCATTGCATTCATCTGAACAATTTTTCACACCTGCAGCGCAAACATTTCTGCATTCACCGCAAATTTTTACGCATTTGTCTGCAATGGTAATAAATTCTTTATGAAGGCAATCTATATCTTTGCATGTTTTTTCATGTCTTCTTGCTTCTTCAATAGCATCTTCGCTTGCTTTAACACAATCATGACATGCATTTACAGATTCTTTTTGAGCATTTTCTAATAATTTTGGATCATTTTCGTTAACAGCATCAATGACTTTCTTGCAAGCTACAATACATTCCTGACTTTTTTGCATGCACAAATTTAACTTTTCAATTAATGCTTCAGTCAAATTTTTTGTCATAATTATCTCCTTAATTTTATATTTGTTATTTTAATTTATAAATATAATTCTTTGCAAGTAGCTCTAGTGATTAAAATTATTGATTTTATATTTAACAAAAATTTAAAATAATAAAAATTATTAAAACAAGGGGAAATTATGGCTTTAAAATTAAATCCTAAAGCAGTAGAACATGCAAAAATGTTAATTGCAAAAGATGAAGTTGACCATATGCATAAAAATTGGCAAGAAGAACAGCCCACAAAAGATGAAGTAGACAGATATTTAAATACACATTCACTTGAAGAATTAGGTCTATGGTATCTGGCAATTGATACAGATGAAGATCCAAAAAGCATGCAAAAATATAGATTGCCAATAGGTGATTTCAGTTTAATCTACAAGTCAGGCATTGAAGCTGCACAAAAGTCAGCAAAAAATACAGAAATTGAAAATGCTGCAAAACAGTTACTCGGGATAATTGAGAAAAAGAAGTAAGAATTTTCTTACAAATTAAGAATTTTGGATCAAATCTCACTCTAATTTCGACAATCCTTATTTATTCTAATTGACAATATTTTTAGTTTATTTATACTGAAAATTGCGTTAGTTATGCCTATTTGAGGGTTAAATGTTTAAAAAAAGTATTATTTTTCAAATTTTCTTAATATTTATATCAATTAATACGCTTCCTGCCTGTTTTTTTAAAAAAAGAGAAAAAGTAGTGGTTCCAAATTTAAATTCTGAAAAAAATGTAACAATTTTCGTTCACGGAACTCTTCCGCCACTAATTGCAAAGTTAGCGAATAAACTTGATTGTCCTATTGGGCTGACCAGATTTAATGACATGAGTATTTTTTCATTTACAAAAAGAATAGCTAAAGCCATGCATAAAACTGATCCTGAACAATTCAATTTAAATAATTTTCACTTTTTTGGATGGTCAGGAAAATTAAGTTTTGAGGAAAGAAAAAAGGCTGCTGAGCATCTTTATAATGAAATCAAAAAAGTTAGCGGTAAAATTATATTAATTGGTCACAGCCATGGTGGAAATGTTGCTCTACATTTGGCAGAAGTAGCAGAAAAAAATAATGACACCAGTTTGCAAATTGATAAATTAGTTTTGATGGGAACACCTGTTCAACATGTCACAGAACATTTAGCTAATTCTGACATTTTCAAAAAAGTAATTTCACTATTTTCTCGAACTGATAATATTCAAGTCTTAGATCCTCAAGGATTGTATAAAGAAACACAACAAATTGATAGCTTTAAAAAGTATTTCTTTTCACAAAGAATGTTTAATAATAGCGATAAAGTAATTCATGCAAGAGTTTTATTTAATAAATCAAATCCTTCTCATATCGATTTCATAACTCCAAAATTTGCAAAATTTATTCCTGATATTTTAAAAATTGTCGAAAGACAATCTTTAACAAGTGATCAAATTTACACAATAAATCTTAATAACAACCAAAAAATTGCTCATATTGTGCATCTTAAAAAATTCGGTTCGCACAAAAAATATATATAGCATTTATTTTTAAAAATTAATCTGTATATAATCGGACTATGAGGTAATAAGTTATGAAAAAAATAATAACAATTTTTTGTTGCCTACTTGTCTCAGGTTGCGTCTTTCGCACTAAGAAAAAAAGCAGCCCATTATCCTTGGATAAAAATTCTACTAGACCAATTACTATTTTTATTCATGGCACTTTAGAATCTTTTTATTCACCATATGTTCACTCATTTAAACTACCCCCCGGGCTCGCACAGGCGAACGACATGCCTGGCAAATTTTCACTCAGTTCACGAGTTCCTAAAATTTTAAATAAATATCATCCTGAAAAATATCCTTTATCAGATTTCTATTTATTTACTTGGCAAGGACAATTGACATTTAAAGACAGAAAAAAAGCAGCCCAACATTTACATAATTTATTAAATGGATATAAAGGAAAAATTACGATAATCACACATAGTCATGGTGGAAATGTTGCATTAAATTTGGCACATTTTTCCAAAGAAAATCCCGAAAATCAGTTAAAAATTGATAAATTAATTTTACTCGCTTGCCCAGTTCAAAAAGTTACAGAAAAATTTGCAAAATCAGATGTTTTTGAAAAAGTTTATTCTTTATATTCAACATCTGATATGTTCCAAATTTTAGATCCCCAAGGAGTTTATAAAGAATCTAAAAAAATCAGAGATAAAGGCGAATACGTACCATTTTTATCTGAAAGACGTCTTCCAAGAGCTCCCAACACTGTACAGGCAAGAATTGTTCTAAATAAATCTAATCCAAAGCATATAAATTTCTTATTATGCAGTTTTTTAAAACATTTGCCTGATATTATTGAACTACTTGACACCCAAGAAATTTGCAAAAATTGCGCTATAAATGTGCCCAGTAGAGGCAAACCATATTTTGTAATTCCACTTACCATAAACTCCAAATATAGAATGAGAAAAGCAGATGTCTGTGCCAAAAAAGCCGAATAGACCTAAAAAATTTGCAATTTTGAGCTTATTTTTTATAATAAATAATAGAATAATGCCCTTTATAAACTATTAATTTGAAGGAATCAGAGTGATTTTAGCTGGTGATTTAAGAAAAGGTTCTAAAATTCTTTTTAAAAATGAACCATATGTTGTGGCAGATTTTCAGTTGGTTAAGCCTGGAAAAGGTGGCACTTATATGAGAACTAAATTGAAAAATCTAATAAGTGGGCTAATGCATGAAGAAACATTCAGATCCGATGAAAAATTAGCAACACCAAATCTTGAATATCGCAATGTCATGTATGTTTATAAAGAAGGCGATTCATACCAGTTCCTTGACCAAGAAAGCTACGAACAAATTGAGTTAACAGCAAAACAACTTGGTGACGTAGTAAATTTCTTAAAAGAACAAACAATATATACAATTTTATATTTCGATGACAGACCTATCGAAGTTAATCCTCCTCTATTTATGGAATTAAAAGTAGTTTCAGCTCCTCCTGGAGTTCGTGGAGATACTGCTCAGGGCGCAGTTACAAAACCTGCAATACTAGAAACAGGACTTACTCTCAATGTTCCTTTATTCGTCGATGAAGGCAGTATAATTAAAGTTGATACACGAGATGCAAAATATGTTGAACGTATCGATAAGAAACGATAGAAGAAAAAATAACATGGATATAAAGCCCGAACATGAGATTGTAGATTGCAATTCTCTTTCTCAAAAAGATCAACGTGGTTTAATATTGCATATTCTATATGCTTGCGATGCAAATGATTATTCAACAATCTTTGAAAACATTGTTGAAAACATTGCTCGAGGATTCGATTTAATTATTCCAAAAGATAGTTTTGTATACACAACTTCAAAAGCCATTGTTGAAAATCGAGAATCACTTGATGATAATTATAAACATATGATTGACAATTGGAGATTTGAACGCGTTGGTGTTTGCACAAAATTGATTCTTAGACTTGCTTTTTGGGAGCTATTAAATACTGATACACCTGCAAGTATTATAATTAATGAGGCAATTGAACTTGCCAAATGTTTTGCAGAACAAGATTCTTATAAATTTATCAATGGCATTTTGGACGAATACATTAAAAGTAAAGAACGTCAGGCTTCTTCCTGAAAACTTTTTGTATTATCTTTATAATCAATATTATATTTTCTTAAAAATTTTTTCAGTTCAGAAGTAAATTTATGATTAGATCTGACTTGAAAATGACATCCATGAATTTCTGCCAATTTTTTTTCTTCTAATATTTGTTTTTCAAACTTATCTTTTAAATAAGTATTTTTTTCGACAGCCAGCCAATATACATTTTTCATTTCCCAATAATGTGTATTATTACCACAATCTAAAATACGATGTAAATTTGAAGATGGATCAGCTAATACACATTCAAATTTTGTAGGAACATTTTTTTCTTTTGCAAGTTTTAAACCTTCAACAATTTCATAAATTAATCCACGTAAATTTCTTTGGTCTTGAGATGAGCTAAATATTTGTAATTTTTGAATTAACAAATTAAATTGCGGGGTTGCATGAAAAATATCTATAGCTTCTTCAAGATTTTTAAAATTGGCATGAATATACTTATCATTTTTTAAAGTTCTTAAAATTGCCAAAAATTGTTGTTTTGAGCCGAATGCAAAAAATGTGATAAACAAACTAGCAAAATAATAATATTTTGAAATCATAAAGTTCCTAAATTAAAGTTGTTCCAACTTCTTTAATATAAAAACTTCTTTTGCTCTCATTTGTCTATAGTCTTTGTCATTTTCATGATCATAACCTAATAAGTGGCAAATACCGTGAACCAAAATTAATTTTAATCGATCTTCAAAAGTCACATTAAATTTTTTTGAGTCAGAATCAACATATTCAGGGCAAATAATAAGATCACCAAGATTTTTGTCTTCTTCTGTTTCAGGTCGAATTCTTTTACCAGGCTTTAAATTTGTGTGATAAGAAAAAGATAAAACGTCGGTAGGTTTGTCTTTGCCGCGATATTCTTTATTATATTTTTGAATAACTTTGGGTGTTGCAAATAAAATTCCTAAATCAAAATCAGCATATTTCAAAATATCAAGAGCCTGTTGGCAGAATTTTTTTATAAACTGCACATCAAGTTTTATTTTTTTTTGACTATTTTTGATCTTGATCATTTTTCTAATTTAATTTGAACAAATTTAATTTGTGCTTTATATTTTCCTGGCTCAATTTCTTGCAAAACCGATTGCGAAATATCTTTGCCAAAATAATGAATATTTTTAGCTTTAGTTATTCCCTTAATTATAGCCATTTCATTTTTAAAAACTTCAAAACTTATTTCATCAGGACTATAAATATCTAAATCTTCAATATCAGTTCTTAAAGAAAGTTGTTTTTCTGTTTTTAATCTACGAACTTCATGTACAACATATAAAATCAAAGACATTTTTTCTACGGCTTTTTCATTTAAAACAATTTTTTGAATATCTACAAATCTTGTCTGATGCAAGGATATTGTACCAATATTCTTTTTGTAAAGATTGTTATAAAGAGATTCAGTTATATGGGGAACATATGGCGCATACATCTGCAAAATTCGCAACCCGACTTGATACAAAGTTTCCTTTGTTGAATTAACTTCTTGCTCAGTATAATTTTGCGGATTCATTAACTGATCTTTAATAATCTCAATATAATTATCACAATAATCTGCCCAGAAGAATTTTTCGATTGTATCTAAGGCTAATCCAAATTCGTTTTGTTCAAAATATTTTTTATAATTTTCAAAACATTGAGAAATTCTGTGCAAAATCCATTCATTTACAGTTCCTGAAATTTTTTCATTTTTAGATGAATAATTTTCAAGATACATATGTGCAAATTTAAATGCATTCCATAATTTAACAATTAATTTTTGGCCAATCTTAATCTGGCTATCTGAAAATGAAATGTCATAACCCAAATTGCCAGATGCTGTCCAATAACGTAGCGCATCAGCAGGATATGTTTTTAATAAATTATCAGGATCTAATGGTGCATTGCCTTGAGATTTTGAAATTTTTTGTTTTTCAGTGCTCAAAACATGTCCAGAAATTATAATATTTTTCCACGGAATTGTTTCTTGATGCATCCAAGTTTTTGCAATTGTATAAAATGCCCAAGTTCTAATAATGTCATGTGCCTGAGGTCTCATAGACATAGGGATAAAACTATCTTTAGGTTTTTGATCAAACATTGCTAATGGATCTTGCCCATACAATGACAAACAAATAAATGGTGTAAGCGCAGAGGTGTTCCAAGTGTCCATAACATCTGTGTCTGGAACAATATTTTTTCCGTTACATTTTGGACATGGTTTATTATATGGAGTTTCTTGTGGATCGACTGGCAACATATTTTTGTCTGCCATAATTGTAGTATTACAATCTTTGCAATGCCAAGCAGGGAATGGAATTCCATAAAAACGTTGACGGGAAATACCCCAATCCCAATTTAAATTTTCAACCCAATTTTTATAACGGTCTTTCATAAATTCTGGGTACCAATTTATTTTGTCACCCAGTTCTAAAAATTTATCTTTATAAGGTAAAATTTTTATAAACCATTGAGGCAGAACAACATATTCGATTTCTTTTTTGCATCGTTCATGAATATTAACTGAATGCATAATATCTGTTTGCTTTAAAAGTAGTCCGGCTTCTTTTAAAAGTTCTAAAATTTTTTCTCGCGCTGGTTCAACTTTTAACGAGGACAAATGTGGAATATCTTGTTTGAATTTGCCATCAAGACCGATAGATTGTCTATAAGGTAATTTGAATTTTTTGAACCATTCAACATCCATTTTATCGCCAAAAGTACAAACCATTACAAGACCTGTACCTTTTTCAATTTCTACAGATTCATCTTGCAAGATAGGGACTTTGTGACCAAATATTGGAACTATCGCTTCTTGGCCTTTTAAATCTTTATATCTTGAATCTTTTGGATTGTATAAAAGTGCAACACAAGAAGGTAATAATTCAGGCCGGGTTGTTGCAATTTTTAAATCTTTACCATCGGCAGTCTTGAATAGAATTTCATTAAATTTGCCTGGCTTTTGTGCATCATCAAGCTCGGCTTGAGCTACAGACGTTCTACATGTTGTGCAATATAATGCAGGTTCGTCTTTTCTGTATAAAAAGCCTTTATTAAATAAATCAATGCATGACAATTGTGAAATTATTCTAGTTCTTTTATCAATTGTGGCATATGACAATGACCAGTCAACCGATAAACCCATTCTTTGCCATAATTTTTTAAATTGCTCTTCAACAGCGACCGTTTCTTTTAAACAAAGTTCGATAAAAGCAGAACGACTCATATTATGAGCAACAATATTATTCTTTTTTTCAACAAAACGTTCTGTAGGTAAACCATTATCATCAAAACCAAATGGGTAAAAAACTGAATAACCGCTCATTCTTTTATAACGCGCAATAATATCTGTTTGCGTATAGGAAAAAATATGCCCAATATGCAAAGACCCCGATACCGTTGGAGGAGGGGTATCTATGCTATATATAGGTCCTGGGTTATTAGAACAGGAATATGTATTTTCTTGTTCCCATAGTTTTTGAGCTTCAAGTTCACTAGTTTGATGATTGTACTGTTTATCCATATATTATATTAATTTTCGGTATTTAAACGCTTTACTATTATTATAACATATAAAACTAAACTTTGGAAAATACGGGTCCCAATCGAATTTATGTTGATTGTGTAAAAAAAGGGATTTGACGCATTTATTTAAAAAAGTTAAGTTGTAAGAGATTTCAACTTAAATCATCATTTGAAAGGTCTAACTAATGAAAAAAATGCTTATGAGCTTGGCTTGCACATGCGCAACAGCAATGGCGGCAGATAAAATGGATATGGTGGGAAATATGGTTGCAGTACCTACAAAAGTTGCTTTCGCAAACTTTAATAAAATATTTAACTTGGAAGATTTAAAAGGCACAGCTGATGAATGGCAAGATGGTGTTGCTGATCTTCAAATTCAGCTTCAAGCAAAAGATGCTGAAATCCAAAAAATGGATCAAGAATTAAGAAAAACAGTTGCAGCTTTAAAGAATATGGAAAAATCTGAAGTTGGATCCCAAGAAGCACGTGAAAAACGCACTCAAGAAGCTATGAAAATGCAACAAGAAATGCAAATGGCTTACCAAGCTTTTGAACAAGCTCGTGTTCAAGGCCTTCAAGAATTGTTTACAAAGCTAACAGCTAAAGCAACAAAAGTTGCAGATGATTTAAGAAAGCAACAAGGCTGGGACGGTATTATAATGAGCGGACTTGTATCTGTTGATCCTAAATTTGATTTAACAGAACAAATTTTACAAGAATTAAATAAGTCTTATGCTCCTGAAAAGAAAAAGCGCGAAGCAGCTAAAGCGGCCGCAAATCAAAAGAAGAATTCAGAAACTAAAAAATAAGTAATTAAAAAGCCGGTCTAAACAACCGGCTTTTTAATTTTTCTAACTATGCAAAATAACATTCGTGCAATTATTGGCCTTGGAAATCCTGGCCATAAATATGAAAATACTCGCCATAATATTGGTTTTAAAATTCTAGATGCATTAGCACAAAAATTTAATGTTTCATTTAGAATTAAAGATCAAATGGAAATTGCACAAGCAGAAATTGACGATACAAAAGTTTATCTTATAAAACCTCAAACATACATGAATGATTCTGGAAAAGTTTTACCAGAACTTTTAAAAAAAGGAATCAAACCAGAAGAAATTCTTGTTGTACATGATGAACTTGAATTGCCATTTGGAAGAGCTAATTTTAAATTTGGTGGCAGCGCCAAAGGTCATAACGGTCTAAAATCAATTATTTCTGTAATTGGGGACAAATTCCATAGATTTCGTTTTGGAATCGGCAGACCACAAGATAGAAATGAGGTTCCTGATTATGTACTTTCTAATTTTTCTCAACAAGAAAATGTTGAAAATTTAATCGAGCAAAATTCTAAAGAAATTTATGAATTTGTAAAATTAAATTGAATATTAATTATAAAATCCAATTTAAAATTAAACTAAATTATTTTCTAGAATCTAAAAATTAAAAATCCAAATAATCCAATATACTAATAGGATGTTTTGTATTTGGCGAAACAAGTTCAACTCTTTTGGTTTTAAGAGAACATAATACTATTTCTGCCTTACAATACTCATAATTAACACGAGCAACTATTTCTGGGGATATTGGTTGCTCCCAAAGTTGTTCCATTTCTAGCGCCCATGCTAAAAATTCAGCTATTTTCGGGTGATTAAAATCTCTAGCATTATCCAGTGCAGTTTTTCCAAACATATCTTTATGATTAAGAGAAGCGTTTTTTGATACCAGAAAATTTACAATATCTTCATAGCCGTGCATTGCAGCGATCATTAAAGAAGTTTGCCCTGCATGATCTGTAGAATCAATATTTGCACCACCATTTACAACTTTTTTTAATAAATCTAATCGGTTATGTTTGGCACATAACATCGGCGCATTGTTATAAAGATTTAACATAGCTTCCCGGTCTTTTATTCTTTGTAGAGAATCCATTGCAGTTAAGTTAATTAATAAAATTGATAATATAAAAATTTTTCTAAACATGTTATTTGCCTTATATAATAAATATTTTCTAGTTATATAATATAAGTGATAATTTTCAGTTAGCAAATGGTTATTCAATATATCCAGCTTCTTTTAATTCTTTTGCAGCCTGTTCTGCGATTTCTGGAGATACTTCACTTTGCAACAGACGATCTATTTCAGCTGCATCTTTCAAAAGTTCTGCTATTCCTCTATGATGAGCTTCTTGTGCTAATATATGTGCAGTTTTTCCATATTTATTCATCAAATTCAGATTTGCATTTTTTCCTACAAGCAATCGGACAATGTCTATATTGCCATTTTTACTAGCCCACATTAAGGGAGTATACCAAGATTTGCTTTGCACGTTGACGTTAGCGCCTTTATCTAAAAGCATTTTTACAACATCTGCACGATCTTTTTTTGCAGCTAACCCTAATGGTGTGGTCCATGATTTATTTTTAATATTAACATCAGCACCAATATCTATTAATTTTGTTACAATATCTGAAGATCCTTCTTCAATTGCAAACATTAAAGCCGTATCTCCATATTTATTTTTTTCATTAACATTTGCTCCAAATTCTAATAATAATTGAACCAAATCAGCGTCATTACTAAAAGCTGCAACCATTAAAGGCGTTTGTCCATTTTTATTTTTTGCATTTACATTAGCGCCCTTTGATGCTAAAAATTTTATTGTTTTTAGCAATTCAGGATCTCTAGAATTTAGCGGTGCATCAACATATAAATTAACAATAGATAAAATTGTACTATATCCAAGATTACTTTTTGAATTAATATCAGCACCAGAACCTAAAAGCATTTTAGCTATTCGTTCATTGCGGACAAGAGCAAGTGCACTATATCCGCGAGAATCTTTTTCATTAATGTTAAAAACTTTATTTCGAAGCAACATGTCTACAACTTCAGGTAGGTCAGCCTCTGTTGCAAGCATTAACAAATTTTTTCCTTTATTATCTCTTATTGAGTTATCAAATTTATTAATTTTTATGAGTAGATTAATTAACAATGGTAAATCATTAATTTCTTTTTTTAGAGCATCAGGTATATTTTGGCTGCCTACTACCAATTCTCTTTTTTTAGCTACTTTATCAAATATATATATATTTAAATTTTTGATATCATCCTTTGTTAATTCCACATTCAATAATCTTTTATATTCTTGAATGATAATGGGACGTAATGTAGGGCTTATTCCTGCCAATCGTAATAGATTTTTTAAACTTTCTATGATGTATTTGGGACTTCTATCACCTAAATTAACTACATAATCATGAATTTTTGCTATTGTTTCTACTGGCAATGCTTCTAAAGGCGATATTTCTCCAATTTCTCTCTTTTTTTCAGGACGTTCAGATTCTAATTCTTCAGCCTTGCGTTTTCCTTTTTGCACAATTTCCATAGGCTCGCCCTTCGTAGCTTCAGCGTAGTAGGGCTCTTCTTCCTCTTCTTTTCCAGAAGAAGGTTTTCTTTCCATTGCGAAGAGATCAACGGATATCAGAGATAATATTAAGAAAATCTTTCTAAACATATTTTTCGCCCTATATAGAACTTATACCGTATTATAATAACAATATCAGATTTGCTTTCTATTTGTAAATAGTTATATAGGGTAACCACAAGTTGATTTTTAATAAAATCTGTTTATTATTGCCTCAAAAAGGTCTATATGACAAAATTCAACTTTATTAAAATCTTACTTTTCAGTTCCTTCATATTTTTTTGTGAATGTAATTGCAAAATAAAAGCGGTAGTTTTTGATTTAGGAGGGGTACTTTGTCAAACAGATAAGGTCGCATTTGCAAAAGAAATATTTAATGCAAAGGATATAATTAATTTAGGATTTACTAGTATTATCTCTTCGGATTTTGCCATTTGGAACTTTCAAGAGCGTGTATTAAGTTTAATGTCAGAAATGGAACCCCAAATTTGTGGTGATAATGGTTTTATTGCAAAATATGAGAAATCAGAATTGCCTGAAATTATGTGTAAATGGTTTAGAGGTGAATTATCTGGACGAAATGTTTATAAACAGGTAAAAAGATACTTTTTAGAACAATATATAAAAAATCCACAAAAATTTAAAAATAAAGCAGATTTTAATATTTTGAATCGTATTATAAAAAATATGTTTGACCAACAAAAACTATCAGAAAATACAAAATTAATATCTGACATGTTAGACATTTTAAAAGAATTAAAAAAACAAAATTATGAATTATTTATACTTTCAAACTGGTCAAAAGATTCATTTGAAATATTTTATAATTCTGAACATGCACAAGAAATTTTTGAGCTTTTTAAATCAGATCATATTTTTGTATCAGGTATTACTGGTTTTATGAAACCTGCCAATTCCGCTTATCAAAATTTATTGGGTTATGCTTTTGCAAAATATGGTATCCAGCCAGAAGAATGTGTGATGATTGATGACCAACCAGAAAATATAGAAGCTGCTACCAAATTCTGCGGAATGCATGGAATTTTGTTTGATCAAGATTTCACTAAATTTCGTTCTGAATTAGAAAAATTTAATATTCTGCAACAACAACCAAAAGGTTGGATGCAATATATTTGGTCATAACACAATAAAAATTATTTTAAAATTCATTAGAAATTAAATAATCTTTAAGTATATTAAGCAAAATTGGCAAATCGCTTTTTGCTTTTGCTCCTGATTTAATTTTTTCTTGAATTTCTGGAATAGAAATCCACTCAGCACTTACAAAATCTTCTCGATTATAATTGGGTGTAATATTCGTGTTAATAATATATACATGCATGAATGCTGAAACATTAGAATTATGGGGAAAGAGTTTTGCAATAGTTATAAAGTTAAGTGTTGCAACTTCAAGATTTAATTCTTCTCTTGCTTCTCGCTCAAATGCTTCCATATAATCCTCACCAGTACTGACATGCCCACCTACACTTACATCTAAACAAGAAGGAAATAGCTTTTTATGAGGCGATCTTAGAGGAATCCATAACTGACCTTTGTCATTGGCAATAAAAGCATTGATCACGCGAAAATTATGCAATTTTTTTTCGTAAACTTCCGAACGATATTTTTGACCAATAACTTGATCAAATTCATCTACAAGATCCAATAATTCGTCATTCATATTTATCTATCTGAATCATTAGAATTTATAAATTTATCTTTGTTATTTGGTAAAAAATTTTCCTTGGAAATAATTTTTTTACTCACCTGTGTTTCTATGTCTTTACGAGTTCTACCCGCCACTGCCCCACCTAATTTTGCATCACTTCTTAACTTTTCAATTCCTTGAGAATTTTTCTGTTGAGTAATTTGTGTTGTTGTGGCTTCGGCAAGCATAGTAATAATAAGTTCAAGATCGGTCATATGATCTCGTAAATTTTCTCTTTCAAGACCTTTAATTTGCTTATACTCATTAACTTTTAAGTTGAAAGCACCTTGCATAATATCATTGGTTAAAATTGCATAATCAACTGCTTTCTTAGCACCTCTATCGGCCCATTCATCAGTTAAACTGTGACGAACAGATATTCCTCGCATTCTTTTATCAATCCAATTCTTATCATAACCCTTTTTTTCATAGAGATTTTTAGCTCTATTCATAGCTAATTCAGGATTTTCAATTTCTTCTACGCGTTCTTTACCAATCTTGGCTAGCCAAAGTTTAAATGGCTCTGCTTTAGGTGATGGAATAGATTGAATTATACGAAAAATGCCTTCAGTATCAGCACAATCAGTTTCTCGCTGTTTTCCATCTGGAGCAGTTAATTTGAACTGTCGACAAATTGTCGACAGTTCAACTTCTGCAGAGCTTTTTTCTCTAATTTTCATTTTATGCCAATAATCTCTTGGATTTTTACTACTTGTAAGAAAACCAATAATATCAATAACTGAAAACCACCATTTTTCTTCTAAAAAAATTCTTCGTATTTGTTTGCCTTCAAAAATTGATATTTTGGTTAATTCACTGTGGGACATGTTTAATAATCTCTGTATTCAAAAAAATTATAAATTATCGTCTTCATTTTCTAATCCAACTTTTGATTTTTTCAATTGCAGTTTTGTCCAGTTTCGGTCCGCCACCTTGAATATTTGTAGCACTGCCGCCACCTTGAAGTTTTAAATTTTCTTTTAAGAATTTATTTAAATCTTGCAAGTTAACAATAGAACTATACATTGGAGAAACTGCCGAATAATAAACTGATTTGTCTCCGGAATTGCTCATTAAGAAATAAAGACCAGGATTTACAGATAAAAGTTCTGTTGCAATATCTTTTAATTCAGGAATTGAATAATCTTCTAACAATAAAATTAGAGTTGGTACAGAACTAATGTTTTCAATTTGTTTTTGCCAAGTTTGTAGCTCAGCTTTCCACATTTTTTTGCGCAATTGGTTAACTTGAGTTTGCAATAATTTTAATTGTTCTTTTTGTTTTTCAACAAAATCTAGAACTTTATCTTGAGTCACTTTAAATTCTTGGCACAATGTTTTTACAATTGCAAAATCATTTTGGAAAAGTTCAACTGCTTTTGGTCCAGTCACTGCAACTATACGTCTTGTTCCTGCAGACAATGCGCCAATTTCAGTAATTTTAAATACTCCAATATCACCAGTAGCTTTAACATGAGTACCACCACAAAGTTCTTTTGAAAAACCTGGAACTTCTACAACTCTTACACTTTCAGGATTATATTTTTCACCAAAGAATGCTATAACACCCGAATCGACAGCTTTTTTATAAGTTGTTTCTTGAATTTTTGTTGGAATATTTTCCATTATTTTTCGGTTAACAATATCTTCAATCCGCTTAACTTGTTCTGCTGTCGGATTTTCGTGATATGTAAAATCGAAACGTAAATAATCTGGTGTTACTACTGAACCCGCTTGTTTTACAGTTTTTCCTAAAACATTAATTAATGCAGCTTGCAACAAGTGAGTAGCTGTGTGATTTTTCATTGTGTTAGCACGAAAATCTTTTTCTACAACTTGCTTAACTTTTTCACCTACTGCAAAATCTACCGGTGCAACAATTTTTACAGCAATGGATCCATCAATCTTTTTTAAATCTAATATTTTTGTTTTTTCGCCTTTTATTATTACAAAACCTTGATCATTAATTTGCCCACCGCATTCAACATAAAACGGAGTTTTTTCAGGCACAATGAAACAAGTTTCACCTTTTTTGACTGCGCTAACAACATTATTTTCAACAATAATATTTTTTATTTTTGATTCTGTTTCTAGCTCTTCATAACCAGTAAATATTGTGGTTCCTTCAATTTTAACTGCTTGTTGTTCTGCTTCAATTTTTTTACCAGACTGCGAACGTTGTTTTTCCATTTCTTGTTCAAAGACATCTTTATCGACAGTAAATCCATTTTCTTGCGCAATTAGAATTGTAAGTTCTAATGGGAAACCATAAGTATCGTAAAGTTTAAAGGCTTGTGAGCCAGAAATAACTTTTTTAGCTGAGTTCTCAATAAAATATTTATTTAATATTTCTTGGCCATGGATAAGATTTGTTGAGAATTTTTCAATCTCACTTTTCAATAATGATTTTATTAATTGTTTATTTGTTACAAGCTCAGGATAAATTGGTCCCATTTTTTCTATTAATGCATCAGCTACATCTGGAAAAATATTATTATCGCTAAGTTTTTGTGCAAACAATGCTGCGCGTCTTATGATTTTACGCAAGACATAACCACGACCTTCATTTGACGGGCTGCAACCATCTGCGATTGCAAATGAAGAAGAACGGATATGATCAGCTATTACACGAAATGCTGCTTTTATTTCATCATTGCTTGACTGATATTTTTTGCCTGAAAGTTGTTCAATTTTTTCTATAATTTCTTTAAATAAATCTGTATCAAAAACTGATTCTTTATTTTGAACAACAGAGCATAATCTTTCTAGACCCATACCGGTGTCTACGCCTGTTTGTTTTAGTGGAACAAAGCTACCATCTGGTTGACGGTCAAACTGCATGAAAACTAAATTCCAAATTTCTAAGAACCTATCGCAGTGGCAGCCAGGAGCACATGCTTTACTATTACAGCCAAAATCTGAACCGCGATCTATATAAATTTCTGAGCATGGCCCACAAGGACCAGTATCACCCATTTGCCAAAAGTTGTCTGCTTCTCCTAATCTGACAATTCTGCCAGTAGGAAGACCTATTTCTTTATTCCAAATTTCATAAGCTTCGTTATCATCTTTGTAGACAGAAGCATAAAGTTTATTTTTATCTAACCCTGCATGTTCCGTTAGAAATTCCCATGCAAATTTGATAGCATCTTTTTTAAAATAATCGCCAAACGAGAAATTACCCATCATTTCAAAAAAAGTAAGGTGGCGTTTGGTAAAACCTACATTGTCTAAATCGTTATGTTTTCCGCCTGCGCGTATGCATTTTTGAATAGATACAGCTCTTTTATAACTGCGATTTTCTTTACCCAAAAAAACATCTTTGAATTGATTCATGCCAGCATTTGCAAATAATAGGGTAGGATCTTGGGCTGGGATTAATGACGAGCTTGAGACTTTTTCATGTCCATTTTTGACAAAATAATCGAAAAATTTCTTGCGAAGATCAAGGGAATTCATAGTTATTAGGCCTGTTTTTTAATTTATTATTAATTTTAATAATATCGTAGATATATTAATTTAACAATATGCAATAAAACTATTGCTTGGCCAGAATTTTTAGAGCCTTATTTTTTTTGTGCTTCTCTTAATATTTTAACAATATCTGTATGGCCATTTTCTTTAGCATAATCCAATGCAGTCAAACCAATATAATTTTTTTTATAAACATTTGCTCCAGCTTTAATGAGAATTCTGACTATATCTTTAAGACCATTTTTACTTGCCACCATTAGAGCGGTTTCCCCAAATATATTTTTTGCATCAACAGGTACTGTAAAAAGCACAAATTCTACTTTACCCTTGTCTTTTGTTAAAACAGCATTTATAAGTTTATTAGCTAAAATTCCTTCTTCTTTTTGTTCTGGAGTTTCCTTGGTTTCAGGTTCTTCCATACCAAATAAATTAGCCGTACTCATAAAAGCTATTAATAAAAATAATTTCTTATACATTATAAACTCCTCAATTATACATACTTATATCTATTACAATAATAGCAATTCTATTGCTTATTTGTAAATAGATTTGGTATTTTAATTATTAAGGAGAAAATATGTTGAAAAAAGGCCAGAAAGCCCCGAATTTTAAGCTTAAAAATGATGAAGGCAAAGAGAAATCTTTATCAGATTATAAGGGTAAAAAGGTAATTTTATATTTTTATCCTAAAGACGATACTGCCTATTGCACCAAAGAAGCTTGTAACTTTAGAGACAAATTAGAAGAATTTAAAGAAAATGGGGCACAAATTATAGGCGTAAGCTATGACACTCCTGAAGATCATCAAAAGTTTAAAGAAAAATATAGGCTAAATTATGAGCTGTTAAGTGACGTCAATAAAGATGCTGCTGTTGCTTATGGTGCTTATGATCACCAAAATCCTGATTTACCAAAAAGAATAACTTATCTTATTGATGAAGAAGGCGATATTGTAAATACTTTTGGAAATGTTGACGTTATAAATCATGCTGATGAAATTTTAAAAATTCTGTAACTTAAATATCTTATTTTACATAGTTAATATTTATATCAAATATTTTTAATAAGATATTTTGCGTGCCCAAAATATCTTAAACAAAAGGGCACCAACATGCTGTTGGATCGCTTGCTCGTTTAATTCGCAGCCATTCGCCTTGCGGCTTCCGACTTCGCTAAATCTAATTCAAATTTTTATATAATGACAGACAGCTACGACGGACAGGCAGGCGCTCAGAAAACTACCGGAATTTATTCATATAGTTTTGAGTGTATGAAAACCCGAAACCAAAGGTTTTGTGGTTTGAGTTGCAAAACGTTAATGGGATGCAAGGGAAAGTTGCCGCCTTTTAGTTAAGGTATTTTGGGCGAGCAAAATACCTTAGAAAAGAAAAAACTTGGTGACGATCAAAGATTATCGAAAGAAATTAATTTAAATTTTATGTGAATTAAGTAAATTTAAAAAACTTATCCATAAACTTTCTTTCGCAAAATTACAATCCAGATATGAATTGTCGAAATATTTAGAAGGTGCATAAATAGAAATTCCATTAGCTTGAATTATTTTTTTTCCCGCAACATTCACAATTACAAATTGTTGTAGATCAGAAATTGTAGCATCGATTAAATTTATTATTTTTAAAAACTGATCTTTAAAAGAATTCTGAAATTTAAATTTCATTCTTTCTAAAAAATTAATTAAATCTATATAATCTTGATGCAAACAAAAACCTAAACTTTCGTTTCTAGCACTTTCAATTAATGGTTCGATAAGTATTTTTTCTTGATTCCAAAGAAAAATAATTTCTTGGCAAACTCTATCAAGATTTTTTTTTACCATATTTATAAATTCTAATTTTAAAGCAGAAATAGTAAAAACCCCAGATGCATTTATTTCATAATATTTTTTATACGCGTCAACTATAATTTTTGCAAAATCTTCTGGTTTTGTATCAAACTTTAAATCTTGTGCAATTTTTGCATAATCCCATCCATCTTTTAATTCACAATTTTGTGAACCGACATAACATTGAGCATATTCTGAAATTTCAAAAACAATTTCCATCATTGAGCCCATGCAAAGATCCATTCCCAAAATATCGAGTTTTTTATTTAAAAAAATTGAAATTTCTTTTAATGCATTACTAAGCTGTTTAACATTCATGACATTATTATGATAATTATCTATCAGCATTCCTTTATGATCTCTTCTACATTCCAGAATCTGCTTTTCTAATTCCCATTTATCATTATTTTTTTTGGGATTCAAAATTCCAAAACCATGATCCCACAAAATTATTGCATATTTTTCTGCAGATTTATAATTTGCACTCCATTTAAAAAAATCAATTATGTTTTGATCTGTTTTTTCAGTCAATTCAACTTTCTGAATTTGAATAATTTTATTTTTTTGATTATATAGATGGTGGGCATAATTTCCTTGAGCATGTAATTGAACTAAGAAATTAATTTCTTCATTTGGTCCTGACGATGCTAAATCATTTAAATTTTTAAGAGCCGCATCATGCAAACTATAAGATGCTTCCATGTAAATTGAAATATTCCAAGAAGCACAAATTTGTGAAAAGAAAAGAAAGATTATGATTATAATCATAACTTTTCAAAAGTAGTTTTGAGTTTTTTATAAATTTCTTCCAAATCAAAAGAAATTTTCTTAAGCATTACATTTCCTTTAAAATTTTTAAAACATCTTCAGGATTTTTTGCTAAATGATCAGGGTTATGTTGTATCAATTTTTCATATTTTTCATATCCCCAACAGACTGAAATAATTTTTACATTACTTTTTCTTGCAGCTTCTATATCAGAAACTTCATCACCTATATATATTGCATTTTGACTATCGACACCATGTTTTTTAAGAAATTTATCTATAAGATGATTTTTGCCAAATAGGTACGAAAAGAAATTTCCACCATCTATATAATCAAAAAAATTAATTTCATTAATTGTTAAAAATTTGTCAACAATCGTTTTTGAATTATTTGTTATAATAGCTAGTATAAATCCATTTTTTTTTAAAGTGATTAATAATTCTTTAATTCCATCAAATAGCGAAACTTTATCAATATCTTTTTCTATTTCTTTTCTTATTGAATAAATAAAAAATGGCCACTTATAAATTGGCAAGTTAATTTGCTTTAAAAGCTTTCGTATATCTGAGTGGCGCAATTTTGGAACATCTTCTGCTGTAATTTTTTTTATGCGATAAAAAGTTGTAATTTCATTTATTGTTTCCAAAACAACTTTCATTGTGTCAGCTATCGTGCCATCAAAATCAAAAATCAAAATTGGTTTTTGCATAACAACTCATATATTTTTATTCTTAATTCTACTGTAGCGCTATTCTACTTATTTATAATTAAATATTTCTCTTCTTGGCGTAGTAGAATATCCAAAACCAGAAATAAAGAGCAAGAATAATAATTAAAGATTCAATTGGCAAACGAAGACGTGCATAGCCAAACCCGCCTGTGGGTGCAATTGTTGCACCGATAATAAAGCCTGTTTTTAAAAATAAAATTGCTGAATTAATTAAAGCAGATTTTCTTACATGATGATTAAATATTGGTAATATTAAGAAATAAAAAATACCTAAGAAAATTCCCAGCCAGACAAATATATAAAAAATAAATTCGATCCATGAAATAAGTCTTGCCCAAATTGGTATTTTTTCTTTATACAAACATTCTGCAAATTTCTCGGACAAATATTCAATCATTGGGTCAAATTTGTAACAATTTTTTGCAAGCGCAACTAATTGACTTGAATATAAGTCAAAGGTTGTTTTAAAAACTTCTGTTATCCAATCTTTTAAGAAAATAAAAGGATGCACCTTTATTATCGACATTGCTGCAGGCAAACATGCCAATTGTGGGCAAACTACATAAGGTGAATTTTCTTGTTTTAATTTTACCATTTCTTGCCAAGTATATTGGCCACCAAGCTGAGTAACAATTTTATGGCTCTCCTGCAATGGCAAATTATAAACTTTAGAATGTATTTTGGGCGCACTAAAACATGTCAAGTAAGTACCTATAACTGGCCAATAAAAAAACTTTCCAGTCCAACAATAATTTCTAACACACCAAGGGAAAAGCGTTGCAAAAAAAATTATAAAAAATAAAAATGATGATGCAAATTTTTTTGGCCATGTTGCATGCGCAAATAAAATCATAACTGTTGAAACAAGTGCAATTGTTTGACCCATTGGTCGCACCCAAGTATAAGTTCCTAAAAATAATGCCGCAAAAATAAGATATAAAAAATTTATTTTTCGTTTTTTTATTTCCCCTTCAATACTAAATGCTGAATAAAAAAAAATTAAAAAAGCAGTAAAAATTAAAGCACCTAAAGCATCGGTCAATAAATAAGTACTCGCTAAAATATATCCGATATGAAAGGAACTTATCCATGCCGCTAACCAAGCAATCTGTAAACTAGAAGTTAAAATTAATGCTAAATAAAAAATTAAAATTGGTAAAAATGAACATAAAAAAATTTGTATCCAAATTGATGCTTTTTGAGCGGAGCTATTTGCTGAAAAATCTGTATTAGTTATTCCAAAAAATTTATAAAACATAGATAAATAAGTGGGATAACCTGGAGTTCTCCAAAAAATTGGTTGATAACCATATTGAGTTGGTAAAGACATTCCATGGCCTAAGGATATGCATAATGCACCATTGTGATAATCCATACTATCAGCTTGATGATAACGTTCCTCATGCTGAATATAAAAATAAAATGTAAATGCACGAAGTAAAAAAGTTATTAAAAAAAGAATAAAAAAATTTTTAAAACTTGGTTTAAAATTAAGTTTCATTACGTCTCTCCTTAAGGATGATTGTACAATTTAATTTATAAGATTAAAGAAGTAAAATTCTAATTTAAAATCATCTCGAGTGAAATTGCGCAGCAATTTTGTATCGAGAGATTGACTAATTCCAATCCCACTTTTAAAATCGTAAAAAAGGAGCAGTCATTTATGTATAAAAAAAGATTTTTTTTCATATTAAGTTTAATAATAATTTTTACAGCAGCTTTTTTTCATCTAAGCAAAACTCATTTATTAAAGCATGATATTGAAAGTTTAAATAATCTAAAAAATATCGTTCCAGTTGCAATAATAGGTTCTGGGCCTGCAGGTTCTAGTGGAGCAATTTTTTCTGCTCGTGGACTTTATCATACTGTAGTTTTTCAAGGACCATATCCAGGTGGGCAACTTACAAGAACTATGAGGGTAGAAAATTGGCCAGGAACAATAAGCGCAAGTGGTTCGGAAATCATAGAAACAATAAAAAAACAGGCACAAAATTTTGGTGCAATTTTTTCTAATGAAACAATTACAAAAGTTGATTTCAGTTCTTGGCCATTTAAATTATGGACAGATTCTGGCAAACAAATTAATGCATTAACTGTAATTATTGCTACCGGTGGCGTACCTAAAAAATTAAATATTCCCGGTGAAGAAGAATATTTTGGAAAAGGAGTTGCTGTTTGTGGTATTTGTGATGCTGCTTTTCATAAAGGACAAATTGTCACAGTTGTAGGATCAGGCGATGCTGCAATGCAAGAAGCAGAACTTTTAGCAAAATTTGCAAAAAAAGTAATTATTATTGTCGGTAAAGAATCTCCACATGCTACAGCAATTATGAAAGAGCAAATAAAAAATATACCGAATATTGAATTATTGCTAAATACTATGGCAACAAAAATAATTGGTGATGGAAAAACTGTAACTCAAATAGAAATTGAAGATAATACAACAAAACAAAAAAAATTATTAGATATCGGTGCCGCATTTGTGGGAATTGGTCAAACTCCAAATACAAAAATTTTCAAAAACCAGGTTCCTATGAATAAAAAAGGATTTATTAACGTAATTTGTAACACACAAAATACGACTATAGATGGAATTTATGCGGCAGGAACAGCTGTGCACAAAAAATTTACAAAAGCAATTTCAGGCGCAGGAGATGCTGTTAAAGCTGCAATAAGTGCTATGAATTTTTTAGAACATTTGGAATTAAATCAATTTTTAAAAGAACATGATAGTAAATTATATAGACCTTTGACAAACGATATCGAAAGAATTGGTAAAGGAAAAGAATTTGAAGAAAAAATTTTAAATTCAAAAAAGGCATCTATAGTGATTTTTTATTCATCATCCTGTGCAACATGCAATTATGCTTTAAGTCTACTTGATCAACTATCTCCACATTTTAAAGAAAAGTATAATTTCTTTAAAATTGAGAAAAAAAACCTTCAAGATGTTGCGCAAAAATATAATATAACAAGTTTACCCAGCATTCTTTTATTTAAGGACGGTAAATTAGAATTAAATATTGAAGGCAAGATTACAAAAGAAGAACTTGAAGAATTTTTAGAAAGTTAAAATAGAAAGGCCTGCTTTTTTTTGCAGGCCTTTATTTAAATTATGGAAATCTAACTCCTAATAATATTCCAAGATTCACCTTCCCATATTTTGTAGCTATAGCCGAAGAAACACCATTTAAAAATTTAGCTCCAGGATTTGCAATATAACGAGCAAATGTAAATTGGCTTGTACCAGTTAAAGTTGAGAATCCGGCTAATACAATTGCTCCATCATTTTGTATTCCCACACCAAATGCTTGAGAATTACCGGCAATTGGAGATGTAGCAATTCCATTATTGCCAAATAGTGGATCAAGGGAACCATCTGAATTCAATCTTATAACTGCATAATCTCCATTAGCTGACCCTGCAACCACTATTTGTCCATTAGGTTGTATTACAACACTTGATGCTTCACTATTACCACCAGTACCAACATTTATAATAACTGAACCTTCAAGGCCAAATGATAAATCCAAAGTGCCATCAAAATTGAATCTATAAATTGCAAAGTTAGTCACCCCATTAGGAGTAGCATTAGTTCTACCGACAGCAACTATTTTTCCATCTGATTGTAGCGCAACTCCAGTAAATACGTTAACAGGTGCTGCTCCAAATACAACTTTGCCGCCTATTCCAAATGTTGTATCTAGACTTCCATCAGGATTATACCGTACAACTGCAAATTGATTATTATTATTCGCAAAACCGACTATTACTATCTTGTTGTCTACTTGAGGACCAGTAGCTATAGCCAATGCTTGGTCATTGCCAGTTGATAAGGAAGTTATTACCTTTCCACCTGAACCAAATGATGTGTCTAAAGTTCCATTAGAATTGTATCTTACCAAAGCAATATTTGTTCCATCGGAAACTGTCCCAACAAAGCCAGCTGCCACATATTTACCATCAGGTTGTATTGCTAACTTATTTGCTATACTGTTTTGACCTGGAGTAACATC
Source organism: Candidatus Babelota bacterium (assembly GCA_023379005.1). Taxonomy (GTDB): domain Bacteria; phylum Babelota; class Babeliae; order Babelales; family Babelaceae; genus JAMCTG01. Next base: position 477,883 of record JAMCTG010000005.1, read on the forward strand.
AGTTAATACTATATAATTTAATGAAGTATCATCTTCTCGTACTAATCCAAAAATTGCCCTCGTATTACCTTCGATAAAAGTATAACCTACCGCAACTCTTTTATTTGGCGTCACAGTAAAATCAATTTTTATATCATTAGCTGCAGAATTTTGAATAACTGGGGTTAAACTAAATACGTTAAATCCATTATTAACATAACTTGTATCAAGAGAACCATCACGATTTAGTCTTAATAAAGTAAATTGATCAAATAATCCGCCATTAACAACTCCCGCACCCACAATTTTTCCGTCAGCTTGAATTGCGACTCCATTAACAGTTGAAAATACACCAAGAGGAGCGACTGCTATCCCACCAGAACCAAAAGTTGGATCTAATATGCCTGCTGTAGAACCAAGCGTATTAGCTGTTGCGAATAAATTAGGTGCAAAAAATAACAAATAAAAACTCAAAAATTTTTTTATCATAATACTCCTTAAAAAACAAACATTTTTGTATAAAGACAAATTCCTAGTATGTAAATCCAAGCGTTAAGAATATTTGCCATTGTTCTAATGCATTTCTTTTATTGCAACCAGTTGCAAATTCGCAAGCTGTTGTAATACCCACTATTGCAGGGTGAGAACACATAAAATAATCATATGCAAAGCTTGCGTATAACTTATGTGTCAAAACAGCAGGAGTTTTTCCCGAATTAAAATTAAAATTTCCGACAGTTGTAAATGTAGAATCAGTTGGAATTTGATTGGGTGGAAGAATTGCTTGAGAAATATTTGCACTGCTCGCAGAACCGCCTTGGAAAGTAGGAAAACCAGGAAGATTAGCTATAGCAACTGATGGATTAGGACAAATCTGACAAATTTTTTCCTTTTGTCTCCACCATAAATTATAACCAAATTCAAAATTGTATTCACAATGTTGATAATGAAACGCTGTCCAAAAGTTGATATCACTTTGTGGAGTAACTTTGACTTCTTGACTAAAAAAATTTACACCAGCCAATCCTTGTAATGATGTAGGTTGATTTTTAACAACTTGAAGATATCGTGACCAATCTCCATTAGCACAAAGGTCAAATAATCTTTTTTGTCTTGCCTGAAATAAATATAAATATTTAAAATCGAACATCCAGTTTAATGAATGGTCTTCGCATCCATATAAGTTAAAATCAGCATTTAATCCAAAACCTAATCCCACATGTCTTGAACCAATTAAAGGCTCAAACGCAAATTGAGAACTTTGTCGTTCTCCTGTTGGTATACTTAATACCAAATATGAGCCGAAGTGATCATCCTCTCTAAAATAATAATTGTGACCAAATTTTACTTGGATATCATCAACGCCACCTTTTGTTAATTTACATTTAGTAAAACGACCAGCTTTAAATTCACAATTATCTATCGCATCACTAAAAGTTTTAAAGTTGCAAATTGATCCAGCAGGAGATGTAACATTTTCACAAGGTTTTAAGTTGTGATGGACACCCATAGCTGCTGCTTCTATTCCTGCCCATAAACCATAACAAAGATCAAAATACATATTAAAATAAACGCCATATGCAGTTCTTACTGGTCTAACTGAATAAGTTGAGTTAAAAAATGATCCTATCGGAGTCATAGCAGCAAACCATAATGAACCCACATCTCCAAGACCATCTTCACGAATGCTAAGACATGATTTATTGCATTTCAAAAAATATTTCGCAAGATCTTTATCATTAAAAGATCTTTGAACAAATGGACTAAAAAAATAATAAAACCATGGGCGATATTTAGCGCAACGATCTTCATTGTGATAGAAAAAATAATTTGATTGAGATAATTCTAATGTTGAATCTCGAGTTGTAGAACGTGGCACGAAGATTGATCTACTTATAGCAAAGATATTTGAATTAATTAAAAATAAAATGAAAAATAATTTATAAAGTCTATTCATAATTCCTTTCCTTTTTTTAATATAAAAAGTTCTTATACAGAAATTACAAAACTGAAATTGTATATGTCAACGCTACAAAAATAAAAAAAGTCTCGTGTGAATTTTAACTCAACACGAGACTTTTTATCAATTTATTAATTTCATTTTAATTAATTTTATAAGCTATATTTTTCTGCTATTGCTGCTGCAATTGCGCCCTGAAATTCTATTCCAGGGCAAACTGTATAGCGAGCTAATGTAAAAATATCAGGAGATGCAGTTGAATAACCTGCTAAAACAATTTTACCATTTTTTTGTAAAGCTAAATCATTAGCCAAAGCAGTCGTTTGAATTTGTGTAGTAACAATTCCATTGTTTCCAAATGTTGTATCTAATGAACCATCTTTATTTAATCTGCCAACTACAAAAAGAGTTAATAATCCAACAGTAGAAAATCCGCCGAATACGATTCTGCCATCATTTTGTATACCAATTCCTGTACCCATATCAATTCCTCCTGCATCCACTATTACAAAACCTGCTCCATTTCCAAATGATGTGTCAAAAGTTCCATCTGAATTTAATCTTACTATAGCAAAATGGTTTGTTCCAATTGCATTTGTAGTTCCAATAATAACTATTTTCCCATCAGGTTGTAAGGTAACAGCATCAAATTGAGTAGTCGTTCCACCCAAAAATAGTATTGTTCGTATCCCTCCAGCTCCAAATGTACCATCCAATGAACCATCAGTATTATATCTAACAACTGCACCAGAATTATTACCTGCAAGACCTACTACAACTATTTTCCCATCTGGTTGTATCACTACATCATTTGCTCGATCATTACCGGTGGCTACATCAGTAATAACAATACCACCAGTTCCAAATGATGAATCTAATGAACCATTAGAATTATATCTAACTAATGAAAACCTTTGAACCCCAGCAGATGTACTAAAACCAACTGCAACTAATTTACCATCGCTTTGAATTGCCAGACCATTAGCTTGTTCAGAGTTACCGCCGCTAACGTCAGTTGATACAACACCATTTGTTCCAAATGTCGAATCTAAACTGCCATCAGTATTAAAGCGAGCTAGTGCAAAACGTTGCTGTGCCACAGAAATGCCTGAAACTCCTGCGGCTACTATTTTTAAATTTGAGTCTATTTTTACATCAAAAGCTTGTGAAGGTTGATTTGGAATTATTGATGTGGTTACAATACCATTTGTACCGAATATAGTATCTAATGATCCGTCAGAATTTAATCTTGCTAATGCAAATTGACGACGGCCAATACTTTCACCTGCCCAGCCTGCCGGCACAATTTTTTGGTCCGGTTGAATTGCCAATGCATTTGCCTGAGATAAAGTATCAATTAATACAAATGCAATTCCATCTCCATCAAATGTTGTGTCTAATGATCCTGCTGGAAATGAAAATATATTTGATACAAAAAATAATGTTAAAATATTTAAAAATTTTCTTATCATACAATTCCTTTTTTCAAAAAAGACCCTGCACATAAATACAAGGTCAAAATAAAAATTAATAAATTTTAATATGTAAAACCAAGTGTTAAGAATATTTGCCATTGTTCTAATGCATTTCTTTTATTTCTACCTGTAGCAAATTCGCAAGCTGTTGTAATACCAACCATTGCAGGATAAGAACATATTAAATAATCATAAGCAAAACTTGCATACAATTTATGTGTTAAGACTCTTGGCGCTGTTCCTGAATCTATATTAAACGGACCAACATTTGTAAAAACAGAATCAGTTGGTGCTATATTTGGCCCTATAACCGATTGAGAAATATTAGCACCGCTAGCTGAAATACCTTGGCAAGCAATAAAATTAGCTAAATCAGCAATAGCAACTGGAGGGTTTGCACACTTTTGACAAACTCTTTCGCAATCTCTCCACCACAAATTGTAACCAAGTTCAAAATTATATCTGCAGAATTCATAATGCAATGCTGTCCAAAAGTTGATTTCGCTTTTTGGAGTAACTTTGACACATTGAGTAAAAAATTTTGTACCTGGCTGAGTTAACATTGGAGTATCAGAATTTTGAACAACTTGAAGATATCTTGACCAATCTCCATTTGCACAAAGATCAAATAATCTTAATTGATTTGCCTTAAATAAATATAAATATTTAAGATCAAACATCCAATTTAACATGTGGTCATCGCAACCATACAAGTTAAAATCAGCATTTAAACCAATACCCACACCTGCATGCTTAGATCCGACTAATGGCTCAAACACATACGTCGCTCTTTGCATTTTACCAGTAGGAATATTTGCAACTAAATATAAACCAATATGATCATCTTCTCTAAAAAAGTAATTTTGACCCAATTTAACTTGAATATCATCTAAACCACCACGTGAAACTTTGCATTTGTTAAAGCGGCCAAAACATAATTCAGGATTATTTATAGCATCTGTAAAAATTCTAATGTTATCAATCGTACCAAAATTATTTACAGGATTTTCTGCACCTGTTGTTACAGTTTCACATGGTTTTAATTTATGCGTTACACCCATCGCAGCAGTTTCGATTCCAAGCCAAAGCCCTTCCCAGAATCTGCAAAGATCAAAATACATATTAAAGTAGGCGCCATAAGCTGTTCTTACTGGCCGCACATTAAAAACTGAACTAAAATTTGAACCAGCTGGAGCAATAAGACCTAACCATTCTGGATTTACATCGCCTAAACCATCTTCACGAATGCTAAGACATGATTTGTTGTCTTTCAAAAAATATTTTGCAAGATCTTTATCATTAAATGATCTTTGAACAAATGGATTAAAGAAGAAATAAAACCAAGGGTATTCTTCATCACAACGAGCTTCATTATGATAGAAGAAATAGTTTGCTTGAGATAATTCCAAAACAGAATCTCGCGTTGTAGATCTCGGTACAAAAACTGTTTTACTTGCTGCAAATAAACTCGCCTGAAACAAAAATAAAGTTACAAGCAACTTTTGAAATGTATTCATGTACCCTTCCTTTTTTAATAATTTCTTACATTATTACTAAATTTAGTACAGGTAAGTCAACTTTAAAAATAATAGAATGCTGAAAGTAAAAACCTAACATCAGTAACTGCTCTTGCATTTATTGGTTTAGCAAAATTATTTAAGGTTCCAAATGCTGCGGTCGTAAATTCCATTTCTGCTGCAACAGTTACAGGTTTGATATCAAACCAAATGCGAGGTGCAATTCTCCAAACATAAGAAATCGTTGATGAATCTCCTCCTGGACTAAAAAAAGAAAAAACAATAGGTTCACCTGTAACAGAATCTATAAATAATGGCTCATTAGCACCTAAATTTTTGATAATACCTGCAAATAATCCAGGCTCGAAGAATTTATATCTATAATTTAAATCTATCCACCACGAAATATCACGAATATTTGCATATTCTCTAAATTGAGTAACAGGAGCTTGGCATTTTACAGCGTAACCTCCAAATAAAAAAGGGTTATTTGCATTTTCGATGTAAGCAAAATTCATATTCATTGTAAAAGTGTCATATACATATTTTAAATAAACCATCGCTACTGCACTATTGATGGATTCATCAACTTTGAAATTTGTACCAGAAACTAGTCTTGGGACAAGTCTCTTGTAATTTACAATGAATCCTAAAATACTTTCATCAAAATATTGTCTGACTTGAAATGATAAACTTGGTACTATGGCATTTCTTGCGTAAATCGTATTTGTTCCTTCTGGACCATTATTAGGATCCTCAAGTTGCATATTTGCGGCGGCTAAAAGTTCCGTATTGTTAAATCTGCAAGTATAGCGAAGTTGGGGATTTTGAGTTAATGCAGCTATTGGCGCGCCGTTATTAAAATCTACGGTATTAGCCATGCAATCATCTGGGACAAGTGGATGCCAAAAATTTCCTAGTAATAATGTATGATGGCACCATTCAAATTTTATAAAAGCATGTCTCAATTTAAAAACGTTTGCTACACCTATGACCTGGCCATTAAATTCACCTTCAATCATTGCCCAAATTCTTTTATCACAGTTTTTAGGTCCGAGGGCTGTTACACGCAAGCGAGATGTTAAAGGAAATATTCCAAATTGACCGTGATCATCTGTATCTTTGCAATTTATATCTGGAGAAAATTCTAGAGGCCATAAAAGAATAGGACTATTAGGCCTTAACGTGGCAATTTGACGAGAATCCCAAACTGCTTGAGTATTTACATAGCCTGACCAAATAACTGTTGTACAATTCTGAGCATTAATTAATAAAAAAAATGAAAGTAAAGAAAGAATTAAATAAAATTTTTTTACCATGTTGTATTCACAAAAAATAATTGTAGAAAAATTGCAGGTAAAAATTAGTACATGAAAAAAAGAATGTCAAAAAATACACAAAAAAATTGGCCAAGATATTTTATATCTTAGCCAAAATATATTTTAATTATCAAAATTAAAAACTTGTTTCTTTAATTGCTTGATCTTGTTTGTAAATACAATTTTTGCAAAACTCATAACCACCTAAAGTTACAAATGTTGTTATTGCAAATACAATAAAAACCGGCATTTTTACTGGCTTAAAATTAAATAATTTATATGCACCATTGCACAATGTTAAAGTTATTAACACTGGATATAAGATCATAGTAAGTGATGCAGAAAATTTCATTAAAGCGGTCAATCCTGAAAGTGAAATCGCAACTGTCGTTGCCAACATCAAAAATAGGGATGTTGGAAAATTAATTTTATTTTTCGCAATTGTTTTTTGTATATATTCAGAAACAACAGTCGAAAGAGCAATCATTGTTGCAAGGCATGCAATTAATAATGCAAGCGCTCCAAGTAATCCACCTTTTTCTCCAATAACTCGTAGAGAAATCGCGCTTAGCGCCTGTGCTTCGTTAAGACTTGTAAGACCTTGGCCATTAAATGTTCCAAGGAAACTCATGCCTAAGTATGCTAATGCAAGAACTGTAGCACCAATGGTAGAAGCAACTAATCCTTTAGAAATTAATTCTTTCATATTATAAGATGAACCACGCATATTCTTTTTGAAAATATCTAAAATAACTGAACCGAAAAAGACAGTACCAAGTAAGTCTAAAGTATTATAACCATACAAAAGACTTTCTAAAAACAACTGGCTATTGGTAAGCGCTGATGGTTGAGCAGGTTGTCCATAAATTATTCCAAGTGCAATCAATGTGCCAACGAATGTAAGTTTTAATGGTGTGATTGCATAACCCAAAATATCAATAAGTCTTGTTGGTCTGTAAGTTAGAGCAAAAGTTAAACTTGCAAACAATAAGCTAAAAATTAATAAGCTCATTGATGGTATAAATGGATGCAACATTTCATAACAAAGATTAATAATGCGCGGCAAAACTAATCCTGGCCCCAAAATTAACATGCATATTGCAATTAAAGCTTCGCCTGGAATTCTTCCTAATCTATAAAAGAAAGCTTTATAATCACCTTCAAATAAAAATGAAACCATTAGCCCAATAATAGGTAAAATTACTGCTGTAATTATAAATGCACAAACAGCTAATAAAGTTTTATCACCAGCAAGAAATCCAACTTTTGGAGGTAAGATAAAGTTTCCAGCACCGAAAAGCATTGTGAAAATCGCAAATCCGGTAACAATTGTAAGTTGATTTGAAAGTTTTTGCATAAAATATTCGCTTTTTGAAAAGAAAATTTGAATTAATATTATGATATAGTATTGTATACTACATTATTTTTAAAAAGTTTAAAAGGGGCTTAGTTAAAAAATGAAGATTGAACAGTATATTTTAACAATATTTTTGCTTATTTTCTCCTCATTTATATATTCTGATTCAGGTCGAATTTCCAAAACTAACTCTGAAGATCAAATTACATTAGGAAACGCGGGCGTACCTTCTTCAATACCAAAACAGGAATCTTTAACAACACAACCTGATGGTGACGAAACTGAAGATATACAAAAATATTTATCTCCAAAAGATAAAACTTTAAAAAGAAGTCCTAAAACTAGATTTTCAAAATATCAATATTCAAGTAACGAAATATCAGATTTATTAAGACAAAAAAATTTAGTTTTAAATAAAACTAGAATATGTGCAACAACTGTCTTGAATGACAATATATCAGTTTTTCTAAATTTGATGTTTCTGCAATTAAAAATTCTGTTATTCACTATTGATCAAATATCCGATTTTGATATAGATACTTTTGGATCATTGTGGGATGATTCTGCTTTTGTAAAAAATGATTTAGATATTTACGATAAATTATTTGTAGTTGATGAAGATGCAAGATTTTATTTAGATCTTTTTAATTGGTCTGAAAATGAAACAAAAAAATATCGCATTTATAAAGCTTCACAAAAGCTTTATATAGAAAAATATAATAAGAAGGATCAAAAATATTACTTAGAACATGATGATAGTACTGAAGCAAAGTTTAAATATCATACGTTATTATTTTATTTGATATATGAAATTTGTAGATTCAAAATACAGCTTACAGGAGTTAATATAACATCAATTAAAGATATTAATTCTTATCATTATGAAAAAATTGAGCATATTTTAAAGATAATAAATTTTATTTTATTAGAATTATGTATAACTGATAAAGTAGAAAATTACACTATTAAAATGAACAATCTAAAAGAAGAAATAGAAAATATCAAGCTTCTTAATGATGAAAAATCAAAGGAAAAATTAAAAAATTTAAAAGCCGATATTCTTAAAACACAATTAACGAATAATTTAGAAGGTTTATTATTTATTTTACAACAAGGTTTCTTTTTACCAACATCTGCAAGATACAAAAAAGAAGTAGATGTTAAAGATTATAAAGGTCTATTAAAAAATAAAGGTTTTCAATCTTTATTGACAGATTATTATAGCGGAATTTTAATCCCAACGCGCCCAAGCCCTGGAGGTTATCTTAGCGCTGAAGAATATGATGAAGCTCTAGATGAATATTTGAATCAAACTAGGGAAATAAAAAAACAAGTAAAAGCAGATATAGAATACCAAAAATATTTTTTATCATTTGATATTACTCGAGATATTTTGCAAGAAGAATATGAATATATTTATTCTTTAATCTACCCTTTTAAAGAATTTCCAGTTCGTGGACACGAAATGTTTGACGATCTTTTTTATTTGATAGAAGATTTAAAAGTTATTTAGCAAAACAACGATAACGCTTAAATTGTCTCCGCTACCTTTACTGTAAGCAGTTTGTGCTAAATATTTTGCAGCTAGTTCAGCTTTATTTTTTAAAGAATAATTTTCATTTAAAAAATAATTAACAACATCAACTGCTTCTTGTGGATTCATAACTTCAAAAATTCCATCGCATGCTAAAATTAAGAATTGATCTTGCTCAGTAATTTTGTATTGTTTAATTTCAGGGATTGCGCTGACGCCATATGCCTTTAAGAAAGCATCTCCAAATGCGCGAGAAATTGCCAGAAAGCCATTTACTCTTGAACAACCATTATATGCTACAAATCCTCCCGCCTTTTCTATTCTTTCTCTTTCATCAGAACGAGAAGGTTTATGATCTTGAGAAAGTTCTACGGCTTGCCCCTGATTGCAAATAATTGCTTTGGAATCTCCCAAATTTGCAATATACAATTCATCATTTACAAAGTAAGAAACAATCGCACAACTTCCAACCGTTTTACAATCGTGTGCTATAAGAAGATCTTTATCAACTTGTTTGAATGCGTCATTTAATGCTTGTTCAGGATTAGATTTTGGATCAATATATTTATGCAAATTTTGCGCACAATAATTGGAAACAGAATTTCCACCAGTCTTCGCTCCTTTGGAGCTACGCCCGGCACAGCCATGTCCATCATAAATTGCAAAAAATGCATTTTTAGAATTGTTAAATGGATTTAAAATTTGATGCGCATCTTCCATAGCTGGTCGACGCCCTTGCATACTAAAATGCCCAACTTGAGTTATAGAAAAAATTGAAGAAAAGAAAATAAGATTTAGAAATAAAAATTTTATTTTCACAAGGACCCCATTTAAAGAAAAAAAAATTTATATAAAATATATTAATGTAATTATTAATTCAAAAAAAAATGTTAAACACAATGAACCATATTAAAAAAATTTTCTTACTCTCTACTTTATTATTAAATTCCTTGTATTCCATGGACGATGAAGCCCAAATCAAATTACGAGATGAACGAAAAAAATTAGCTAAAGCTATTTTTAATGAACTTCCTGAATGTGATCAAATATTAATCAGAATGGAAATTACGAGACATATAGAATTGAAACGAATTGCGCAAAAAAATCGGATGGAATTGGAAAGAATCTTTACACCAAATTCTAACTAAAAATTCGGACAGTCTTCGCTCGTAGACTAGCTACGAAGAACAGGCCTGCCAGTCATTCGCTCATTTTTTCCAAAAATGACGAATGCCTGGTGGAGGCGATGGGAATCGAACCCATGTCCGTAACACAATAGCCATTAAGCACTACATGTTTAGTTTTTGTTTATACATTTATGCATCTCCAAAAACAGAAAGTCACATAAACGTCAGTTTAGTGTACATTCAGGTTACTAAACCAATTAATCTTGCCTGAAAGTCCTATTTTGGTAATACGAGTTAGAACAATTTATAGGCAAATTATTTCTAACAAGTTCCTGCTAGCTATTAAGCAAAAGCAGGAGTTGCTACTTCACGAGTAGCAAATGGCATTTCTGCACTTATTGTTTTGCTTGTTTATTTTACGAGTACTCAAACAAAGCTCGACATGCTCTTAATGGTCTTCGTACCACGTCGAAGCCATTACGCCCCCAAAATTTCAAAGAATTTTCTTATATTTTAATAATATAAAAAAATGGACAATTTGTCAAAATACCCTGATTTTTTAAGCCCTTAATCTATTTGCTAACATTGATAACCATACCCAGCTCCAGCCAGTTATAATCATATCAACACCTACAAATAAACCAATAACCCAGAGATAAAGGTCTGGGGTTGAAGATGAATATGGCCATTGAGCTAAGATAAGTATTCCAAAAAGTAAATCAACGGCTACATTTAATAATAGTAATCTTTTATGAGGCACATTTTGGATTAATGAAGATATAAATTTTTCTATTCCTCTTACAAAAAAGAAAATTGAAAATACAAACGTAAAATTCGCAAAATCAAATCCTATGGTAGCGAATGGATTCCCAACAAATACTCCTCCTACGATATAAAGAATTCCCAAAAATAAATATAAGAGAAAAATTTTCCATTTCTTTATTTTGAATGAATTTACAATTTCAACAATTCCCAAAATTACTAAAAAAGCTGACAAATAATAAATACTAATTGTAGCAAAAGAATAATACATAGATAATATACCAAATAATATTAATCCCAATCCAAGTGCTAAATACCGGCCTGAATTTTCTTTTAGCTGTTTAATTGTTTCTCTATCATATTTCATTTTTTTAAGCTCTTAATTTTTTCGCAAGCATAGATAACCAAATCCAGCTCCAGCCAGTTAAAATCATATCAATTCCAACAAACATGCCAATGACCCAGAATCCTGAATATGGCCACTGAGCTAAAATAAGGCCCCCAAGAACTAAAGCAACTGTGCCATTAAATAACATTAAACCTTTATGAGGAACATTTCTGCCTAATGCAAATGCAATTTTTGCAATGCCAGTTACTATAAAAAAAATTGACATCAATAAAGTTAACATTATTGCATTAATTGCTGGATTAAATATTGCAAATAAGCCACCAACAATATAAAGAATTCCTAAAAAAAAGTGTAAGAAAAAATTGTCCCATTTATTAATTTTAAAAGACTTAACAAATTCAAAAACACCTAATACTGTTAAAAGTGCGCCTAAATATAGTATGGAAAATAGTGTCGTATATAAAGCGTAATAAATCGCAAGAGTTCCAAGTAAAATTAATCCTATACCTAGAAGCATATACCAGCTTGAATTTTCTTTGAGCTGTTTTATCGCAACACCATCATATTTCATATTAATTCCTTTTTGAGAAAAAGATTATTAATAGAAATAATAAAAAAATAAGCTGATAAAAGTGAAGAGTTAGTATTTATAGACTTTTTTAAGCTCGCGCCTTGTTTGACGTTCGATATCTTTTTCTTTCTTTTCAGCTTTTTGGGAAAATGCCTTTTTATGTTTGCAGATACCTAATTCTAATTTTACAATCCCTTTTTCATTGAAATAAATTTTTAGAGGAATTAATGTTGTCCCTTTTTGAGAAATTTCACCAATAAGTCTGTTAAGTTCTTTTTTATGGACCAATAATTTTCTGGATCGTCTAGTTTGTTCTTCGCTTTTTGAATATGCATGAGAATAGGGAGCAATGTGCATATTAACCACATAAAGTTCGGCGTTATGTACATGGGCAAAGGAACCAGTTAAATTTATATGCCCGGCACGTAAAGATTTGACCTCGTCTCCAGTAAGAACAATTCCGGCTTCTATTCTGTCCAGAACCTCATAATCGAAAAATGCTTTTTTATTTTGGGCGATTATTTTCATTTCTATAAATTTGAAAAGTATTTATTTTAATATACTATTTATATTAGTATACAATTTCTACATATATTTAGGAGCTTTTTATGAAAAAAGGTTTATTGGCCATTTTATCCATTTTTTCTTTTTATATAAACTCCTCGCATGTTCTAACTCGTACATTCTTAAATGAAATACAAGATGATAAAACTGCCTTATCTTTTATTTTCAGTCTCGAATTTCCCATTGGATTATCAAATATCCCGGTCATCAATGGTTATTACAAGGGTGAAAAACTTAAGTTTGAGAAAGATTTTTGCATTATAAATGAAGATACAAAAATAACATCATTTACTCTTATTGTTACTGAACAAATAAAAATAAAATCTGATGGCAATAATATAAAATATTTAGAAATGGTAAAAGAACAACCATGTAAATTCTTTTATATTACTCAAGTTGAACAAAAAGAAGGCGAGACCGATATTGCCTGGAAAGTCGAAGAAGAAGTTGATACAAAATTATTACCATCAAAATTACCTGATAATTCAATCGTCATTGTACTAGATCCAAGCTACGTTCAAGGGTTAAAAACTCAAGCCAGCAAAACCAAAAATATCCAATGCAATAATAAATCTATTTTAATAAAGCTTCCGACTCTTGCATTAAAAATAAAGGAAAATGAAGAAGAAGAAGATCTTTTAAAAGCATTCGATTATGCCGCACTTGCGACATTAGAATTAAATGCTTTCCATGCAAAAACAAAAGAAGAAGTAAAAAATAAAGAAACTTCTATCATTTCTATGAGAACAAATTAATTTTTTATGAAAAATAAATTATTAGCAATAGAATCTTCATGCGATGAAACTGCAGCAAGTATTTATGATATGCAAAAAGGCGTATTATCTAATGTTTATTTTTCTCAAATAGATATTCACTCTAAATTTGGTGGTGTTGTTCCAGAATTAGCTTCACGCTCCCATTTAGAAAAAATAAATTTTATAGTTGAACAAGCGCTTCTAAACGCAAATACAAAATTAAATGAAATTGATGCAGTTGCTGTCACAAACAAACCGGGGTTGCCAGGTTCATTATTAATCGGATTATCTTTTGCAAAAGCGATTGCGTGGTCACTAAATAAAAAAATTATTGGTGTAAATCATTTAGAAGGACATATTTTTTCAAGTTGCATCGAAAATAAAGTTCCATTTCCTCATTTATGTTTAACTGCTTCTGGCGGCCATACTGCAATGTATTTAGTTGAAGATTTTGGAAAATTTACATTGCTTGGTCAAACTTTAGATGATGCTGCAGGTGAGGCGTTTGATAAAATTGCAAAGTTAATGAATTTGCCATATCCCGGCGGCCCAGTTATTGAAAAATTAGCAGAACAAGTTAATTTTGAAGATTTTTTTCACTATCCAAGATTGTCTCACAAAAATTTGGATTTTAGTTTTTCAGGAATAAAGACCGCTGTTCTTTATGATCTTGTAAATAGAGGCGCTTATAATTTACAAGAAAAAAAATTCTTAAAAGATAATGATGAAATTTTAAAGCAAAAAGTTGCAAGTTCATTGTTGGTAGCAGTTGCAGATATTTTTATTGATAGAATAAAATTAGCATTAAAAGATAAGCCAGAAATAAAAGCTCTCACCTTTGTAGGCGGAGTTGCTTGTAACAAATATATTAAAAATAGATTTTCGGAATTTGCAAAATCTAAAAATTTACAATTCTTTTACCCAAGTCCACAATATTGCACTGACAATGCAGCCATGATTGCATTTGTAGGAAACTATAAATTACAAAAAAATCAGATTGATAATTTAGAACTGGATATATATTAATTAAATTTTAAATCATCTTTAGATTTTAATGATTCTTTTATTGTAAGAAAGATAATTTTTTATAAATTATTTCTTCTTTCTACCAACAGCATGGTAAAGGAACTCGTTTTTCTATTTCAGGATCAAGCTTTTTTAAATTACGTAATATTTCAAGAATTATTAGGAAACTTTCTGGCATTGAGTGTCTGGAGATATTCAAATAGCTTTGATCCAAAATATATTGGTTTAACATTTTGAAATCTAATTTCTTTAATAACCAGTCTTCATACATCGTAAATCCATTTGCAAGTCGTCTATTCCAAAAAAATCTGAAGTCTTCATTGGTTCTTGATAAATGATGATGATTTTTATAACTTTGAACAATAGAATCAAGATTATTTGAATTAAATTCAACTGGCTTAAACATTTCTTCTTTTGTAACAACACGAATTTCTTGCGGTAGATTCTGATATTCTTGGCCAATTAAATTGAATGATAATATTAATATTATTGGATATAATAATTTTTTAATTTTCATTCCGTAGCCCCTGCTTTTTTAAGAATATCAACTATTTCTTTGTGTCCTTTTTTTTCGGCTAACTTAAGAGCTGTGTCTCCATCATGATCGTTTATATTAATATTCGCACCTGCTTTAATTAAATCTTCTACTATGTCTCGGTTACCTTTAATACTTGCCCAAATAATTGCTGTTTCACCATCATTGTCTTGCAGATTAAGTTCAGCTTTTTTTCTAATCAATAAATCAGCAACATTTCTGTGTCCCCAATAAGTTGCGTTTATAAGGGCTGTATAACCGGCACTATTTTTTGCATTAATGTCTGCATTAGCATTTAGTAATAATTCAACAGAATCTTTCTTGTCCGTTTTACCAGCACTTGCCAACATAAGGGGGGTATCTTCAGTAGTTGTCTCATTTAAAATTGGACCCGTAGTTTTTACGTTAACATCCGCTTTTGATTTTAATAAATCTTGTATTATATCTTTATAACCATAATAACTTGCATATGAAAGAGCAGTAGCTCCCAAATCATCTTTTGAATTGACATCTGCCCCAGCTTTTATTAATAATTCTACGATATTTTTATTACCAAGACGACTAGCCCAAATGAGAGCAGTATTTTCAGCAGGATCCTTAGCGTTAACATTTACATGGTTATCAATTAATAATTTTACTAAATTGTCATGACCATAACGGGTTGCTGAAATCAAAACGGGGACTTCCATTTTATAAGTTTGACCCTGTATTTTTTTTACAACAGGCGTAACGGCATTAACATCAGCTCCTGCGCTTATTAATAATTGAGCTATATTTTCTATCAGTGTTTCTGGTACAGGTTTAGTAGCTAAACTTAACAATACAAGCGCTGTTTTTCCAGAAGAATCTTTAAGTTTGGTATCAAGTTTTTTTTCGGAAGCTAATAATTTAATTAGCTCATATATATTTTTAGATGCTTTACTTCCATCTAAATTTTTCAAAATGTATTCATTGAGATTTTTAATATCCGCTTCTGACAAATTACTCAGTAAATATTGCTGATATCTAGTTATATTATTTTTACGATCAACAATTCGATTTAAATAATCTTCAACAACTCCGGGCTCAGAAAAAGAAGGAAAAATTGGTTTTTTTTTCGAGATCATAGAACTTTTATAATCTTCTATTACAGCTTCCCTTGCACTTTTATCTTCTAAATTTTTTAAAGAGGTTAATATCTTTTCATGCGCATCTTGTGGCACAATTCCAAATAAATTGGACAAGGTTATAAATATTATTATATAAAATAATTTTTTACACATTATTCATTACTTTCTTATTGAACACCTATTCTAATATGATTTTAGCATATTGAGTTTCTATTAGTAAATAATTTTACTACCAAACAATATAAATAGATTTAGTTAAAGTTAAGAAAATGTGTTAAAAATTAGGCTTTTAAATAACAGATTTAAGCATTTGTAGCTGGAGGCATTCCAGAGCCAGATCCATTCTTTTTATGCATAGAATCTAAAAATTCTTCATTGGTCTTGAACTTTTTAATCTTTTCAATTAAAAATTCCATACCTTCTACAGTATTCATTGTAGACAAGAACTTTCTTAATACCCAAACTTTATTTAATTCAGCTTCGGGCAATAATAATTCTTCTCTTCTTGTACCAGAAATTAAAAGATCAAATGCAGGGAATGTACGGCGGTTTGCCAATTTGCGGCTCAAGTGAATTTCCATATTACCTGTACCTTTAAACTCTTCATAAATAACTTCGTCCATACGAGAACCAGTTTCTATAAGAGCGGTACCGATAATAGTTAAAGAACCGCCTTCTTCGGTATTTCTTGCAGCACCGAAAAATCTTTTTGGATGTTGCAATGCATTAGCATCAATACCACCAGTTAAAATTTTACCGGATGACGGTGCAATTGTATTATATGCACGAGCAAGACGAGTAATGGCATCTAATAAAATTACAACATCTTTGCCAGACTCGACAAAACGTTTTGCTTTTTCAAGAACAATTTCAGCAACTTGAACATGGCGTTCTGCAGATTCGTCAAATGTTGAGCTTATAACTTCAGCATTTTGGCCTTTTACCGTTCTCTTCATGTCTGCTACTTCTTCTGGACGTTCATCGATAAGAAGAACGATTAAATAAGTTTCAGGATGGTTCATTACAATAGTTTTAGCTATTTCTTTTAAAAGAACCGTTTTACCAGCTTTTGGAGGCGCAACAATAAGACCACGTTGTCCTTTACCAATTGGTGTAAATAAATCCATTACACGTGTTGAAAGATAAGTAGGATCAAATTCTAGATTAAACTTTTTGTTAGGATGCAATGGAGTTAATCTATCAAAATAAGGACGATCTAGTAAAAGAGCAGGATCTTGATTATTTACTTTGTTAATTTTTAACAAAGCAAAATATTTTTCACCGTCTTTTGGCTTTCTGATGACACCAGAAATAAGATCACCCGTTCTTAAATTGAATCTTCTAATTTGCGAAGGAGAAACATAAATATCATCAGGTCCTGAGACATAATCAAATTTGGATGATCTTAGAAAACCAAACCCATCAGGCAATTTTTCTAAAACTCCTTCAACTTCCGGCTCTTTATCCGGATTTTGTTCGTACTCGATAATTTTTTTTATTAACTCTACCTTAGACATTAAACTAGATCCGACGATACCTAACTTTCTTGCTTGAATGTTAAGATCATTAAGGCCTAGCTCTTTTAACTCGTTTTCTCTCATGCAAATAACTCCTTGAGAAAGATATAAAATCCCCTTTTTTTAAATGGTTCGATACAAAATTGCTAAGCAATTTCACTCACCATGAATATTCCTAAATCATCCTGAGTGTCAGTCATTTTTTTTAAAATGACTGACGTATCGAAGGATTAAATTTTTTAATTAAGACTAATGAAGCGCTTATAAAGAAATTTTTATAAAAAAGAACTTTTAAAAAGAACCAGTAATATTAGGTTTATCTGTTATCTTTATATAATAATAGCATTATTGGAGATGCAATGTAAATAGATGAATAAGTTCCAAATACTATACCTATTAATAAGGCTAAAGAAAGATCTCTTAAAACCTCTCCGCCAAATAAAAATAATGATATTACAACCAAAAGGGTTGCAAAACTAGTCAACGTAGTTCTTCTTAAAGTTTCATTAATACTCAAATTAACTACTTTTTCAGCACTCATATTACGGTGCTTAGCCAAATTTTCACGTATTTTGGCAAATATTACAATAGTATCATTAATCGAATATCCCAAAATTGTTAAAATTGCCATAATAACGTTAATTGATATTTCTTTATCAAATAACAAGAATATAGCCAATATAACTACAGCATCATGGAACAATGATAACACCGCACCAGTTGCAAATGCAAAAGACCAAAATCTTAATGCAATATATAAAAGCATTAAAATTAAACCAATTACAATTGCCAAAAATGAATCCCAACGCAATTTAGCGCTTATTCCGGATCCAACACTATCTGTCTGCTTAATTTCAATATTATTGTCTTTAAATTCAGCTTCCAGAGATTTTTTCATATTCTCTGCAAGTCCTGCGACATCAACCACTACTTCCTTAACTCTTACAAGATGCTCAACATCTGAAAATTCTCTTGTTGAAACACCCCTAAATCCACCTTTTTCTAATGCATTAGTAATTTGACAACTGGAGACTGGTTTTGAAAAACCAAAAAGAACTTGCGTTCCTCCTGTAAAATCTACGCTGTAGTTAAATGCATGGCCTCGTTGTTGATATTTATAAATGTAGGTACCAATAAATGTTGTAAAAATTAACACTGAAAAGGCCGCACACAATGAACGATATTTAAGAAAATCGATCATATTACTCTCCGCTCAAAAAAAATTAGCATATTAGAAAAGGTTGAATTTAGATTACAGAAACGTACTTACGCCCTTTGAAACCCCAGTGGAATTTAACTTGACCAGCTGAAATCGCAAAAAGAGTATCATCTCCACCACGGTTTACATTTTTACCAGGATGAATATGAGTACCGCGTTGTCTTACGATGATTTCTCCACCGTTGACACGTTCTCCATCATAAAGTTTTACGCCAAGACGTTTACTTATACTATCTCGACCATTGGAAGTGGAACCGCCAGATTTACTCGTTGCCATCGATTTTCCTTAATTAAATAATATAGGATTTGTTTAAATGATATGATTTTATTAATAATATGCCCAATTTGGCTAAAAATGTCAAAAACTATGTTTCTTTTGCCATTCTTTTAATGATATCTCAAAATGAGGTACGGCCAAATCATACATTGCCTGGGCATATACTCTTATTTCCCACTGTGCTCCAGGGTTCAAACGAAGCCTTAAAAAATGCATCAAAGAATGCAAATTACAGGTAAAAATGAACTCAGTATATGTACAAAGAGGCAAAAGACCCCTAGCCTGTTCCCGACAAACACCCATTTCCAGCAATTCTTCATATGCTTTTTTGGCCGAATCCAATGCTTTTTGATATTTTTCCATAACTTCTGGGCTATCAAACTGACCTACAGAACCTTGTCGATTTTTGGTATCTTGGTAGCGCCATTTATTTGGAATATAAAATTCAAGAGCAGATTTTACATAACGATAGCTAATTTCGTTATAAGAATTCATTCTGTGCCTCATCCACTGTCTAGCTACATAAAGTGGGCATTTTATTCTAAATGAAAGCTGATTATGTTCAAATGGACTCGTATGCTCATGCTGAACTAAATATGAAATTAATCCTCTGTCTCGTTCTGTAACTTCTGTACTTACTTTACCATAAGAAACACGTGCAGCATTGACAACATCTAAATCTGAGCCTGAAACTCTGACGAGCTCTACAGAACTGATTCCATCCAATAATGGATCAATTATTTTTCCTAAATTATCTTTATTTGATAGCTGCGCTGCATTTAAATTTTGATTTTCTTGAGTTTGCATAAAGCTCCGCGAATAATTAATTTTTGTCAGAGATTAACAGAACTTTAAAAAATTTGCACCCTCGATAAAATTAAACTGTTTCCATTTTAGATAAATTATTAACTGGAGCAAGTATAGCTGCAGGAACAATTTTATCCGTAGAATTTAAATTTTGTAAATTTTCAATTACATGCTTTGTTGCAACAGCATTTGCTAATTTATCTTCTGCATCTTTATTAGTAAAACCTAAATAAAGTTGGTACATACCAAAAGGACAAAGAAATAAATAGCTTAAAATGTCAGAAGCAGAAGAATTGATAATAATACTGGAGTCCCGACAGGTCTTATTATCTGTGGCATCACTTATGAATAAAATATTACTTATTAATTTATAAAGTGATATTCCAACAAGCACACTCCCAAGGGCAATTCTTCTCTTATTTGAGTGTTTTATTTCATCATCACTTAATTTTATCATCTGATCTGCAATACTAAGATAATTTTCAATATTAGTTGCATCTAAATCTAACTGAGTTCGTTGCTGTTTTAATCTTTTATCTAAAACCTGTTTTAGTTTACTAAGGTCTCTTTTTTTTATTGCATCTTCAATTTCAGTATTGCAGCAAATTTGAAATAAATTTAAGACAAGAAATAATACAACAATTTTTTTTAAAAATAACATAGTAAGTCCCCTTTTTTTATAGTTATTTTGTACCAGATACGAATAAATTAAATCAAGAATTGGCCAATTTTTTTATTGCATATGCAGTTTTTAAATTAGCGTTAAGACTAAATCTTGTATATCCTTTGGATAATGCACAAATTGAGATTGCTTCAATTATCAAGCAAGCAATTAAAGGATTATCATCTTTTTCAATTAAACTCCAAATAATGCTAGGAACTAAAAAGAGTGTTGAGTAAAAACATCCAAACAATCCTGCGATGACAAAATAATCTGTATAAGTTTTATCAAGATCTTTTAATTTTTCATTTATTTTTTTTAAAATTTCGTCAACATTAATTTTGGAAATATCAATTTTGTTTTCTTTTAGTTTTAGAATTTCAGAAAAATTTAAATTCAATGTGACTTCATTTATTAATGTTTCACTTGCTAAGATAGTTGAACAGAAGCTTGTAAAAATAAAAAATAAAAATTTCATACTCATTAAATTTTAGTTAACTTTTTTAATGCATATGCAGACTTTAGATTATTTAGAATCTTTTTACCTTGAAGTCCATGTTGCAAAATCTTGATGAAAAAATAATCTACTCCAATTAATAAGCAACAAGCAAATGATCCAAATATTTTTACATCGCTTTTATCAAAGTTTGTGATTGTCTTATAAAAACATGCACCAGTAGCAGGTAAAAGAATTGGCAATTCAATATACCCTAAAATTATATCTGGTTCATAAAAACATTTAAGCTTACTAGCAAAAATATTTGAATCATGTTTTGCTCTAGATTCTTTTATTTTATCGATATTTTTATCAACATTAATTTTTGAAATATCAAAACTTTTTTCTTTTATCTTTAAAACTTCTGAAACTTTTAATTCTGATGCAGCCTGATTAATTAATATTTCATTTGCAAATGCATTAAAACAAAAGAGTAGCAGTAATATCAAAATCATACGACTTAACTTTTGCATAAATGTTCTTTGATTATATTATGATTTTTTTGGCAAATTTGTAGAAATTTTTTTGTTTCAGATTTAGTTAGCCCTTTAAAAAAAGTTTTTGTGCTAATACCTAAAAGAATAGAATTTGAAGCCAATGCAGATAATCTTAAAAAAGATATATATGTTGCAATCTTTGAATATTCCCAAAGCAAATATCCTGATCCTGACCAAGTTGTGCAACATATTCCTGCAAAACCAAGTAAAATATTTTGCAAATCTTTTTTGCAAAAATAAAATCTCGACCTTTTTTTATTATCATAAGTTTTTAATAAAGCTTCGAGTTCTTGTTTACTTAAAGTATTTTCATTTAAAAATACAGCAAGTTCAAGCGGTTCATTAATAAACTTATTTTTTTGCATTGGATTAATATTATTTTCACAAACTGATGAGAAAATAAAAAAAATAGATAATAAATAAATTTTCATATGTTTTTTATCTCCACATTTACAGGAAGCTCATCTATATATTGAGAAATTGCCAAGGCAGTCTCGTATTTGTCTTTTGCACCTTCGTAGTTATCTCTTATATTTTTTACTTTAGTCTTTGAAAAATAAAGAAGTACAATTGAAGGAATAATATTGGGTACAGTACTTAAAAAGAAGTTTTTAAATAAATTTTTTTTATAACTATTTATATTTCTAAAATCGTTTAAAACTAAAAGAAAATTGCTCAAACTCAACATACTTAAAGTTCCTTTATAAAACCCAATTTTAGACTTTTCAAACTCTGTTAATTTTTTTGCAATATAAAATTCTTTAGCTTCTTTTAATTTTTTTTCCGCTAGTGCTTGATATCTTAATTTTTGTTTAGCTTTTATTATTTTGGCTCCATTTGCAAATACAAACATTAAATGAAGAAAATCTTGCAAGTTTATAGCATTTTGAATTTCATCTATTTTTGGCAAGCCATAATTATTGATGCAATAATAGCAATCTTTCAATTGTTTTTTAGAAAAAATATTTAAATTTGTAGAATTTTTTATAATACTTTCTGTAACATTTGTCGTTATAGGTTGATTTTGCACTTTCCCATTAATACCTTGAAAAACATTGTTTAATTGTTCTTTAGAAAGAATATTAAAATTTTCAACTGCAATTGTTGGCAAAAAAAAGACAAATGTCAGAATAAATCTGTTCACCTTAACCCCCACATTAATTTTTTAATTTTCAGGCAAACTATCGACCATTGCTTTTATAACAATTGTATTTTTGAATCTTCCAAAGGAAGCAGATTTAGTTGAGGCTTTAATTAAATTTTTAAAGCCAAAATAACCGCAAAAAATAATAGTTGGTATAGAAAAACCTAAAAGCAAATCAGATTTAGAATCAAATGCAGCAATAATACCAACCAAACCTCCAAGAGCCCCCAATAGCCCATAAACTCCAATCAATACATTGAGCTGATCTTTTTCAATTGGAATATCAGCCTTCATTAATTGAACATGTTTTTCAAAAACATCATTTGCAATTTTTTTGTAAACTTCTTTTTCTGCTTTATCATAAGTTTTCTTTTTGGCCAATAAGATTGTCAATGCTCTAACGTCATAATTTTTTATTGCATTTTCTATAAATTTGTCAGTTTCTGCTTGCAAAATTGCAGAGCAAATTAAAGAAAGAGAGAAAAAAATTTTTGTAATTTTCATATAACATCCATTAAGATTTAATATTATTTTAGATTTTCAAGATATAAATGTATTAAGAATAAGTTTTTAATATCTTTATTTTTTTGATTTAAAATTTTATTTATATTCTTATAAATTGACTTTCCTGCTAAATATGCACAAGTAATAAGACCATAACCCGCCGCAAAATAGACCACTCTATATGTATTATCATCTGGCTCTACTACGCTTGTTTGATCTTCCTTATAATATTTCCAAACGTCATTTAAAAATTTAAGATTTATAACTGATATTGTACCTGCGGCAGCAATTTTTATAACTGGAACTATAAATTTTTTATCATTTAATTTTTCTGAGAAACTGTTATCTTTTTTTACAATTTTGTCTTTTAAAAGTTGATTAACTAATTTTTGATATTTGATAATGTCTTTGGAAGAAATTGTCCCCGGACGGACAATATCAACTAAACCGGAAAAATTATATTCCCTAATTAGTTCTTCGACTTTATCATGACAAAAAGTATCAAAAATAAAAAAACTACAAGTTAAAAAAAGTAAACTTTTTAATTTATTCATTTATTTTCACTTTCATTATTTTTACAAATCAAATTTTTTATTGCTACAGAATTATTAAATCTCTCTTGGGAAAAATATTTTTTTAAACCGATCGTTGCAAAAAGTCCGGCAATAACAGCTGAACCTAACCCGTTCAAATATCCATGTAATGGACCTTGTGGCAAAAAAGCAGGATCAATTGTAAAAACAGAACGTTGTTCTCTTGTTTCATAAGGAAATGCTAATTGTGGCAATCCTTCTTGGCATAATGAATAAACTTCCATATATTTTATTAAATTTTCGTATGCAATTTTTAAGGAAGCACAAAAAACACAAGTTCCTAGAACAATTGCAGCCCAATCTTTTAATGAACGTGATTTTTTTATTAAATAAGAATTTTTAAATTTCTTAGCTTGAACCTTTGATAAAATTTTATACGTGAATAAATCTTTATCATTTACATTTTGAGGAAAATTTTTTGCTATATATTCAAAATCACTTGAATATATAGCTTTTACGATCTTCTTATCCAATGCATTTGTATAAATAAAATTTAACAAAAAAATAATACTTAATATTTTTTTCATTGTATTGTTAACTCGTCAATTATATCTGCGACTACATACGCATTTCTAAGTTCATTTTTTTGGCATTTTTTTCTTATACCTTTAATTGTCAAAAAGGTCCCATATCCGGCAATTAATCCTGACCACAAGGCTTTAACAATACTGGCTTGAAAAATTGTGAAATTATCTAAATCAATTTCAAGATCGGTATTATCTACTGTACGCAATCTCACGGTTTTTGGAGAATTTTTTAAGTAGTGTCCAATACTCATCGCAGCTGGAAAATTCTTAATACATAAAGAAATTCCATATATAGAAATAAGTGCCCCTAACTTGATACAGTTTATATCTTGATAACCAATTTTACGTTTCTTAATTTTCTCTATAACGTCATTAGATAATTTTTTGTAATTTTCTTTTTGCTGTTTTGTTAATTTAAAACGTTGATAAATTAAAGTTTTTTTCAATGTTATTAAATCTGAATTTTGTATAGCTTTTTCTATCAAATCACATTTAAGTGTAAAACTTTGAAAAATAAAAAAAGAAAATATGAAATAAAAATTTTTTTTAAGCATATTAATATTCAATTTAAGATGCCATCTGGTCTAATAATTGCTTAATTGCTGCTGCATTTTTCATTTTTTCGGAATTATCTTTATGTTTAAACCCATTATATATTGTGCGCAAACCGTATATCATCCCACCAAGTGATGTATAATAACTTACTCCTGCAGGAAAAAACGTATAAAATTTATGAATAGTAGCCATCTCTAGGTCTCCCTGGTCATTTAAATCTTCTAACACGCTTGCATGAATTGAAACGGCCTGAGAAAAATGCTTACAAAATCTAAATAAAAAGCCAGTCAAAACTGAACCACCAATAATTCTTGCAATATCTTTTTTTGAAAAATTCTTTTCTGTATATAAATCGATTCTTTGTTTTAATATTTTTTCTGCTTGCTTTTTTAATTCTTTAATCTGCTCTTGATTAGATATTTGCATAAACTCATCTATAGATTTGATAAAAAGATCATAATCACTATTATCTACAGCTTTATATACTGATGCTTGGAGATTAAAAAATGTGATGAAAAATATTAATAGTAATTTAAGTTTATTCATTGATTTTCACTTCAATAATTTGAGGAGTTTTTAATAATTGCTTAATTGCGGCTGCATTTCTTAATTTTTCTGAATTGTCTTTATGTTTAAAACCTTGATAAATAAAATACGTGCTACATATAGATCCAAGAGCTGACATAACTAATAATTCAACATTTGAAGTTTTTCCATATTGCTCTATTTTATTTGAATCATGTGAATTAATTCCAAGTTTATCCTGAAGACTTCCAAGAGCTCTATATGCATTTACTGCTCTACCTCCAGTACTAAAAAAATATGATAAGAAAACCAATCCACCGCCCATTCTTAGAATGTCTTTTTTTGAAAAGCTTTTATCATGATTAACTTTTAATCTGTCTTTGAAAACTTTAGAAGCCATTTTCTTTAATTCAGTCTTATTTTGCACAATAAATTTTGGATCATTATAAATATATGCAAATAAATCATAATCGCTGTAGATTATAGCCTTTTCCATCATATTCTTTTTTGCTTGTTCTGCTGTTTGAAAAAGAGAAAAAGAATAAGTTTGGGTTGATAGAGATAATAAGATTAATATTTTTTTAAACATGATTAATTTTCGTTCAATATTTGTTTTATTGCATGAGCATTTCTTAATTTGTCTGAATTATCTTTGTGCTTAAAACCGTCATATGAGGTATAAAGGCTATATCCAATACCAGAAGCAAAAAGTAATGTATTAGCTTTGCTTTTAAAAAAATTTGTTGCACTATTATGTTTGATTGATGCCTTAATATCCGCTTCATCAAATAACATTGAACGTGATACATAACCTAAATTTAGAAGAACAAGTTGATAGCTAAGACAGTCTGCTAGTTGAAATGGATATAACCTCAAAAGTTGGTTCTTAAACAAACGAACTGCTTTACTGGCATTTTCATATTTACAATATTGGTTGTAAAAAAAATAAGCCACAGCTAAGCCAATGCCCATTCTTGCAATATCTTTTGTTGAATATTTTTTATCTTTAGAAAATTTAATTCTCTCATTCAAAATTTTTTCAGCTATTTTTTTTAATTCAGCCTTATTTTGAACGAAAGTTAGTTTTGGATTGTTATATAAATTTACAAAAGCATCGTAATCACTGTTAATTATTGATTGTTCAATTGGAGAAACTGCACAATTTAATGTCGAAATTGAAAATGCAAAAGTTAAGATTTTTTTAAACATAATTGTCTCTGTAAATAAGTAATTTAGCTTAAAAAATAAAACATTCTAAATATTTTGTCAAAAGGGTGTACTTTTAAAAAGCATTTTACTGAGTATAGAAAAATTATTTTTATTCAGTTATGAAATTTTATAAAATTTTCAGGAATATCCCAATTTCAATAAACAGATTGTTATAATGTTATTAGGGAAGTCATTAACGGAAAAAGGTATAATCGTGTCTAAAAAAATTTTAAAAATAGTTTTTTTAATATTCATATGTTTAACAAATTTAAATGCCGGTCTTTTCGAATCATTTCAGTCCGGATTAATGGCCTTTTTAAACACAAAAAATTCACATTCCTCAACCCATGTAAATGCAACTTCAGCAACTGTTATAAACCATAATTCTCAACAGACAACAGTGCTTATTAATGGTCAAACATTGCCGGATAAATTAGAAGCTTGTCGAATAAGCTTGGCAAATAATGCTCAGACTTTTTTTGGATATGTAAAAAGCAATAAATATAAGTTTGGTGCGGCTGGATTGGGCACATTATACTTATATAATAACTACAAGCTATTTTGGCTTGAACGTAAATTAAGAGATAAAAATTGTTGGTCAATATGGAAAAACAATAAAAATTTAAACCAATTACTTGAATATACCCAAGACGGTTTATCTAAAGAATTAATGTTTGAAATTCAAAAAAAATATACAAATCCAAATGCACCAATGGATTTTATAAGACCCCTAATTCAATTTGCAAAAACCATAGACATGGAAAAAAAATATTTAGAAAATTATCAAAAAACATGCAGCTTTATTAAAAAAATTAAAATAAGTGGATTGTTTATTGTCAATGACAACCTTCTAAAAAGTATTGAATCTAGAACTGCAAGATTAAATTATTTAAATAATATTTTTATTAATTGGCTGACAACATGCAAATTGGAACAAAATCAGACTATAGTCGTGCGCCGAACAAATTCCTAATATCTTCATCTGCAAATGCAAGACCTGCGCCAACAAAAAAGCCTTTATTATTATGACTGATAAAATCATCGGCACCAAAATCGAAATATAAATTTTTTGTAATAAAAAATCTATTTAACCATTTAAGATGTGGTCTGGAATCTCGGATAAATCTTTTTTTGCCATTAAAATCAAATATTTCAAAACTGGTTAACCACCAAATTCTATTTTGATCAAATGGAATATTGTAATCAAAAGCAAGTCCCAAAGTTCCTTCAAACATTCCTAAACGAAAAATTGCGTTGCCAAAAATTTTGCCAAATTGCAGATTACCAGCCCAAGAATCCTTTGTAACTTTTGTAATACAAGTCCTTGGAACTAGGGCTTCATTTTCAATTTTATGACAATTATCATCAAAAAACTTTTTATCAATAATTTTGCGAGAGGCATAACCTTGCTGTGAAATAGTTGCACCACCCAGCAAAAAATAACTATTGGATGGAAATAAAAGCAAGTTAAAATATCCCTTATTATTAAAATTATTTTGCCCACAATTATTAAATAAAGATTCTGTGTGCGCATCTATAACAACTGAAAAATCATGCAATCTTTCTAAAAAACTTTTTACTTTTCTTGTTGTGTATTTTACATCATCATACATTTCAGTTTCATTTAGCATTTTACCGATTAGCCCTTTGCCATCATCAATTTTTTGAGCGATTGAATTTAAAGTTTTAATTGAGGGTAAATTTTCCTGAATACTTATTAAAACATTTTTAATTTGTTCAAACATTTCTTTTATACTATTTTCATTCGATTCTAAAACTCTTTGCATTGATGTAGTAATTTTATGAATATCAGTAGAAATTTCGCTCAATCTTAATGCAAGATCATCAAAATTAATCGGTTGTTTTCCAACTTGTTTAAAACATTGTCCGCATTCTAATTTTAAATTAGAGTAGCCCGGTGCAACTTCTAAAAATCTATTTGATAATATTCCGTCTTGTTTTACAAAGGCTTGCGCATCATTATTAAGAGAATAATTATTTGCAACCATGATTTCTACACAAACATTATTTTCTTTGCAAAGTTCAATATTTTCAATCCAGCCAACTTTTACACCAGCGATTTTGACATCTGCTTTTTTTGCAAGGCCAGTAACATCAGAAAAATAAATATAATATTTATTATAATTTTTTTTATTAAGGTTTATCACGCCTAGGCGCGCGCTCATGAAGAAAAATAAAGTAAGTGCAGCTAGAACAAATAGTCCAACTGTTGTTTCAGTCTTAAGTTGCAATTTAAAGTTTCCTTGCTTTAAATCCAGTATATTCTTTTGATGCGCAAAGCTAATTGATCTCCTTGCGCAATATTATCTTGCGCTAAGATTGCAAAGATTTTTTGAGAAACAGAACCAATGGTGGCAATACAAAAAACAGAAAAAGTTTTTGGCAAAATATTTAAATTCATTATTTTTTTAAAATCAGAATTTACAGTATTCCAATCAATTCCATGCAAAGGAAGCAAATATTGATTCCAATCTTTTGTCAAATCACCAGAAAGTTTGACGGTTTTCAATTTTTCTACAAGTTCATTTTTAGCTGTATCAGTCGGTTTATTTTTTCTGCCCAATACATTTAAAAGTGAATTTGAAAGCATCCATGGATTCATACCGAAATTGCCATTATCAACAGTAAATAAATCATAAAGCTTTATTGATTGATCTTGTTCTGGACTGAAAAAAAGATTGTTGTACAAATCTTTAAATCCTTCTATTTCTGCCAATTCTGTTATTTCAAATAATGGTTTTTTTGTATTTTTTATAAACTTATCAAAAGTTTCAAAAAAACTTTTTTGAGTTATTTTTTTTAATTGCTCATCTAAAAATTGCAGCAATTTTTTTGCATCTGTTGGGTTCTGTTTATATTGTTTTTTTGCAAAATCGTATAGCTGACCTATATCAATTTTACCTTGTTCACAAGCAATATACAACTGTAATTTTCCTTCAAGACCTTGTTCTTGTTCAAAATTAAACGTTTGCCACGTGTTTATTATTGGCAATAAATTAATTAATAAAGCGTTTGGATTTGGTTTCTTTTCTTCTTCTTCTTTTTTAAATGTTATCTGATTTATTGCAATCTCAATTCCTGAGAGCGCAAGCAATTTTGTTCTTTCTCTTTCATTGAAAATTTTTGCAAAATTTCTATGGCTGACAGATCTATTTAAAACTGAAGTGATAATAGCTGTACACAAAGACAAAATTATTAATGCAAGAATCAAAACGTAACCATTTTTTTTCATTTTGGCGTTCCTGTCATGAGCGTGGAAAATAAACTTGGTTTCTTTTCAATTTTTTGTTCTTGATATTTTGCCAAAATTGGAATTACAAATTTAAATTGTCTCGTTCTTTTTTTTGCTTCATCTTGAATTTCACCTTCTAGTTCTAAAAATTCAGGTAATTGTCTTTTGTATTTTTGTAAAATTGCATCAGATTTCCATTCTTTTAATTTTACAGCTTCGGGAGTTGTTTCACCTTCTTTTAGATTTTTAAAAATAAATTGAGATTTAAATGACTTAAGTCCAGTAACAATTTCATAACCTCTAAATTTTTTCATATCTTTGTCATCAATAATCTCAGTTCCAATTTTAGAAGTTTGTTGTCGGTACAACTTAAAACTCCCTGGAGATTCTTTATCTTGAACCAATCTATATGCAACCTGAACAATTAAAGGAACAACTTCATCAAAACCACGTAAAGGATTTGTATTAATAATGCTTATAACTTTTAAATTTTCATTTTCTATTTCTGCATAAAATGGTTTTTCAATTTTAAATTGTTTCATTTCTTGACCAGTTGTTGTAGTTTTTTGATCAGTTTTTGGAGTTTCAGTTTGTTTAAGCTCTGTTTGGAAAATCTGCTCAGGTAAAAATGCAGTTGAAATATCTTTATCTATTTGATTATAAAGAAGAGCAATTTGATTGTCCGTATCTGTAATAGAAGTTATTCTTAAACTGACAGTTGTTGCATCACTCAATGACCTATACAAAACGAGAGACAAAATAGATCCTATTGATATTGCAACAACTAATTCAATTAAAGTAAAACCTGATTTCATTTTTTCGTCTCAGTCTTCTTTTGCTCTTTAGTAATTAATGTTGACATACTATCAGTTCTCTGGCGACCAAATTCTTCCCATTGGGCTGTCGCTATCGCGATAAAAAGATTTTTAAACTTTCTTAATTTTTCATTTTTTGGCTGCTGTAATTTATATTTTAAACTTAAATCAATATCTTCAATTTTTTTTTCAAAATCTTTTTGCGCTACTTCTTCTTTTGCTTGCCAAAATAAATTTTTCATAAAAATTGTACGTTCAATCAGATTATGAGCCCGTGATGTGGCGTTCATTAAATTACCTGCAAGTGAAAATATTGGAGGAACCATTAAACCTATTACTGCTAAAGCTATAATAACTTCAGCAAGAGTAAAGCCGCGGTTTGTAAACCCGCGGGTTGTAAAGCCACTTGTTTTAGAAATATTAAGATGGTCTTTGAAATGAATCATACATTTTAAATTGCACAGTAAAAGGATTTAAAACAAAACTATATTGGGCATTCGCTGTTGGGTCATCTAATAATTTTTTATCATAAAAATTAATAATAACTTCTTGAGCAAGACCACCAGGAGTAATATAAAACCAAACTTTTTTTGTAATTCCTCCACCTGCTAATTTGTCATCTTTCTTAATAAAAAAATTTCTTAAATCATAATTTTCAAATGACACATTGGTTTTCAAATAAGACAAATTTAATGGATCAAATTTTAATTCGCCTTTAACAGTTTTTTCTTTTTGTTCAATTTCTGCTTGAATGATTTGTTTATCAAAATAAAAAGCAATGGAATGAATTTTTCCAGTTGCCAAAGCATTTTGATAAGTAAGTTGTAATATTGCATTTAATTTTGTAAAAAATTTTTCACGCTCTGCTGATGCACTTCGGCCTGTAAATCTTGGAACAACAGTTATTGCCATCATCGCAATAATGGTGATGGCAATAACTAATTCTATAAATGTAAAACCTTTTTTATTCCATTTCCCAAACATCTATATGTCCTTCAACGGTTCCTTCTTCCCCAGTTGATCCTAAGGAATAAAGATCATAAGGATGTGCGGCGCCTTTTGTAAGTTTATAAACTAATGTATTGCCCCAGGCATCTTTAGGTTCATCTTTTTTAGGCCAATATGGACCTTTCCAACGAGCTTTTAATTTAGCATCAGCTGGAGGATTTATAAGTTCAGTCAATGAAGATGGATATTGGCCCACATCTATATAATAACCATCAATAGAACTTTGCGTTGCTTGAAGTGTTGATTTAGTACCGCTAACTTTTGCTCGGCCTATCCATCCTCGACCTACAGTTATTGAACCAGCTACAAGAATTGCTAAAATTGTTAAAGCAATTACAAGTTCAATGAATGTAAACCCGCGGGTTGTAAAACCGGCAGCAGACCTATTTCGCGCATATGACATAAAAATATTCCCTTTCGTTTATTTTATTTAGCTACAACCTGTGTAAGCTGCATTAATGGTGTTGCGATTGCAAATATTACAAATCCAACCACAAATGCCATGACAACCAACATTATAGGACCAATCTTGCTTGACAAACTATCAGACAATTCACTAAGTTCTTTTTCATATATTTCTGCAACAGTTAATAACATAGTATCAAGATGTCCACTTTGTTCACCTGTGTTAATTAAATAAATTGCTAAAGGAGGAAATAAACCAGTTTGTTTTAAGTATTGTGATATTTTACCCTGCTTTATTATGTTTTCCTTTGCCTCATTTAACACGTCGACCAAAATTTTATTATCAACAACTTTTGTTACTATATTTAATGCCTCAGACAAATTTACGCCACTTTCTAAAAGCATTCCAAGAGTTCTTGAAAACTGTACGATAGTGGACATTTTTACAAAATATTTAACAAGCGGAATTTTTAATTTGATTTTATCAATTGTTCTTCTGCCAACTTGAGTAGAACTCCAATATAAATACAAACTAACGATAGCAACTAAAATCATTATTAATATTAAATAATGATTTATTAAAAAATCAGACATCGTAATTAATATTGTTGTAGTGAGAGGCAATCTTGTAGCTTGGGATTCAAAGATTTCTGTAATCTGAGGAACTACAAAGGTAAGTAAAACAATAACAACTAAGGCTACAATTATAAGCTGTATCAATGGATAAGATAATGCACCACGCACTTTTTTGCGTAATTCATCTCTAGTTTGAAGAAATATAACCAATCTATCTAAGATTGTTTCTAATTTACCACTTGCTTCCCCTGCTCGAACAAGCTGAATATAAATATTATCAAAAACTTTTGGATATTTAGCTAAGCCATCAGCTAAAGATTTACCTTCTTTGATAGTGTCTTTTAAATCTATAGTGATGCTTTTTAGTCTGCCTTCATTTTGGTCGACTAATAAATCAAGTGCTTGGAGTAATGGAACTCCTGCTTTTAAGAGAACAGATAATTGTTTTGTAAAAAATATTTTATCTTTGATACTGACTCTGCGAGAAAATAGAGTTGCCCACCAACTTTTTTTTACAGTTCCTTGTTCAGTAACAAGTTCGATTTTTATAGGGTACATTGACATTTTAGCCAACATTTCTCGTGCAGATGGCAGTGAACCTGCATCCAAAGTTCCAGTTACCTTTTTTCCTTCCTTATTATAGGCTTGGTAAGAGTATAACGCCATGGATTCCCTTTTATTTATCCTTCTTGACAACTAGTCTATTCATGTTAGCATTTTTTACAAATACATTATTTATTTATAAGGACGCCTTTATGTCAGCTCGTTCCTTTATTTTGAAAAATTGCTTGGCACAATTTTTTATTTCTTTTTTAATTATTAACGCAATTGAACCTAATGTGCAACAGAATAAAGAAAAAAATAATAACATTAAAGTAATTAATAATATTATTGAAGATTTTGCTGATGATTTTTTTAAAGTTCCCATTTCCTTTA
The DNA here is from genome assembly GCA_023379005.1 of Candidatus Babelota bacterium. Lineage (GTDB taxonomy): Bacteria > Babelota > Babeliae > Babelales > Babelaceae > JAMCTG01. Next base: position 511,346 of record JAMCTG010000005.1, read on the forward strand.
CAAGAACTGGAATGAAAAACTTTATGACAAATATCTATAACTCGAATCAATATCTTAGTTGCTTGCCACACAAATTCAATCATATTTCAGACTTTTTAAAATATGGACTTAATACACCATATCCTCGTACATATTTAAAAAGTGTGTTCGATCTTTTTGGTCAACGCTTGAAAGGTTCTATTTTTGTAAACAGTTATTCTTTTTGTGAATTTATTGAAGATGTTCATGGCACATTAAAACAATATATGTCATTTGATAAAGATATGGCAGAAAGAAAGGCTGTTGTTAAAGAACAAATATTAGAAATGTTTGCAAACCATTCTAATTTACGCAAAGAGGATCCTGAAAAATTTTTGGATAAATTATCTGGAAATATTTTATATTCTTTAGATAATCAGCTAGAAGATAGGGATACGTCATTAGATAGAGCACAACAATCTATCTATGATTTTTTAGAAATATCGTTAAACAAATTAGTATGGAATCCTGCAGATCAAAATTATATTTGGGAATCTGTTAGATTGCTTTCTTACCAACTTGAGAACTTAATAAAAATTCATGCAATTCGAGACTATGAAGTTTTGGACAAATTGTATTGGTCGATAATTTATCGCTTCTGCTATTTTCTAGATATGTTTGCAGGCGAATTAAAACCAGAATGTTATGCGATAATTAATAATGATCTTGAACAAGCAAAGCTGCCATTATTGACGTTGCAAGAGCAAGAATTTTTCATGACTACAAAACTGGATTATCTTAAAAATGCAATATTTATTGCTCAAGCAAAATTGATTGCAAAAGATAGAGGCCTTATCACTCAAGAAATTTCTAAAACAAAAAAGAACAATCCTAAAAGAGCTACTCAAGCTTAAATTATCTTATTTCATTTTTATTAAGATTATTGAAATAAAAACTCAAATATGGGATTATTATTTCAATAATGATCTTTTAATTGAAATAAGGATATTAAATGAGAAAAACTGGCTTTTATGAATCTTTAGGGAATTTTAAGCATTTTGTACCATATCCCTTACCTCCACAGGATCCTCCTTTAACTTTAGATGCTGAGACTACATCCCTATATGGACAAGCAATGCATCAGCTTGGAAAACTTAATGAAATAGTTAATATATTGCCTGACAAAAATCGTTTTATAAAAGCATATGTTACAAAAGAAGCTCTTCTATCTTCAGCTATTGAAGGAATTCATACAACATTATTAGAAATTTATACTCAACCTCTTACAGGATTAAAGCCAAACAAAAATATCCAGCTAGTTATGAATTATACAAGAGCACTTCATGTTGCAATTGAAATGATTCAAAAAAAAGATCTGCCTATCAGTACACGAGTTTTGCTAAAAACTCATAAAGTACTAATGGAAGGGGGTGAAGGTGAAAAAGCAAATCCAGGTAATTATAGAAAACAACCAGTAAGAGTTGGTAATTTAATTCCGCCACCTGCAGCAGAAATTTCTAATCTAATGTCTGATCTTGAAAAATTTATTAATACAAATGAAACATTTCCAATGCTTATTAAAGCAGGACTTGCCCATATTCAATTTGAAACCATACATCCATTTCTGGATGGTAATGGTAGAATTGGAAGACTTTTAATAGTTTTAATGTTAATCGAAAATAAAATATTGTCAGAACCAATTCTTTATCCTTCTTATTATTTTAAAAAACATCATTTAGAATATTATCAAAAACTTGATCGCGTCAGGACAGAAGGGGATTTTGAAGGATGGATCAAATTCTATTTAACTGCAATAAGAGATACTGCGATCGATGCTTATCAAAGAGCAAAAGATATAGAAAAATTAAGAAAACAACTGATGCAAATTATTTTAGAAGACAAAAAATTTATAAAATCACGTGACATTAGACTTGAAGCATTAAACATTCTTTTTAGCTCACCAATTATTAACATTAGAGAAATGAGTCTACAACTTGGAACTTCTTATAATACTGCAAATAAAATTATATCTGATTTTTTGGAGTTGGATTTTTTAGTTAAAGAAACAAAACAAAAAAGAGGGAAATTATTCAGATTTAAAAAATATTGGGATATTCTTGATCGAGAATAATTTAGAAAAAACAAAAGGTAGCTTTTAGGCTACCTTTAAAATTAAAGTTGTTTAATTTCTATCGACATTCGCAAGTATCAGAATAATCACAATCGTTTGCACAAATGTCGCTCATACTTATTTTTTTTGATATTATATGTTCATAAATTTTCTTAATCTCAGGACAATCTATAATCTTTGATTTAAATAATTCACCAAATTCAGTGAAATATCCAATTATTTGAGATTTATTTGTTGCGTTTAAACCATTAACACATTTAACGAAATTATTAATTGAAGAAAAATATAATTCATAAAAATCTAAAGTTTGATTAAATCTTTGAAGCTTAAAATTGCTTTCATCTTCACAATCTATTTTATCAAATACATCATCATATTTTTTGTAAATAGCTCTTTCTTGTGTTTTCAGTTCCGAAAGTATAGACATGAATTTAGGAGCAAGTTGAGCTAATTCAGCATATTTCTCATTTAGTTTTGCACATTCTTTAAAGAAATCTAAAAATGCTTGAACAGCATTTTCTTTTTCTTCAAATTTTAAAGTACCATAAACAGATACCAATTCACTTAAGAATCTAGACATTTCAGAAATACTCTTAAATGACTGATCTGTTTGAAAAACTATATATTCTCTTAGTTTTTTTTCATTGGGTATAGCAGCATAAAAAACATCATTAAATGCAATAGCATTTGATACCATTAATACTAAAGCAAATAAACCGTGTTTTAATTTAAACATATTGACCTCCGTTTAAATTGATTATTATTAAGAAATTTTTTAAATAAAAAGGGCGAGAATTTATCTCACCCTTTTTTTAATTTTTGCCTTTTTTTAAGTTCTTATTGCTGACAATTACATTCGCAACATGTATTGCAATCATCTGCTGGTACTGCACAATCTGAAGCACAGCAATCTTTGGTTTCGTTCATCATTGCTGCTTCATTTTTCATCAATTCATTAACCATAGCATCAGCTTGGGCTTGGTCTTTGTCTCTCATAACTTTATTAAATCTTTCAAGAGAATCTTTATATTCCATTTCCAATGCTTTTGTTTTTTCAATTGCTGGTTCCCAAATTTCAATTAATGAATCCATAAATGATCTTAATTTAGTTTTATCATCACTATTCACTTCTTCTTCTGAACATAAATTTAAAACATCGCAAAATTCAGTTCTCATTCTTCTGCAATCTTCCATTGACATGAAATTGAATGACATTGTTTTTTCTACTGTTGTACCAGCTTCACATTCAGCAGCAAGATATGAAGTGGCAAATAGTGATAATGCTAAAGCAAATTTGTTCATAGTTTATCCTTAATTTGGTTGAATTGTTAGAACTTTACCACTTCATATTTTACTACAATTAAAAAATGCATCAATTGCAAAGTTTATCTTTTGCAAATTCCGTTAGCACAGTTTGAGCGTTTTTTATTTTTTTTGTTTTTCTTATTTACTTGTTGAACAACAACCGCAGCTTTTCTTACAGCTTGCACGTTTCTTGCATTGTTTCTTGAACATACACCGTTAGCACAACCAGCCTGAGCGATTGAAACTAAAGATGATGCTAAAATTGATAATAAAGTGATTCGTTTTAAGAACATAGTAATTAACCTCCATTTAAGTATTTACTATAATAAAAAATTATCATTTATAAATTTTTTGTCAATTTAAAATTGAATATTGTTTCATACTGAAACATCTATGTGGCATTGATCTTTAACAACATGCTTATTTGAAATGCCATCAGAGTAATTTATAAAATTATAAAAAAGCTTTTTTTTTGATAAATTATTATTTAAAAACAACTAAATCTGCGCGCAGCGCCTACAAGAGATGATTATGAAAAGATTAGAAGTCGTTTGCGGATCCATGTTTTCAGGAAAGTCTGAAGAATTAATTAGACGTTTAAGACGAGCAGAAATTGCTAAACAAAATATTTTGGCTTTTAAGCATAGCTGGGATATGCGAAAAAATTCTGATCATATCGATGCTCATAGTGGAGATAAAATTAAGGCAATTGCTTTAGAAAATCCATTAGATATTATGAATTTCATTTATCCAGAAGTTCAAGTTGTCGGGATTGATGAAGTTCAATTTTTCTCACAATCAATTGTTACTGTTGTTTTAAATCTTTTAGACCAAGGTAAAAGAGTAATTGTAGCAGGTTTGGATTTAGATTTTCGTGGCGTACCATTTGGAAGTATGCCAATTTTAATGTCACTGGCAGACAATGTCACAAAGTTGGCAGCCGTTTGCATGAACTGCGGAAACGATGCACACTTTACTCAAAGGCTTGTAAACGGCAAGCCTGCAAAATTTAATGATCCATTAATATTAATCGGCGCACAAGAATGTTACCAGGCACGATGCCGCGAATGTTATGTTATTGATCAACGAATGAAATTTGATCAAATATGAGTAAAAATAAAAATTCATTTTCCTGCTCCAATTGCGAATATAAAACTTTAAAATGGGTTGGCTGCTGTCCAGATTGCAAATTGTGGAACACGTTTGAAGAAATAAAAATTTCACCAATAATGAAAAAAGATTTTCAGTCGGTACAAATGTCTAGTCTTGAAAATATTCATTTCGAACAAAAGCAACGGATACTTTCAGGAATTAAAGAATGGGATAGAGTCACTGGTGGCGGATTGATGCCTGGCAGTTTTATGATCATCACTGGTGATCCTGGAATTGGTAAATCAACTTTGCTTTTAAAAATTGCAAATGAAATTTGTAAAAACTATAAAGTTTTTTATTTTTCATCAGAAGAATCTTTAGAACAAATTAAACTACGTGCACAAAGGACAGATTGTTTATCGTCAAATTTACTTTTCGCTGACCAAGCAAACTTGGATGAAATTATAGCAACTTGTCTTGCAGAAAAACCAAATTTAATAATTATTGATTCAATTCAAAACTGTTACACACAGGATGGGGATTTTGTGCCAGGCAGTATTGGGCAACTAAAAGAATCTGCTTTTAGATTAATGCGTCTGGCAAAAGAAAATCATATTACAGTAATTACCACAGGTCATATCACAAAAGATGGCGTAATCGCTGGGCCCAAAACATTGGAGCATATTGTTGATGCAGTTTTTTATTTACAAGGTGAAGATCGCTGGCAAACTAGAATTTTGAGAGCGGTGAAAAATAGATTTGGAAATATTGATGAACTTGGTTTTTTCCAGATGCATGAAGAGGGTCTTATTGAAGTTCCAAACATTAACCAACAAATTCTTGAAGAAGTTTCGTGTTCGCCGGGATCTGTTTTGATAAGTTATATTGAAGGTTCTCGCCCACTTTTAATTGAATTACAAGCGCTTTCAATTTCCACAAAATTTAGCATGCCGCAACGAATTATAACAGGCATTGATCCTACACAAGTTATTTTAACTGCAGCAATTTTAGAAAAATATTTGCATGTAAAACTTAGCGCGCATGACATTTTTTTTAAAATCAGTGGCGGATTTAAAATTAAAAGCAGCAGCGCAGATTTAGGAATTGCACTTGCATTACTTTCCAGCTATTTTCAAAAACCACTGCCCGACAAATCTTTAGCTCTTGGTGAAATTAGTTTAACTGGGCAAATAAAACCGATTAACCATTTTAATATTCATGTAAATGAAGCATTTAAATTTGGCATAGATAAATTATTAATTTCTAAAACACAAAAAGTTGATCAACCAAGTTCAAAATTTATTACTTTCAATAATGTTTATGAATTATTGAATTTGTTTGGCGATGAGTAATAAGGCCGATAGTTCAATTATAGCAGTTAATTTCTAAGCAATCCCCTAATCAATCATCTCGAGTGACACGAGCTTTAGCGAGGGTTGTATCGAGAGATCACCGAATAAGTAAATTAATTATGAAAGAATCTTATTTTATTTATATGTTACAATGTAATAATGGAGTTTATTATGTTGGACATACCAGTGACCTTGAAAAACGTTTAAGTGAGCATCACAACGGGTTCTACAAAGGTTATACATCGTTACATTTGCCTGTTAGACTAGTTTTCGTGCAAGAATGTTCATCACGAAATGATGCTTTCTTACTAGAAAGAAAAATAAAGAAATGGTCGCGCAAAAAAAAAGAGGCTCTAATTGAAGGTGATTTTCATTTTCTGTCGAAATATTCAAAAAAGAAATTTTGATTCATTCGGTGATCTCTCGATACAGCCTCCATCCGCCCAAGGGCTTTGTCGGCCACTCGAGATGATTTTATAGAAAATCAAACAAAATAACTGTAGAGATTAATATTAATTTAATAAAAATAAAAACATGGAACAAATTTTAAAAAACCTTTTGGAAAAATTTTCAAAAGAAACATTAAATACAATCGATTATAGAATTGAAGAATTTAAAAAATTAAACAAAGCAGATAACGATGCTTGGTTTAGTGAACTTTGTTTTTGTATTTTGACTGCTAATTCTCAAGCAAAAAAGGCGATTGCGATTCAAACTCAACTTGGCTCAGAAGGTTTTTTAAATAAAACAGAAACTGAATTGGCACAAATAATTCGTTCTCACGCACATAGATTTCATAACAACAAAGCAAAATATATTGTAACTGCACGACAATTTAAAAATATAAAAGATATTTTAAAAGATAAATCGGGCCCGCAGGCGCGAGAATTTGTTGCAAAAAATATTAAAGGCCTTGGATACAAAGAAGCATCTCATTTTTTAAGAAATGTCGGTTTTGCAGATGTTGCAATTATAGACAGACATATTTTAAAGTTCATGAAAAATTATAATTTGATAAATGAAATTCCAAAAGTTGTAACACCAAAAAAATATTTGGAATGCGAAGATATTTTAAAAAAATTTAAAATGGAATTAGATAGGTTAGATCTTATTTTGTGGTTCGAAATTACTGGAAACGTTTTAAAATAATTTTTATTCTGTTGCATTATGCGCAATTAACAAATCTAATATTTCTTTAGCAGCTGGTGTTCCTTTTATTTCAAATTGATCTCTTGCCTTTGTCAGCGGTCTTTCACCTTTATCATCTGGTTCATTAACTTTAGCATTTTTATTGAGCAATAATTGGACAATATTTTTATGACCTTGCATAATCGCATGATTAAGAGAAGTGTCTTTATAAAAATCTTTTTCGTTAATATCCGCTCCCGCATTAATTAACGTTTGAGCAATTTTATCTTTACCATAACGACTCGCCCACATGAGAGCAGTTGTTCCTAAATTATCTTTTTCATCAATATCTGCATGAATATCACTTACATAAGAGTTAATCAAACTTCTAACCTGGTTTTCTAAACCTTCCCGAGCTGCCAACATTAACATAGTCTGATTGCTTCGATCTTTCATATTGATATCAAGTTTTCCCAAAAGATTTAATAATTCAATTAATAAATAATCTTCTGGATATCTTTCTGGTTTAACCACTTTTTGAACAATTTGAAGCATGTGATTAAATAAATCTTTATTTAATTTTTGAAAATCTTCTTCAGTTAAATTATCTAACAAGATTTTTCTATAAATGTTAGTGATATAACCTCGAATTTCTTTAGGTGCCCTTGCTCTTGCGTTAAGATATTGTTCATAACTTTTTATAAGACTTTTTTCAATTTCTTTTGGGTTAAGAACTATTGGTCCAAGATAAGACATAACTTCATATCTAATTCTTGCCGGCAATTGTCTTTCTTGCTGACTTTCCATTGCAAATAAATTTAATGTTAGAAAAATTGTCTTTAAATAAAATAGTTTTTTAAATATCATTTAATTCCCCATCTTTATTTTTTCTTAATTTTTTCAGGAACTTTGGCCCCTTTTTGGATCAATAAATTTCGTAATTTTTGGTCTGTTGTTAATTGGAGAGCGGTCCATCCCAATTTTTCATCTTTAAAATTAGGATCAAACTTGCCAAGCTCACTTAAAAGCTGAATTAATAAATAGATAGTTTCAAAATGTGGTTTATATTTTTCTGAATTTTTTAAATGAGTGTTACTTTCAACTATATAAACAAGAAGTTTTTGATTTAAATTTTTGAAATCTCTGTCAGATAAATTATTTATTATGAATTGTTTATAAGCCTCAGATAATTCATTGAGATATTTTTTATCTATGGTTTTTGGCAAATTAAGAAATTTTTTATAACTTTCTATTAAACTTTCTGTACTTTTATCTTTTAATTCAAATAAATTCTTCATTACTTCTTTGCGAATTTCTGGAGGAAATTGCGACCAATATATAAAAGCTTCCAAGCAAAGCAACCTCGGTATCATAATAATTGTTATTAAATACAGTAATTTTTTGAGCATTTTGGACCTCTCAATTTTTATCTTTTCTTTAATGATAGCATACCTATTCTCTATTTGTAAATAATTTGAGAATTTATGTGTAATAACAGGTTAAGTTTGATAGATTAGTGATGATTAAATAGAAATGATTTTAAATCAACGAATTAGATTTTATTTTTCAGTTTATGTATTATTGGATCATGGTTACAAAGAAAAAAAATAAAAATTTAAATTATTACCGAAATCTTCCTTGGACTTATACAGTTGAGGAAGACAAAGATAATCAAGGTAAAAAAATTTATATTATAAGTGTTAATGAACTTCCTGGAATCAAAACAGATGCTTACGATCGCGAAGAAGCTTTTGAATTAATAAAAGAAGCTATGGAAGCAATGTTTGAACTTTATATGGAAATTGGAAAAAAGATTCCTGAGCCTAAACCTATAACTAAAACAGAATTAAAGGGGAAAATAACTTACAGAACAACACCTGAAAGACATTCTCAACTAGCTCAAGAGGCAAAAAAAAGAAAGAAACCAATAAATAAATTAATAGATGAATTTATTGGAAATGCTCTTTCTGCGCAAAAAAAATAAATTATTTTTCAAATAAAAGTCTGCTGCATCTTGAACAATATTTTTTAAATCCGAATACCTTGGGTCCCAGTTCAAAATATTATTAGCTTTGCTTGCATCGGCAATTAAAATATCTGGGTCACCAGATCGTTTTGGTTGAATTTGAAATTTAACTTCTTGACCTGTTATTTTTTTTACGGCATCAATAACCTGTAAAACAGAATATCCGCGACCGGTTCCTAAATTAAAATTTTCAGACAAATTATTTACATTCAAATATTCATAAGATTTTAAATGAGCGTCTGCAATATCTTTAATATGTAAATAATCTCTTATACATGAACCATCTGGAGTTTTATAATCATTTCCAAAAACATTAAAAGTTTTTTGATTATAAGCAGCGTCTAAAATTAACGGAATTAAATGCGTTTCAGGTTCATGCAGTTCGCCAATATTTTCTTCCGGGATTGCTCCTGCAGCATTAAAATATCTTAAGCAGACAGAATTTAAACCATATGCATTTGCGTAATCACTCAGCACCATTTCCACAATTAATTTTGTATTACCATACGGGCTTATTGGTTTTTTGATGTGATCTTCTCGTAATGGCAAATTTTCAGGAATGCCATAAACAGCACAACTTGATGAAAAAATAAATTTCTTAACATCATGTTCGAATAAAAAATCTAAAAGCTTAATTGTTTTAATGACATTATTTTCATAAAAAATTTTGGGGTCTTTTACAGATTTGCCAACTTCAATAAAAGCAGCACAGTGAACTACAGCATCAATTTTATGAGAATTAAAAATTTGTTTTAAAATTTGTGTATCAGCAAAATCTGCTTTATAAAATTTCGTCCAAGAAAAATTAAATTTTTGATCATAAAGTAAATCATCTAGAACAATTACATTAAAATTATTTTTGGAAAATTCCAATGCAACTGCAGAACCAATATAACCTGCGCCGCCTGTAACTAAAATTGTCTTCATAAAAAACCACCTTGTTTATTCTTCGAAGCTCATTTATGAGCGAAGTAGAACAAGGTGGTTTTAACATAATTTTTTTTAAAAAAAAAGTTATTTCTATTTCGCCATAAATAAAAGTATACACTTTTTTATATTGTAAGTTAGCGAAGAGAATAACCCGGCGTAGTTTGCCGAGCTTGAATGCCCGGAACAAACGACCTGTCCGTCGTAGCCTTGGCGTAGTCGGAAGCCTGGGTATTTCTATTTTTGTTTCAATCTGTTAATTTCTTCTTGAGCAAGTCTTAATTCATTTTTTAAACGATCGACATCTGCTTGAAGTTCCGCATTTTTTATTAAGATAGCAGCTGCTTGACCAATTTCCTTTTGTCTCTCAGTTAATTTCTTTTCACATTCTTTTTTAGTCTCATTAATTTTTTCATTTAACTCTTTTATTTGTTTTTGAAAAAAATCTGATTGAGCTTTTAGTAAATCAAGAATTGGTTTAGCTCCTTCTTCTGTTGCCATCTGTTCCAGTGTCTTTTGTAAGCCTACATTTTGAAATCCATATTCAGTTGCCTTTTTTTGGGCTTCTTGCCATCGCTCTTTAAATTTCTCGTTGTTTGTTTTTAAATTTTGATTTTCGGACTTCAGTGTTTCATTTTCTTTTTTTAATCTTCGATTTTCATTTTCTAACTGAGGTAAAATTTCTTGAACTGCTTTACTTCCTGGTGTTACATATATTATTTGCCTCATCTGCTCTATTAAAGAATCAAGTTCTGCCATATAAACTCTTATTTTTTTTAATTCTTCTCTAGACTCAGGATCTTTTTTCGAAATTAAATCTCTTTCGCGTTCATTTAACTGTCTTATAAGCTGCTGGTATTCTTGTGTTAATTGATCAACTTTTTTAAATTGACTACTCAAAGCTGAATTTAGGGTTACAAATTTCATCTGTAGTGCATCAACTGCATTTTTTAATTCACGCTCAGGTTCCATTGCAAACAATTTTAAAAATATAATTGTAGAAAATAATAAAATTTTTTTCATAATTTATTTTTCCTTTATTAAATAAGGGTGAGAAATAAATCTCACCCAAAAAATTTCAATCTATTCCTGTATATGGGGTACTTGTTGCAAGAACTTGTTTAATTTCTTCAGTTGACTTGCCTTGCTCTGCTAATTTTTTTAATTGTTCTAAAGTTTGTGAATATGCTTTACCGGCTATTTTTTCTCTAGATAATTCGCTTTTTAATCTTTCTATTTCTTGCTCAGCATTACTGATCAGAATTCGTAGTGTTGTTGATTCTGCAATCTCTTTCTTTTTTTCTTCTACAAAATCTTGTGCTAGCTTTTGTTCTTTTAATGCTTCAAGAACTGCTTTATCTGCTTTTTCTTTTTCTTCTGTTAATTGCAAATTCTTGCGATTGATATCTTGGACTCTTTTTTTATAGGTATCTAATTGCTCATTTAATGCTTTAATTATCTGGTCTTTAACTTCTGTGGCTCTAGCTATTTTTTCTGTTGTTTCTTGTCTTTCTTTTTCTAGCTGATCACTCAATGTTTTAATTTGTTGTTTAAGGCCAGAATTTTCCATAGAAACGTCTGTAAATTTTTGTCTTGCTTCTTGCAATTGTTGTTGCAATCTTTGAAGTTCAGCTTCATCATTTTTATTTTTTGCTTGCAATGCTACAAAACTCTTTTTTAGTGTTTCATTTTCAGTTTTTAATTTATCATTTTCTGCTGACAATTGGACTGCACCACTTTTGGTTTGTGCTTGTTCCATTTTAGTTCGAAGATCTTCAGCACGTTTTAGTTTTTCCTCAAGATCTTTAATTTGCGTTTCTGCTTGTTGTTTAGCTGCACCTTGTCTTTGTTCAAATTCTTTTCGCGCATTTTCTAATTGTCTTCTGAACCTGTTAATCGTACCAACTAAAGCTTCTTCACGATCAGTTCTTTCTTTTTCCGCAGCAGCAAACTGAGTTTCTAGGGCAACTCTTTCAGCTTCTGCCTTTGCAATTTCTTCTGCAACCTTTGCTCTTTCTTCTTCAAGTTTTTCTTCATGAACAACTTCAACTTTAGCTGCTTGTTCTGATCTCAATTCTTCAAGACTTTTGCCTAGCAGCATCTGTTTCAATGTTAGATCTGCAAGTTTTCTTCCAGCTTTATCATAGTTTTCTATAATTTGTTGAAGGTTTTCTTTCGTCGGTGCATCTTTATAGTTTTGAACTATGTTTCTAAAAGTTGCTATAGGAACCATAGCAGAAGAATTTAAAAAAAATGACAATGCTAAGAAATAAATAATTTTATTCTTCATTAGCTATCCCAACCTAATTTAAAAATTTAAAGAGGGCTTCCTGATCTTCTTAATTCATCATGGCATTCATCAAGATCTTTTTTAACCTTTTGTAACTCATTATTGAGATTTTGAGATTTTTTCTTTTCGTCCGTCAAAAGTTCATTTGCAGCTTTTTCACTTTTTCTTAATGCTTGGCTTTCATTTACAAGCGTAGCAAGCTGTTCACCATTCCTTTTAAGTTGATCTTCTGCTTTGCTTGATTTCGTTTTTTCTGTACTTAAATCTGTTTGCAATTGTCTTATTTGAACAGATTGGGTTGCAAGTTGAGAATCTTTAGAATTAAGTTCAACTTTATTTTGCGAAATTTGTTTATTTAAAGCTTTTCTTTCTCTTTTCAGCCCATCAATTTCAGCATCTTTTTTCGTTATGTCTTTTTGAGCTTCTATAAGTGCTTCATCCAAAGCTTTAATTCTTTCCATTACTGTAGCCTTAGTGGCCGCCACTACTTCCAATGCTTCTTTTTCTTTTTTAATTTTTTCTAATTCTTGTTTGGCTTCTGCACTTGTTTCTGCTTCCTTCTTTAGCGCTTCTTCTTTTTTTGCCAGCTCTTGTTCTGCTTGCTGAATATCTTTTCTTAATTCTTCTTCTATTTTTGCCTTCTCTTCTTCAACCTTGGCTTTTTCTTCTTCATGTTTTTCAACCACTTTTTCATGTTGTTCTGCGGTTAAATCATCAAGACTTTTACTCAATTGTTGTCTCAATGTTAGATCTGCAGGAGCTTTGCTTACTTTTGGATAAATTTCTTTAATTCTATCATAATTTGCCTTTGATGGATTACTTTTGTAACTTAAAACTGCGTTACGAAATTCATCTAATGGAGCTGCAAAAGAATTTGAAAAAATTAATAAAGATAAAACGATAAAGATATTATATTTTAGTTTCATAAATATACTCCAAATTTTTTATTAAAATGAAATTCCGGCTTTAAACCAAATTAACCATCTATCTAATGTTGTATTAATTGAAGCAAATTCATAAGATCCACCAACTGCAGCAAATATTGGTCTATCATGACATGTTGAGTTATAACCAATTGTTAAATAAATAATGTTTGAAAGAACTCCAGGATGTGCTGCTGAATCTAAATCAATCTCATTTTTTTCAATTGGAGCATAGTCAGCAAGAGGTATATCACAATCAGTAAAATTATTTTTAATAGTTTTGGCAATATTGGTAAAACCAAGTCCATTTACAGATTTTAATGCAGAATCAGGATTCCAACAAAGTTCAACTGATTCTGCCTGACGAGCAAAGAAGTTATAACCAACTTCTAAAGCCCAATCTTCACAATGATCATAACGAATAGCTGAGTTGATATTAAATAAGAAACGAGGTTTTACTTTAAAGCAGCTTGTAAATACGTTAATGCCAGATGTTCCAGAATTATCTGCAAATACAAAGTCACCCGCAGCTGAAGCATCGACTGCAGCAATTGCTGCACCCTTATTAGCATAAGTTTCCATGTATCTGCTCCATTGTTTGTCTATTAAATCAAATGAACGTCTTTGATGGTTTCTAAACAAAAGACGACTATCTGAATCTAAAATATAAGATAATTTATGTGGACCTTTTTCTAAAATTTTAAATCCTAAGTTGTTACCTAAAAATATACCGAAGTGATGATTGTTACCTACAATAGGTTCAAACACTATACGAGCTTTTGGTCTATTCCCTGTAGGAAGTACTAAGCCAAAATATGAATTTAACCAACAATGATCTTCGTTTATAGTATTGTAACCAACATAAAGTTCTATATCAGACAGTCCCCATTTAACATTTTTGCAGCCCTTAACAATTCTACCATACTTCCAATTAGATTGTTTAAATGCTTGAGTCATATTTCCAACACGGGGCGAATTATCTAGCCCAAGCTCATCTACAGCACCATCACCATTACTTAAAACAGTTTCACAAAAACCCATAGTATTTTCTACGCGTACGACTGGTGCAGAAATTCCTAACCAAAATTTTACATTTCCATCATATTTATAGGTCAATGCTTGATAATATGTAAAACCTATACCAAACATTGTTTGTTGAGGACAAAAACTAATTCTGCTTCTAAATGTTGTGTCAACTGATTGTGTTTGAATATTAAAGTTACGCGCTTCTACATCTTTTGCAGGATCTCCATCTGCTGTTGCTACGCCCGGTTTAAATTCAACAACATTTAAAGATGTTTTTCCAGCCGGCAAGAAATATTCAGCAATTTGGTCACAATTTATTGATTGACCGCCAAAAACAACTGCTTGCAGCGCTCCGCCCCAATAACAGTTATCTGGTATCATTCTGTCATAACGAAAAAGAGAAATTTTTTCTGGCATCACCTGATTAAATGGTGGACGAACAGTAAAAAAGGTACGCCCATCAAAATTTCCTACCCCTCTTCTTGCATACATAGATGCAAACATAAGAGTAAGAAGTAGAACTTTTATAAATTTCTTCATCTCATTCTCCTTAATGAATTTTTATGTAAACAATTTAACAAGTAAACTTTTTAAAAATCAAGCTTTGGCAGATCAATAAATTTTTTGCTAAAATGAATTAAAATTTATTTTTATACAGTTTTAGGATTAATTATGAATCAGCGTGTCATACAACGAGTTAAAGGCACACAAGATTTTTTGGATTTAAAGTTATTTAATTTTTTTATTAATGCTGCAAAAAAACATTTAGCAACTTATTATTTTAAAGAGATTTCTACTCCAGTTTTAGAGCCGCTTGAACTTTTTAAACGTTCATTAGGCTTAGAAACTGATGTTGTTGCAAAAGAAATGTACATCATTAAAACAAATGAAGAACAAGAAGAAAATATTTGTTTGCGCCCTGAAATGACAGCATCGACAGTTCGTGCATTTATTGATGCCAACATAGAAACCGTTCCGTGGAAAGTTTTTTCTTACGGCCCAGTTTTTCGTCATGAAAGGCCACAAAAAGGAAGATTTAGAGAATTCCACCAATTAACTATGGAAACAATTGGTTCAAAAGATATTAGCCAAGATGCTCAATTTATAAAAATGCTAGATAGATTTTTTCATGAAATTTTGGGTCTGAATAACTATGCCTTGTTAATTAATTTTCTTGGTTGTCATGAAGATAGAGCAAAATATCGTGAAAAATTACATGAATTTTTAGAAAAAAATAAAGATAAAATTTGTTCTACATGTATTGTAAGAAAAGACAAAAACATTATGCGTGTTTTTGATTGCAAAACACCTAGCTGCCAAGAACTTTACAAAAATGCACCATTTATTGCGGACAATTTATGTTCGGTTTGTGCTGCAGAGTGGCAACAAGTAAAAAATTATTTGCAAGAATTGTCTGTATCTTTTTCTTATGTTCCTACTCTTGTCAGAGGCTTAGATTATTACAATAAAACTGTTTTTGAATTTTCAAGCAATGTTCTTGGTGCACAAAATGCATTTTGCGGAGGTGGCAGATATGACCAACTAGTAAGTCAGCTTGGAGGCAGACAAGACCAACCATCTATTGGTGCAGCTATAGGAATTGAAAGAATTCTGCTTATGTTGGAACAAATAGTGAATAATTTGCCAATTGCCCAAGAACCAAAGTTGCACGTCATTTTACCTTTATCTCAAAATCAAAAGTCTTTGGCGTTATTATTGGCAGATGAATTACAAGCAGCCAATCTATGTGCAGAGATTTTTCTAGAAAATGACTCTGTAAAAAGCATGATGCGAAAAGCCAATAAAATGGGTGCTGCGTATGCAATTATCTTGGGAGAAGAAGAGCAAGCAAATAGGCAAGCTTCTGTTAAAAATATGGTAACAGGTCAAGAAACAAAAGTTTCTCAATCCGAGCTCACCTCCTGGCTAACTCAAAATTAAAAAACATTTAATTTTATTACATTTTTTTCAAAAAACTGTTGCATTTAGCGAATTGTAACTGCTATTCTGACATTAATTAATATAAAAAAATTGAAAATAAGGAATAGAAATGAAAAAATTTATAATCTTAAGTGTTATTACCGGGTTTGTTATCTTTTTTGATTTAAAAATAACTGCCATGCTAGAAGAGCAACCAACCCCTTACGATGTTCAGACAAATGGGCTTCCACCATTGCCTAAAAGCCCTTTAATTGAGAAAAAATTTCCAGAAATTACGGGTACTACTTTAGAAAATAAAAAAATAACATTGCCTCAGGATATTAAGGGGAAAATAGGTATTATCGTTCTTTCATTTAAAAAGAAATCTCAAAAATCTGTTGATCTCTGGACAAATTACATCCTGGAAAATTATAGCAAAAATAAGGACGTTGCTTATTACGAGATTCCAATAATTAGCTGGTTCTACTACCCAATTTCCTGGTTCATAGACAACAGCATGAAGCGCCACCTGAACAAAGACTTACATAGCCATGTTTTGACCTCTTATGGAAGAGTAAGAAAATACATACAAGAACTTAATATTAAAAATCTTAATACTTCCCATGTCTTCGTTTTAGATAAGCAAGGCAAAATAGCTCAGGTTTATGAAGGTGAGCCAACTCAAGCAAAATTACAAAATTTAAGACTTCAAACTAATTTATTAAAAATAAAAAAATAATATTTTATTCTTATACCCTTTAAGACATTGCGTCAGTAATGCTTTTAAAGGGTTTTTTATTTCTTTTTTTAGGTTTGAATAACTGCTTCAAATTTGACAAAGATCCTATTTATGTTACCTTTTTTATGCTTAATCGCGGGAATAGCTCAGTTGGTAGAGCGTTGCCTTGCCAAGGCAAAGGTCGCGGGTTCGAATCCCGTTTCCCGCTCCATACTTCGCTTATCCGGGCCTACCGGCTCGGCAAGCTACGTATGGCAGGCCACTACATCAATCGTAGTATCGATTGATGTAGCATTGTATCAAAGTATGTCCTTCGAAGCCTTTGGCATAGTAGGGCCATACTTCGCTCATTAAGATAACCACATATCACAAAATTATTATCATAAATCTTATATTTAAGAATAAATCATTAAGTAACCTTATTGTTATAAAGGCGGTTTAAAGTGAAATCAATTATGGAAGAAGCTTCTTCTATTATTAAAGCAATTGAAAAAGGCTGGGAAAAAGCAGGCCATCCAAAAGAGTTTAGTGTAAAAATATTTGAAGAGCCTCAAAAAAACTTCATAGGCATGACGGTAAAGCCTGCAAAAATTGCTATTATTTTTGATCAAGAAAAAGAATCAAAATCTGCTGAAAAAAGACCTAAACAGCCTCAACAAAAAGCAAGACCTGTGGTACCTATTCAACCAGTAGCCCCGGTCAAAGAAAAAGAAAAAGAGCAGGAAATAATAGTAAAAGAAAAAGAGAAAAAAACTGAGTCTAAAAAAGAAGTTACTCAACCAATTTGGACCGATCAAATGATTGAAACAATTAAAGATTGGTTAAAAGAGTTTTTAAAATCAACTGATTATGCTCAGACAAACTTTACGATAAATGCTGATAAATATTATTTAAAAATAAATTTTGCTTCCTCTTTGCATGAAAATACATCAAAAGAAAGACAAATTTTTGCTGCTTTATCATTGCTTTTGATCCAAAGTTTGAAAAAAAGTCTTAATAGACCTTTAAAGGGTTATAAAATAATTTTAATGAGAAATGAAAAACCTGTATAATTTGGACGATGAAACAATTATTGCACGTTGTACACCAAGTGGATCTGGCGCTTTAGCCTTAATCAGACTTTCAGGAACTGATGCACGCCTTGTTGCAAATAAAATTTGTAAACTGCCCGATGGTGACAAATTGCCTGATGGCAATTTGTTGTCTAAACCTTCTCATACAGTTCATTATGGCTGGATTATAGATGAAGTTGGAAAAAAAATTGACCAAGTTCTTTGTATTTTAATGGATGCTCCAAGAACATTTACCGGCCAAAATATTGTAGAAATTACATGTCACAATAACCCATTCATTATTGAACAAATAATTAACTTAGCAATTGCAAATGGCGCAAGACTTGCTCAAGAAGGTGAATTTTCTAAAAGAGCTTTTCTAAATGGCAAAATAGATCTAATTCAGGCAGAAGCTATAAATAGTCTTATTGGTGCAAACACACAATTTGCACTGAAAAAAACTTTAGGACAATTAGAAGGTAGTTTTTCTTCTGAACTAGAAAAAATAGAAAAAAAATTAATTACGTCTTTGGCTTTTTGTGAAGCAAGCTTTGAATTTTTAGACGAAGAAGCTGAATTTGGCGACAAAATTAAGCAAGATATAAAATTAATTTTGGTCCAAATAGAGAAGCTGAAAAAAGCTTATGATAATCAAAAGCAAATACGCGAAGGCATTAGAATTGCTCTAATAGGTTCAGTTAATGCTGGCAAATCTTCAATTTTTAATGCATTGCTAAATCAAAATAGAGCAATAGTTACATCAATTGCCGGCACAACTCGTGATGTTATTGAAGCGGGATTATATAAAAATGGAAACTATTGGACACTAGTTGATACTGCCGGAATTCGCCAGACAGATGACTTAATTGAATCTGAAGGAATAAAAAAATCTTTAGAGGAAGCAAAAAAAGCAGACATTATAATTTTGACTCTTGATGGTTCACGAAATTTGACAGATCAAGAAGAAAAAATGTATCAAGAGATTTGGCAAAAACATAAAAATAAAATTATTTTAACGGTCAATAAATCTGATTTGCCAATCGCATGCAAAAATGAGTTGGTAAAAGAAAATCATATTACAATTTCAACTCAGACAAGAAAAAATATTGATGAGCTTGAAAATCAAATTGCTGACAAAATTGAAAACATTTTTAATTTAGCCGACAGTCCATTTTTATTAAACAAAAGACAATTTAATTTATTGCTTGGTTTCGAAATTAAACTTAAAGAAATTTTAGATTCTATTGATAACGCTGTCCAGTACGAAATCTTATCTCTACAATTAAAAGATGCAATTTCTTATTTAAGTGAACTTACCGGAAAAAGCGTAAGTGAAGCTGCGCTCGATGCTGTATTTAAAGAATTCTGTGTCGGTAAATAATTTTTATTCTCCCAATAATTCTTTCTTTTTTTCCAAAATATTCCACATATTTTCTGCTTTCTTGTAAATCTTGTCTCTCTGTTTTATAAGCGTTGGAAGTACATTTAAATAAAGCGGTTTATAAGTATTTTCAATTACTTGGTTATCAATCAGTTTAAATAATAAAACATTCGGCCGTCCTAAGTGCTGAACAATCTCAAAATAATTATTATCATCAAACTTAGTAATCATTTTTACTTCTTTTGAAACAGAAGTTTTATTAGGAGCAGATTCTGACATAATTGCATGAGACAAAATATATACCATAGCTCCAACCTTTTCGGCTTTTGAAACTATTGTCTTGTCGAATCCATTGATAATTATCGCTCGTCTATATTCATTTGCTTGTAATTGAAAAATAACTGATAAAAAAATTAATAATTTATATATTTTTTGAAAAATGTTCATACTTCCCCCAAATTATTGAATTTAATATAGAAAATATTGAACAGCGTAATCAATAATTATCTGACTAAAAATAAAATCATTTATTTATTTTGATTTTGGTAAACTATTTACATCTATTTGAAATTTATAAATAACATGGATCATATTTTTATTTACTTTTGAAATTATAATTTGATAAATTATTTTTAAATAATTCTTAGGAGCTTAGGAGCTTATGAAATTAAATAAAATAATTTTTTTAACAATCACGTTTTTGATCTCATTTATTAATGCAGAATATGTTGTTTATAAAAGGCAAGGAGAAAATGCCCTGCCGTTAACCAATCAAGAATATACAAAAGTTTTTCAGATCTTACAGATTTATCAATGGCCAATGGTTATCGGAATGGCAAATAGAATCAGCAAACAAGAGTTGGACGAGCTTACAAAACCTGATTATGGTGAAGAAAAATTTTTAAGAAAAAAAATTAAGCAGCTATCAACTGAGTACGATATCTTTTTTGTTCCAACTTTATTTTATGAACTTTTTGCTATTTCAGGAGTTAATTTAAGTAAAGATGTATCAGATTATATTGATTCTTTTGCCAGAGATGGCATTAATTTTGATAATACTATCGTAGCATATATACAAGGTCCTATCAAAATTCAACACATTTATGATTTATTTAATCAAAAGAATTTTCAATCGGAAAATATAAATAAAATAATTAATGATAGTCTTTTGCAATTTTGTGAAAGCATTTTTAATAAAGCTTTTGCAATTGAGTCAACTACTGGAACATTTGATATCCAAACA
The DNA here is from genome assembly GCA_023379005.1 of Candidatus Babelota bacterium. Taxonomy (GTDB): domain Bacteria; phylum Babelota; class Babeliae; order Babelales; family Babelaceae; genus JAMCTG01. Next base: position 531,839 of record JAMCTG010000005.1, read on the forward strand.
ATCATAGAAGAACAAATTGAAAATCTCATGAAACCATTGACTAAATCAAATGTATGGGTACTATGGAATCTCAGATTTTTACGCAATGAAATAGCTTTAAAAAGAATTTTAAATTTAGAATTCGAAACTCATAAGAAAAATGTAGCAATACTTTATCGCGGTGGAAGAACGAGAGATATTTATATTATAGGTACTAAAAAAACTGAAATTCCCGTTGAAAGTTCTTTTTTAGCCACAGTAAGACCTAGAGCTCAGCTTCTTCCTACACCAGTTCCAACTTTTGCACAACTTGAACTTGAATTTAAAACTAAAGGTAAACCATCTAAAATGAGAGATTGGAATTTGCCTTTAAATTCAGTTTCTTATGGAAATTCGATCTTTGGAGGAGCTGCATATGATAGTGATAGAGTTGGTGCTTGTGCTTGCAATTATTTAGATGATCCAAATCTAATTGGCTATGCGCTCTTAATAAATAAAGAACAATTTCTTTCTAATAAATTAAATTTTCTATATATACCTCCACTTAATACTTTGTTAAGTTGTTTATTTGCAAATGGAGAATTTTTTCATGCACGCACAAAGGTATTTGCTTCTGATGATTATTACAGAACTCATAAAAATTATATTGCAGTACCCGGTATAAAAATTCAATATGCTTTTATTGATAATGCTCACATCTTTTCTTTAATTGGTGATCCAATGGAAAAAGCTAAAGAATTATCAGAATTTATACAAACTAAGGCAACAATCTTAAAATTACCTGAGTCTGAAGGAGGATTTAATTTTAAACATGAAAACGCACAAAGTTATATCAACGCACAAAAAAATCTTACTGATATGTTAAAAACAATGATCACAATAAGAAAATATATTGGTGCAAAAAAAGAAGGACAAGCTGAACCAATGGAAATTGTTCCGGCTAAAGGAAAACGAAAAGCGGAATATGGAGCAGATATTGAAAAACCATTAAAGAAATTGGGAAGTGAGCAATGAAATTATTTAAATTATTTTTTTTGTTAGGAATAATTTTTACAGTTCACTCAGAATACATAGTTTTTAAAAATTCTGGACAAAAAATTTTGCCAATCACGGATGAAGCAGAATACAAAAAGGTTTATAACATTCTACAGACTTATCAGTGGCCTATGGTCATTGGTTCGGCTAATAAGATTGATAAAAAAGATTTAGCAGAACTTACAAAACCTGGTTCACCATTTGCCGAAGAAAAATTTCTAAGAAAAAAATTAAAAGAACTATCTCCTATATATGATATAGTTTTTATCCAAACAATTTTTTATGAAACATTTTTTGTAACATATCAATCAAATTATAGAGATTTTAAAGAGATCACCAATTTTAATCCAGAAGATTTCGAATTTTTTTCAACTTTAAAAAAAATAAAGTTAGATCGCAACATACTAGACATAATAAAAAATCCCAAAAGTACGGATCAAAATATTCATGATTATTATAAGCAAATAAATTTCTCAAAAAATATTATAAAGGCGAATCATATAGTTAATAATTCTATTTTAAGGTTCCTTAATGTTTCCAATACTAATCCAAAAGAGGTATTAACAAGAAACAACATACTTGAACTTTTGAGATTCATAATCGATAACAAAAAAAATAAATGGGATGAAACTTATTTATATGATGTTGCAGTACGTGAGAAGTTAATTGATCTTGAATATGTTGCTCAAAAGAAAAATTTGGCAATTTTATATCGAGGCGGCAAGTCAAAACCTCTTTACATTGTTGGAACTAAGGGTTCATATGCGCCTATTGAAGCACAATTTTTAAATACAGTAAGACCTCCTACTCAATTTCTTTCCCCTATGCCTCCGACATTTGAAAAACTTAAAATAGAATACGCAACTAAAGGTGAATCCACAAAAGTAAGAGATTGGGAATTACCTCTTAATTCACTTTCATATGGTAATTCATTATTTGCAGGTTATTGGTTTGATAGTGATCCAGGTTATGGTGGAGCATGTGCTTGTGATTATTTAGCTCTGCCAGATCGAATAGCTTATTATCTTTATATAGATAAAGAAAAATATGTATCAGGAAAATTAGATTCGTTCTTTATACCATCACTTAATACGTTGGCGGCAATGTATAGCGAGGGAGCTTTTTTTCATCCACGAACACGGGCTTTTGCACCAGAAGAATACATTATTAAAAATAAAGGCAAAATACAGATACCGGGTATGAGCTTTGTAGCTGGCACACCTACTGAAATATCAGAATGGCCAAGCTTCATAGATAATTCCGGGATTTTTGCTCCCATTGGAGATCTTTTAGAAAAAGCAAAAGAATTGTCCGAATTTATACAATTAAATGCAACAATTTTAAAATTACCAGATATTGAAGGTGGATTTAATCCAAAATCAGAAAGAATTACTGCATATCAAAAAGCACAAAAAGATCTTACTGATATGTTAAAAACAATGGTAACAGTCAGAAAATATATTCGAATAAAAAAAGAAACTAAAAAAGATGGGGTCCTTGAATGAAAATTAATAAATTATTTTTTTTAATAAGTTTATTTTTATTTTCAATTTCTCATTCTGAGTACCTAGTTTTTCAAAACACGGGAAAAGAAATTTTGCCAATCACCGATGAAAAAGAGAACGAAAAAATTTATACAATATTGCAGATTTACCAGTGGCCAATGATTACGGTGATGGCAAATAAAGTTGAACAGAAAGAATTAGCAGAGCTTACAAAATTTGTTTCTGAGGCTGCTGAAGAAAAATTTTTAAGAAAAAAAATAAAAGAAATATCTCCACAGTATGATATCGCATTTATCCCAACTTTTTTTTATGAAATTTTTACTATATTTTTAAAGAACTCGAATATATTTTTTAAGCATTCGAAGCAATCGCCTCCCTACGGCTCGGCTCAAGATATTAATCAAGATATTAATTATATTAAATTAATATTATCTGATTGTTCTTTGTCCGACATAGATGAAGATATCGCCGAAATTATATACTGGGAGACGAATTCCATACAAGATATCTATAATTATTATCTTAAAGTTAATTTTAAAGAAGAATTTCTGCAACTACACGGTAAAATCAATAATGCCCTTCTGAAATTTTTATTACTTAATACAAAAGCTCGAACAGATAATATACAAAATCAAATTAACATACACATTTACGATCTTCTTAAATTCATAATTGAATCAAGTTTTTTACCCTGGAAAATTAAATTTTTATATGATGAAGTTGCAAGAAAAAAGATTATCGACCTTGAATATGAAGCTAGAAAAAAAAATATAGCTGTGCTTTATCGTGGTGGGCGAGCACGAAATATTTACATTATAGGAACTAAAGGACAAGAGGTTCCAATTGAGGGTTCATTCTTGGCTACAAAGAGAGCAAAATCTGTTCCAGCGACACCAGCTCCAACACATGAACAATTAGTACTTGAATTCAAAACTAAAGGAGAATCTACAAAAATAAGAGATTGGCAACAACCTTTGAATTCAGTCTCATACGGAAATTCAGTATTTTCGGGCTTTTTTTGTGACTCATCTTATGCAGGCAATGACACAGGTGCATGCTCTTGTGATTATTTGGATAAAGCTGAACTTATTGGATATGCTCTTTTTATAAATAAAGAAAAATATATATCAGGAAAATTAGGATTATTATTCATATCCCCACTTAATACTCTTGCTAGTTTGATGGGCAAAGGAGAATTCTTCCATTCTCGTACCAAAGCTTTTATTACAAAAAAATACTTTATTGATTATGGGGGCCAAGTTAATGTGCCCGGTCTTTTTTTACAAGATTTTATTTTTATTGATAATGCAGGAATTTTTGCGCCAATTGGAGATCCTTTAGAAAAAGCAAAAGAGTTGTCCGAATTTATTCAATTAAATGCCAGAATTTTAAAATTACCAGATAATGAAGGCGGCTTTAACACAAAGCCTGAAGCTGAGATGTCTTACAGAAAAGCACAAATTGATCTTACCAATATGCTAAAAGCAATGGTAATAACCAGAAAATATCTTCGACAAAAAAGGGAATCTGGCAAAGAAGAAAAATTGGAGGAAAATAAATGAAATTATTTAAATTTTTTTTTGTTTTAATAGTGTCAATTTCTACAATTCATACAGAATATATAGTGTTTAAACATACTGGAACAGAAATTTTACCCATTACTGATTTGCAGGAACATAGCGATATCTACACAATCTTGCAAACTTATCAATGGCCAATTCTCTTAAGGGCTGCAAATCAATTAGATAAAAAAGCATTAGCAGAGCTATCAAAATTTGGTTCCGAAGCCGCAGAAGAAAAATTTCTTAGAAAAAAAATTAAAGAATTATCGCCAGAATATGAAATTGCTTTTATTCCAACAATTATTTATGAAGCATTAATTATTAGTTTGCAAGAATCAAGACATGCGCTTGCTTATTGTCCGATTGAAGACATTATTTATATTAGTCGAACTTTGTCACGTTGTTCTTTACTGGCCGGAATGGATCAACAAATAGCACAAATTGTAAAAAATCCGACTAGAACAGTTCAAGATATCTATGACTATTACAATACCTTTAATGTTAAAACTTATATTTCTCAATTACATATGATAATTAATTATACTCTTTTAAAATTTTTATTTCTTACTACAAGCCTATCACGAACTGGTAAAGTACAAGATGAAATAGATACAAATATAAATGCTATTTTTCAAGCAGTTGTTGACTCAAAACCAACACCATGGCAAGTGAGATATTTATATAATGATAATGCACGAAAAAAATTTATTAGTCTTGAATATGAAGCCCGTAAGAAAAATTTCGGAATTCTTTATCGTGGTGGAAAAGCTAGAGAAATTTATATTATTGGAACTAAGAAAACTGAAACTCCTATTGAAGGTTCTTTCTTGGCTACAAAGAGACCAAAATCTGTCCCGCCTAGACCTGCCCCCATATATCCACAACTTGAAATAGAATATAGAACCAAAAGCGAATCGACCAAAGTAAGAGATTGGAACTTACCACTTAATTCAGTTTCTTATGGTAATTCAATATTTGCAGGATTTTTTTGCGATTCAGATTCTACAACAGTTACAGGAAAGGGAGCTTGCGCATGCGACTTTTTAAATTTTCCAGATCTAATTGGATATGCTCTTTTTATAAATAAAGAAAAATATATTTCTGGGAAATTAGATTTTTTGTTTATACCATCGCTTAATACTATCACTAGCATGATGGCAAGTGGAGAATTTTTTCACGCGCGCACAAAAGCTTTTGTTCCAAAAGAATATTTTCTTAAAAATCAAGGAGAAATCGATGTGCCTGGTATATTTTTCAGACAGACGGTCAATAATGTAACTAAAGGTTTAATTGATAACTCCGAAATTTTTGGATCAATTGGTGATCCATTAGAAAAAGCAAAAGATATATCAGAATTTATACAGTTAAGTGCAAGAATTTTAAAATTACCTGATGATGATGGTGGATTTAATGCAAAACATGAAGCTGAAATATCTTATAGAAAAGCACAAATTGATCTTACTGATATGTTAAAAGCCATGATAACAATTAGAAAACAAATTCGACAAAAAAAGGAATCTGGTAATTAGGAGGGGAAATGAAATTAATTAATTTATTTTTGATTTTAATGGCAACAATGTATACAACTTATGCGGAATATATTGTTTTTAAAAATAATGGATCGGACATTCTGCTGATTAATGAACAAGAATACCAAAAAATTTATGATATTTTGCAAATATATCAATGGCCAATGGTTTTAGGGAGTGCAAATAATATTTCTCAAAAAGAATTAGATGAGCTAACAAAACCTATAGAAGCTGCAGAAGAAAAATTTCTTAGAAAAAAAATAAAAGAAATATCTGCAGAATATGATATAGCCTTTATCCCAACCACTATTTATGAAACTTTTGTAATTAATTTAAAAGAATCAAAACACTCGCTACCTTATTGTTCTATTGATGATATCATTTATATCAATAAAACTTTTTCACGCTGTGCTTCGATAAATATAGATCCAGAAATATCAAAAATTGTAAAAGATCCTACAAGTCTTATCCAAGATGTCTATAATTATTACAATATGTATAACTTTAAACAATCTACTTATCAATTACATTTTATCATTAATAATGCTCTTTTAAAATCTTTAAATATATATACCGATTTAATACAAACTAAACGAGTGCAAAATGAGATAGATAAATATAAAACTATTATCACGCAACTAATTATTCAATCAAAGACTCAAGCATGGGAACTGGGATATTTATATGATGATCAAATACAAAAAAAGCTTATAGATCTTGAATATGAAGCTCGTAAAAAGAATGCTGGAATTTTATATCGTGGTGGAAGAGCCAGACAAATTTATATAATCGGAACTAAAGGAACTGAAATTCCTATTGAAGGTGCTTTTTTGGCAACAAGCGTTTATAAACCCTCAGTCCCGACATTTGGACAGCTTGAATTGGAATACAAAACTAAAGGTGAATCATCAAGAATGAGAAGTTGGATTTTACCTCTCAATTCTATTTCTTACGGCGCATCGTTATTTGCAGGATTTTTTTGCGATTCAGACTATATGTCTCAAATAAAATCTGTAGGCGCATGTGCATGCGATTATTTAAATGACCCAGATCTTATAGGTTACGCGCTTTTTATAGATAAACAAAAATATATATCTGGTAAGCTAGATTTTTTATTTATACCATCACTTAATACTATCACTAGTATGATGGCAAGTGGTGAATTTTTTCATGCTCGTACAAAAGTTATTGTCCCTAGAGAATACTTTATTAAAAATCAAGGTGAAATTGTTGTTCCTGGAATTAAGTTTGAACAAGTAATTAATGGCGTAATAAGAGGATTAATTGATAATTCAGAAATTTTAACATTAGTTGGGGATCCTTTAGAAAAAGCAAAAGAAATTTCAGAATTTATACAATCAAATGCCGAAATTTTAAAATTACCCCAAAATGAGGGCGGATTTAATTTCAGACAAGTTATCGCAAATTCATACAAAAAAGCCCAAAAAGATTTGACTGATATGTTAAAAACAATGATAACTATAAGAAAATATATTCGGTCAAAAAAAGAAATTAAATAGCGAGGTAAAAGTGCAAATTAATAAATTTTTTTTTGTTTTAATCAATTTAATATTTTTCATAGCTATTGACTCTGGATCAAATGGACCTGTTCAAAAGCAAATAATGTATCCTACCCGAATACATGAAAAAGCAATGCTACCAGGAACAAGTAGTCGATTGGACAAATATAAAGCTATTGATCAATTTATATTAGAAATGAAAGATGCGGCACAAGAAAATTCAAAAATACCATTTAAAGATAATTCTATTTTCAGAATCGTGACTTACAATGTTCATTACTGGAAAAATCCACATGATAACAAAACTACTATACTCGAAATGCTAGAAATTATAAAAAACTTAAATCCAGATATAGTGATTTTGCAAGAAGTATCTCCTATTCCTGGATTTGGAATGATTGGGCACTTTGCACATAGCATTGCGATGAAATTATTAGAAGAAAAGGTTAAAGTTCCAAATTTTGCATTTTGTAATACCCTTGGTCGTGGCCAATGGTTTGGCAATGTAATTGCTTCACGAACACCATTTGGTAATGTTGAAGCATTTGGATTTAAGGCTCAACTTGATTCGGAAGAAAACCGTTGCTATATAGTAGCTCACACTCAAATGCCAAACAATAAAGAATTAAATATATATGGAACTCATTTAGAGGTTTCAGACAAGACAGGTGAATTCCGCGAAAAACAAATAAAGGAAATTTTTGATCATGCGGTGACCAAATTAAAAAATAAAAATTTTTTAATTGCTGCAGATTTTAATGCGACACGAGAAAGTAGCACAATCCAATTATTACAAAAGAATGGATTTAGGGATTGTTTTTCTTACTTAGGATGGCAAAACCCAACGCTTACAAATTGGACAGGAAAAGAAATTGATTTTATTTTCTTATCACCAACTTGGAATCTTCCTTTAGCAGGTTGCTATGTATATTATGATGCATCAAGTGACCACTTGCCGATCATTATGGATATCAAATTAGATTAAATTAAATATAAAATAGCCCGGGAACCTAAATCCCGGGCTTTAATTTTTAAGCTATATGGTCGTATGCGTAGACTTCAACACGTCTATTTGGAGCTTGTTGCGCTCTATTTCCATGAGGAACAACTAACATTTCTGAACCACGACCTACTGTTTTAATACATTTTTCGGAAACACCGTGTTTTACAAAATATTTCTTAATTTCTTCAGCACGTTTTTCGGAGAGCATCATGTTATATACAGCTGATCCTGCACTTTCGCATGCATGGCCTTCAACAACTACAGTTTTCCCCTTAGAAGCCATTTCTTTAGCTTTTTTCAAATCGTATTCAAGAACTGGCATTTGATCTGCTCTTATATCATATTGGTCAAATTCAAAATATGCTGTTTTCATACCTGAATTGGCATCTCGCTCTAAGGTAGAGCTATTGTCATTTGATGGCCTTACCATTCCTGCTGATAAAGGGTTCATTTCTTCTTCTAATTCAAAAGTTGCAACGTTTTCATCGTAAATATCTTTGTCGGACATTGCTACTCTGGATTTTTCATGGCTAATATTTTTATTTGTAATTAAATTCTTATCCTCTTTCTTCTTAGTTCCACAACTAGAAAGAAGTAGGCAGACAGCAAAAGATGTAAGTATAGTGTTTTTCATGAAATATTCCCCGGTTTAAAGTTAACCTTTAGATGTAAATTGCAAGGAAAAAATATCATAAATTTGTTTTATTTTCCACTTTTTCCGTTATTTTCAAGTTTATGGTATAATAGTAATTGGAGTAATAATAAAAAAATTTAGTTTTTTGGACACAAAATGAAAAAAATTTTAATCAACGAAACACCGTGGCAAACGCGTGTTGCGATAACACGAGATGACCAGCTACAAAATATTTATTTTTGGGCGCATGCTTCCGAGAACTTAGAGCGTTCTTTTTTCAAAGGAATAATTACAAAAATATTACCTGGCATTCAAACAGCATTTGTAGATATAGGCAAAGAAAAATCCGGCTTTTTGCATATTTCTGAAATCGATCGTGAATTGGCGATTCATAAAATGCATTCATCCGGCCAAATTGATGAAGTAGAAGAAGATGAACATCCTCGTGAATCTATTTCTAAACATCAAATGGATATTAGTAAAATTCTAAGAGAAGGCGAACCGATTTTAGTTCAGGTTTCAAAAGAACCTGTTTATGAAAAAGGTGCAAAACTTACAACATGCTTTACTTTACCTGGCAGATTTATAGTTTTAATGCCAAACATTCCGCGAATTGGAATCTCAAAAAAAATTGAAAATCTTGAAGAGCGTTCAAGGCTAAAAAGCTTGTTAAAAGAAAATTTGCCTGCTGGCATGGGCGCAATTATAAGAACCACATCAGAAAATAAAAGTGATTCTGAAATCTTAAATGATTTAAAATATTTAGTAAATCAATGGCAAGAAATCTTAGAAAAGTTTGAAAAAGCAGCGCCTAAAGAAAAAGTTCATGAAGATTTAGATATTTCATTGCAGGCCGTACGCGACCACTTAGATGATGATGTTGAACTTGTAATTACAGATAACAAAGAAAATCATAATTTAATTTATAAATTTGTTAAAACTATTGCTCCTGAATATATTTCTCGTGTCAGATTATATCAAGCAACACCAGAACTTTTTAAAAAACATCGTATTGATGAACAAATTGAACAAGCTTTGCAAAAAAAGGTTAATTTAAAATCTGGTGGATCTATTGTTATTGAATCGACAGAAGCGATGACTGTCGTTGATGTTAATACTGGAAAATATACAGGACAGGCAAACTTAGAAGAAACAATTTTAAAAACAAATTTAGAAGCTGCTGAAGAAATAGTCAGACAATTAAGATTGAGAAATATTGGTGGTCTAATTGTTATTGATTTTATTGATATGTCACAAGGCAGTTCTCGTCAAAAGCTTTTCAAATTTTTAGAAAAAACTTTAAAAGAGAGAGACAAATTTCAATCAGTTGTATTACGTATAAGTGAATTTGGTCTTGTTCAAATGACAAGAAAAAGATCCGGAAAAACTTTAACTCGTCAATTGACTGAAACATGTCATATATGTCATGGACTTGGTCATGTTAAATCCATACAAGCTGAATCTTATGAAATTTTAAATAAATTAAAAGAAGATTTAGAAATAAAAAAGCTTAAAGGCGATGTTAGTTTAAACGTTCATCCTTCGATTTTTTATTATATTACAAATATCGAATACAATGCTATTTTATATCTTGAAAAAAGTTATAAATGCAAAATCACATTAACAAGCATCGACCAATGTGAAGTAGACGTTTTCAGCATCAATTGAACAACCCAGTTGAAAGGAACACATGGCTTACAAAGTAGATATTGGAATAGAAGTTCACGTCCAATTAACGACAAAATCAAAAATTTTTTGCACTTGTGCTAATGAAACTGCGCAAAAACCAAATACAAATATTTGCCAAATATGTTCAGGATATCCTGGAGTGTTGCCTGTTTTAAATGAAGAAGTTATCAATGATGCAATTAAAGCTGGGTTGGCAACAAATTCTGAAATTTCAGAAATATCAGAATTTTCTCGCAAACATTATTTTTACCCAGATTTGCCAAAAGGATATCAAATCACTCAAGGCAATAGGCCTACATGTCTAAATGGATATGTTCCTATAAAATTAGAAGATGGTAGCACAAAAAAAATAAGATTAATTCGCATTCATATTGAAGAAGATGCTGGAAAAAACATTCATAGCTCTACAAGTAATGAAAGCTTTGTGGATTTAAATAGAGCTGGCACGCCATTACTTGAAATAGTAACTCATCCTGATATTTCAAGTTCTTATGAAGCAAAAGCTTATTTAAAAAAACTTCGCCAGATTGTTCAATATCTTGGAATTTGTTCAGGAAATATGGAAGAAGGTGCATTTCGCGCAGATACTAATATTTCTATAAGACCAATTGGTCAAGAAACATTAGGAACTAGGGTTGAATTAAAAAATATTAATTCATTTAAATTTATCGGCGATGCAATTGAATATGAAATTGATAGACAAACTTCATTAATTGAATCTGGCCAACGAATAATTCAAGAAACAAGACTTTGGGATACTAAAGATAAAAAATCTATATCAATGAGAAGCAAAGAAGAAGCTGCTGATTACAGATATTTTGCAGAACCAGATTTACCATTGCTTAAAATTGATACTCAAAAAATTGAAAAAATTAAAAAAGAATTACCGGAACTTCCTGACCAAAAATTGGAAAGACTCGTAAAAGAACATGGCTTAAAAGAAGCAGATGCAGAAATTTTAATCGATGATCTTGAACTGGGCAAATATTATGAAAAAGCAGCCCAATTTACAAAAAGCAAACACTTAATTAATTGGATATTAAGAAATCTTTTAAGTTATCTAAAGTCCAGCAAAGAAACTTATAATGAAACAAATATTACGCCACAAAAATTAGCGGAACTTGTTGATTTATTAGACACAGGGATTATAAATAATAGAGCTGCACAAGAAATTTTTGATGCTGTTGCTAAAACTGGAAAAAATCCTAAAGATCTGGTCACAGAACTTGGACTTGAACAAATTGGTTCAACACAAGAAATTGAAACTATAATTAAAGAAATTATTGTTAATTCTCCTAATCAAGTTGCTCAATATAAATCTGGACAAGAAAAATTATTTGGATTTTTTGTCGGCCAAGCAATGGCAAAAACTAAAGGCAAAGCAAATCCGCAAATTATAAATGATCTGTTAAAAAAATATTTAAAATAATTTAGATACTTTTTTGATAATACTGAATAAATAATTGAACTCCTGTTAAAATTATAGGATAATATTGCAAAACTATAATCATATAACAGGAGTTTTCTTTATGAAAAAATCTTTAATTTTATCATCTCTTCTTTCTATTAATTTATTAGTTAATGCAAATATTCATGAAGCTATAATGCAAGGCAACATGAATGAAGTAATGACATGTCTTGAAAGTTGTGACATTGAAGCAAGAAATAGTTTTGGTGAAACACCGCTGTGTACAGCCTGTAGATGTGGCAAAATAGAAATTATGGAAATGTTAATTTCTAAGGGTGCGCAAATTAATTCTCAAGATAATTATGGAATGTCGCCACTTCATCTTGCTCTGGGCCATTATTGTGAAAGAATAGAAAATTCACAAAATGTTATTATGAAATTTCTTGATTATGCTCCAAATGTAAATGCAAAAGATAAAAGAGGCGAAACACCTTTACATTTTGCAATTATGCATGAACTTGATGCTTGTGTGATTGAAAAAATGCTAAATATGGGAGCTGATATAACAGTACCAAATAGACATGGCAAAACAGCGTATCGCATGGCTAAAGAAGAAAAAATGGAAGACATATTGCAAGTCTTCAAAAAATGTTGCATGATAACTGAAGAAGAAAATCACCAATAAATTTTAAAATTTATATAGGGGACAAGAAATTTCTTGTCCCTCTTTTTTTCTTAACATTTTTTTAATTTTTTAATCTTTAAAAAAAAGGGATGAGTAATTTTTATGTTTTTTAGAATATTGTTTTTCTCAATTTTAGCTTTTGGTAATTTAACTTCTCATACAATGGAAAAAGAAAATTCATTATGGGTTACCAAAATGTCTGACGAATTAGATGCTTGTATCTTAAGCCAGGGCAGAAGTAATAATGGATTCATTGATATTAATTTTAAAACAATTATTTTAAAAGCTTTAAAGGAAATCAAACAAAAATACCCACACTTAGAAAATATTCATACACTGGGAACATTTAAAACAACATCGTTCTACATAGAATTTCATAAAACTAATGAAAATATCATTAAGAAATTTTTGGAAACATTAAAACGTTACCCTTATCCTATAAGTGATATCATATATTTTAGTGAAATAAATAGCAGAATAAAATTAAAAATAATTTTTGAATGTCCAATGGATGTAAAAGGTTTTTGTAAATCTATAAATAATGAAATACCACAAATTGCAGCACAAGTTATAAATTTTTCTTCCAATTTAAATGACAACATAATATTTACCAAAATTAATAAAAATCTTTGGTCATTTAAATTTAAAACAACAATTACAAAAGGTAATTATTGGATAAACAAAACATATTGTTATTATTATGATTTAAATGATTTTTCTATTACTCAAGGCAAATGTTGCAGCAAAACAATCTCTTAATAATAATCATTTTTTTTACAATAAATGTTTTTTCATTTCTGACACCTGATCAAGTTTTAATCTTGCACGACAATGTTAGTTCAGAATTGAAAAAATTTTCTATAATTCATGGTGCAATAGAATATGAATCAGGAGATTTAAAAAGACTTTATGAACAAAAAAATTTTTTAGCTCAATTTTTGTTTCATTTAAGCAAAGGACAATTTTCAACAAGTGTCGCTAAAAATAATCCTGGATCATATTTTACGTATCAGGAAATAGGCAATCTCGTTTTAGCAATTGAGTTTAATGAGCTGGAAAAATATTTAGACATTCTTCATGCGTCTTTGTTAAAAAATGCTCAGCAAAAATTTCCTGATTATTTTAGAACAGCGAACAAAAGAGGAGTGTTTAAAAGACACTTTAAACAATTTAAAATTAATTTGAACGATGCAGTTGCAAGATTTGGAAAAAATAAAATCTATGAATTATTATTTGCTTATTTATATTGTAAAGCTATTTCTTTGCAAGATGGAATTGAAAGCTACAAAATTCTAGATTCAAAGTTAAAACTGGGAAATGAAGAAGAAGTTTTTTATTTTGATGAACGGTATTACGAAAATTTGATTCTAAATTGTGATTGCCAAAATTTAGATATACAAGATCCAAAAATTTATTTCATATTTCTTATTCAAAAAAATTATTGTGGAAAATTTCCAGCTCAGTTAATTCAACAATATTATGTTTTTGATGATACCGAAATACCAGATTGCCTAGAAGTTTCGCTCAGAGAATTTTGTAATAATTATCTTAGGAATGGCACCAAATTTAATCTGAAAAAATTGCCTAAAAACTTAAAATCTAAGCCGCTTGCAAATTTTTATGATGGCAATTATGGAGCATTGAATATAAGATCTCATAAGCATGGTTGTGCCTGGTTTGTTCTGCTATCTGGATTACCTAATATTGAATATGTTCGCAAAGAACAAAGAGATATGCGACCAACTAAAGCTAATGTTTTAAATTCTTTAAATTTTTTGTTTTCAATTAATGCAACAAATTTTGATGAACTTTGCCAAACAATTTCATCAGATAAAATGATTATCACTTACAAAGAAGAGAAAGAAGAAACACAGCAAGGAATTGCTGATGTCTTACTTTTTTTCTTTAAAGATTTTTATAATTCTGAGCATCCAAAACAATTTTTATTCGTGTTGCATTTACTGCCTTATGAAAAAGTTTGGCACGCCTGGACTGAAATTAGGCCATCCATTTATTAAACATGCGAACCACAGATTCTTCTCGAGTTGGCAATTCAGTTCTATTTTTAGTTATCCATTTCAAAGCTTTTGATTCATTATTCTGAATTATTTCATCGTCACCAACAACTTGAAGTAAAAATCTAACATCATAATGATAATGAGCTTTTTCTTTTTTATTTTCAGGAATTAAATGAATATCGATATCAAATATTTTATCAGATATTGGTTTAATATTCATAATTCCGGATTCTTCTTGGGCTTCTTTAACAGCAACTGCTAATGTATCAGGATCGCCATCACAATGGCCTCCAAGCTGAAACCATTTATCAAGTTTTGCATGATGCATCAATAATGCCTTTGAACTATCTTTATTTAATAACCAGCATGAAGCAGTTATATGCCCGACTTCTAATGATCGTTCAAAACAATTTGAATATTTTTCTATAAAATCCAACATTCGACTTTTATATTCAATTTCATCAGGAGAAGCCGGATGATAATTATATAATAGTTTAATCAATTTTGATCTATGCAAATTGCTCCAAATTTTTACTTATTTTCTTTTTCCGTCAATTTCAATCCATAATCACGCAATTTCATTGGATTAACTTTTGTTGGTGCCTGCATCATAGGGTCTTGGCCTGTTGCGGTTTTAGGAAATGCTATAACGTCACGTATAGATTTACAATTTAATAGTAGCATTACAAATCTATCAATTCCTAATGCGATTCCACCATGTGGAGGAAAACCTAGTTCCTGAGCTTCCAATAAGAAGCCAAAATGATCTTGCATTGTTTCTAGATCAAATCCAAGAAGTTTGAAAACTTCTTTTTGTACATTAGGATCATGAATTCTAATGGAACCACCACCAAGTTCAATACCGTTAAGCACAATATCATATGAACGAGCTTTAATGCTATGTGGTTCAAGTTTTTCCCACCCGTCTTGTGGGCTTGTAAATGGATGGTGCACTGAACTCCACTTCTTTTCTTTTTCATCATATTCAAAAAGAGGGAAGTCTGTAACCCAAAGGAATTTTAGTAGACCTTGAGGAATTAATTGTAAAGCTTCCGCTAACTGCAAGCGCAATCTGCCAAGTTGTTCCCATGAATCTTTATATTTTCCTGCAATAATAAATAATGTGTCGTTTGGAGCAAGATCTTTAAAAATTTCTTTTACTTTTGTAGTAAAATCTGCAGGTAAGAATTTTGCTACCGGAGATTCTGGTTGCATATTTTCATTAAAACGGATCCATAGCAAACCTTTTGCTCCATTTTTAGTTGCCCTATCAACCCATGCGTCTAATTCTGATCGAGAAAAATTGCGATTAACTTTAAGCGCACCAATTTTCCCATTTTTTTCCAGGACAGTTTTTAAAAATGAAATTTCTGTGTCTGCAAATAATTTACCTATATCATGAATCAGCATTTCAAATCTTAGATCAGGTTTATCAACGCCATAATTTGAAAATGCATCTGCATAAGTCATTCTTTGTAAAGGCAATTTAATATCAATCGCAAATACAGAATTTAAAATATGTTGTAACAAATTCTCAATTATATTTTGAATATCTTGCTCATTTATAAAAGACATTTCCATGTCTAGCTGAGTAAATTCAGGTTGACGATCTGCTCGTAAATCTTCATCTCTAAAGCATCTTGCAACTTGAAAATATCTTTCCATGCCTGAAGCCATTAAAATTTGTTTATAAAGTTGTGGTGATTGTGGCAATGCATAAAAAGAACCTTGATGAATTCTTGATGGAACTAAAAATTCACGCGCACCTTCTGCTGTATTTTTTGTAAGTACAGGCGTTTCAATTTCGAAAAATTTTTGAGAATTTAAAAATTCACGCATTGCAAAAATAATTTTATGTCGCGTCTCAATTCGATGTTGCATTACAGGTCTGCGCAAATCTAAATAACGATATTTTAAACGCAAATCTTCATCAACCATTTCACCTTCATCTTGTGCAAATGGTAATGCTTTTGCTTTATTTAAAATTTCTAGATTATCAACTTGAAGTTCAAAATGTCCTGTCTCAATATCTTTATTAATGGTAGATTGTGAGCGCTTTACAACTTTTCCTGAAATTGAAATAACATATTCAGAACGAAGATGTTTGGCGGATTCATAAGCTGATAAATTTATTTCCGGACTAAAAACAATTTGCATAATTCCACTACGATCACGCAAATCAATAAAAATCAAATTACCATGATCTCGACGTCTGTGAACCCAACCCAAAAGATGAATTATTTTATTTAAAAAAGTTTCATTTACCTGTCCGCACATAACCGTGCGTTCAAATTTTTTCATTTACTTATCCTGGTTAGCATGAAAAAAATTTTTATTATTACTATTAAATTTAGCAAAAATAGCGAATTAGTCACGCCCTTCGATACGCCCGTCATTTTAAAAAAAATGACGCTCATTATTTCTGAGCGCCGATCTTAAATAAGATCGGGGGTGTAGCGAACCATTAAGCCTTTGCTGGAATTATATTTCCTGTGACATCCATTGTTGGTTTAAAGTTTTGCAAGAACTCTGAATGCTTTTTGATTGCTTTTTCTACTGCTCTATCAACCAATTTTTCAGTTAATAATCCAGTAATAGTTGCATCAGCATCAGTTTTAATAATGTTAATTATACCTTCAAGATCGCCGTAAGATAGGCCTTCAGTTTTTGTTGCAATATCTATTATTTTGCGACCATCAAGAATTGTTTTTACAGATTCCATAAATTCTTTGTCATTTTGTTTTTCATTGAGCATATATTTATCTCTATAAAGATTTAAACATTGTACTCTTTCAGCCGGCTTTGGCAATTTCATCTCTATGGCATCATCTATACGTCTTTCCATAGCGGTATCTAACACTTTTGGATGGTTTGTCGCAAACACAATCATAAATTTACTACTACGAGTACCAGTATGATTTAAGAAATTGGTTAATGCTTGATAACTTTCTTCTGTTGTCTTCATTCCCTTACGTTCGGACAAGAATGCCTCACATTCATCAATAAAAATCAAAAGACCATTTTTACTATTTTTTGCCCAAGCAAATAATTCATCCATTGCTTGAATACCTTCACCCTTATCAATGAATTTTGCAAAAGAAGCACCACTTACTTCAACAAATTCCATACCGGAACTTCTTGCCAAGATACGCGCAAACATTGTTTTACCAGTTCCTGGAGCACCCCAAAGAAGTAAATTTCTATATTTAACATTATTATTTCCAGATTTAATTTTATTATTTACAGTTCGAGTTACATCAACAATATTTTTTAAATCTGCTGCCAATTCATCATCAAAAATCATCTGCTCAGGTTTATATTTTTCTTTAAAAATCCAGGATTTTAATCTTTGTAATATTGATTTTTTAGAAGAATCTATAATTAATCTTGGTTTTTTTAAATTACGATCAATATGATTCCATAAAACTTTAGAACCGTAGTATGCAGTTATAATGCTTATACAAACTGCACCTGTAACAATCGCACCCTTAGCATAGTTATTATATAGACCTTCTCGAACAAATCTTATACCTTCATCATTAAATTGTTTGGTAATATCTAAAGATGTTTCTCCAAGTCTTTTTAATTCTTCTCGAGCTTCTTCTGACAGTTTACTCATAGCATTTTTAGCATCTTCACTAACATTTTCAAATGCTTCTCTGGACATTCTAGCTAATTCGCCACCGTCAGCTGCTTGATTTGCCAAATTTGTTAATAAATTATTAATTGTTGTATTACCTGATTGACCAACAGTTTCCATTGCAGTTCCAAGATCTTTTGCAAATTTTTCAAAAGCCTGTCTAGATAATCTAGCACCTTCTCCACTGTCGTTAAATTGATCAGCTAAAACTTTCATTGAAGCATCTATTACTTTTTTTACTTCCCCATCATTTTGTAATTGCGCTTTTAACATTTTTACAGCATTGTCTAAAGCTTGAGCCATTTTTCCTGTAGGTCTTCCTTGAGCGTCAACCTCAAAAGTTTTTTTCAGGGCTTCCGCAAAACCGTCAACTAACTGTTGATTAATATTCGTTTGTAAATTTTGAGCAGCACCATTATATACACCAGTTGCAGCAGTGCCTAAAATTGCCCCACCTTGTTGCGCTATAGTTTGAACAATTGCCGCTGCATTAGTTGATGGATTTGGAAATATCGGCATTTCTTGAGGTTGCTGCGTAACTTGAGGAGTAGCTGGTGGAGTTTGTCCAGATACCGAATAATTTGGATTAGCAGACTCTACAAATGAACGTAGAACATTTCCTGCTCCATTAACTGCATCTCTTGTTGCACCATAACCTCTTACATACCAAGAAACTCTTGGCTGATTACCCGAGTTAGGATCTTGAGGTTGAGGAGTTCCAGGATCCATTGCTAAAGACATGTTTGTAAAAAACAGAACAATGATAAAAAATAAAAAATTCATAATAACCTTGCATTTCATGTTTGAATAATTTTTTTAAAAAAAGCTTTTTAATAAACATTAATTATATATATAAACACTTTACAAATCAAAAGCCCTTTAAAAAAAATAAGCCAGCTTTATTGGCTGGCTTATTAAAAAATTCATTTTTCAAAAATTAATATCTATATTCAAAACCTAAATTAAAGAAGAATGCCATGTTATTTCCTAAGGTTGGCACAAACTCAACTTCGCCAGGCACACCATCTTCTGAAAAACTATTTAGATATTTTTGTTGATCTTTTGTAAGCGGTTTTCCTTTTACATCTTTATAATATGATCCCGGGAAAAACACCGCACTGATTGCATAAAATTTTAAATCAGGCATAAGTTCAATTTCAGAAAATAAATTGATTTCCGTACCAAAGAAAGATCTTGCTGACCTTCCAATTGATTGTCCTTGAACAACATCAAAAATTCTTGATGCATGTTCTTGCCAGAAGAACATTATATTCGGCCATGCTTGCCATGGGCGAGGACTGTCGTCGCATGAATTAAATTGCACGCTCGCACCAGTATATATAATGTTTGTAAATCTTGATGTCTTGCTTGCAAACGGATTAAAAATTTGCTGCTCTTGTGTTGGGAAAGATAACAATCTTGGTATTCTACCTTGACCATTTAAAAAGAATGCGCTCTTTATTCTCATACCAGAATAAATTTCTTGGAGGCCTATAAATCCTTCAAAATCTCCATCGACATCACTATCATTTAATCCATCTAAATCTCTATTTGGATCATTATCACCACTTGCATAACCAAATCCTGCAGCAAGTTTGATATTATTTGGAACATAAAAATTATATGCGAGATCACACACAAACATTGAACCTTTTAATTTATTTTTATAAGGATTTGTAAATCTAGTAACTTTATTTACTAAAGAACTGCTACCTATTTGCATACCGTTTTGATCAGCATTTTCAGGAGATGTAATTATTAATGCTTGATTAGCATCGGTTGCCAAAGCATCTTTGCCTGTTGTTGCATCTGTTACTTGAGTATTTACAAATTGAAGAACAGCTGTGTCTTTATTTTTTACAGGAGTAACAATATTTCTATCCCAACCTTTGACAAACTGTGCACCTATATTAAATGCAGTATCAAAACCAAATTCCCAATTACCTAAATATGATTCAGATGCAAATCCAAGAGTTACAAGTTTTATTGATGCATCTCCTAGAAATTCAATTTTTTGTTCAGGATTACTATTAAATAAACCATACGGTTCAAAATACACATCATTTACATCATCTTTAATTGGATAATATTTTAAACGACCAGCAACAACATAATTTACAATACCAGTACCTCTTGCAGGACAAAATCTTCTTCCAAATTGCTGACCAAGAATTTTTAAATTTACATTATCAAAAGTATCAGCTTTATTATCCAAAATTGCACCATATAAATCATATCCCAAACAATTATGAATAAATTCGCCAGCAAGTCTAAGGCCAAATGCAAATTGATCAACAGCATATGGTGAAAAATATCCAAGAATATCTGGATCAACTGCATAAGCATCACCAAGTGCAATACCTCTTCCTAAAAGAAATGGAAATGCCCCAAGAGTTAATGTGTGTCTATTACAGAAATTTAAGCCCAAAAGTTCAGACAAACACATCTCTATCCACAATTCTCTATACCACAAAATATGTCGTGGAATAGAATGCTTGTGTCCTGCAAATGCTGTATCAGCAACACTAATTGGAGTTTCAGTTGTAACTGCTATAGATTCAGGATCTCCCCAAATACCTTTATTACGAACGTTCCATTTAACAGTAACCAAAGGATGGTCATAACTCATTTTTCCGTAATTATATTCACTTACTATATCTATAGTATGGCGAAAGAAAAAAAGTTTGTCTGGATTGTTGTCATTTAATAAATTTGTATTTTTACCAAAAAACATTTCCGGTCTAAATTTAATCAAGAATTTTATTTCGCTATCTTCGCATTGATAATAAAGAGGCTTTTTTTTGCAAAATATATCTGAGGGTGCCAAAGCAATTAAAATAAAAAATAACCTCATTATAAAAACGGTCATTACAAGCTCCTACGCTGTACTTTTCTAAAATGACAATAATTGTATAAGCTTCTTAATAATCACCTTTTTTTTAAAAGGACAGACTATATCCTTTTTGAGAAAACAGCATTAAAATTAATGTTTTCATGAATTTTGTCAAATTTTAAATTAGAAAAAGTGCTATATGACACACAAAAAAAACACTTTAATTGGTGCACATATGTCCATCTCCAATGGATTTGATGATTCTATACGTCAAGGAGAATCGATAGGATGTACTGCTATACAAATTTTTACAGGAAGCAATCGCCAATGGAAATCTCGAAAAATATCTGACGAGGAAATTGATCAGTACAAAAAAACATTAAAATCTTCTTCAATAGAAATGGTCGTAGCCCATTCCAGATATTTAATTAATATTGGTTCAAACGATAAAATTATTCGAGAAAAATCGATTAATGCTCTAATTGAAGAATTAGAAAAATGTGAAAGTCTAAAAATTCCATACCTTATAATTCATCCTGGTTCAGGTGTAAATATAACTGAAGAGCAATGTTTAGAATTAATCGCAAAAGGTTTAGATGAAGTATTTTCTAGAGCAAAAAGCGATACACATATTTTATTAGAAAATGCAGCAGGTCAGGGAAAAAATGTTGGATATAAATTTGAGCATATTGCCTATATTCGAAGCGAAGTAAAAAATCCAAGAAAAATAGGCGTATGTTTTGATACCTGCCATGCTTTTGTTTCTGGCTATGACTTTACAGATAAAGAAAAATATGAACAAATGTGGAAAGTATTTGATCATATTATCGGTTTAAATCATCTAAAAGTAATACATATCAATGATTCTAAAACAGCATTTAATAGTAGAATAGATAGACATGAAGATATCGGAAAAGGCAAAATAGGATTGGAAGCTTTTCAATTATTAATGAATGACCCAAAGTTTATTGATATACCTAAAATTCTTGAAACGCCTAAAGGTGAAGATCATTTAAAAGATGATAAAAGAAATCTTGAGATTTTAAAAAGTTTAATTGAGTAACCCTTCGATACACCCGTCATTTTATTTAAATGACTGGCACTCAGGATGATTTTCATAGAGGACTCTAAATTAATCATCTCGAGTGGCGCGAGCATAGCGAGAGTTGTATCGAGAGATAAAAGTAATAGTCAAAGACCCAGCTGAGCTAAGAAGGAATTGTAGTATTTTGCTTGAGTCTTTAACTATTACTATCTTACAAGCAGTGCTTCTTTAAATTATACTAACTTTACATAGCTTGTCCGGCGTAGCTTGCCGAGCCATTAGGCTCGGGAGAAGCGAAGACGGAACTAAGCATGGAGTTAAGTATACTAACCCATAATGAAGCATGTCTCATTTTCAAGATAAAAAATAAAAAAACAATAAAATATTTTTTCGAAAAAACGCAACAACAAAAAAAAGCCTATTTATAAGTAAAAATCCAAAACTCGCGTTGCTTTTTTCAAAAAAAACACAAAATGCAACAAAAGCATTACAATGTGAAATTTTTCAAAAAAATTCTTTTAAATAAAGCAAAATACCAAAGTATTATTAAACTTGATAAATAAATGATTGATGAGATAAGATCGATTTTATTCAAAACGAATAAATATGACATTAAAAAGAGAAAACAAGCATATATTGCTAAGTACCCTAAAATCTCATTTTTATTCCAGCCATTTTTTTGCAAATATATTGAAAAATGGTCAGGACTACCTTTATAAAATGGAATTCCTTTATAGGTTCTTATTAAAATTAAAGTACCCAACTCCAATAATGGAATTAACAAAATAATAACAGGAGTTATTAAACCATAAACGTTAAAAATTCCCCAAGGAATAGTAAATGGAACAGTCGCAAGTAAGCCGCCTATAAACAAAGACCCTGAATCACCAAGATAAATTTTTGCATCCGGTTTATTGAA
This sequence comes from Candidatus Babelota bacterium, assembly GCA_023379005.1. Taxonomy (GTDB): domain Bacteria; phylum Babelota; class Babeliae; order Babelales; family Babelaceae; genus JAMCTG01. The sequence goes on from JAMCTG010000005.1 coordinate 554,843, forward strand.
CCACCAAAATGCAATTAAGGATCCTAAAAAGGCAGAAAGTAATAATGCAGTATTATAAGATTGAAATATGATTGCAAGAATGATGAAAGAAATAGAAGCCATACTAGCTACAAGCGTAGCTTGACCATCCATAATATCAATCAAATTAAAAGCATTAATTACAGATAATATCCAAAAAAAAGAAATGAAAATATTCGATATTTTATTAAAAAAAATTTCTTTAAGATAAAAACCTGCTTTCAAAAAACAAAAAGCTGCAATTATTTGGCCAAAAAATTTCTGATGTGGTTGCATAACAACAAGATCATCAATAAGACCGACAAACATTAATAAGGTAGAACCTAGTAAAAATAAAAACATTCTATTTTCAAAAGGAAAAACTAGAGCTAGAGAAGTTATAAAACCGATATAAACTGCAAGTCCGCCAAGATAAGGCGTTGCTTTTTTATGAACTTTAAGAGATCCATCTGGATTATCTAAAACATTTAACTTAAATGCTACATTAATTATTAGGGGAACAAGATAGAACGTCACTAAAAAAGAAATTATAAACCCAAAAAAAAGTTTTAAAATTAAGATATTTGTCAACATAACTTCTCTCAAATATAGAAGTAAAAAACAATTTCTTAAATAATATCAAACTTAGGAAGTTGAGCAATAATAGAAATTATGTTTGTGGCACTTCGACATAACAGTCAACCCTGTCATCGACTTGCCAATCGGTAAAGCCGTCTACCATAAATGCACACTCAAAACCTGCATTAACTTCTTTGGCTGCTCTTTTTTCTCTTTGAAGACTAGTAATTTTGCCTTCACCAACTTTGTATTTGCCTCGAAAGATTATTACTCTGCCATCTCTTGTAAATTTACCAGTTTTTACAATTGCACCAGCAATTACACCAATATTTTTGATATCAAATACTTTAAGAACAGAAGCTTCACCAATTTTTTTAGAAACCATCTTAATTTCTTTTTTGCTTTCAGAAAGAAGTTCTAAATCTTCAAGAAGTTTATAAATAATATCGAATGATTTTATAGTGACCTCAAGTTTTTGAGCTAAATTTGCAGCGTTAGGCTCTATTCTGACATGTAATGAATAAATAATTGAGTTTGTATCTTTTGCAAGCATTACATCACTCTCATTTATCGCTCCAATACCAGAACTGATTATAGACAATTCTTTTGGCAATTTTTTATTTAATTTATTTATTGATTCGATCAATGCTTCTTGAGAGGAAAAATTATCTGTTTTAACAAAAATATTAATTGCAGATTCTTTTACTTGTTGCCTCATGCCTGCTTGTGTAGTAGGAGCAGCACCTGTTGCTTTGAATTTTTTATAATCTTGAATATTTACAACCTCAAAAAGTTGTCCAATATGAGGCAATTCTGTAAAACCTGCAACAAGAACTGGTATAGATGGCATAGTTTCATTAATTCTTTTTCCATATGAATCAATCAAAATACTTACACGTCCGGAAGTATTTCCCGCAACAAAATAATCTCCAACTTTTAATTTTCCATTTTGGCAAATCACTGTAGCTACAGGCCCGATACCTTTTTCTAATTTTGATTCAAGAATATAACCTTTAGCCGCAACATTAATATTTGCAGTAAGATCCATCAACTCAGATTGCAGAACTAAAAGATCAAGTAAATTATCAATTCCTTTTCCTAATTTTGCAGAAATTGGAACAGTAATTGTTTGCCCACCCCATTCTTCTGGAGTCAAATCGTGTTGTGCTAAACCTCTTTTGACTGCTTCTATTTGATTTGTTGTTGCTTTATCAATTTTATTTATTGCAACAATAATTGGGATGCCGGAATTTTTAGCTAGATTAATAGCTTCTAATGTCTGTGGCATTATTCCATCATCTGCTGCAACAACTAAAATTGCAATATCAGCAACTTTAATGCCTCTCATACGAATGAGAGAAAAAGCTTCATGGCCAGGTGTATCTAAGAAAACTATATTTCCTTTTGGAGTTGAAGCTTCGTATGCACCAAGATGTTGCGTAATTCCACCTTTTTCTTTTGATGCAACACGAGTTTTTCTAATATAATCAAGGAGAGTTGTTTTACCATGATCAACGTGCCCTATTACAACAACAACAGGAGGACGAGCCACATATCCCTCACCTTTTATAGCCTGAGTTTTTTCTACTGATACTGCTGCTTCTTGCTTTTGAACAACAGTAGGCTGAATAGCTTTAATGCCGTAAAAATGCGCCAATTGATTGATAACTTTTTCTGATAAAACCTGATTTATTGGAGCCATAATTTTTTGTTTTAATAGATCCAAAATAACTTCATTTACAGGTTTACCAATTTCAGTTGCAAATTCTGCAACAGTCATTGGTTTAAGAGTAATTTGTTCTTTAATTTTTGGAAGAATTGGTTCTACTTTTTTGGGTTGTTCGATTAAAACTTCTTTTGCTAGCTTTGGTTGTATTTTTTCTGATACTACTTCTTTTTTTACTTCTTTAACTTCTGGCTTTGGCTCAACTTTTTCAACTGTTTGCGCGATTTGTTTTTTTTGTGTTTGTACTTGTTGCATATCTTGCACCGGCTCACTTTTGATTTCTTTTTTTTCTTCAGGTTTTTTTAAATATTTTGAATTTAAAAAATCAACTGCCTCTTGGCTTAGGACAGCCATATGACTTGCAACATTGAACCCATTATCATTAAGGGCCTTTAAAATTTCTTTATTTGATATTCCAACTTTTTTGGAAAATTCATATACACGAACAACCATCTATTTTCCAATTAAAAATTATTCAGATTCAATGTCTTGATTTTCTAATTCCTTATTTACAATATCAGATATATCCTGCGTTCCTTCATTTTTGACCAAATGTATATTTATATCGGTCAATTGAGACGCTAGTAAAATATTTTGTCCCATTTTCCCAATAGCCAGAGAACGCTGATCTTCATCAACCCAAACGTTTGCATTTTTATTATCAGTTATCTCAACTCTATTTACAACAGCTGGCTTTAATGCATCTTTAATTAATTCTTCAAGTGATGAAGTATGTGCAATTATATCAATCTTTTCAGTACCCAATTCTTTTAATATTGGCTTAATTCTTGCTCCACCAAAACCTACGCATGTACCAACTGGGTCAATATTTTTGTCATTTGAAGACACAATAACTTTAGATTTATAACCTGCGATTCTTACAACTTTTTTAATTTCAACAAGCTTTTCAAAAACTTCAGGGATTTCCAATTCGAACAATCTTTTTAAAAATTCAGGAGAAGAGCGATCTAGAATTAATTGATTTTCATTTCTAGGTTCAGCATACACTTCTTTAAGTAATGTTCTAATTGGGTGACCAACGATACATTTGTCTGTTGGTATAGCTAAAGATTTAGGCAATAAAGCTAAGGTTTCATTAATTTTTATAATGTAACCATTGCGTTCACATTTATGAATAACTCCATAAACAATTGTGCCTTCTTTAGGCTTAAATTCATTATAAACAGAAGATGCTTCTATGTTTCTTATTTTTTGAGCTATAACTTGCTTAGCTTTTAAAATTTCGATTCTGCCAATTTTGCCATCAAATGGAACTAGAATAGTATCGCCAACTTCTGCTTTAGGATCTATAGCGCGGGCTTTTCTTGTAGATATTTGGGAGTCTTCATTTTCCACTTCAGATACGACTGTTTTTTTTACAAAAACATCTAACTCATCAGTTTTTTTATTGAAAACTATATCAAAATCTAAATCAGGATATTTCTTTTGATAAGCAGAGAGCATCCCTTCGCAAACAATTTGACTTAATACGTTGCGATCTAACCCTCTCTCTTCTACTAATTCCTCTATGACAAATGACAGTTTCACAAATATCCCTTAAAAATAAATAAAGCCTAAAATCCCCAGATTTTTCTTTGTTTTCATAGTTTATCACTATTTAAAAAAAAATAAAGAATCGTAATTCTTACCCTTTAAGCAATCGTTACAAATAGAAACTCACCTACTATTATATATATAAATATATATTATATTATAGTAGTAGATTTTGAGAAAAATGTGGATAACTCATTTTTCCGGTTACGCATTCCCGCTCTAGACTTAATTATCCAGTTATAAAAACCAATGTGGATAACTTGTGGATAACTTGTGGATAACTCCCATTTTAACTTCTCAATCGTACTTTTAGAACGTGAGCCTATATCTTTTGATGATCTGATAGTAATTTCAATGAAATGTTTGGTTTTTGGGATTTTGAGTTATCCACATCATTTTTGAGTTATCCACATAGTTATCCACAAGTTATCCACATACAAAAAAAACTTTTTATTGCAGGTAGAATATTTTTGAGTTTTAGTGTTATTGGTCATTTATTTTGGTGTGAAAAAATTAAATTTATAAAAATTGAAAATAAATTTTTTTTTAATTATTAAATGAAATAAAAAGGCTAAAAAAATTATCAATTGGAAACATGATTTCTATTATTTAATGTTTGTTAAATTTAAAAAACAAAACTAAAGTATTTGTAATTTAAAAGTTTTTTTGTTAGCTTTAATCAAGAATGCACAACATGTTACAAATAAAAATAATCGGGGTTAGAAATTTAAACATGAAAATACTTTTTAGTTTAATTTTATTGTTTACTCTTAATTGCTTTGCAATGGAAGAGAAAGTCCAGCAAGACAAAGCGAGTCAGGATGTTAATAAAAAAGATGCAGACTTGAGTCTTATGTCTGCAGATCAAAAAGCTAGAAAAGCAGCATTGACTGTATTGTGGGCAAACAAAATGGGTTTGAAATTTTCTGAATTAGACACAATAACTGGGCTTCCAAAAAAAGACGGTCAAGATAAAAATTTTTCTTGGGATAACTTACCAAAAAAAGGATTTGTAATTTTTTTTGATAATGACTAAATCTAAATGTTGATGAAATTTATTTAATCATTTCTGCCAATTCAAGCGCACATTTTATATCTTCAAGAAAATGTTTTCCTGAGACTGGATTTCTCAATACATATGCAGGATGATAAGTTGGAATAACAACAATTCCATCAAATTCATGTTGCTTTCCCCTGCATTTTGTTATCTGAAAAACTTTATCATACAGTGAATTTAATGCGTGAGAACCAAGAGTACAAATTATTTTTGGACGAATTATTTTTATTTGATTAAAAAGCAAAATACTTTTGCATGTTGTTGACTCTATAGGCAGAGGTAATCTATTGTTTGGTGGCCTGCATTTTACAATGTTCGTGATAAATACGTCATCTCTTTGCACATTTAATTTATTCAATGCACGAGTCAATAATTGTCCCGATCTTCCTACAAATGGCAATCCTAATTCATCCTCTTTTGCACCAGGTGCTTCTCCAATAAACATTATTTTTGAATCGGGATTTCCTGCGCCAAATACAACTTTCGTTCTTCCTAAGCCTCCTAGGGGACACTGCATGCATTTTATATAAGGCTTATAGAGTTCATCTAAAAGTTTTTGTTTATAATTTTTTACGTTCATAGTTTCTTAAAAAAATTTTTGTAATAATTTCACCATTATAAAATTGATTTTAAACGATAACAAATTTTGACAACAGGTTAATTAAAATCATCCTGAGTGCCCGTCATTTTAAAAAATGACGGGTGTATCGAAGGATTAACTTGCCATGAAATGTGCTATAAAACTGCTCCAGCTATTTAATTTTGCAAAATCTGTCGACGGATATGAAGGATGGATTCTATTTTCTGGGAAATAAATTGAAATACCTTTTGCATTTTTTAAATTATCTCCTGCAACATTAATCAAAACAATTCTAGAAATTATATCACATCCTTGATTAATTAAATCTGTCAGTTGATTTCTAAATTGGTTCGTTTCGCGTTGATTATTAAGTTCCATTTTAGAAATATTATTTCTTATATTAATCAGCACACTGTTATAATCTTTGTAAGTAGATTCATCAAAATGAGTACATAAATATTTTGATATAGCATATGAGATAGTTTTTTTAACAGATCTATTTTTTTGATTTTTTAACCCATGAATTAATAATTGAGCTATATCATTAATATTTTTTTCTAATAAATCGAATTGGTCTAAATTAATAGCAGATTGAGTGTAATCTCTTGTTAAGTGATGATAAGTTTTTGAATAAGAAGTTACTATATGTCTTGCAAAATCTTCAGTTGCTAATGGTTGTGAAATTAATGGTGACAATAATCTGCTGTAATCATAACCAGAACCTAACACTACTTCTTGCGAACCAATAAAATATTTAGCAGCCCCTTTTCTGTTATTTGCATTTTTAATCGGACATAAAACTTCTACCATTGCCATTAAGCATGCATCAAAAATAATAAATTCAAATTGCCCGCCGTGTAAACTTTCTCGGCATATGGTATCAAGAACTTGACCAAGTTGTTGATTTTTTATGTACATTGAAGCACCATCGTCAAAACAACTTCCTCGTTCATCAGTCGCATTTCCCATGTTGTAAACATATTCCAAAAATTCGATACTGCGATCTAGTTCGATTAGCTTTGTGGCATTGTTGAATTTAAACAACAGTGATGTGTTGATTGCTTTTTTTATATTAGGTTCAATTGCACCTGTACCATGATTCCATAAAATAAGATCATATTTGTTTGCGGGAAACTTTTCGATTGCAAATCTACAAAAATTTAACAACGTATTTGCATCTCCACTACTTACATTTGGAAATTCAGCTAATAATTTTAAATTATTTTTTTCAATATGATATATTTTTGCAACTTTAGTTTGGTTTGGTTTTCTGATGTCTACAAAAGCTACAAAATTTGCATATGCAGTTGAACCTATACTCAAAAGTTGATTAAGGTTGCGATCGGCAAATGGCGAAAGATCATTGTACGCACAAATATAAAATGCTAATGTGCGATCTTTATGAGGCGTGCGTGCAATATTTTTTAGATCGTAAGAATTAGTTATAAAAATTAAAGACAAAAATGCAAAGTGGATAATGCTTAGCTTCATAATATTACTCCCCTACTTTTATAATCCAGTTCCAGCTTATATGAATAGCTTTCTCTCAAGCAATACTTTTTTTATTATTAATATCAAAGAATAATGCAAGAAAAAATGTGAGAGCAAAACTTAGTTGAAAATCTAAGAAAAAAAGTTGTAATGGATTATTAAGCAGTACAAATATTGTTGTCAACGTAACAATATGCAAAGTCTGAATTTGTAAATACACAAACATGCATATTTGGCAAAGAAAAAACATTATTATTGATCTTATAAATGAGATACTAGACCAAGTTAAAGTGGTATATATGCCAATTAAACTAATAGATAAAATTTGTTTTACAATTAAGCCAACTGGAAAGAATTTAAAAATAAATTGTAGCAATATTAATATAATTAAAACATGCAATCCAGAACGAGCAAGATAATGAGAAATTCCCCAAAAATTAAATTTATCTTTTAAATTGTCATAATCTTTATTTTTGATTTTATGTCCTAAAAAAATTGATGAAAAATAAGAAAATGTTTCTGTATTTATTTTGGATTTTAATTTTCTAAAAACCCTGTCCCGTAAATTGAATAAATAACTTTCAAAAGAATAATCGTATCCAATAACTTTTAGTTTATTTTTATCTGTAAAGATTGTCGCTAATATTTTTTCTTTTGCACAATAAAGATTAAATTCTGCATTTTTTGAAGATGAAATTTTAAAATCTTTGAATTTAATTATTTGGCCAATTTTTAAATTGCTGAATTTATTACAATATAAACAAAGAATTTTGTCACACAATTTTTCTTCATATTGTTTATCAATGTATCCACGTATTATTTTTAATTTTATTGTTTTTAAATTGTTTTCTTCATTAAAGTCAATTTCTTGTATTAATCCAATTCCATTAATTTGTTTTTCCTGAATTAACTCTAATGTTTTTTGATTTTCTAAATTAATTTTTGAAGTTCTATATGCACCAGACAAAAAAGAAAAAATTGCAAGGAAAATTAAAGTGAAAATTTTTAATTTATTCGGATTAAATTGAAAATAAATTTTTGTTATATAAAAAAAATTTATAAAAAAAATAATAATAAAGAATTGTAAAAAATTTGTGACAGAAATTGACCAAATTCCTAAAATTAAAAATATGGCAAAAAAAATAAAATGATGAATTTGTAAAAGAATTTTTTTGTAAATGATCAAAGCTTAAATTATTTGTAACTGATTTTCTTGTTCTCTTTGCTTTACCATTTCTTCTTTTTTGTCTAATTGATTATGTTCTTCAAATCCTAGTTTGATCATTAAATCTATAAAATCCATTGGTTGAATGCCAATTTCTGCTGCTTGATGGAAAATACATGTAGCGGGAGTCATACCTGGTAATGTATTTATTTCTAAAATAACAAGTCTTTCTTTTGAAGTCGGGCTTTCATTTTCATTTTGATAAAAACAATCTATGCGCGCGTAACCTTTGCAACCAATACTTTTGTAAACCTGTTCTATTTGATTTTGCACAAACTTAATTGCTGTTTCTGGCAATGGTGCCGGGGTTTGATTTTCTCCTGCTCCAGGCAAGAATTTTTCTTCAATTGATAATATTTCTTTTTGCGCTACAGCTCGGCTTGGCGGCATTGCTTTAGGAATGTCATTTCCAATTACGCCAACTGTTAATTCCATGCCTTTTACAAATTCTTCCACCAAAGCATGATTTTTATTCGAATCAAAAATTTGTTTTAAACTTTTATTAAGGTCTTGTTGAGTTGTAGCTTTAGAAACTAAAACACTACAACCATCATCATGTGGTTTGACAATTAATGGAAAACCAAAATCTAATATTATTTGATTAATTAAATCAGAATTGCTTTCAAATTCTTTTTTGCTAACTAATTGTGATTTAGGCACGTCAAAATTTTTGATTTTTAAATACTCATTAGTTTTGTATTTATCCATGCAAAGAGCACTGGCCAGAACAGAAGAACCATTGTATGGAATTCCTAAAATTTCTAATGTTCCTTGAATGCAACCATTTTCCCCTTCTCCCCCATGAAGCGCTATAAAAACAAAATCTGCAATTTCTGCCAAATTTTGCCAAGAAATTTTCATTTCTGGTTTTAAACTAACAGATATTTCATGAGTAGAATTTCTTACCAATAATTTTTGATCAATTTTGTATAAATTTAAATTGGAATCTAGAAATACTGGAATTGCTTGATATTTATAAGGGGATAATTTATAAAAAATATTTCTGCCAGATTCTAACGAAATTTCTTTTTCATTTGATTTTCCACCAAATAGAACCGCTATTCTAGTTTTTTTGTGATTATTAAAAGATTCAATATTATTTTGAATTAGATCGAATTGTTTGCCATAGCTTTCTAATTCAGTTTCAATTAAATGATTAATAATCTTTGTGTGACTCATATCTATTTCTGCAGCTTGAGTGAAAAAGAAGCTAGATGGTGCCATACCAGAAAATGAATTCGGATCTGTAATATAAACTTGGCCTTCATTGGTTAAAAATCCATCAATTCTACATAGATTTGTAAAATCCAATAATTTCATTACATCAATGCAAGTTTTTTGAATTAATTCTGTATTTTTTAAACTACATCTTGCTGGTGTATATTTTGTAGCTCTGCCTGGCATATATTTTTGCTCATAATTATAATAATTAAATCCTTGTTCAAAAACTATTTCTGTTGGCGGCAATGGAATTAGTTTTCCAGTTTTATAGTCTGTAATAATAATGCAAGTAAATTCCATTCCTGTAATTTTTTCTTCAACTATTACAGGTTGTTTTTTTAATGGATCAATATTGCTAGCAATATTGATTGCATTAATTAGACAATCATAATTTTCTACAATTTTAACACCAAGACTTGAACCTTCATGATGTGGTTTGACTACCAAAGGAAATGCTAAACCCTTTTTTTCTAATTCGTTTATGATTTCAGATTCTAAAAATTTACTATTTTCTATTTGATGTGGATAAAATGTAATCCATTTTGGCACAAGAATTTCGTTGGCATTTAGAATTTCTTTTTGAATAATTTTATCCATCCCAATCGCACTAGCTAATACTTTGGATCCAAGATATGGGATTTGCAAAACTTCCAAAAATCCTTGAATTGTTCCATCTTCTGCATATCTGCCGTGCATTGCAATATATACAAAGTCTACAACTTCTTTTAAATCATCCCATTTTATTTCTTGCGCTTCAGATTTTAATCTATATTCAAAATCCGAAATTTTGCCACGATATAAAAATTTCAAAGGCAAAATATATAGTCTATTTACTGAAATAAAAAGCGGAATAACTTGATATCTTGCAGTATCTAAATGATCGCAAACTGTGCGTCCGGAATTGAAGGAAACTTCTCTTTCGATAGATTTTCCTCCCATTAGAACGCCAACTTTTAATTTATTCATTCGAAATGAGGTTGTAATGGATAAAAATAGGTGATAGCTTTAATAATTTTATGTGATATATAAAAAAAATAAAGGATTAATTATGAAAAATGAAAATAATCTTATATGGATAGACTTAGAAATGACAGGTCTTGATCCAGAAAAAGATACAATTTTAGAAATTGGCGTCATAGTTACAGATGGCCAATTAAATACAATTTCTGAAGGACCTGATTTAGTTATCTATCAACCAGATTCTGTATTAGATAATATGAATGATTGGTGCAAAATTCAACACAAAAAATCTGGTCTTACAGATAGCATAAAAGCTTCAAATGTTTCTATAGAACAAGCTGAAGAACAAGTCTTAGAATTTTTAAAGAAATTTTGTTTTTACAAAAAATCTCCCATATGCGGAAATACAATTTATCAAGATAGATTATTTTTAAGAAGATATATGAAAAAATTGGAAGATTTTTTACATTACCGGCAAGTTGATGTAACTTCTTTTAAAGAAGTTATTACTAGATGGTATCCTGAAAACCCCAATGTTTTATTTGAAAAAAAAGATACACATAGGGCAATGGAGGATACGAGAGAATCTATTAATGAGTTGAAGCATTATAGACAATATTTTTTTAAATAAAAGGAAAAAATGAGAAGCGTAGTATTGTTAGTAATTCTTAATTTTTTTATAAGCTATGCAATGGAAATTGATCAAATACAACAGAGCTATTCTACTAAACTAAATGTTGAAATAAATAAAGATTATTTTCTAAATATAGATTTTGTAAAAAATTTAGAGAAAACAATTAAGTCTTATACAGGTGAAATTATTAATCGCGTTGATCCACAAATTTGGCAAATAAGATTTGAATCTTTTGAGTTTTGCGAAAAAGCATTCAAGAAGTTATTAAAAATAAAAGGTGTAGATAGCGTTACACATATTGATTAACTGTTTAATGGATTCGGCGTGTAAAATATTGAACTTTTATAATTTTCTTGATCTATATTTTCATATAAAAATTTGATTGATTTTAAATCACCAGATTTTATATAAATTTTTCTTATATTTATATTTTTTATTTTAGAAATTAATCCAGGACAAGGTCCCAAAATTTGTACATTTAAATTATTTTTTTGCACCAACTCAATAAATCTGTCTGCAATTTCAGATGCTTCAGTTTCAAGAATATTTTCTTGTTCATGCCTCATCTCAATTTCTGCCAACCTGATTATCGGTGGATAATTAACCAATTTTCTTTTTTGAATTTCAAAATCATAAAATTTTAAATAATCTACTTCATTTGTATATTTATAAATCTCATGATCTATCATAGTTTGAATTATAACATTACTAGATTTTTTTTGTCTTCCAGCCCTGCCTGAAACTTGAATTAATTGTTGCAGTGTAACTTCTGCACTGTTGTATGAAGGCATATTTAAATTTATATCGGCCCAAATTACACCCACCAAAGTAACATTTTCAAAATGATAACCTTTTGTAATAGTTTGAGTGCCAACCAAAATGTCAATTTTTCCATCTTTAAAATCTTGAATTATTTTTTGCCAATTTTTTTTGTTTACAGTTGTATCTAAATCCGCGCGTTCTATCATACTTTGTGGAAATAAATTTTTTAAAATCGATACAAGTTGTTGTGTGCCCAAACCTTTTTTTAACAAACTTTTGCTTTTGCATTTAGGACAATTTTCTGGGCAATATTCAGTAAAGTTACAATAGTGACAAATTAATTTTCCATTTTCATGCAAAGTCAAACTGACTGCACAATTTTGGCAGCAAAAAACATAAGAACAATTTTTGCATTGAACAAAAAAACTAAATCCGCGTCTGTTTAAAAAAATTATTATCTGTTCTTTTTTTAAAATCTTGTTTTCAATTTCTTGTTGCAATTCTTTACTGATCCAAAAATTTTTTCTTTTTTCTCTAGAATCTAATTTAACAACTTTTACTTGAGGAAATTCTCCTGCAAATCTTTTTTTTAGTTCAAAAAATTTCCAATCTCTTTTTTGCACATTATATAAACTTTGTATTGATGGTGTTGCAGATCCAAAAACTATTGGAATTTTACAAATTTGTGCGCGTAATAGAGCAGCTTCTTTGGTATTAATTTTTGGATGTTTTTTTTCTTGATAACCCGTTTCATGTTCTTCGTCTATAATAATTAAGCCTAGTTGTGCAATGGGCAATAATATTGGAATATGCACGCCAATAATAATAATGGGAAGATTCTCTTTAAGATTTTTCCACAACTCTTTTTTTTCCTTGGCACTTGTTGCACTGTGACAACTATAAATTTTACAATTTTCTGGAAGACCTTTTTTCAAAATATGGAAAAATTGTAAAGCGAGAGAAACTTCTGGTAGTAAAAATAAAACTGACTTTTTTAAATTAACAGTTTTTTCGATCAATTTTTTATAGATTTCAGTTTTGCCCGATCCTGTGACACCATGAATTAAAATAGGATTATATATGTCAGCGCCTAATGATGGAGAAATTGAACTTATTATATTTTGTTGTTCTTCTGTCAGTTGAATATTATTGTTTTGTTTTTCTTCTTGTATATAAAGAAGTTCAGATTTTAGCTCTTTTTGATATAAAAACTGTTTTATTCTTTTTAAAGGATAAGATGAATCTATGCAGTAATATTGGGTTAGTTTTTGACAAAATTCATAAAACTGATCATCTTGAGGTAGTGATTCAATCGATATTATAGGCTTAATTTTGCCCAATAATGTTGGCTCAAAGTTCTCAGTCATCTGCAAAACTACTGCCAATTCATGTAAGTTTTTTAGGGGTACTTTTACAATTTTACCAATTAAATTTTGATTAGCCATTTCGGCTGGTATGGAATAAGTTAACTTTTCCTGATAGCCTCTTAAAAGTTTAACTTGCACATACATAGGCTTTAGCCTTTTTTATGAAAAATTGTTATAATAAGAAATAATGAAACATCAAGCTAAACTTGCCATATTCTCGTCCATATTCATTCATCTAATCAGCTTCACATTTATTATTGGCAGAGAATCTAATTTTATAGATAAAATAGTTTTACAAATGGATACAAAATTGCAAATGAAAGATGAAATAAAACCAATATATATTATAGATGGATCTTCATTTTTATATAGAGCCTATTATGCACTAAGACCATTGACTAGCCCTCAAGGACATCCTGTGCAGGCAGTCTATGGCTTTTGTAGAATGATTAAAAAAGTTATCGATACTTTTAAGCCAGAATATATTGTTTTAGTCTGGGATAGCAAAGGTCTGACTGAGCGTCATGAAATTTATGAAAATTATAAATCTACACGAGATGCTGCTCCTAGTGATCTTTTTGAACAAAAAACATTTATTAAAGAATTTGCCGATATCATAAAGCTTAAGCAACTAGAACAGACTGGAGTGGAAGCGGATGATCTAATGTATTCACTTACTAAAGATTTGCCGGCTAGCGAATGCATATTAATTACATCAGACAAAGATATGGGACAAATGTTATCCGATAAGATAAAAATATTTGATCCATTTAAAGAAGATTATGTAACAGCAACATCCTTAGAAGAAAAATACGGTTTTGAAATTTCAAAATTACCTTTTTATTTTGCATTAGTAGGTGATGCTTCTGACAATATTCCAGGCGTTAAAGGAATTGGTCCAAAAACAGCACAAGATTTAGTTAAAAAATTTAAATCTCTAGAAGATCTTTATAATAATTTAGACAAAATCGAAAATCCAAGAATTAGATTATTATTAGAAACTGCTAAAGATAATGCTTTTATAAGCGAAAAGTTGTTTTTACTAAGATATCATAAAACAAATCTTGAGATAAAGAACTGCGAATTCAATCCAGAAAATTGGATTTTAGCAAAAGATTTTTTCCAAAACCTAAATTTTAAATCTTTATTAAAAGATATGCCGAATGGTGAACAAGAAAAACAAATAGTTGCACATTCAAATGAATATGTTCTTGTAACTGACGAAAAAGTTTTAGATGAAATGTGCCAAAAAATTGTGCAAAAAGGCATTTGTGCAATTGATACAGAAACAAATGGACTATCTTCGCTAACATGCGATCTTGTTGGTATCTCATTATGTTGCGAATTGGGAACTGCTTATTACATTCCGGTTGATCATAAATTTGGAAAACAACTTGAAAAAAAATATGTTATAGAAAAATTGAAACCGATTTTAGAAGATCCAAAAATAGAAAAATATTTGCATCATGCTAAATTTGACCAATTAGTATTATTCAGTGCTGGCATATTATTGCAAGGTATTACTTTCGACACATTAATTGCTGCTAATTTAATTGTCGAAGAAGGAATGAAAATTAGTTTAAAATTTTTATCCCAATATTTTTTAAAGCAACCAATGTTAACATTTGCTGAAATGGTTAAAGATAAAGGTCTTGAAGATTTTTCTTATGTTCAGCTTGAAGACGCGCTTGAATATGCTGCTGCTGATGCACACCAGACTTTTGCTTTGAAACAATTATTTGAAAAATTTTTAGAAGAAAAAAACCAAAAAATATTATTTAATGAAATAGAAATGCCTCTATTGCAAGTTCTTTTTGAAATGGAGACTCAAGGTATTTTTGTAGACAAAGATTTGCTTGGAAAATATAAATTGCACGTCGAGAATCAAATCGAGAAAACAAGAAATGAGATTAACGATCTAATAAAAGATTTTTCTGGACCTGTAAATTTAAATTCCCCAAAGCAGCTTGAAGAATTATTATTTGTAAAAATGCAATTACCAGTTATAAAAAAAACTGCTGGAAAAACAAGTTATTCAACTGATAATGAAGTGTTGCTAGAATTAATGAAATTTAATGCTGTTCCTGGATTAATCATTAGATATCGTGAATTGTACAAATTAAAAAGCACATATATTGATGCATTATTAGAACATATCAATCCAAATACTGAAAAAATTCATACATCATTTAGCCAAACGCAGGTTACTACAGGAAGACTTTCAAGCTTTGATCCGAATTTGCAAAATATTCCAGTAGATTCAACATTATATGATGTAAATATAAGGGCAGCATTTAAAGCCGAAGGAAACAATGTATTTATTTCTGCAGACTATTCTCAAATCGAATTAAGAGTTCTTGCATTCTTATCTCAAGATCAAAATTTATTAGAAGCTTTTTGGGCAGGACATGATATTCATGCTAGAACTGCTTCTGGATTATTTGATTCAAGATTAGAAGATGTTACTCAAAAACAGCGTGAAATTGGAAAGAGAATTAACTTTAGTATTTTGTATGGTCTAACACCATTTGGTTTGAAAAAAGATTTGCAAATTTCATTTGCAGAGGCTGAAAATTTTATTAATAAATATTTTGCACAATATCCTGGAGTTCTTTCTTGGATGGAAAAAGTTGTTGAAGAGACAAAAGAAAATGGTTTTGTAACAACGCAATTTGGAAGACGCAGATATATTTCTGGCATATATGAAAAGAATAGATCTCTTTATGAATTTGCAAAAAGAGCAGCAATCAATACAAAAGGACAAGGAACCGCAGCAGAAATTATGAAAATCGGTATGTTGCGTTTAAATAATGAATTTAAACAAAATCATCCAGAAGCTAAAATTTTATTGCAAATTCATGACGAATTGCTTATTTCATGTCCTGCAGAAATTGCAAATATTGTTGAACAGAAAACAAAAAGTATTTTAGAAAATGTTGTTAATTGGAACGTTCCTTTAAAAGTAACCACCAGAATAGGCAAAGACTGGCAAGAAGTTACAAAGTAAAAACAAGTTTGAAATATTTTTTTTAAAAAAATAACAACCATAACATTTTTAATTCATTGCCCATCAAATCTTCATTGCGAATTTAAACTATTCCTTGATAATGCTTAAACTTTTGATATGTTTTTCAAAAGTTTTTGAACAAGGATAATGTGATGCAACCCATAATCTTAATTGTCGGCACAAGACCAGAAGGTATTAAAATGATACCTGTCTATTGGTCGCTAAAAAAATTAGGATTACCGGTCATATTATGTTCTACTTATCAACATTCAGATTTACTCGACCAAGTTTTCGAAATTTTTGAAGTCACACCTGACATCAGTTTAAATATAATGAAAGCTGACCAAGATTTAGCATATGTTACAAATCTTGTTCTATTAAAAACTTCTGAAGTTTTTGATTCACTTAAACCAAGTTTAGTTTTAGTTCAAGGCGATACAACGACAACATTTGCTTCTGCATTAGCTGCTTTTTATAAATCTATCCCAGTCGGGCACATTGAAGCAGGCCTTAGAACTTATGATATTAATAATCCATTTCCAGAAGAATTTAATAGGCGCGCTGTAAGTTTATTTTCTAGATACAATTTTGTACCAACTCAAACTTGGTACGATTCATTAATAAATGAAGGTGCTTGCAAAGAACATATTTATATGACTGGAAATACTGTTGTCGATGCATTGCATTATATTTTGCAAAAAATTGAAAATGGTAAAATTAAAATAACAACGTCGGTAAAAGAACTTGTCGATGACTGCAAATTAAAAAATAAAAAAATTTTACTTTTAACAATACATAGAAGAGAATCTTTTGGACAAAAAATGATTCATGCTTTAAAAGCTATTAAAAAAAGTTTACAATCGTCAGATGACTTTACAATTATTTTTCCTAAGCATCCGAATCCAAATGTTTTGAAAGCAATACAAGAAAGTAATATTTTGCAGGAAAAAAATTTAGTAATGACAGACTCTCTTAATTACTCTGATTTAATTTTTGTTATGAAAAATTGTGATGGAATAATTACGGACTCTGGCGGAATACAAGAAGAAGCTATAAGTCTTGCAAAACCTGTTTTAATTTTAAGAGAAAAAACAGAACGGCCAGAGGGTGTTTTAACAGGATGCGCAAAACTTGTAGGATTAGATCCAGAAAAAATTTATTCTGAAATAAAAAATATGCTGCATGGCTTCATGTTTGCCCGTGCGCAGGGACTATATGGTGATGGACATGCAGCAGAAAAAATTTCAGAAATAATTTATAATGACTTGAATCTAAAATTGACTAAATCAAATCGTCTTGCAAAGGAATTGTCATGAAAGTTGCAATAATTGGTTTGGGATATATAGGTCTTCCTACAGCAATTATTGCGGCACAAGCAGGTCTAGAAGTTTTTGGGTTCGATATCGATAAAGAAAAAATAAAAAAAATAAATAATGGCGACCCAGTAATTCAAGAAAAAGAAATTTATGAACGCTTAAATGATGTTATAAAAAATAAAAAACTAATTGCAAAATCTGAATTAGAAGTAGCTGATGTTTTTTTGATATCAGTACCTACACCATTTACTGATGAAAAAAAAGCGGATTTGTCTTACGTTTATTCAGCCTGTGATTCAATTGCAAATGTTTTTAAAAAAAATGATCTTGTAATTTTGGAATCAACGGTTCCTGTAGGTACAACTGAAAAAATTTCTAAATATTTATCAGATAATACAAATTTAATTGCCGGACAAGATTTTTTCGTAGCGCATTGTCCTGAAAGAGTTTTGCCTGGAAATATTTTTTTTGAACTTATAAACAATTCGCGTATTATCGGTGGAATTAACCAAGAATCTGTTGAGTTGGCAAAAAAATTTTATGAAAAATTTGTAATATCTGAAATGTATTGCACAGATGCTCCAACTGCAGAAATTGTTAAATTAATAGAAAATAGTTACAGAGATGTTTGTATTGCATTTGCGCATCAAGTTGCGGAAATGGCGCGCTCTATAAATTTAAATCCATATGAAATTATTAATCTTGCCAACAAGCATCCGCGTGTAAAAATTTTAAATCCTACTTGTGGCGTCGGTGGACATTGCATAGCTGTTGATCCTTGGTTTTTAATTGAAACATTTGAAAATTCTGATTTGCTGAAACAAGCAAGAAGTGTAAATGATAGACAACCAAAATATGTTATTCAAAAAATAAATAGAGAAATCGAATTATTTAATTTGAACAATAATAAAAAACCAAATGTTATTATATGTGGAGTTTCTTATAAGCCGGATATTGACGATTTAAGAGAATCTCCAGCATTACGTATCACACAAGAAATAGATAAACAAAAAAATTGCAAATTGTTTGTATGTGAACCAAATGTTAGTAAAAATGTTTTAGAAAATTTTGGATTAAATTCTATTGATCTTAAGTTGGTATTTGAGCATGCTGATATTCTAGTTTGTTTAGTTGGTCATAAACAATTTAAATTATGCAAAGACGAATTTATAAAATTTAATAAATTTTTAGATTTTTGTGGAATAAGTTACAAAGAAGCACCAATAGGTAATTTTTCTACAAATTATTTTTTAGCAGGACATAAAAATTCTTCATTAACATATGGGAAATTTGAATGAGACAAATTTTTCTTGATAAAGGTTTAATATCTTTAAAAGAAGTTTCTGAACCAATATTGGAACCAAATTCTATTTTGGTCGATGTTCATTATTCTTTCATTAGTTCAGGCACTGAAGGTGCTGCTATGCAGATGTCAAAAAAATCAGTATTTTTTGATTCTGCAACAGACAAACTAAAAAAAATTATCGATTTAATTTCACAACAAGGAGTTTCATCAGCATCAAGAGCAGTACAAGAAAAATTAAAAGGACAATATCAATCATTAGGGTATTCTGTAAGTGGAAAAGTTGTAGCAGTTGGTTCTAAGGTTAGAAAATTTAGAGCTGGAGATTTTGTCGCATGCGCAGGTTCAGGTTTTGCAAATCATTCAGATTTTGTCTGTGTTCCTGAAAATTTAGTTGTAAAGATTAAAGATAAAAAAAATTTAAGAAATTGTAGCATAACAACTCTTGGAGCAATTGCTTTACAAGGCATTCGCCGTGCTGATATTAAAATCGGTGAAACAGTTTGCATAATTGGTTTAGGACTTTTAGGACAAATTACCTTGCAACTTGCAAAATTATCAGGATGCAAGGTTGTTGGAATTGATCTAGAAGATTCTAGATTAGAATTGGCAACTAAGTTGGGAGCAGATTTTGTAATAAATGCTAATCATGCAGTAGAAAAAGAATTGGAATTTTATACAAACCATTTTGGTGTAGATTGCGCAATTGTTACAGCATCATCAAGTAGCGAAAAGGTAATTAATAAGGCTATTAATATTACAAGAAAAAAAGGACGCGTCGTAATCGTTGGTGACGTTTCAATTAATATTGATCGTAAAAATTTTTATGAAAAAGAAATAGATTTATTCATATCATGCTCTTATGGTCCAGGAAGATATGACAAATCTTATGAAGAACAATCTCAGGATTATCCATATGCATACGTTAGATGGACTGAAAATCGTAACATGCAGGCATTTGTAGATTTAATAGAAGAACAAAAAATTAATATTGAAGAATTAGTTTCAGTAGAATTTGAAATTGAAAGCGCCAAATCCGCATACGATCTTTTAAATCAGAAAAAAGCATTGGGTGCAATTTTAAATTATACAAAAAATAAACAATTGCTTATCGATACTAATGAAACAAAAATTATTCCGGCCAAATTAACGCAATGGTCAAAATTAGATAAACTGCGAGTAGGTATTATTGGAGCTGGCGGATTTGCAAAACATAAATTAATACCGATACTTTCAAAATTAAGTGATGCAAAATTAAATGCTGTTGTTGATACTGATAATTCCAAAGCTTTAAATGTCGCAAGATTTTATGATGTTTCCCATACTTTTACAAAAAGTAGTGAGTTATCGAATTCAGATTTAGTGGATGTATGTGTCATCTCTACACCACATATTTATCATTGCGATCAAACGTTAGAAGCGCTTTCTAGTGGCAAAGCAGTTTTTGTCGAAAAACCGCTGGTTACAGATTGGAATCAATTTGAAAAAATGGAACAATTTTTAAAAGGCAACAGCAATGTTCCATTATGTGTTGATTTTAATAGATCTTTTTCGCCATATATAAAAAAAATAAAAGATGTGATAGCAAAAAGACATTCTCCTCTAGTTGTTCTTTATAGAATGAATGTTGGATATATTCCAAAGGATAATTGGATTCAAAATGACATAGGCGCTGGAAGAATAATTGGTGAAGCTTGTCACATTTTTGATTTATTTTATTTTTTGACAGAATCAAAAGTAAAGTCTGTAAGCGTAGAATCTTTACATCCAAAATCTGATGATATTTTTTTGACAGACAATTTTTCCGCACAATTTAGTTTTGAAGACGGATCTTTGTGTACATTAATTTACACTTCACTGGGCCATACTGATCTTGAAAAAGAAAGAATGGAATTATTTTTTGATGGAAAAGCAATTGTTTTAGATGATTACAAAAAAATAAAAGGTTATGGATTAGGACCATTTTTTGGAAAAACTTCTGTTAGCCAAGACAAGGGTCATAAAGCGATATTAAGTGAGTTCTTTGATAATTTGAAAAAGGATTGTTTTAGACCTCCAATACCTCACGACAGATTGCTTGAGGTATCGAAAGTGACTTTAATTGTGGATCAATTAGCATGCAAAGGCGGTGGATTTAAGGAGCTGTAGTGAAGCTGAAATTTTTGGTAATTATCCCTTATATTATTTTTACAGTCATATTGTTATACACAGTAAAAAATCCGAATCGATTAGAATTGGATTCTTATGTTTATGAACGAATTGCTGAGAATTTTTTAGAAAATAATATATTAAAAGATCCTCAAACTGAAGTTATGCCAACAATTTCAGTTGGCTATCCTTTATTTTTGGGACTAATTTACAAAATATTTGGCCATAATTTTTTGAGTGTAGTTTTTATACAAGCATTTTTAGGTTTACTAATTATTTTTCTAATTTTTAAAATTGCTCAAATTTTGTTTGATACCCAAATTGCATTAACTGCAGCATTTTTATCATCCATTAATTTAGGCTTAATCACATATACCCAATTTTTATTGACTGAAATTTTATTGGTTTCAATTTTATTAAGTTTTTTTTATTTTTTTTTAAAATATTTAAACTCTAAAAATATTATAGATTTATTTTTTGCTTCTACTTTTATCGGAATTTCTTTAATAATTAAGCCAGTCGCCATTTTCTATATTTCTATTCCTTTAACAATTTTTTTATTTCAAAAGTCATTATTGCAAAAAGTTTTTATTTTTTTCGTACCAATAATTTTAATTTGCAGCACATTAGTTTTTTATAATTATAAAACATATAATTCTATTGTTCTCACTTTAGCAGGGCATGAAAATATTTTTAGATATTTTTTGCCAAGAGTCATATCTGCTGATAAAAAAATTAATTTAGAACAAGCCCAAAAAATTGTAGATAGTAATATTGCAACGTCTTCGAACAAAAAATATTCTGAACTTTATAGTCTTTTATTGGAATATATTTTAAAAAAACCATTTTTATGTATAAAAATTTGGATTTTTAATGTATTAAAAACTTGTTTTGGATTGCATTACACTGCATTTAAAGTTTTATTAAACAACAATATAAAAGGTGGTAGTTGTGCTTTTTTTAACATGGAAGGAAATTATTTAAATAAAGCAGTAAATTACATTTTTTATGGTTGTGAAACTAAATTTTTGGCTATATTTGCCCTGTGTGAAATTCTTCTAGTTTTTTTACAATATTTGGGTCTTTTATTTCTATTCTGTGCTTTCTACTTACAAAAAAAATTTCTGAATATTTTCTTAATAGCTTCTTACATTGTATATTTTGCACTAATAACAGGTCATGATGGTTTTGGCCGTTACAGGATACTGTTTGAACCACTTTTAATTATTTGTGCTGCATATCTTTTGTGCTTTGCATTTAATCGTTTGCGACAAAGGAAAATGTATGAACGTTTCGCATAAAAATGTTAACTTTGTTGTACTTGCTGGTGGATCTGGCAAACGCCTCTGGCCTTTAAGTAGGTCTAATAATCCAAAACAATTTCTTTGCATAGAAGACAAAAAAACATTGCTCGAATCAACAATTGCTAGAATTAAAAGTGGGTTTTATGATTCAAATATTCATGTTGTTTGTGCAAAAGAACATGAAGCAAAAGTTGTACAAATTATTAAAAATGAAAATATAAAAGTTTTCTGTGAGCCAAAATCATGCAATACTGCGGCTGCGATGCTTTATTCTGTCATGAATTTAAATAATAAAAGCAACAACCTTGTCGCATTTGTTCCTTCAGATCATCACATTTGTGATGAACAAAAATTTTGTGACGCTATTGCAAAAGCATTTTCCATCGCTGAAACTGATGAAAGTTTAGTTTTAATTGGAATTAAACCGAAATATCCTGCAACAAATTATGGCTATATAAGTTATCAAAATGATTCTGTTACAAAATTTCATGAAAAACCTACTAAAGAAAAGGCTGAACAGTATTTACAACAAGACGATATTTTATGGAATTCAGGAATTTTAATTGGTAAAGCTTCTTCATTTTTAAATGCTTATAAAAGTATTAGTCCGGAATTTTATAATAAAATGAAAAGTTATTTTGAAAATAATACAGAATACGATTTGCCAAATATATCTACTGATTATTTAATTTTAGAAAAGCTACAAAATTTAAAAGTTATTAAAGCAGATTTCCAGTGGTCAGATTTGGGAACTTTGGATCTCTTTTTAGCAGCCAAAAAAATTGATTCAAAAAACAAAATTATTCAAATCGATTCAAAAAATAATATTATTAATGTACAAAATAAATTGACTGTTTTGGTTGATGTCGAAAATTTATGCATAGTAGATACAGGAGATGTTTTGTTGGTGACATCCAACCAAAAAATACAAAAAATAAATGAAGTTGTTGATCAACTTCAGAAATCAAATTTAAAAGAATTTTGCTAAATATGAAAAAAGCTTTAATTACAGGGATAACTGGACAAGATGGTTCTTATTTAGCCGAATTTTTATTGGCAAAGAATTATGAAGTTTATGGACTGGCCAGACGTGCATCTACATCTAACACATCACGAATAGATCATATAATTTCTAAAATAAAAATTGTATATGGAGATCTGACTGATTCCAGTTGTTTAATTCGAATTATTTCTCAAATTCAGCCAGATGAAATTTATAATTTAGCAGCCCAAAGCCACGTTGCAGTTTCTTTTGAATCACCCGAATATACTGCACAAACAGATGCTGTTGGAACTTTGAGAATTTTGGAAGCGATCAGAATTTGTGGATTATCTAATAAAACTAAATTTTATCAAGCTTCAACAAGTGAACTTTTCGGTAAAGTACAAGAAATACCACAAAAAGAAACGACACCATTTTATCCCCGATCTCCATACGGTGTTGCAAAACTTTATGCTTATTGGATTACAGTAAATTATCGCGAAAGTTATAATATGTTTTGCTCCAATGGAATTCTTTTCAATCATGAATCTCCAAGGCGTGGAGAAAATTTTGTAACGCGAAAAATTACATTAGCAATTGCCAATATTTTAAATGGAACTCATGATTGCCTTTATTTGGGAAATTTAGACTCTCAAAGAGATTGGGGCTATGCACCAGATTTTGTTGAAGCAATGTGGTTAATCTTACAGCAAAACGTTCCAGAAGATTTTGTAATAGCAACAGGAAAGTGTTACAAAGTTAGAGAGTTCGTGCAATCTGCTTTTAATTATGTCGGAATTGATCTGCAATGGATAGGCTCTGGACCCGATGAAAAAGGAATAGATGCCAAAAATGGTAAAATTTTAGTTGCTATCGATCCGCAATTTTATAGACCAGCGGAAGTAGATTTATTAGTTGGTGATTGTTCTAAGGCAAAAAAAATTTTAGGTTGGCAACCAAAAACAGATTTAAATACTCTAATAAAAATTATGCTTGATCATGATATTGAATATGTAAAAAATTTAAAATTTGTGAGTAATAATGAAAAAAATTTTATTAAGCTTAATATGGTTAGGTAATTTTCAAGCTCATCAGAAAATAAAAGAAGAGTCTAAAAATATGATGCAAAAATCATCAAAAATCTATTTAGCTGGACATAATGGCCTTGTTGGAAGCGCTGTAAAAAGAAAATTAGTTTCTTTAGGTTACGAAAATATTGTAACAAGAAGTTTTTCAGATTTGGATTTAAAAGATCAAAATGCAGTTAATAATTTTTTTAAAGAGCAAAGACCTGAATATGTAATAATTTGTGCAGCAAAAGTCGGTGGAATTTGGGCAAATATGCAATATCCTGCACAATTTATTTATGATAATTTAATGATTGCATCGAACTTGATTCATGCAAGTTATTTGTATGGAGTTAAAAAACTTTTATTTTTGGGTTCATCTTGTATTTATCCTAGACTTTGTCCACAACCTATGAAAGAAGAATATTTGCTTTCTGATTATCTTGAAAGTAGTAATCAACCTTATGCAATTGCTAAAATTGCAGGATTAGAACTTTGCAAATCTTATAATCGACAATATGGCACAAATTTTATTTCTTGTATGCCAACAAATTTATATGGCCCAAATGACAATTTCAATTTAGAAAATTCCCATGTAATTCCCGCCTTAATAGCCAAAATTTGTGATGGTAAATTAAAAAACTTACCATCTGTGGAAATTTGGGGTACAGGAAACGCCCTAAGAGAATTTTTATTTGTCGATGACCTTGCCGATGCAATAATTTATCTTATGAATAATTATGATGAATCAGAAATAATAAATGTCGGCAGTGGCCACGAAGTTTCTATAAAAGATTTAGCTTTAAAAATAAAAGAAATTGTTGGATATTCAGGTGAATTAAAATTTGATTTAACTAAGCCCGATGGTACTCCAAGAAAGCTATTAGATCTTGAAAAATTAAATAAAACAGGATGGAAAGCTAAGACAACTCTAGAAGAAGGTTTAAAAATTACTATAGACTGGTATTTGAATATACCCCACACAACGGCCGGACGCCGTTGTTTAGGGGACCCCGGTTTAAATGATTTGAAATTCTAAAAGATAAAAATTGGAGATGTAATGAATTATAAAAAATTATATTTAAGTATTTTAATTTTATTTTTAAATTCTTTTGCAGAAAATGCTTCTTTAATTGTGTTTTCTTATAATCGTCCACTTCAACTTTATTCTTTTTTAGAATCTGTAAAATGTTATGTAAATTGTTTAGATTCCATTTGCGTAATTTACCGTGCTGATCCCGATTATAAATCGGCATATAAGCAAGTTGCCAATGTTTTTCCTAGCGTAGAATTTAATAGACAAAAAAATCCAAAAGCCGATTTTAAATATTTAACAGTAAAGGCATTTGATAAAGCTCCATCTAATTACATTTTATTTGCGGTTGATGATATTATTGTCAAAGACTTTATAAACATTGCAGATTGTGTGGAAGCTCTTAAAAAAACTAATGCATATGGTTTTTTTTTCCGCTTGGGGAAATCAGTTAATTTTTGTTATATGACAAATAATTTTCAAGGAATTCCAAATTTATCTTTACTAGATAATGACATGTTTATTTGGAAATTTAATTCTGGTATGTATGATTGGAATTATCCTAACAATTTGGATATGACACTGTACTTAAAGAACAAAATTCGAAATATGATTTATACTTTGCATTATAATTCACCTAATACGCTTGAAGGACAATGGGCATGTCGTGCAGATTTAAATCAATTTGGTCTATGTTATGGTGATTCCAAAATAATTAATTTACCTATGAATATTACTCAAAATGATTGTCCTGGAAATAGAAATAATAACAGTTTTACAACAAATGAATTGTTAAGTCTTTTCCAAAATGGTTTTAAATTAGATATACGTCCATTTTTTAAATTGCAAAATAATTCTGCGCATATTAATTTTACTGACATACAGTTTATTGCACGAGAAAGGTAATTGTGATTACTAAAAATTTTACAGCAAAAAAAATATTATTTTTATCAACATGCATAATATTTTTAAGTTTTGCTGCATATTTTTATGCAAAAAAAAGAAATAATTTCTTAGATTTTTATCAATCTATGACCGATCGTGAAATCATTTATGGGGTACATTCAACACCAGAAGCAGAAAAAGATTGGATGGTAATTTTAAAAGCATTGTATGATAAAAATCATTTTACTGCAGTTGATTATCAGCGAACTGAATTTAAAATTCCACCGATAATTCATCACATTTGGCTTGGTAGCGAAATGCCTCAGGCATATAAAGAAATTCGTGAGACATGGTTTGAACATCATCCTGAATTCATTTTCAAATTATGGGATGATTCTCAGGTGGAACCATTCGGATTGGAAAATAAAAATCTTTATGATCTTGCAAGAAATTATGGAGAAAAGTCTGATGTTTTTAGATACGAAATTTTAAGACGGTATGGTGGAACATATTCAGACACAGATGTTTTTTGTCTAAAGCCGTTTAATGTTTTGCATTCCACCCATGATTTTTACACAGGCATTATGAATGCTGGTGAAGTTTTGGTGGCAATTGGTGTTTTAGGATCTGCACCAAATTATCCTTTTTTGGATTCCGTAATTCGCGGCATTGAAGATAAAGGTTCCAAGTATGATACTGTAAGTATTATGGAAAGGACAGGGCCAATTCATTTTACAAAAGTTTTTGTCAAAGTTGCTCCGAGTTTACAAGGAAATATAATTGCTTACCCAGCAACATATTTTTATCCTGTTCCAAACCTAATTCGTGGTAGCCAATGTCAACAAAATGCACATAAATTTATAAAACCGGAGTCTTTTACAGTACATTATTGGGAGTGTAGCTGGATGCATCCTCATGCATTTCAGATAAAAAAAATTGCACAAAGTGAAAATTCATATTTTCACAAAGAAGGTATTGATAAATTTTTAGATGAGCATTTTGAAAATAAAAAAAGTGGTACATTTGTAGACATAAATTGTACAGACTATGTTGAAAAAAATATTTCTTTATTTTTTGAGAAAAATAGAAATTGGTCTGGAATTTGTACACAACCAAAAATGAATATTTTTAAAAGAATTGCAAACAATAGAAATTCATTTTGCACTAGATGTTCTTTAAATGGTGGTAGCTCTGGACTAAAAAATTATAATTTACATGAGCTTCTAAATTTGTGTAAATTTGAAAAAATTGATCTTTTATGTTTGCAATCAGAAAATGCGTATGAAATTTTAAAAAATATTAATTATAATAAAGCTAAAATTGACGTGTTATGTATAAAAACGGATGACATAACTAAAATTAAAGAATTATTATTATCTAGGCACTTTCACCAAATTAAAAATATTAATGATTATTGGATTTTTAAAGCAAATACCGGAAGATATTCATGATAAGTTTTTTATCCGGAATTGTAATAGATCAGTCTGAAAATTTGCTCATGATAAATGTAAATGGCATAGGATATTCGGTCAATATTCCAAGTAATTTGCATTACACAATAAATGAAAAAATTGATTTATTGGTTGAAACGGTCTGGAATGCCGAAAATGGACCTAAATTATTTGGATTTTCAGATGTTTTGCAAAAAAAAGTTTTTAATGCCGTTCTTTCTTGCCATGGCTGCGGACCCAAAATTGGACTTGCAATATTAAGTGAAATGACTTCGGAAAATTTTATTAATGCAATTCTGACTCAGGATATTAAAGCATTAAGTTCAATAAACGGAATTGGCCCCAAAAAAGCAGACAGCATAATACTTTATTTAAAAGATAAATTTTCTAAAATGGAAATTAATTCTGGCAATAAAGAAGATTTAAAATTTTTAGATAATTTAAAAAACCTGCAAAATGCTCTTCAATCTCTTGGTTATACAAGTTATGAAATTACAAGAGCGATGAATGTGGTTAAAGAACAAAATGATTTTAAGAATATGTCTTTTGATGAATTATTTAGAAAAACTTTGGGCTCATTGTCGAAGAAAATTTGAGATTTATTTTTGCTGCTCTTTCAATTTTTCTTCGTAGATTAATTGAACAATATCTCGTTTATTTTTACGAATTGCATATTGTAATGGAGTTTCACCAAGTACATTAATATGTAAATTAGCTCCATGATCAATCAATATTTTTACTTTTTTATATGCATCAATGTTGGATTTTATGGCGGACATTATAGGATAAATAATTGTATTTACATTAGCTTCATGATTTAATAAGTATTGAACCATCTCAAAAGAACTAAGTTCTGAAGCTACGGATAATGGTGATATATCATATTTATTTTTTTGCATTTACATCGGCTTGATTTTGTATCAAAGATTTGACCAATGGAAGATCATTCATGCCGGCTGCGATAATTAAGGCTGTAGTTTCAAATACATCACTTTTTGTGTTCACATCTGCACCTGCATTTAGTAATATTTGTGCTATATAAACGGCTTTTTTTTCATTCCATGATTCTGAATTTTCTAGAAAAGCTTTATTGATATTATCTTTTGAATAAGAATTTTTAATGATTTCACCAAATTTTTTATCAATATCATTTTCAATTTTTTTGATAACATCAATTTTTAAATTCCATTGTAATCCTGATAATAATAATCCTTTTGTTTCTAGCAGATCTTCTAAATTTACTGTCAAACTTTTATTTGTATCTATTGATACTTTAGTTAATATAAATTCAACAGTTTCAGGAGTTAATTTCCCGATATTTATTATTTTTTAGAACTTTCAGATATCATTGCAAAGCAATAAAAAGAAGAGTTTAATAAAAATAAACTTAATAAAATTCGCAATTTCATAATTTTCTACTTTTTTATTAAAACATTTACTTTACCTACATATTATCACATATAATTACAGATATGCAATGGATTGCTCCTGTTTTTATTATTTATCAGGCATACCTAAAATTTTAACTATTGTTTTTAAAATTCAACGTCGACTAGACTCAGATCTAAGGGATAAGTAATTTCAGAGGGGGGAGTCGTTATGAAGGGGATAAATAAATCTGTTCAAGAGGTTGCGCCAGAAATACTCCCAGTCATTCCAACAATGGATGTTGTAGTTTTTCCGAATATGATTGTACCATTGCTTGTTTTAGATGAACGCATAATCAAAGGGGTTGATTGCGCGTTAAAAGATGAAAACAAAATGGTGCTTTTATTAGCTTCGACTAAAAGTTCGGAAGATCATCATGGTGCGATTGGGACAAAAGATTTATATAATGTAGGGACAGTTGCTTCTATTATGAGGCTAATTAAAATACCAGAGGGCGGTATAAAAATTTTAGTACAGGGGATATCGAGGGCTTATGTTAATGAAATTAATGCAGAAGATGATATTTTAAGAGCTACCGTAAAAAAATTAAATTATTCAGACCAAGATAATCAAACAGAAATATTAGCTCAAATTAAAAATATCAAAAATATAGCAGAAGAAATTTCTACTTCTGGTCAAACTTTATTGAGTCCAGATTTTCATTTAATAATTTCTAAAATGCAAGATCCTGCAAAAATTGCAGATTTTATTTTGTCGCATATTGTTTTAGAAGTTGACGAAGCTCAAGCAATGCTCGAAGCAAATTCTCAAAAAGAATTGCTCGAAGGTTTGTATAGATCTTTAATGAAAGAACTTGAAGTTGTTGAAGTTCAAGAAAGAATTAAAAACCGTGCTCGAGATTCAATGAATAAATCTCAAAAAGAGTTTTATTTACGTGAACAAATTCGTGCAATTAAAGAAGAACTTGGCGATGACGATCTTGAAGAAATAGAAAAAATGCGCATAAGACTTGCAGAAATTCCTGTAAGTGAAGATGTTTATACAGAAATTAATCGTCAAATTAATCGTCTAGAAAAAACCTCTCCAGATTCAATGGAAGCTTCTGTAGTCAGAACTTATCTTGAATGGGTTTTGGCATTACCATGGGGTAGAGAAACTATAGATAATTTAGACATTGAACATGCAAAAAAAGTTCTAGACGAAGATCATCATGGCCTTAAAGAAATTAAAGAAAGAATTTTAGACTTTATATCAATAAGAAAATTAAAACAAGATGGCCACGCTCCAATTATTTGTTTTGTAGGGCCCCCGGGAACTGGTAAAACTTCTTTAGGAAAATCTATTGCTCGTTGCCTAAATAGAGAATATGTTCGGATTTCTTTAGGTGGTGTAAAAGATGAAGCAGAAATTAGAGGACACCGAAGAACATATGTTGGTGCAATGCCAGGAAGATTTATTCAAGGTATAAAAAAAGCTGGTTCTGCTAATCCTGTGGTAATAATAGATGAGTTGGACAAAATCGGGGCAGATTTTAGAGGAGATCCTTCAGCAGCTATGCTAGAAGTTTTAGATCCACAACAAAACAAAACTTTTTATGATAACTATCTAAATATTCCGTTTGATTTATCAAAATGTTTATTTATAGCAACTGCAAATTCACTAGAAACATTGTCTGAACCATTGAAAGATAGAATGGAGATAATTCAACTTTCTGGTTACACTTTGGAAGAAAAAATTGAAATTGCAAAACGCCATTTAACTCGCAGAGTTTTAAATGAAGCCGGTCTTGAAAATCATGCACTTTCAATAAAAGATGAATTACTTGCACATATTATTTACAATTACACACGTGAAGCAGGGGTCCGCGAATTAGAAAGATTGATCAAAAAACTTGCAAGTAAAGCAGCCCGTACATTAGTAGAAGAGCAAAGATTATTACATTTTGACACAGATAATTTGGACAAATATCTTGGGCCAAGAAAATTCCATGAAGATGATATTCAAAAAGAACATTTAATAGGTATTTGTAACGGCCTTGCATGGACATCATATGGCGGAGAAATGATAAAAATCGAAGCAGTTGTAATGCCAGGAAAAGGTAAACTACTGTTGACCGGACAACTTGGAAATGTAATGAAAGAATCAGCGCAGGCTGCATTAAGTTATGCAAAAGCTCATGCTAAAGAATATAATATTGATCCTAAAATGTTTACAAGTTTTGATTTACATATTCACGTTCCTGCAGGAGCTGTTCCAAAAGATGGTCCATCTGCTGGTGTTACATTGTTATCTTCAATTCTTTCTGCACTTACATCGCGACCAATTTGCGCAAATTATGCCATGACTGGAGAATTGAATCTACAAGGACATGTGATGCCAATTGGTGGCGTGAAAGAAAAAATATTAGCAGCAAAAAGAAATCATGTTGAACATATAATTTTGCCACATAAAAATAAAAACGATATCGTAGGTCTTGAAGAAATTATAAAAGACATAGATATTATTTGGGTAAATCATGCAAATGAGGTGTTAAATCATGTTTTAATGCCTGCAGAAAAAAAAGCTTAATATAGGAACATCAATGAAAAAAATTTTGACCATAGGGGGCGCAACTCAAGATATTTTTATTGAATATAAAAATTCTCAGTTGATGCAAATTCAAGATTCGCATGGTCAAAGAAAATTTCTGCTTCTTGAACAAGGAGCAAAAATCGAAGTCAAGCACCTTCACTATGCAACCGGTGGAGGTGCAACCAATAGTGCTGAAGCTTTTTTAAAACTTGGACAAATTGTTTCTTCTATTTTTAAAGTTGGTGATGATGAAGCTGGAAAATTTATAATTGAGAAATTAAAAAAATCAGGTATCAATATTGAATCTGTAATTATTGCAAAAGATCAACCAAGTGGAGTCTCATTTATCATTCCATCAGTTAATGGCAATCGAACTATTTTTACATTTCGTGGTGCAAATTCAACATTAAACTTTGCAGAAATTGATAACGGAAAAAAAATTGAACAATCAGATTGTTTATATATAACATCATTGACCGGAGATTCTGCAAATGTACTATTGCCAGTATGTAATTTGGCTAAAAAACATGGCGCATTAGTTGCATGCAATCCAGGAACAAGTCAGTTAAAAGAAAATGTTAATATTTTTTTGGAAAGTTTAAAAAATATAGATGTTTTGCTTTTGAATAGCAAAGAAGCACGAATTTTAATGTCGGAATTTTTGAAAAGCGAACTTTTAAAAAAACCGGATATTAAAAAAATAAAAGAATCTGCAAAATATGCAGAGAAAGATGCACCACAATTATTAAAAGAATTATTATTTCATCAAGAACATTGTTTTAGTGTTTCCGAATTTTTCAATATTGTTTTATCTCATGGACCAAAAATTATTGTTGTAACCAATGGTTCTGAAGGTGTTTATGTTGCAACAAAAGAATGTATGTATTTTCACAAAAGTCTGCCTACTAAGGTAATTAGTACTGTAGGTGCAGGTGATGCATTTGGTTCTACATTCATTTCTATTTTAATTGATCATTTTGATAAAGATTTTGACAAAATCTGTTCAGAAAAAATTGTTGGTCAAGCTATTATTTCAGGTCTTATAAATAGCGCATCAGTAATCTCTGCATTTGATGCAAAAACGGGCTTGTTAAATTTAGATCAGTTAAAAAGTAAATTGAATGAAATTGGTTTATCTGACTTACAGAAGTTTAGCTATTGAATGCCATTTTAGAACGCAAATTCTCTTTATAAAGTCGAGCGAGACATTATCTGTCTTATATCTGCTCCAGCATCAATTAATTTTTTAACTAAAGCATGATTATGGAACTTTTGGCATTTGCAAGAATAACAGGCTTCACGTAACGATGTCTCTAATTTGCCTGGATTTATAAAACATTCATTCATAAATCTAACAAATTTATTATCAAATCTCTGAAGAACTTCTTTTGAATACAAATTAAAAAAATGATTTGTTTTAGATAAATTTTTTAGATAATTTTCAACAAGATCTTTTCTTTTTTCAAATATATAATTAGACACATGATGTATCTGAAATTTTTCCATCACAAGTAATTTATCCTTTTTATCTTGAGGCATCAACTTGTATTGTTTCTTATAATCTTCTAATTCTTTTTCATATTCATCTGCACTAATTTCATCTTCAGGAAACTTGGGAATTAATATTTTTTCAATTAATTCTACAGGTAATTTTTGCAAAGGAAATCGCTCACTTTTTGGTACAATTTCTTTCCAACAATTTGTTTGTATGCAGATAATTGACAAAAATAAGAAAATAAATTTTTTAAACATTTTAGACCTCCAAGTCATATAATTAATTTAAAATAAATTGAATTTTTGTCAATTTAACTTCAAATTTTGCTCATTTTTTCAATTTTTCATAAAGATCGTTTATAAGCGGTTTTTGATCCCTAATCTATAGAATCTTAAAATTGCTAAAAAATAGCTAATAATCAATATTTTATTGAAAATTAGAACCTAATTTTGCTATTATGAAATTATTAGAATAGTAGTAATAGAGTAATATAGTAATAAAAAGGAGAATGTCATGAATAAATTCAGTAAATTATTCATATTAATTATGGCCTTTTCTCTTGCTTTAAGCCCATTAGCATATGCTATGCGTGGCGGTGGTGGCAGAGGTGGCGGTGGTTTCCGTGGTGGAGGAGGCGGCTTTAGAGGCGGTGGTGCTGGTTTCAGAGGTGGCGGAGCTAGTTTTAGAGGTGCCGGTTTTAGAGGTGGAGCGGTAAGTACCGGAGGATTTAGAGGCGGAGCTATAAGAACAGGTGGTATTAGAACTGCGGGTGTTTCTGCAGCAGGTGTTGGTAGAGTAGGTGGTATACGAACTGCAGGAATATCTGGAGCTAGAGTAACAGGCCCAAGAACAGGAATTGCAGGTGCTAGAGTTGGCCGTGCGGGTACTTTAGCTGGAGCAAGAGCTGGAAGATTAGCAGGCGCTAGAACCGGTTTAGCTGGTGCTAGAATCGGCCGAGCTGGTAGATTAGGTCGTGGTTCTTTCGCTGGAACTAGAAGATTTGCTGGCAATAGAAGAGCTGCATTAAGCCATTGGGGTAGCCCAGGCTGGTGGGGTGGTTGGAACTGGGCTTGGTGGGGTGTACCATTCTTAGGTCTTGGTTGGTGGTGGTGGAATTCGCCATGGTGGTGGAATTCTTATTGGTATTATCCAATCAGAGGTTATGTATACCGAGATAATACTTGGGTATATGATCAAACATATTATGATTGTATAACTCCAGTTTATAATAGCTGCCGAGCAGAAAATCCAGATCTTTCAAAACAAGAATGCGTAAAACGTGCTGTAGCAGTTTGTTATTATAGACAAAATCCAGAAGAGCTTGGTACATCACAAGCAGAAGAAGTTGAACCATCTTCAGAAGTCTCAGTAGATTATGATGATCCAATTACTAATGATGATTTATGTGTAGGTGGATACTGCGGATATCAGCCCGAAGACTATGATGATGCAATAACAAATGACTTATGTGTTGGCGGTTATTGTGGATATCAACCGGAAGATTACGACGATGCAATAACAAATGATTTATGTGTTGGTGGTTATTGCGGAAATGGATATTGTGTTGGCGGATATTGTGGATATCAACCAGAAGACTATGATGATGTTGTAGTTCAAGAACCATCAGATTTTGATGAAGATAATAATGAAACAACAGCAATAGACGAATATTATGATCCAATAGCAAGTGAATACTGTGTTAATGGATATTGTGGACAAGGTTATCAAGAAGACAGTTTAACTTATCCACCTGATATAGACTAAATATTTAATGGGAGTTTGAAATTTCAAACTCCCATTTTTTTAAGGTCAAAATTATGAATAAAAAATTAATTTTGTTTTTGGTTGTATTTTTCAATTCAGCTGTATTAGTTGCACGTTCAAATCATCATGAAAAACATTCTCATAAGCATCATAACAGCAGACGTCACCGCAAACCTTGGCTTAAATGGTGGTGGTGGAATCAACCTGCATATTTCAATTATCCTTTAAATGGTTATTTATGGACAGACTATGGTTGGAAATATAATCATGGATATAAAATTTGCATAAAAAATTATTATAGATATTACAGAATGAATAATCCAGGTTTATCAAAAGAAATTTGCAGAGCAAAAGCGTTCAAACGTTGTTATAAGAAATTTTATAGATAAAGGCAGGGCTGTGAAGATTAATGAATAGTTGGCACCGCAATTAATCTTTTAGATTCTTCAATGATTCCTGTTGTGTTGAACATTATTGTTTGATATTTTACGGAAATATTTTTTTTGTGTATTTGATTAAATAATTCTAAACAAACAAATTTATAAAAAATAATTTGTTCTTTTATTTTATCTAAAATATCTAAATCAGAATCACCTATTTTATCAAGTTTTTGCTTATTTAGATTTATGAATCTTGTAACATTTTCTGAACATCTTAACTGATAGGAGTTTACATATTCATAAATGTTCTGAATATATAAAAACTTTTGATGGGAAGGAGCCAAAAGCGCCTGAATTTCAATTGTAGGCCAATTACCTTCTTTTATATTAACAAAGATTTCTTTTAATTGTAGACATCTAGACAAATATAGATATGTAAAATATGCAAAATTCAACAGATATTGAAAATCTTCATTTGAAAATGAATTATAATTAAATTGTTCTATTTCGGGAAACAATTGAGAATGTTTAGGTTTATTACTAGTTTTCAAAATTCTGTCATTTTCCATACCTTGTAAATTATTTAAAGTTAACAAAGCAAATAAAATTAAAAAAAATCTATTCATTACTAAATCCCTAAATTATTAAATCACTAATAAAATATATATCTTTTTCAGTTTTCACAAGGAAGCGTTAAGCGACAGAGAACGTCCCCACTTTGCCAACCTGTTCTTCGAAGCTCAAAGAGCGTATAGAACTGATCGCTTTACAAATTTGAACTCTTGAATTAATTTCAATAAGAGAAATAAAAATTAAATTTGGTCTTCGAGGGCGAGATGTCAAAAAATATTGGGACAGTTTTAAGAATTAGTGGGACTATTATAGACGTAGAATTTCCTAGAGAATCTGCTCCCAAAATTTACAATGAATTACAAATTATATTGCCTTCTCATAATAAAGAAGACGAACGCACGGCATATGTCGAAGTTGCCCAACAATTGGGCGATGGAATCGTAAGATGTATCGCATTAGAAAGTATTTTTGGTATTCAGCGAGGTCTTAAAGTTATTGATACAGGTGCTTCTATTAAAGTTCCAGTTGGAAGGCCAACTCTTGGTAGAATTTTTGATGTGCTCGGTAGAACCATTGATGGTAAAGGTGATGTAAAAACAGAAGTTGAATTGCCAATTCATCGTGATGCGCCAACATTTATTGAACAAAAAATTGAAAATGAAATCCAAGAAACAGGAATAAAAATTATTGATTTAATGTGCCCATTTTTAAAAGGCTCAAAAATTGGTCTTTTTGGTGGAGCGGGTGTTGGTAAAACTATTTTAGTAACGGAATTAATAAGAAATATAGCTATAGAGCATGCTGGTGTTTCTGTTTTTACAGGTGTTGGTGAACGAACAAGAGAAGGCAATGAACTTTGGCTAGAAATGGAACGTTTTGGCGTTCTTGATAAAGCAGTTTTAGTTTTCGGTCAAATGGGAGAAATGCCTGGAGCAAGATTTCGCGTAGGACTTACAGGACTTACTATGGCAGAATATTTCAGAGACCATGAAAAAAAAGATGTTCTTTTATTTGTCGATAATATTTTCCGTATGGTACAAGCTGGTTCTGAGGTTTCAGCTCTACTTGGTAGAATGCCTTCAGCAGTTGGTTATCAACCCACGCTTGCTTCTGAAATGGGGGAGTTTGAAGAAAGAATTACAAATACAATAAATGGTGCGATAACATCAATTCAGGCAGTGTATGTTCCTGCAGATGACATAACAGACCCTGCACCGGCTACAACATTTATGCATCTTGATGCGAGCACAGTTCTTTCTCGAAAACTTGTCGAAGTTGGTTTGTATCCTGCAATTGATCCTCTTGAATCTAATTCTAAAGGATTATCACCAGACATTGTTGGCAATAAACATTATATAGTTGCAAGAAGAGTTCAGGATATTTTACAAAGATATAAAGATTTGCAAGACATTATCGCCATTTTAGGAATGGATGAACTTTCCGAAGATGATAAACTTCTTGTGCGTAGAGCAAAAGCGATTCAAAAATTCTTAACTCAACCATTATTCAGTGCTGAATTTACCACGGGCATCCCTGGCAAATATGTGCCATTGAAAAAAACAGTTGATGATTTTGAAAAAATTGTAAATGGTGAATGTGATGACATGCCTGAACAATCATTTTACATGGTTGGTACTTTAGAAGAAGCAAAAATAAAAGCTGAAAAATTAAAACAAGAAGTTATATGAATTTTGCAATTATAGGCCCCATGAGCAAAAAAACTTTAACAATTTCATGGTTGGAAGCAGTAACCGAAAATGGTTCATATATAATTCAGCCAGGGCATATTCCTATGATATTAACATTGAAAGATAATTCTAATGTTACATATTGTTTAAACAGTGGGAAAATTGAAACGGTTGAAGTTTTAAATTCTTTTATTGAAATTACAAGAAATTCTGTCACTCTGCTCACTGGTTCTTAAAATATGCAAAAAAAACTTGGACATATAATCAGTGGGTCTTTGGCTGATGGATTTATAATGCGTTTAGATTCTGCCATGAATTTCAATGAAATAAAAACTGGCAGATTTATTTGCATTTCTTGCCAGAATCAGAAATTTTTTTCCCTAGTTACTGATTTACAGTTACAAGTTACGCATCCGGATATTTTGCTTTTCCCTCCAAAAGAAAATGAAACCTTACTAACAAAAACTTTAAAATTAAAAGATATTTACGCCACTGCATTGGTAAAGCCAATGTTGATGTTAAGTAATTCTAAAATAAGTCCCGTAAAAACAATCCCATATCATTTTGCGCCAGTGTTTGAAGCTGAAAATGAAGACATTGCTTTAATTTTTGGAAGTGAAGATGATAAAAATAAAAAATATTTTAATATTGGAACTCCGCTAGACATGGATGCTCCAGTCTGTCTTGATCTTGAACAATTTACTGCAAGAAGTAGTGGAATATTTGGAAAAACTGGAACAGGAAAAACTTTTTTAACCCGCTTAGTTTTAGCAGGATTAATTAGAAAAGAAAAAGCAGTAACCTTAATTTTTGATATGCACAGTGAATATGGTTCACAAGCTAGAAAAGAAGGAAATAATGAATCTTTTGTAAAAGGTTTAAAAACATTATTCCCAAATAAAGTTGCCATTTTTTCTTTAGATCCAACATCCACTCGCAGAAGAGGTAGCACCGCAGATTATGAATTTATTTTAAATTATAAATCTATATATGTAGATGACATTATTTCTTTGCATGAAGAATTAAATTTGCATCCAACAGCTTGCGAATCTGCCTATTTAATTGCGGCAAAATATAAAAAAGCTTGGTTAAAAGTTTTACTAGAGCAAAAAGATAGGCTTAAAGAGTTTGCAGCAGAAGTTGGTGCAAATCCTGAATCTATTTCTGCTTTATACAGAAAATTAAGACACATAGAAAGATTGCCATTTTTTGTCGCTGAAGATGTACAAGATGATATTATTGATAGAATGATGGAATGTATTGATCGCGGAATTTCCGTAATTATTGAATTCGGAAATTATTCTTCAACTTTTTGTTATCTATTAATTGCAAATATCATAACGCGCAGAATCCACACAAATTATGTAGAAAAAACCGAGAAATTTTTAGGAACGCGCAATAAAGGCGATGAGCCAAAAAAACTTTTGATTGTTATTGAAGAGGCCCATAAGTTTTTAAATGCACAGGCAGCTAAACAAACTATTTTTGGTACAATAGCACGTGAAATGAGAAAATATTATGTATCACTTTTGGTGGTCGACCAAAGACCATCTGGAATTGATCCTGAAATTTTATCTCAAATCGGTACAAAAATTGTCGCGCAATTAAATGATGAAAAAGATATTCAAGCAGTTCTAACAGGTGCAAATAATGCACACTATTTACGCAACATTTTATCAACACTAGACAGCAAAAAACAAATTATGATCATTGGTCATGCAATTTCTATGCCGGTCGTTGTTCAAGCTCGTGAATATGATGAAAAATTCTATAAAGATATCTCTGATCCCATTTCACTAAGACCAGTAAAAGAATTGATAGATGAATTATATTGAAATTTGCTTACTGATTTTAATGAATTTAAATTAATTATTGGAATCTAATAATGTTGATTAAATCAATTTTTAAAAATTTATCTTGGATAAAAGACAAATCGCCTACAAATAAAACTAAGATAGGAGATGTTTTATCGAATAATGTAGGCGATAATGTTAAAACTGAAAGTGGTTCTATTCATAAGGGTGATATAATAAATATAATGTATGATAATCCTAATGCCAAGGCGGTTAAAACTAGTCCATTATCAAATATTAATCGATATATAAAAGACAACGATTGCGAAAAAAACGAGAATTGCTTTAAATGTGGGATTCACGTTCGTTTATCATTTTCCGAGCCAAAAGATATAGAAGGTATGTATGAAATAAAAGAAGCACTATGTCCAAATTGCAAGGATTTGAAAGTTGAATATAGAAAAATAACTTTTGCCTCAAAGCTTGGGATTTTCGGTAAGCTTAACAAAACAAAATCCACCGGAGAATGGAAGAAAATGAAAACAGAAATATGATGCAGTTTTATAAAGCTATTACAAATAATATTTCTTTTAAAAAACAAAATTAAATCTTTTCGATAATCTTTGCGCGCCCAAAGATTATCAAGAAAGGGCGGCAACTTTCCCTTGCATCCCCTTAACGTTTTGCAACTCGAACCACAAAACCTTTGGTTTTGGATTCTCAAACACTCAAAACTATTTGAATAAATTCCGGTAGTTTTCTGAGCGCCTGAGCCGTAAGGCGAATGGCTGCGAATTAAACGAGAATGCGATCCAACAGCATGTTGGTGCATTTTAGTTAAGGTATTTTGGGCAAACAAAATACCTTAGAAAAAGAAAAGTTTTAATTTAAAACTTGATTTGAAACCTGTACAAAACTTAAAATAATATTAATGTTTTTTTGTATGGAATTTTATTTTGAACAATCTAAAAAGTTTTTTATTACTCTTATTAGCAATTGGCATTGTAATTTTTGTCCACGAATTTGGTCACTTTACTGCTGCCAATTTTTTTAATGTTAGAACGCCGACATTTTCAGTTGGCTTCGGTCCCAAAATTTTTTCTATTAAAACTGAGAAAACAGAATACAAAATCTCAGCAATTCCGCTTGGCGGTTACACTACAATTAATCAGGATGATCTTGCAAAAGCTACTTTTTTTCAGAAGTTTATTATTTTAATTGCCGGTGTTATTTTCAATTTAATTTTTGCATTTATAATTTTTTATATCTTTTTTCTTTTTGCAAATCATTTCCATATTTTTGCTGCAATTAATTTATCTATTCGATTATTAATAGATTTATTTTTAGATTCAGGTTTATATATTTTTAATGCATTGCAAAATAGAAGTTACTTCCATCAGCATAATTTACAAATTAATACACAAACTCAACTATTTTTTTTGGCCATAGGAACAATCTGCATAGAGGTTGCATTCTTTAATATCTTGCCCATCCCATTTTTAGATGGTGGGCAGATTACAAAACTAATTTTACAAAAAATTTTTGGTGGATTATTAGATCCATTTATAGATTTAATTTTGTTGATCTTGGTTATCATTACAATCGTTTTAATTAAAAGATCAAAAAAATAATATTGATTTTCATCTGTTGTTTTTGCAAAAATCATAATAATTAAAAAAAGGAGTCATTTATGCTTTTATATTGGGCGTTAATATTTTTAGTAGTTGCACTTATAGCTGGTGTGCTAGGGTTTGGTGGAATTGCAAATGTTTCAGTTGATATAGCAAGAATCTTATTCTTCATATTCTTAGTTTTATTTATTATTTCTATTGCAATGCACCTTTTTCGCTAAAGTACCAATTGAGCACATGAGTGCAGTAAATTCTAAGTTAAAAACCTATAGAAAAAAACGAGATTTTACTAAGACTTTAGAACCTTTTGGAAAAACTCGGAAAAAAGATACTGCTATTTTTGTTATTCAAAAACATGATGCAAGCCATTTGCATTACGATTTACGTTTAGAAATTGATGGTGTTTTAAAATCTTGGGCGGTTCCAAAAGGACCGCCAACTAAAGCAGGCGACAAAAAATTAGCCATGCTGACTGAAGATCATCCAATGGAATATGCAAAATTTCATGGAACAATTCCTGAAGGTGAATATGGTGCAGGAACTGTAGAAATTTGGGACCATGGCAAATATGAAAATTTAAAAGAACAAGATATGTCGCGATGTTTTAAAGATGGAAAAATTGAAATTATATTAAAAGGAAAAAAAGTAAAAGGAAAATATGCCTTGATTAAAACAAAACTTTCTGAAGGCAAAGGCTGGCTATTATTAAAAATGAAAGAAAATGGCAAAGATTAAAATTGGTTCCATTGAAATTCAAACTAGCAACGAGAAAAAAATTTTATTTCCCAAGAGTAAAATTACTAAAGGCGATTTAATCGATTATTATGCAAAAATAAGTGACATAATGATTCCTTATATTGCAAATCGTCCAGTAACTATGCATAGATTTCCTAATAGCATTCACGAAGGTTTTTTTTATAAAGATGCAGCATCATATTTTCCCAAATGGATGAAGCGTTTTAAAGTTGCAAAAAAAGAAGGTGGACATACAAATTATATAGTTTGCAATAATAAGGCCTCATTAGTTTATCTTGCAAATCAAGCTGTAATCACGCCACATATATGGTTGAGCCAAATTGATAAAATAAAATTTCCTGACAGAATGATTTTTGATTTTGATCCTGAAAAACAAACTTTTAAAACAATTTGCAAATTTGTTCTTAAATTTAAAAAACTTTTAGATAGTTTTGATATAACCTCTTTTGTAATGACAACAGGGTCTCGTGGATTGCATGTTGTAATTCCATTAGATAAATCTGCAACTTTTAAAGAATCTAAAAAATGTGCAAAATTAATTGCGCAAGAATTCATTAAAATGTATCCAGATGATTTTACAATGGAAGTACGAAAAAATAAGAGACAAGGAAAAATTTTTTTAGATACTTTAAGAAATGAATTTGCACAAACTGGTGTAGCGCCATATGCAGTACGAGCGATTGAAAAAGCTCCAGTTGCAACTCCATTAGAATGGCGAGAAGTTTCAAAAACATCTTCTGCTCAAAAATTTAATATCAATAATATTTTTAAAAGATTATCAAGAAAAAAAGATCCTTGGCACAGTATCCAAGATCATAAAACTTCAATAAAAAAAATCATGACCCATCTACGCTAACCCCAATCTTTTTAATATTGATTTTACAGAGAAAAATCAATAAAATTCGCGGAACTATTGCTTTTTTAATATCAAAACTGATAACTTAAAATTAAGATATATAAATAAATTTAGAGGGGGATTTATTTCATGAAAATAAAATTATTATTTTTAATTTCCTTTTCATTTTTGTGTAAAAATTTGAAATGCGCAACTGTTGTTAACGACACAAATAAGGATATAATCATACAAATAAAACAAGGTCCTTTGCCTGTAAATATTGATATAAGACGTATGTATGAAGAAGGCAATAATCTTTATTCAAATACTATTATTCTTCCTGCAAGAAATAATCCACAGCATCTACCAAACTCAGTAGAAATTGGTAATGTATTTATTTTGCCAAGTCGTACTCCATTTGCAATATTTGTTTGGGATAATTCTCCAGGAACTCCACTTTTAAAAACTTATGACAATACTGTGGGAGGATGGTATATTCCAAGTAACTATATACATTTTAGTGCAGATAGATGGGTATTAGTTCATAATACTGACCCAAAAAAACGCGGTGAATTTACTTTAATTTTTCCACGATAAAAAAATTTTTCTGCAAACTTGACAATCAGATTTAGGGTTGTTACGATCATCGCGTAAATAAAATTTTAAATGTCCCTAAACGAGCAATACGTCAAAGTGTTGTTCACCCCCCTAACCCTTCAGCTTAATTCTTAAGTTGAAGGGATTTTTTTGATTTCATCGTAAGAATTTTTTCACTTCAATATATTACACTTGCGATGAAATCATCCGCCGTAGCAATATAAAGTTCAAAGCTTATTTATAGTTCAAAGGCGACCTGTCCGGCGAAGCCTTGGCGAAGACGGAAGGCTGGATTTACTTAAGAACTATTTTTTCTTGTTCAATTTTTGCAACAACCAAGTCACCAACTTTGTCGCCTTCAAAAACAATTTTGTTTTTGTTATCAATTTTGATCATCGCAAAGGGTTTTGAATTTTTTTTGCCAGTTCCAATTAATAAATATTGACAATCAATATTGGAATTAAAATTAAATGGATTTCGTATTGTTGTAAAAGTCGGGATGGGAATTATTGCTAGAATTAAGAATTTGCAAAGCTTGCAAGGTAATGAAACATGAAATATTTTCTTCATTATTTTTTTTGATTTTGCATTTTTTTATTTTAATTAGATAATTTGAAAGCCTTATGCTCTGCAGAAAATCTAAAACACTTTCAAACTTACCAGATATTTCAAAATCAAAAATAGACTTTTTATAAAAATTTTTTAAAACTTCAGGACTTACATCAGAAATTTTTAATTCTAAATTTTTTCTTTTTAAATTTTCCAAAATAAATAATGTAACTTGGGATGCTTTTAAAAATTTATTTTTATCTATATTAATTGGAGTTTGTATTTCTTCCCTGTCCGGCATAGCCTCGGAAGGTTTTAAAATGACTGTATTTTGTTGGTTTACAAGTGCCATTAAATTTTCTTTATGTTTTCTAATAACTCTGTTCATTGATACAAAAAAAAATTTAAACCATACAGCAAAAATAAAAATTACAATAAAGAATGTAATTAAGTACCAAATTTTTTTTGAATAATGTTGGAGATGTTCAAATAAAAAACTTTCAGAAAACATTTGCCATTCTCCTTAAATTTTAAAAATTAGGCTTTGTCCATTGCATAGGGTCAATTGCTATATTATTAATTCTCATTTCCCAATGCAAGTGATAGCCTGTTGCATGTCCAGTCATACCCAAAGTTCCTATAGGATTTCCGCGTCTGACCTTATCTCCAACTTGCAAGTTCGCAAAATTATCTAAATGGAAGAACATCGATAAAATTCCATGACCATGATCTAAGATAATTGTATTTCCACTATGCGCGAAGCGATCTTTACAAACTACAATGCCTTCTTGCGGCGCCCAAATTACGCTTTTTGGAGTATTTATAACATCAACAGCTTTA
The DNA here is from genome assembly GCA_023379005.1 of Candidatus Babelota bacterium. GTDB lineage: Bacteria > Babelota > Babeliae > Babelales > Babelaceae > JAMCTG01. The sequence goes on from JAMCTG010000005.1 coordinate 599,353, forward strand.
TGCGCATACAATCCTCTGAATTGTGTTGTTCGTACAGTACCAAAGTCTGTTGTTACTGCTTTAATTTCTGTTGGTGGATAAAATGCGCCTTGCCACAATTTTTGTTTAGGAGATTGTTTTGTAAGTTCCGCTAAAACTTCTTCCAATTTTTTTTCACTATGTCCTGCTTCTTCTTCTAATTTCAATTTTTCTTGGCTAATTTTTACAGTTTGTTTTTTAAATGGAAATGGAATAATTTGGAACTTCATGTTCAATGTTAAATTGTTTCCAACTTTATCTAAAAGATCTATTGCCAATAAATATTCATTAGGATTTTCTTCGCAAGAAATTGGCACAAAGCATTCATAAATTACTGAATTTTGTGATTCTGAAAAACATTCAAATTCTTTAGAAAATGTTTTTGCCCTTGCTTCTTTTAATTCTTTATTTGTTTGGAACTGAACGTGCAAAGTTCTTCCTTGGAAAACTTTAAAATCTGTATCTGCTTTTAAAAATGCCGCTTGTAGAGGATTGTTATCTACATAGAAATTTAATTCTTTTGCTGCACTTTTTTTATTAAATATAGAATTTGTGATTTCAATTTTTAAATTGTGTTTACCATTTGCCAAAGTCTTTGTTGAAAGTGGAAAATTATATTCAAAATTTTTGCGAGAAATTTTGTGATGATTAACTAAATTTTTTCCATCTAACCAAATAGAAACGTCTGAAACTTTATAAGCATCATTTCCTGTTACGATTACCGGAACTTCACCTTGATAATGTCCAGTATCTTCGATGCCACTTACACTCAATTGTGGTTCGCTATTGTAAAAAAAATAACAATAAATATTCCAACTAAATAAACTTAAAAGTATTGTTAAAACGACACCTAAAATAATTTTTGTTTTGCTAAACATAGAATTTCCTGAAAATAAATATCAAAAAGAATGTAATAACAATATATATTTTTTTTAAAAATTGGTAAAATTATTAGATTATTTAAACGAGGTAATTCGATGATAAAAAAATACTTTTACTTAATTTTTATGTTTTTTTCTTGTAATTCAATGGAAATTACTAGCGGTGATGATTTAATTCAAGCTGCAAAAGAAGGTGATTTTAAAAAAGTCGCACAAATTATTCCATTCGCAGGTAAATTTATAGATTATCAAGAAGAAGAAACAGGAAATACAGCTCTTATTTGGGCAAGCCATAATAATTATTTTGAGATAGTACGATTATTAATTTCTTGTGGTGCAAATATTAATTTGCCAAATGAAACTGGAACAACTGCTCTTGAAGTAGCATGCTTTAAAAAATTTGCTCAAAAGTACGATGAATCCGGACACAGACTTTCTAATTGTAGTTTTATCGACCAAAACTTAATAAAATTATTAATAAATTCTGGTGCAAATTTAAATATTTTGAATTTAAGTGGTAGCGACTTACTTCAGTGGGCCAGCTGTTATGGTTATGTAAAAATTGTTCAGGCTTTAATTAGTCGTGGAGTAAATGTTACAGAAAAAAATCTGGATGGATATGATGCAATGCATTACGCTAAAGTTAATCATCACATATATATAATGTTAAAATTATTAAAAGCAAAGTTGATGCAAAATTGTTCTTTGGTATGAAAAATTCGATCTTTAATGGAAATTTTTTGTGTTCTTGATAAATTGTTGAGCTTGAAATTGAAATTTACAAGCAAGGCAATTTATGAAAACAATAAATTTACTCAGTTTTACAACTCTTTTAATATCAAATATTTGTTCTACAACATATGAACAATCTGGTGTCACAATAGAAAATGGAGATGCATTAGTTAATAGAATTGCACCCTATGCAAAAGCAACGGCAAGGTTAGGTGCAGATGCTAGTTTGGGTGGCTTCGGTGGATTTTTTGATTTAGCAAAAATTAAATATAAAGATCCTATTTTAATTAGTACAACTGATGGTGTAGGAACAAAACTGAAACTTGCTCAACAATTAAATAAGCATGAAACAATTGGACAAGATCTTGTTGCTATGAATGTAAACGATTTAATTGTACATGGTGCTGAACCTTTATTTTTTCTTGATTATTATGCAACAGGAAAATTGAAAGTAGATGAAGCTGCAGTTGTAATTAAAGGAATTGCACAAGCATGTAAAGAATCTGGCTGCGCATTGAGTGGCGGAGAAACTGCAGAAATGCCGGGAATGTATACAAATGGAGAATATGATCTTGCAGGCTTTGCAGTAGGAATTGCTGAAAGAAATAAGTTGCTTCCAAAATTAGATGAAATAAAACCAGGAGATGTTGTAATTGGCATTGCATCATCTGGAATTCACTCAAATGGATATTCATTGGTTCGTTATGTCTTAGAAAAAAATAAAATTAATTTAAATGATAAACCTCCATTTAAAACTTATCATGCAACTATTGGTGACATTTTAATTGAGCCCACAAAACTTTATATAAAATCTCTTTTACCATTAATTCACCAAGAAAAAATTAAAGCACTGGCTCACATTACAGGTGGTGGATTATTAGAAAATCTTCCTCGAGTATTGCCAGAAAATGTTTGTGTAGAATTAGACATGAATTTGTGGAAAGTCCCCGCAGTTTTTTCTTGGCTATCTGAAATCGGTCAGATTTCACCTGATGAAATGTTGCGAACATTTAATATGGGAATTGGTATGGTCGCAATTATTAAAATCGATGATGTCGATTTTGTTCTTCAGTCGCTGTGCGAAGCTGATGAAGTTGTATATGCTATTGGAAAAGTTATTTCAAGATCTGAAAGTAAACAACAAGTAATAATAAATAATTAAGAAAGATTTTATGTTTAACTTAATTTTTGCATTAATATTTTTAAGTTTTATCAATTTTTCTGGCGCAGCCAACTTAAATATTTTAATTGTTGGTGGTGGAGGACGTGAGCATGCAATTACTTGGAAGGTTGCGCAGTCACCTTTGGTAAATAAAATATATGTTGCTCCTGGAAATCCAGGAACTGCACAAGAACCGAGAACAGATAATATTTCGATAACTGAAATTTCAGACTTAATTAAATTTGCAAAAGAGAATCAAATTGATTTAACAATTGTAGGTCCAGAAAATTATCTTGCTAATGGCATTGTTGATGAATTTCATTCTGCAGGGTTGCGTTGTTTTGGACCAACAAAAAAGGCTGCGCAAATTGAATCTTCAAAAGTATTTTCTAAAGAATTTATGAAGCGCAATAATATTCCAACTGCAAAATTTGAAATTTTCACTTGTAGTGATCAAGCTAAAAATTATATTGAATTTTCAAACTTCCCAATTGTTATAAAAGCAGACGGTCTTTGTTCAGGCAAAGGTGTTTTTATTGCACATTCAAAAGATGAAGCCTTTAGCGCAATTGAAGATATGCTTGATAATAAAATTTTCGGTGATTCTGGAACAAAAATAATTATCGAAGAATTTATTGAAGGTAAAGAATTAAGTTTTTTTGTGCTAACTGATGGAGAAAATATTTTACAATTTAGCACAGCTCAAGACCATAAAAGATTATTAGATGGAAATAACGGTTCCAACACCGGAGGCATGGGCGCATATAGCCCTGTTGATTGGATGGCACCAAAGTTACGTGATCAAATTATTACAGAAATTGCTAAGCCAACTATTACTTGCTTACAAAAAGAAGGATGTTCTTTTACTGGAATTTTGTATATAGGTCTTATGATTACACCACAGGGAGCGCAAGTATTAGAATATAATGCTCGTCTAGGTGATCCTGAAGCACAGGTTATTTTGTCTAGATTAAAGACAGATTTTGTTGAACTTTGTTTGGCAACTGAAGATAAAAAATTAAAGGAAAAAAATATTGAATGGGATGAAAGATGCGCAGTAGGAGTTGTGCTTGCATCAAAAGGATATCCAATAATTTCTCATGTGGGCGATAAAATTGAAGGGCTTACAAATTTAGTTGAAAATACAAAAATTTTTCATGCGGCAACTAAAATAAAAAAAGATAATTGTGTAACAAATGGTGGAAGAGTTTTGTGTTGCACAGCTTTAGGTGACACATTGATTGCAGCGCGGCAATCTGCATATGAACTTGTTTCAAAATTATATTGGCCAGGTATGCTATACAGAACTGATATAGGAATGTGTGGTAACTAAAATTAATTTTTTTTAACTATACGTAATTATTGTATAAATATTTCTTTTCTAAGATGTTTTGTGCGCACAAAATACCTTAACTAAAATGCCCCAACATGCTGTTGGATCCGTCTTCGCCAAGGCTTCGCCGGACACGGTCGCTCTCCCGCTTTAATGCAGACCATTCGCCTACGGCTCATGGTCAGGAAAAGCTACCGGAATTTTTTAGCATAAATTTTACAAATTTTTTAAATACAAATGCAGCCCTTAAAGTCAGATAGTTTTTACAACAATCTGAGTCGAATTTTTTATTCAGAAATAAGATGTTTATTTTATAAGAGGCGAATGGTTGGCTTTTAAAAACATTAAGGGATGCAGGGAAATTTATTTTGTAGTCAGTAAAGAGTATTTAAAGAAAAAAATTTATATAAATAAAAGACCATATTTTAAATATAAATTTCAACAATCATTGACAAATGGAAAATGAAATTGGTAATCTGAATATGTAGTATTCATAAAAAGAGAATAAATATGAAAAAATTAATTTATTTAATTATATTTTTTCTTGTACCTAGTTTAATGGCCATGGAAACGCTTTCTGCAGAAGTAGTAAGTGAAATTGCTAAACATGTATTTGATTTGGGTGATAAAAGCGGGCCTGCAGTAATTAAAAGTATTAAAAATTTTGATAAATTCTCTAGAACAAATAAAGCATTACGAAATATTTTAATACCTGAGTATGAAAGATTCTTACTAACTAATTTGACTCCTGAAAATTTTAAGCAATTAAATCAATATATTTTTGACTCTTTAGATAAAAAAGAATTTCCTAAAGATGTAATTTTATTAATCAATCTATTGCTTCGATTAAATGAGCTCGATATCAATATGATAGATAAAAGAGGATTTACTATGCTTATTCAAGCAGCTAGAATGGATCATAGAGATATTGTAAAATTATTAATAAAAGCTGGTGCTAATGTTGATGCAAACGGTGGTATGGGATGGACTGCACTTATGTGGGCAAGTTCTCTTGGACGCGATCACATTATAAAGTTATTGATTGAAGCTAAAGCTAATGTCAGTTTGCAAAATAATACAGGAGATACAGCTCTTTCATTAGCAAGAGAACATTTTGAAGCAATAGAAAAATTATTAACAAAAAAATAAGACCACCGATAAAAAGTGGTCTTATTTTAGATAAAACTTAATTGCTATTGACAAATAGAAAGAGAAATTGATAGGCTAAATAATATAATGATTATTAATTTAATAAAAAGGTAAATATGTTAAAAAGAATATATTTTATATTATCAGTTTGTGTGTCTGCAAATTTAATTGCCATGTTTTCATCATATTATCCCGAGATTGTGAAAGCAAGTAGAGATAATGAAGTTTCAAAATTAAAAACTCTTTTAAATCAGGGAGTTGATGTTGATGAAAGAAGTAGTGAAGGGTATACGGCTCTTATGGAAGCAAGTTTGCATGGTTATAATGAGATAGTAATGTTATTAATTAGTGGTGGAGCAAATGTTAATGCAAAAAATAGTAGTGGTATGACTCCCCTTATTTTGACATCTAAAAGTTATGAAAATAATGCAAAAACAGCAGAGATATTAATTAATGCCGGAGCAAGTGTAAATGAGCGAGACAATGCTGGACAAAATGCTCTTATATCAGCGCTTACTATGGGCCATGCAGATTTAGCAGAATATCTAATTAAACATGCCACGAAATATATTTCGTGGGATATAAATATCCAAGATAGTTTTGGAAAAACAGCTCTTATAGCTGCGGCTCAAAATTTTTTTAACCACCCAGGATTTAAAAATATTGTACAGACTTTGATAAGAATGGGAGCAAATATTAATGCAAGAGATCATTTGAATATGACTGCGTATCAATGGGCAATAAAACAAGGTCATCAAGATATAGCAGAATTGTTAAAAAAATATGGAGCCAAATAATTTACAACAATAACAAAAAAAGAAGACCGTTTTCATTTCGGTCTTCTTTTTTTGTTTAAATATTTTTTATTTATTTTTACATATTACAAAATATATTTGCTAATCTGCATTCTTGTTTTTCACGCAACTGCGCATACAATCTTGGATTATTCATAGCCAAAATTTCAAGAGCTGCCAACACTGCATTTCCTGGTTCCAAAACTGTCATCAAAGGAACATCACTTGGTGTGCGCAAAGATGACCAAATATCGTCATTAAATGATTTCCAACCTGCAGGAACTGTAATTACAGGCACTGTAGTTGTGGCAGATAAGATTGGGCCAGCGCCATTGCTTTTGCCAACAATTGTAACAACAACACTAAAAGGATTTTTTTGTATTATTTCTTGAAGTTGTATGTAACCAGTTACAGGATCTTTGTGCATAGATTTTGTAACACAAATTAATTTAAGATTTTCATTTAGATATGGTTCAAGAGCTTTCATATAAGGATCAATATCATCTTGTTCTGATGCTCTCCATAAAATAATTGCTTGATGTGGAACGTGGAAATGACTTGTAAAGTCACGGACTTGCTTATACAAATTTGCAACTGTAGAAAGATTGCCACCGTCGCGATAAACTTGCTTGTCTATATAATTTCCATTATGAATAACACGCCATGAATCATTATCTATTACATCCGCAAGCAAAAGGTTTCCTTTTTTATCAAAACCAAATTCTACTTTAAAATCTACTAATGTACTGCTATTTGTTTGCCATGCTTTTTCTAAAATTAAAAATGCTTTCTTTGCCATTGTTGCCATTTGGTCAAACATTTCTGGTTTATTTTTGCATGGAAAATCTTCAAGGGTTAAAAATGGTTCTTGGCCACAAATTGGTTTATCTGGTCGGAACAATAATCCTTTTCCATCTTGAAAACGAATGTAAGGGTCATCGCAAGGAATAGCTTGTCCCTTCCAATTGTTGTTATTTGTCTTTAGGAAAAATTCAACAACTAACTGTGGAAATAAATGTCCTTTTTGCAAGTAAGGATGTCTTTTTAAATATGATCCATGTGCTTCTCTACGTACTACAACTTCATAAAGAATCATTTCGCAATGCGGAGCTACAAAACGGGTAGCATCTCGCTGTTCGCAAAATGCAATAGGTAAATCGCAAGCTTTTAATAATCTAAATACATTGCATGTAGTATCTGTAGCAAGTTCGGCTTTATGTGAAATTACATCCCTTTTTGCACCATTTCCTGCAGAAATATTATCCTTCGATTCAATGATAACCAAATTGTTGTCAGTTTCATGAGACCAAATAATTTTTGTTTTGCCCTCAGCAAGAATAGTTTGTTCAGAAGTTTTTTGATCAGCGCAATGAACTATTGCTGCAAAACTTAGCGAGATTAATAATTGGATTCTTTTTGTCATGTTCGTACCCTTTTGAAAAAACTGGTGATGATTATAATCTTAATAAATAGTTTATCAATCAATTTGTTGAAAATAATTAAATAAAAAGAATAAGTAGTAGAATTTTAAGGATAATGTTGATAATCTAAATGCATTTAACACAAAAGGAAATCATAATGAATATTAAATTTGCATTATTTTTTATTCTTTTATCAATCAATGTTTTTTGTATGCAGGAAAATTCATCAAAAGATGTAATGGAAATATCTCCTTCTTTATTGCAAAATTCACCAAAAAAAATATGTCCTATAACATATCTATTTTTCAAAGCAAATGTGGCGACTTGCCCTGCACGTTTATTTCCTGATGACTGTGTAGTGCAATGCTTTAAAAATTTTTTAAAAAGCTGTGAAAAAGAAATGGAAATACAATCTAAATCATCATCAATAAAGGATATTTCTTCAAAACAAGAATAGCGATGCCAATAAATTCTTTTAATTTTTTAATTTAAAGTGATGAATATGGATATTAAACTTGGATTAGTTTTTGTTTTTTTATCAAGCACAATTTTTTGCATGGAGCAACAAGAATTATTGAAATCTTCAAAAAATTGTCCTCATGCTTATGCATTTTTTAAAGCAGTATCATCAAATTGTGAAACTCGATGTTATCGTGATGTGAATGATTGGGCGGGTTCATGGGCTAGATACACTGATTCTGACAAAAAAGAATGTGTAAAAAAACAGATTCAAGAATTCTTGAAGAATTGTCGAGAAGAACAATTTAAATAAATTATTAGGTTTTTATGAAAAACATATTATTTATCATATTATTATCAATCGCCATGAATTCTGATGCAGTTATAGTAAAAAATGTTTCATCAAAATCCATTGAAATTTATGATGAAAATAAATGCCAATTTACATTAGAACCTGGACAAATTTGGGAGATGAAAAATATTGAGGTTTTGAAAATAAGTTGGAGTGATTACGGAGATTATGATCAAATAGGTATCCAATCTGATCCAGTAAAAACATTTAATAATTTGACCGATTCTACAATTATTAGTTTTAATTGCCACAAAACCGAAGTTTCAATAACCAAATAATTTATGAATTTTAAAATTAATTTTGTAGCACCAAAAGAAGCAAAATCATATTTGCAAAATAACAAGATTTTTTATTCTTATTATCAAACTGCTGCAGGAAAAATTTTAGTTTTGAGTGCTGATAAAGGAATTTTCAAAGCAACATTTGATGATCATGAATTAGAAAAATATAAAAATGCAATTTTTGTAAAAAATCTTGATACATCAAAAATTCTTTTAATTGGTACTGATTTTCAAACCAAAGTTTGGAAAAGTCTATTACAAATTTCTACAAAATCTATTTCTTACCAAGAACTTGCAAATAAAATTGGCCAACCAAAATCTTATCGTGCAGTTGCAAATGCATTAGGTCAAAATAACATTGCATATTTTATTCCATGCCATAAAGTTGTTCGTAAAAATGGAGAACTTGGTGGCTATAAATGGGGCATAGAAAAAAAGATAAAACTTTTAGAAACTGCCAATATTCTTTAATTTGCGCAATAAAAAATTTGTTGATAATCTGTGGCGAGCGTTTAAAACCAGCCAGACAGTTGTTCTGTCTAGTCCCGACTTCGCAATTTATTGCTACGCCGGGCACAGCCGGCATCTTGTCCGCCATAGCTAAAAGCGACGGCGGAAGCCGCTAGGCGACGACGGACGATTAAAAATTTAACTACAGAAATGGTATGTATGATTGCGCAAATTAGAGTACTTACAAAAAAAGATCATGATACTTATAGTCAAGCAATACAACAAGAAATAAAAAATACTTTTGGTATTAATACTGAAATTCGTGCTATAAAGATTTATCGATTGCAAGGTGTTGATCAACAAGTAGCAGAAAACTTTGCCAAAAATATTTTAGTCGATTCAATAAGCCAAGAATATATAATTAATCAGCCAATCGAATTTCAAAATTCAAAAAAAATTGAAATTGCAAAAAAACCAGGAGTGATGAACCCTGAAGTTGCAACAATTTTTAAGGCTGCAAATGAATTAAAAATTAATGATCTTTCCGCAGCAGATACAAGTTGGGAATACCATTTTTATGGTGATATAACTGATGAACAAATCAAATTAATTTGCAATAGGCTTTTATTAAATAAAACAATTGAGCAAGTTGTAATTCATGAGCCAGAAACTTTAATAATTGATGACAAATCCGGTTCAATTTCTAAAATTGCTCTTCGTTCTATGACAGAACAAGAATTATTAACATTTGCAAAATCTAATTGCCTCCATTTGAATTTGCAAGAAATGAAAACAATACAAAATTATTTTGTTCAAATTAATCGTGATCCTTATGATGCTGAATTGGAAACAATAGCACAAACTTGGAGTGAACATTGTTGCCACAAAACATTTAAAGCAAATTTAGTTGTAAATGGAATTAATAAAAAATCATTATTTACACGTCTAAAAGAAGAAGCAAAAAAATATTCTCAAGATGTTGTTTCTGCATTTATAGACAATTCTGGAGCTTTTAAATTTTATGATGGTTATGCAATTTTAGGAAAAGTTGAAACTCATAATAGCCCAAGTGCAATTGAACCATATGGTGGAGCAGCAACCGGAAGTGGTGGAGTTTTTAGAGACATTATGGGCACGGGCAAAGGAGCAAAAGTTATTGCATCGACAGATATGTTCTGTTTTGCGCCGCCTGATTTACCAAGTGAACAATTACCGCCAGGCTGTCTTGCCCCAAACTATTTATTGCGCAAAGTAGTAGCCGGCGTACGTGATTATGGAAACAGAATGGGAATTCCAACAAATAATGGTTCAGTTCACTTTCATGAAGATTTTCGCGCGAAGCCAACCGTAATTGTAGGGGCATATGGAATTGCGCCGGAAAATAAATGTGCAAAGGGAACGCCACAAGCAGGCGATCTTATTTTTGTAATTGGTGGCAGAACTGGGCGTGATGGTATTCATGGAGCAACTTTTTCTAGTGGGCAAATGACAGCTTCTACAATTTCTACAAATGCAAATGCAGTTCAAATTGGCAATGCAATAGAAGAAAAAAGAATGGCAGATGCTCTTATTGTTGCGCGTGATGCCGATTTAATTCGAGCGATTACAGACTGTGGCGCTGGAGGATTTTCTTCTGCAGTTGGTGAAATGGCTAGCGAAATAGGTGCTGTAATTCAGCTTGAAAAAACGCCATTGAAATATGCGGGATTAAATCCTTGGGAAATTTGGATTTCCGAATCGCAGGAAAGAATGATCTGTGCAATTGCACCAGAACATGCTCAACAATTTAAAAATATTTGTGCAGACTGCAATGTTGAGGCAACTCAAATTGGATATTTTAGTAATAACAAAAAATTAGTTGTAACTTACGATGAAAATATCTTGTGCGATCTTGAAATGGAATTTTTGCATAATGGAATGCCAGAACAAATATTAATTGCAAATTATGTTCAAAAGAATTTTAAAGAAATTGCTGATATTCCAGTTCCACACCCGACTGGGTGTCAAAATTGGTTAGAAATCTACTGTAAAGTTTTATCTCATTGGAATATTTGCTCAAAAGAACCAATTATTCGTCAATATGATCATACAGTGCAAGGAACAAATGCTCTACCGCCATTTGGTGGCGTTGAACAACATGGACCAAATGATGCTGCAATTTTAACACCCATTTTAGGTAAACCTTATGGAGTTGTGATTAGTCATGGAATGAATCCTGTTTTAAATCGTATTGATCCATATTATGGAAGTTGGTGGGCAATTACTGAAGCTCTTTCTAATTTAGTTGCAGTTGGTGGCGATATTTCTCAAACATATTTAATAGATAATTTTATTTGGCCTTGTCCTGATGAATATTATTTAGGACAACTTGATGCATCATTGGATGCATGTGTTGATGCAATGAAAACTTTTAAAATTCCATTTATTTCAGGAAAAGATAGTTTATCTAGTACTTATCAATATCCAACTGGAGAAAAATTACAAATTCCTCCGGTTCTTTGTATTTCTGCATTTGGTAAAATTCCTGATGTGCAAAAAACTGTGAGCGCAGATTTTAAAAAAGAAGATTCTTTAATTGTTTTAATTGGAGAATTAGATTTTAATGCGCTTGGCGGTTCAACTTATTTGAATATTGTGCAAAAAGAATCTTATGAAAATTATAAAATTCCTCATGTAAAATGTGAACAACTACCAACCATTTTTTCTACCGTACATTCTTTAATTAATCAGGGAATTATCAAAGCTTGCCATGATATTTCTGAAGGCGGCATAGCTGTAGCGATTGCAGAAATGTGTTTTGGCGGTCAACTCGGTGCTCAAATTGAATTACAAGATCAGCGACCTGATTTCTTTTTATTTAATGAAACTGCTGGCTGTTTTTTAATTGAAATTGATCCCATAAATATGAGTAACGAATTATTTGAAAAAGTTCCACATTATATTTTAGGAAAAACAACACAAGAAAAAAATATAACAGTTTACCAAAATGACAAACTGTTATTTGAAGCATCTTTAGAATATCTACAAAATGCATGGCAGCGACCTATGAAGGAGATTTTTGGAAAATGAAACCACACGTAGCAATTTTAAAAACAGATGGCATTAATTGTGACCAAGAAACACTGTATGCATTCCAAAAAGCTGGCGGGCTGCCAGAAATTGTATCCATAAATCAATTAAAAAATGGATCAAAAAAACTTTGTGACTTTCAAATTCTTGCAATTCCAGGAGGATTTTCTCACGGCGATGATATTGCAAGCGGAAAAGTTTTTGCTCTTGAATTAATTACTTATTTTAAAGAACAGCTAGAAGAATTTGTAAGCAAAGGAAATTTGGTTATTGGAATTTGCAATGGCTTTCAAGTATTGGTGCAAATGGGTTTTTTGCCTTTTAAAAATCTAGGAACCAAACAAGCAACATTATTGCACAATAATTCTGCAAAATTTGAATGCAGATGGGTTAACATGATTATTGAAAAAAGTGCATGTGCATTTACTCAAAATCTTGAAGGACAAGAAATTATTCTGCCCGTTGCTCATGGCGAGGGTAAATTTTTTGCTGATGACGATACATTAAAAATTTTAAAACAAAATTCAATTGTTTTGCGTTATTGCCATGATAGCAAAGCAACACAAGAATTTCCATATAATCCAAATGGTTCCTTGCATGCAATCGCAGGAATTTGTGATCCGTCAGGAAAAATTTTTGGGCTTATGCCTCACCCTGAAAGATATGTTGAATATTATCAAAATCCAAATTGGAGGAGAAATATTAAAATGAAACCTCACGGATTAGCTTTTTTTGAACAAGCAATTACATATTTAAAATAGGTAAAAATTATGTTTTTTATTATTGCATTACAAGCATTATGGGCAAGTTCTATTCCACTTAGTAAAATTCTTTTGAATTATTCCTCTCCAATTTTTTTGGCTGGGATCAGAATGTTGCTGGCCGGTATTCTATTACTTACTTATCAATTTTTTTTCACTCAACAAGGTTTAAATCTACAAAGAAAACATTTTTGGTTTTACGCTCAAATTATTTTTTTTGGAATTTATTTAAAATATATCCTGCGCTATTGGGGACTTGTGCAGCTTTCGACAGCCAAAATGTCTTTTATGTTAAATATAACTCCATTTTGCGTTGCACTCTTTTCTTATTTTGCATTTAATGAAAAACTTTCAAAACAAAAATGGATGGGATTAATTTTAGGCTTTAGCGGTTTAATTCCAATATTATTTTTATCTTGTCCAGCCGAAAATTTAAACAAAAGCATTTTATTTTTTTCATGGGCGGAATTAGCAATTCTTGCAGAAATTGCAGCACATAGTTATGCACTTATTGTTATGAGAAAAATGGTCCGAGAAAATTATTCTGCTGGAATGACGAATGGCATTCGCATGTTTGGAGGAGGAATACTTGCACTTATGACAGCATTCATGACTGAAGGATTTATGCCAGTGACAAATCCTATAACTTTTTCAGGCTATCTGACTGTTCTTATTTTATTAAGTAATGTCATTTGCCACAATTTTTATATTTATTTATTAAAATATTATTCAGCTACCTTCTTAGCATTTACAGATTTTTTAAGCCCAATATTTGTAGCATTTTATGGTTGGTTATTTTTGCATGAAATTATTACTTGGCACTATTATCTTTCAGGAACTATTGTATTAACAGGTTTATATTTGTTTTACCAAGATGAACTGTCTAGCCAAAATTCATTTATTCCGGCCTTTATAAGCAAGTGGAAAAGGCCTACGCAGAGACAGGAAATTACTATAAATCAGGCCAAAAACTAGCCAAAATCGCCTAATTTATTACTTTTTTATAGTAATCCGTTGCTTTTTTCTTGTGTTTGACTAATAATAAAAATATTAAAGTGTTAAACCAGGAGCAATATTATGGCTTTTAGCGTTAAATCAAAGAAAAGCGGAAAAACATACTACCTACACACCAAGGAAGTAAAACTTAAAGGCGATCGCAAACAAAGAATTTATTATTTTGCAGGTGCAGAAAGTAAAGGTGCTATTGATGCGATACCAGCTGGGTATGAAACAATGGAAAACAAAAAAACTGGTCTTCCAATGCTTCGCAAAAAGAAGAAATAGTTTTTTTTAGAAAAATAAAAAGAGGTCGATATAAGTTCGACCTCTTTTTATTTTTATTTTAATTCTTGCAGATATTTAATTTGTTGACCAATTGAATACCACCAGATATTTTCCGAATTTGGATTATATTTTTTTAATTCTTCAATATAATAATCGACTATTTTTTCATTGCCAGAACTTATCAAAATTTTTGCAGCTAATAAATCAGCTTCTTTTTCATGTGTCTTATTAATTTTAGGCAATACATAAAAATAATTTCCAAGTAATGCAGATAAGCTTACTCCAGACATTGCACCATATTTGTAAATAGGATCTGCAACTAACTGATTTAATTTTATTAAAGCGATTGCAATTGCTGGTAACATAATCGCTGCGCCAGCAAGAATTTTTTGATGATGTTTTTTAGCATAATGCGCAGCTTCATGATAGATATGAAATACTCTTTCTATTGGAGAACATTTGCTTAAATAATCTTCATCGAGCCAAATACCAAATGCTGTAAATGATGATAAAGGAAGTCTTGCAAATGCCGGACCAACGCCATTCATTTGTTTTACAGAAACATCTTCAACATTTTTTATGCCAAGTTTTTTTAATGCGCGATAAACCATTTCTTTATTTTCTAAGCTTGCATCTTTGTTACCAAGAATTTGGCAATAAAATTTAGAGATTAAGCTTTGGCTAGAAATTATATTTGTCGAAAATAATATTAAAAATGCAAAAATAATTTTTTTCATATATTGAGTCCCAAGTATTGTTTAAGATACTTTGCCAAATAACCTCATCATAAATGTATCGTAATATTGTTCATCAAATTTAATTCCTCGAGGGATGATACCTGTAACATTAAAACCTATTTTTTCATATAGATTTATCGCAGTTTTTTGTGTTTCTGTAACTAATAATATTACTTGCCCAATTGTAGAATCTTTTTTTAATTTGTCTATTAATTTTTTCATTAACAAAGTCCCAATGCCTTTTTTGCGAAATTCGGGCAGTACATATAAACCAACTATAGTTACAATATGCTTCATATATTCTTGATCGTGCCACATTCTAACAGCGCCAACAGTTCCTACTAATTGTCCATCTATTTGGGCAAATAATTTCCACACATCTTTTTCTTGCTGTGCTGCATACAATAAATGATACCAATGGTCATTTGGCTTTATCATATCATCTTTTTCACTCATCCCAAATGCCAGAGGTTCATCAGTTAGAGCATACAATCTTAAATTTTTGTATTCTTCCCAGAGAGCTGGATTGAGTGTTATTATTTCGACCGATTTTTCATTTTCCATTGAGAATGTATATGAAGAAAAAAGCAATATAGAAAATAATAATAATTTATTCATGACCAATCCTTTAATTTTTAAAAAAGTTTATAGAAAATTTTTGAATCGGCAAGTTAATATATTGCTAAATAAAGGAGAAAAATTAATGACAAAAAAAGCTAAAAAATATTGGGTCAAACACGTGCAAAAAACATCGTTTGCAATGGACTTGCCTGAAGGAATATTTACACGTTCATCAAAAGAAATTGCAAAAGAATTGAAACAAGCAGTTTTAGAGAGTAATCGTACTAAAGGGACTAAATTTCAGTCTGCTATGTCGATGCTCAATTATTATATAAATAGAGCTGGCAAAAACTTGGAACCAAAAGATAAAGCAAGGCTCGAGAAGGCAAAAGTTGAATTGAGAAAGATTTTTGGAAAAACTATCAAAATTTAATGACTGAAGTTTGTTTACCTGCAAATTCTTTTAATTGTTTTAAAGCTTCTTCTTCAGTCAATTTATCTTTTAAAACAATTGTGTATTGAAAACCTGAGCAATCATATGGTCCAGACAAATATTTTGCAAACAAAACTTCTCTTCTTCCATTATTATCATACGCAATAGCCAACGTAACAATATCATGTGGGATTAGATCTTGATTTGTTCCTTCAAAAACTTTTACATTTTTAGCTTTATTCCATATGCCTTGCTTAAGAGATTGAATCATATATTTTGCAGGTATATTTTTATTAACAAAAGCATTAGTTGTAATAATTTTAGACCAATTATTTGCAGATTCTTTTTCTGGAACAAATTCTATATTTAAATCTATATTGAATGCATAAAATAATATTAATGTAAAATATAAATTTTGCTAATAAATCATAATAAACAATTTAAACTCTATACTTTATATTCAAAAAATTTGTATTATAAAAAAATTACAAAAGAAGGAGATATTTTTATGTTCAAAAAAAGAGACGTCGTAGTTTTTCTTGCCGGCGCTGCAGCATTACACACTTTGTCACATTTGCTAATTTCTTTTACACATATTTTGCCATTGGAATTATATGGAATAGTATGGACCCAACAGCTTAACCTTTGGACAATAGTAATAAGTGGATTAATCACAGTTGCTTTACTTTATTGGGCTGCTAATTTAAAGAAATAAAAATTGAGGCTCAATATAGCATCAATAGCAAGCTAATTTACCCTAATAATTCAAATAGTCACGCAAAGTATTGCTTTATGGGTTAGCATTTTGTTAAGCTAAAATTAAGAGATGGGAAAGTAGTTTGAAGCTTGTTCTAGTGCTTGCGAAAGTGGGCATATGCGAAACATGGAGTTAAATTCATGAGTTCCCATCTTCTTCTATGTTCATAATTTTTTTCTTTTTTTAAGTCGATTTAATGACGAGAAGAACCCTGCGAAGTTTGCCGAGCGGGGACGCCCGGACAAACGAAGTATGGGTCACTTCTGATCCTTTGGACAATAATAAGTAGTTCTTCCAGCAATTGTTGCTGTTTTTAATTTATGACTTTTATTTTTTGGGCAAATCATATCAACATGTCTATGTGCTTGAAGATAAGAAGATTTAAATGTGTATCTATCGTCTTTAGTAAAAAAAGCTTGTTCTGGCATTTGGCGAATATCTTTTATTCGCAATTTTGTTGAATATTTTAATACTTTGCTAATTTCTTTATAAATATTTTCTAAGTTTTTATTAGATAAATCTTCAATTTTATGATGCGGGTCTATCCCAGACTGAAATAAAATTTCATCTGCATATTCATTTCCAATTCCTGCAATATCTTCTTGATCCATCAAAAATGCTTTTATATTTTTTGTTTTGTTTTTTTCCGTTAATTCTAAATATTCTTTTTTGGAAATTTTTAATGCATCAATTCCCAATTTTCCTATAATTTTCTCAACATCTTTAGTCAGCCAAATTTTGCCAAATTTTCTCATATCAATAAAATGCAAAACAGACTTATCTTTAAAAATAAAATTAACTCTTGAGAAGCGAACTTTTTTATCTATATTTTTTGAGTAAAAAAGAAAGCCAGTCATTCCAAAATGCATTATCAATATTTTATCAGATGAACCAAGACTTATTACTAAATATTTTCCTTTTCTTTCTACTGAAGTAAATTTTTTTCCTATTAATGTTTTTAGACTTTTGGCTGCAGATTCTACATCTTCGATAATTTTATTTAAGCAATTTCTTTTTATACAATCTTTATAAGCTTCAACTTCTGGAATTTCTGGCATACTAATTCTCTTTTTTTTTTGGATTTATTCTTTAAAATCCTTATAGTTTTTAATAAAATATAAGAATTTTTAAAATTCTACGTAAAGAGTTGGTCCAGATTAAATAGGACGAATTTCATTATTTTTATTTATTAAAAGTTAATTTTATATTATTTTTTTCAAATTCTTTTATTAACTCTAAGGCATCCAATTCGCTTAGGTCATCCATTAAGGTCATAATGTAATGCAATGATATGCAATTATATTGCCCGAAGAAAAATTTCATAAATAAAACTTGTCTTTTATCTTGATGATTATCTGAAGGATACGATACAGCCAAGTGAGCAATGGAATAATAATCTCTTTTAGCTTTAAATTCTTCAAGCAATGTGTAATAACTATTATGATGCTTATAATCAATGCAATATAAATTTTGAATAATATCTTCCCAATTATTAAATTTCATCGATCCTTGATCTTGAATAACTATTCTTTGACTGTAATTATTTTCAGACTCTATTTCAGGGATAAAATATTTTGAATTTTTTGAATCAGTTTTAATTTGCTTAAATCCTTTAGGAATATTTACCTCAAGATTAATAAATATATCTTCAGTTTTAACAATTTTGAAAGGCAGACTAAATTTTAAAGGTTGATCAGAATATTCCATGGATAAAATTTGAATAATATTTAATAAGTAAAGGAAAGAGAAAATTAATTTGAAATTCATAAGACACCTTTTGGGAAAAAATGTGCGTATATAATTATTAAAAAATTTAAACTATCTGAACATTTTTTTCTATGTACTCTTTCATTATTTTTAGAGCAGCCTCATCAGTCATTGGGTCTTTTATCGCAATTGTATATTGAATCCCAGAACAGTCATAAGGTCCAGAAAAATATTTAGCAAATAAAACCTCTCTTCGACCATTTTTGGTATAAGCTACCGCAAAATATGCAACAGAATATGAATCTTTATTCTCTTTAAATTCTTCAAGTAATTTAATATTAGTAACTCCATTAGGTACGACAACATATTTTATATGATTCATCATAAATTCTGCAGTTAAATTTGATCCCATAAAAATTTGCGTACTAATAATATGGCTCCATTTGTCGGGAGTTTCTGTTTTTGGAATAAATTCCATCAAAGGACTAGGTTCAGATTGTATCATTTTGAAATTTTCAGGAATTATAACAGCGACCAAAACAGATTTTCCCAAATTAACTGGCAATCCTAATATGTTTTCTTTGCATGGAAATTGATCCATAGGTAAAATTTGAGACAAACTTGATAAACACAAAAAAGAGAATATTAATTTGAAATTCATAATTGTTCCTGATTTTTATTAGTATAATTTGTTAAAATTTTTTATATTATATATGTTTTTTATTTTATAGTCATTAGAGAAAAACATGAAAAAAATATTATTTACAATTCTTTTTCCACTAACAATGCTTGCAAATAATTGGAATCAATTACTAGAACAGTATCGTAACATTATGGGTGAAAGTACTTATCAACTTATTTATAAGCAATATCAAGATTTTGTTTTAGGCAAAGCACCCGCAATTGCTGATCAATGTATCAAACAAATTCCAATTGTTGAATGTGGCCAAGAACTTGTTGATTTGAGAGCGGTCAATCATACTCGAATAAAAGTTATGGAAGATGGAGATCTTATTAAAGCTCATACATATTCTGAAGATATTGATCCACGTTGCACAAAACATGCAATGATTCGCAGAGGAGTATTTGAAGCTCTTGAACGAATGATTGATAAGCTTGATGAATTAGCTTCTGAATTCGGATATGAAAAAGGTGATTTAGAAATAAAACTTTTTGAAGGGTTGCGTGATCTTACAACTCAGAAACAACTTTTTGATTCAAAAATGAAAATAATTTTGCAAGAAAATCCAGACATGACTGAACAAGAGGCATATACAGAAACATCAAAATGGGTTTCTCCATACATCAATAATGTTCCTGTACATTCAACAGGAGCTGCAATCGATATTCATTTGTGGAGCAGAAAAGCACAATCATTTTGTGATATGGGCCGTTTTAATGTTGGTGGAAATTTAGCACCAATGTTTAGTGAAGATGCTACACTTTCAGATAAACAAAAAACAAATCGTTTATTATTTTTGATAGCTGCAACAAAAGCTGGGCTGACAAATTATCTTTATGAATTTTGGCACTTTTCTTATGGTGACCGCTATGCATTTTATTGGAGAGAATCAAATCCAGATTTAAAAATTGCAATTTATGGGCCTGCATAAATAATTAAAAATTTATTGTTTTAAATACTGCAAACAACTAGTAAGACAAATTTTTTGGGCTAGAGTAATATTACTGATCATTATCCAATTGGCTAGATCACCATCATAAAGTTGCTGTTTTTCATCACTCAAGTTGTTTACTTTAAAATCCAAACCAATTATTTCAATTTTATCTTTATCTTCTTTTGACCAAGTTGCAAAATCATCAATAAAGAATTTTAAATAAATTGGAAGTCTGTTTTTGTATACTTCAAATTCTTTTTTAGTAATGTGCTCAATATTTGAAATTGATATTTTTGATTCTGTAATTCCTGTAAATAAAGGAAATGTGAACAAATTTAAAACAATTAATGTCTTAGTCACAACTTTTTTCTTTAATCAAAAAAAATATTTATTCAAATAATTCAGGTCGATATTCAAAATGCATTGTATCATAATGATACCATTTACCACCCCAAATAAATCCATATTTTTCAAAAATTAGAACAATTTCCCATGGAACTTTATTGTGATATTTAAGTTCAGATTCTTCAGAAATTTTTAAACCTTCTTTAACTAAATCCCATTGCCAATACTGTGCAAGATTTGAATTAATATCGATGGTCATTCCAAAACTATGATTACTTAAACGATTAGTATTTGCAATCATACGCCAGTTATAAGTTCCTCCTGGATTGATAAGAAAAGGAAGAAATTCTGGATGTTGTAAAACTAGATCTTCTAATTCCTCTGAAATAAGAATTAATTTTTCGTGAACATTGTTTATTTTTGTTACTTTTAAACGATATGTGCCGACACCAAAAATTCGTGGCATCCAATCTATTTTTTCTAAATTATTTTCTACTTCTTCTGGAGAATTTCCATACATTTTTCTAAAAAAAGGTTCATATCTAATACGACCAGGATCAGATTGAGGAGCATCTATAATTCCTGAAATATAACGAGCTTGATTTACTTGATCTGCAAGAGAAGGATTGTTAAGTTTTTCCATACCAGATTTTGTAATATTTCCATCTTCAACTTTCATATAACTTCCATCTGACCAAATAACATAATCTTCATTAACTTCGTGAATATGATCTGGATATGCTTGTTGAAGTTTTTGCAAGTTTTCTAATAGTTGCTCATTAGCATGAATAGATACAAAAAATGTTAATAAAGCAAAAATTATTAATTTATTTTTCATGATTTTTTTCTATTTTAATTATAATTTTATCATATCAAATTGGGGTGAGAAAAATCAATAATTTAGACAAAAAGTGACTATTTTTAGGGTAAAAATAAGTTATTTACCATTTAACATCTTTTGTCATCAATGGTTCATTTGAAAGATAATTTTCAAAATTATCATAAAAATCATTTAATTTTTTCTGAAAAATTATTTTGTTTACAAGAAGATCAAATATTTGTTCAGGATTAAAATTTATCGGATCTTCCCATAAATTAATTGTACTGTGTTGAGACATCAAAAATTCTGTCAGTGTTGTAAATGTTGGTTTTTGCTTGAAATAATTTTGTAAAATTTTATGCCAAGATTCAATTATATTTTCATCATTACATAATTTTTTTTCTTCTTCAAAAATCACATCAAAATAATTTATAATTTCTTGCCATCTTTCAATTTTGTCATATAAAACAACATCTTCTGCAAATTTCATTATTAAAGGAAATAATCGTATATAAAGTGGCGTATATTGCGAAAGTGCGTATCTATTAAAAAAATTAATTTCAAAATTTTCCATGCGCAAAATATCTAATAAATTATGAAAAAGCATTCCCGCTCGAAAACTTGATGGCTCATTTACAATATCGTTCCATGATGCTGGTTCAATATGTGTAGATTCGCGACTTAAGTTTGCATAATATCTAATATCAGGAAAACTTGTTCCAACAATAAATTCTTTTTTATCGACAGTTGGTGGCAATAAAAGAAATATTTTTAATGCAAACACAACATGCATAATAGGAGCTGCCATGATATACCTTTCAGTTAAGCAAAGGTATTATAAAAAATAAAAAAATAAATTAATATCTTCTTCTTTTCTCAGGTCTGCCACCTCGCTCAAAACGTCTGCCTCTTTCTTGGCGCCAACCTCTTTCTGGTTTTCTGCCGAAAATAGCTCTGACCAAGAAAACTTTGTGCGGTTTTTTGCTTACAGGGTTTGTCTTCATTGCTTCTAAACATTTTTCCAAACGATTTTCTGGAATAGAAATAAATGTTTTATTTGGCAACACGCGAACTTTATTAACTTCATTAGGAAGTAACGTACATGTTGGATATAAATAATTACGAACATCTTCTTCGGTCAATCCATCTTGTAGACCAAGCTCGATGCAAATTTCTTGTGGAACTGATGAAGTTTTTTCGTGAGAAACTTGTCCTAAATCGTCATGAACCATGTCTTTAAAAAATTTATCTTCTAAAGCCATGGCCAAAGAATTTCTAATTTCATCTTCACTAAAAGAAGATATAAGATCTTTTACTACTTTATGTACTGGAGATAATCTAATATCAGGTTTTTTTGCTTGTTCTATAAAATCTGAAACGGCTCCAACTTTTAAATGAATTATCGTATCAATTGGTGGAACCGGAATTTCTTGTAGTTTTGCATTCACCGCTTTTTCAAGTTTTTTAATTTTAAAAACTTCAGAAGGTAAAATAAAAGTTATTGCAACACCTTTTTTGCCCGCGCGTCCTGTTCTGCCGATACGATGTACATAACTTTCGTATTCTTCTGGTATGGAAAAATTAATAACATGGGTTAATTCAGAAACATCTATGCCACGTGCAGCAACATCTGTCGCTACTAAAATTGAAAAATCTTTATTCTTAAAGCCTTTAATGACATGATTTCGTAAAGTTTGTTTCATATCACCGTGAAGGCAATTAGTTTTAAAGCCTTTACTAATTAACTCTTCCATCACTTCACTTGTAAGCATTTTGGTTCTACAAAAAATAATACCATAAAAATCTGGTGCTGCTTCTATAAAACGAGTTAAAGCTTTTATTTTATTTCGTGACGGTACTAAACAATAATATTGTTCTACTTGAGGAGTAAGAGATTCTTTTGCTGCAGTTTTAATTGTTAAAACATTTTTCATATGAGACTTAATTAATTGACTAATTCCTGCCATTACTGTTGCAGAAAATAACCATATTGCACGATCTTTTGGTGCGTATTCAAGAATACTACTAATTTCTTCTTTGAATCCCATATCAAGCATAATGTCTGCTTCATCAAGAATAAGAATTTTTAATGCATTTAATGACAATGTTTTTCGTCTTAAATGGTCATTGAGTCTACCAGGTGTACCAACAATAATTTGTGCGCCGCGTTTAATATTTGCGATTTGTCGTTCTATGGGCATACCACCAAAAACAGGTTCTATAATAATATTAGTATGGCGAGAAATATCTTTAAGACTTTCATAAATTTGCAAGACAAGTTCTCTTGTAGGGGCTATTACCATGCCTTGTACTGCTTTTAATGATGGATCTATGTTGTCCAATAACGGAATTCCATATGCCAAAGTTTTTCCAGTTCCAGTAGGTGCTTGAACGTGTACATCAGACTCTGGATTTTTAAGTAATATTGGTATAACTTTTGCTTGGACTTCAGTAGGTGTTGTAAAATTAAGAGCATCTAGAGATTTTTTAATCTCAGGCAATAGATCTATATCAGCAAATGTTTTCACAAATACCTTTCGTTTAAAATTTTATTCTTCAGCGCCAAAATGACAATGCTTATGATTATTTTGTTTTCAGCTATAACAAATAGTTATTGCTGCTTACAATATTTCATTAGTTTAAAGGAAAATTTTTTTAAAGTTACACAATTTTTTATCTAATAGTATAATTGCCCATATGAATTACACACATTCCAAATTATTTTTATATTTCAAACGCTTTCTTTCTTTTGTAGGCCCAGGCTATCTTGTAGCAGTTGGTTATATGGACCCAGGTAATTGGGTTACTGGAATAGCAGCAGGTTCCGGCTATGGCTATACATTATTATCTGTGATTTTTATTTCCAATATTATGGCAATATTGTTGCAACATTGCGCTTTAAAATTGGGCGTTGTAACAGGAAAAGATCTTGCTCGGATGTGTAGAGACAGATATTCTCGTCCGGTATCTTTAATGCTGTGGATTTTGGCCGAACTTGCAATCATCGCCACAGATCTTGCTGAAGTAATTGGTTCTGCACTGGGTTTAAAATTGCTTTTTGGAATCCCGCTTATTTGGGGAGTCTGCATTACAGCTGCTGATGTTTTGCTCTTGCTAATTTTTGCACAAAGGCGTAAAAAGACTGTTGAAATTGTAGTTGCGGCTTTAATTGCTGTAATTTTTATTTGTTTTGCAATTATTATTTATTTGGCACGTCCAGAAATTGGCGCATTACTTCAAGGATTTATACCAACATTAAATATTATTCGAGATCCAAATTTACTTTATCTTGCTATAGGAATTTTGGGTGCAACTGTAATGCCGCACAATTTGTATTTGCATTCTGCATTGGTAAAAGATAAAACTTCTACTCCAAAAAAAGAATCAATTTTGTTTTATACAATAGATCTTTGTATTGCAT
Source organism: Candidatus Babelota bacterium (assembly GCA_023379005.1). Taxonomy (GTDB): domain Bacteria; phylum Babelota; class Babeliae; order Babelales; family Babelaceae; genus JAMCTG01. Next base: position 623,896 of record JAMCTG010000005.1, read on the forward strand.
TGACTTGGGCATTTTTTGTAAATGCAGCAATTTTAATTGTCGCAGCTTCAGTATTTTATAAAAATGGAATCTATGAAGTTGCAGAACTTCAAGATGCATATGCGTTGTTTACGCCAATTTTAAATACGACACTAGCAAGTTTTGTTTTTGCACTTGCATTATTAATTTCTGGACAAAATTCTACATTGACAGGCACTCTTGCGGGCCAAATTATTATGGAAGGGTTTATAAATTTTTCCATTCCAGCCTGGTTGCGCCGCTTACTTGGACGTTTAATTGCAATTATTCCAGCCTTAATTGGAATTATTTTTTATGGTGAATGTTGTTTGGCTAGCATGATGATTTTTAGCCAAATTATTTTAAGCTTGCAATTGCCTTTTGCAATTTTTCCACTAATTCGCTCAACTGGAGACAAAAATGTTATGGGGGCTTTTGCAAATTCAAAAGCATTGAGTACAATTGTTTATTCAGTTGGAATTACAATTATTGTACTCAATGCTTTATTAATTTATCGTTTTTTTATATAAATAATTATTTCTTTTGTGATTCTTTTTCTAATTCAGCATTAAATATTTTTTGCATGTTACCATCATGATTAGCAATTGACTCTCTTATATATTTGCAAAAAGCAATTAGTTGTGGGTTATTGGAAGAAGTTTCACATTTCTTGGGAACCTTTCCTTCAAAAGGAACCCTATGTGGATGACGAAAACTTTGAAGAAATTTAGCCATACCAATTGGATCTTGATGATTTTCAGCAGCATCTGCCAAAAGTTCTATGTCTGACATTTTTTTGTCACCATAATAAAATTTATAGGGACGAAAGAGATGAATTTCATCAAATGGAACATAATTGTAAAGCAATTTGATAACATTTTTTTTGTCTTTTGCTATTGCCAATTTTAATAACTCATATGCAGTTTTATATTCATAATCGACTTCTCCTTTGGAAACTTTTTCCAGTGTTGTCATTTCTTCGCGCAAACTGCACATTAATGCTTTGATTTGAGCAAAATTTTTAGGATCTTTTGTATCTTGATTTTCTATCAATCCTTTGAGTGTATTTATTTGTACTTCTTCGCTTACAGAAGAAAAAGCACTTCTTAAGCGAGAATATTCTTGGTCTGAACATTTTGCACAATTGTAATCATCGGTGCTATCCATGCTATTAATAATATTTGTGCCCATATTGATTATTAAAAACAATAATATATTAATTTTTTTCACTGTTACTCCTATTGATTTGTGAAATAAATGTATTGTTACTAGAAAACCAGCTGTATCATAGCATTATTATTTGAAAAGAAAAAAATCTTTTGGATAAATTTAGGATAAAAATTATTTTTTTAATTGTAAATTTACAATCTCATTAATCATATTATTAAAATCATTTTCAATATCTTTGACCAAATTCCCTTTAGTATCAAATGCTTTCCATGAAGTTCCAATATTAATTTCACAACTAACAGGAATCATTTGAAATGCTTTTGCAACTTGGCGCAGTTGAGCAACAGCGGAAGTAGCTCCAGATTCTCCGCCTGAGTATCCAACAAATGCAACTGGTTTATTGTTCCATTCTTTGTATAAACTATCCATGGCATTTTTTAATACGCCGGAATAACCTGAGTTATATTCTGGAGAAACAATAATAAAAGCATCAGCTTCATTGATTTTGTCCGACCATTTTTTTGTTATAGGATCTTCAACTGTTTCTCGATATGCAGGAGGCATTTCATCGTTGAAAAAAGGTAAATTATAATCTCTCAAATCGATAATTTCTGTTGTTATACTGTCATTCTTATCAGCCATTACTTTTAATATTCTGCCAAGCTTTTCAGAAGTTCTTCCTTGACGCGTGCTGCCGAGAATAATTTTGATATCTAATTTTTTTGCATCACAAATTAAAATTGTGATTAATGATATAAAAAATATTAATTTAATTTTGATATTCATGAGGACTCCTTTTTATAATTTTTCGGATATGAAATTGATGTTATCACTATTTTATAATTATTCAAAAAATATTTAGATCATGATATTTTTATGACAACATTTTTTGTTTTCAAAAAGAAAGTTTAACATGAAATATATATATTTATTTCTTTTATTAACTCCTCAATTTTCATTTTCAATGTTGAGAGGTATTTATAGATTACAACCATTGAGAAGTTCATTTATAAGAACATTTGCTACGTTAACTGAAACACAAAAAATATTATATATGAAAAGGCTCGAGGAACTTGGAAAAAGATTAGATGAAGTAGAAAAAGATAGTATTTTTAAAAAAGAAGAATTCGAGAATCGTACTCATGCTGTTGCTGCTTCAAAAATTTTAGCAAATTCAGAAGCTAAAAAAAGAATTTTGGATATTGAAAAAGAAATTTTTGAAATTAAAATAAAATTGCAAGAAAAGTAAAAGGGGAAAATTATGAAAATGGTAAAATTTTAGATGAACCTGGTTTGCATAAATAGTTGCCAGAAGTTAAATAACTTAAAATTAAATTTTTTTCGATAATTCTTTGCGCGCCACAATTTTTTTCTTTTCTAAGGTATTTTGCTTGCCCAAAATACCTTAACTAAAATGCACCAACATGCTGTTGGATCGCTTGCCCGTTTAATTCGCTGCCGTTTCGCCTCGCGGCTTCCGACTTCGCTAAACCTAATTCAAATTCTTAGATAATGATAGAAAGCTACGACGGACAGGCAGGCGCTCAGAAAACTACCGGACTTTATTCATTATAAGTTTTGAGTGTTTGAAAACCCAAAACCTTTAGGTTTGGTGGGTTTGAGTTGCAAAACGTTGAGGGATGCAAGGGAAAGTTGCCGCCTTTATTGATAAGCTTTGGGCGCGCAAAGCTTATCGAAAGAAAAAGAAAAACTTTTATAGTAGTTTCACAATTCAATTAATATTAATATTTTAAATTTGATTTTTTACAACTTCGATATATTTTAAAATCTTATTAAATTCTTTCCAAGGAATTTGTGTAAATTCAGAAATTTTTAGCTTTGTAAGAATTGTATTTTTTAATTCTTCATTACCATTAATTTTTGATATTAACAATGCAACTTGTTTTTCATTAATAAGCTGAGAATATTTTTGAACTTTTTCTTCTTCAATATTGCCATCATTGTCCGTTGGGTCATCTTCTGAAAATATTCCGAGCAACATCATAGCATCGTATCTTCTATGGTAAGTGCTTGATCCGCCCCATGCTTGGTCTGCACTTTGAGTGCCAACATTAGGGGTTAAAATTGATTGGCAAGAAATCCATTGATTGCTTTTTGGATGTCTTAAAATTGTTTCAAGGGCTGGTTGCCCATTAATAATTCGAGATGCTTGCGTTAAAATTAAACCATGTTTTGAACACATTTTGTGTATAGATTCTAAAATACACGGTAAAGAAGCGTATGTTCCTTTGTGTCCTTTGCGGTCTTTGGAAATGACTACACCAAATTCTTTATGCATTTCTGCCAGTGCAAGCATAAGTTGATCGATGTTTGATGATTGAAATTCATTCATGATTTATTTTGATTGGAGTTTTTATCTTTAATTAATGAATGAATTCCTTTTGCTACACCATAAGTTGTAGACAATATTAATGGCATGAAAATTTCAAATGCATATTTTACATCAGATTCTTCAATTGACATGTCTTTTTTTAATCCAAATTTTTTCCACAATTTTTTTCCTCCTGCATCTTTATCACTTATTGGAGTAAATCCATTAATAAATAAAACATATAATTTGACTGATTGCAAATATGCCAGAGAAAGAAAAAAAGTATTTTTAAAAGAAATATTTAAATCTTTTTTTGAAATAGTTTCAGAAATTTTATCAGCAATTTCTTGATGTACAATAAATGGTTTCTTTAACCCATTTTTAATACCTTGTTTGAAAGTTTTATTTTCTAATTTTGCTTGTAAAGTTTGAAAAGCTACCGTTAAAAAATATATTGATGCCATTAGGCTTGTTGGTCTAGTTAACAGATAGCTTAAATTATTATTTGTAGAGTTATATTTAGGAAGAACATTATAAATAGCATTATCTGTTAAGATATAAGCAGCGATGGCCGCACTAACCCCCCCAACAAATTTTGCAGGGGCTTTTAATGCTGAGATAGATTTTTTTAATTTATTTATTTTAGATTCTTCGGCTATCAAAGAAAAGTTAGAAAATATCGAAATAATAATTAGATATGAAAAAAATTGTTTATTCATGGTTGTTATCTTTACTAATGTTGTTTTTATCTTTGATAAGAGAATAAATTCCTTTTGCAACTCCACTACTAGTAGCTAACATAAGTGGCACAATTAATAAGCTAATTTCTTCCTTCGTGCTAATTATCATATCTTTCTTAAAGCCAAATCTTTTCCATAATTCTGCACCATCTCCGCTCTTTTTCCGACCCCAACCATGGTAGTCGGGACTAATTGGAGTAAGTCCTAGTACAAATTCTCTAACCAATATACCTGAATTTAAAGATGCTAACATAAGAAAAAAAGTATTTTTAAAAGATGGTTCTGATTTATTATTTTTTTGTGAAATTGAGTTGGCAACATTTTCTGAAATTTGTCTATGTATTGTAAATGGCTGCTTTAAGCCATCAATAAAGCCTTTTTTTAAAGTTTGTTTATTTAATTTTGCCTCAAGAATTTGAGAAGCTATTATAAGGGAATACGTTGTTGCTATTCCACTTAATGGGCCGGCTATTATATCAGGAATCTCATCTTTAGCTTTGGTAAATTTGCTAATAGAGTGGTGTCCGAGAAAATGCATTTTAGAAGAAATAATAAGAGATAATAAACTAGCTCCGAGAGCTGCACCAACCCCGCCAACAAATTTTGCAGTAGATTTTAACTTAGAGATTGATTGTTTTACTTTATTTAATTTTGAATTTTGAACTTGCTCAGCTACCAATGGTAAATTTAAAAATAGAGAAACAATAATGAAAAATGAAAAAAATTGTTTATTCATGATTGTTATCTTTTTAATTTGAATTTTTATTTTTATTAAGAGAGTAGATGCCTTTAACCAATCCACTTCCGGTAGCTAATAGAAGAGGGGTCAGTTGCATACTAACCATTCTTCCAAAAGTTAGACTAAATGTCATGTCTTTTTCAAATCCCAATCTTTTCCACAAAGCTGCTCCATCACCAACTTCAGCATAATTTTTGATATTGTCGCTAATTGGAGTAAGTCCAGTTATAAATTCTCTAAACAATATGCCTGAATTTAAAGCTGCTAATGTAAGAAAAAAAGTATTTTTAAAAGATGGTTCTGATTTATTATTTTTTTGTGAAATTGTTTCTGAAATTTTGTTGGAAATTTGTTTGTGTATTGTAAATGGTTTCTTTAAACCATCAACAAATCCTTTTTTTAAAGTTTGTTTATTTAATTTTGCCTCAAGAATTTGAGAAGCTATTATAAGGGAATACGCTGTAGCCATTCCACTTAATGGTCCAGCTACGATGTCAGCAATTTTAAATCTATCATTTGTCAATTCGCTTACTTTTTCATGGCCATAATCATGACTAAGCCCACTACACAAAGTACACAACGTATGAGCGACACCAGCCAACCCAATTGCGCCAACAACTTTTGCAGGGGCTTTTAATGAAGAGATAGATTTTTTTAATTTGTCCACCTTAGATTCTTGGGAGATCAAAGAAAAATTAGAAAATATTGAAATAATAATTAGATATGAAAAAATTGGTTTATTCATTTGTATTTATCTTTATTTACTAAATGATGTTAATTTTTATTTTTTATAAGAGAATGAATTCCTTTTGCTACACCATAAGATGTAGATAGTAACAATGGTGTTAAACCTTCAATAATGATTTGATTTGGTGATTTTATTGTCATATCTCTTTCTAATCCAAACTTTTTCCACAATTTTGTTCCAGTCGAATTTTTGGTACCGATAGGGGTAAATCCATGAATAAACTGTGCAAGCAGTGATCCAGATTGTAAAGATGCTAAAGTAAGAAAAAAAGTATTTTTAAAAGAAATATTTAAATCTTTTTTTGAAATAGTTTCAGAAATTTTATCAGCAATTTCTTGATGTACAATAAATGGTTTCTTTAACCCATTTTTAATGCCATATTTTAAAGTTTTCTTTTCCAATTTTGCTTCTAAAACTTGAAATGCTATTGTTAAAAAATATGATTTCAATATTAAATTTGTAGGTAAGCCGAAAAGATAGCTTAAATCATTATTTGTTTTATCAAATTTAGGTTTAAAAAAACTAAAAATAACATTTGCCGATAACAAATGTGTCCCAAAAGCTGCACCAACAGCACCAACAAATTTTGCAGGAGCTTTTAATTTTGAGATTGATTGTTTTACTTTCTCTAATTTTGAATTTTGAGCTTGCTCAGCTATTAGTGGCAAATGTAATATTTGTAAAATAACAAATAAATTTAAAAAAAGACGTTTATTCATGTTAGATCATCCACCAAAATTTAATTTATATTAAATAATCGTATCAATTTTATTCAAAATGACAAATGGTATAATTAATCAATAAAAGTTAGCGCTTGTCCAATTTTGTCCGCACGGCCTGTTCTGCCAATTCTGTGGATATAATCTTCATAAGTTTGAGGCATATCGTAGTTAATGACATGAGATACGTCATCAATATCAATTCCGCGAGCGACAACATCTGTAGCCAAAAGAATTTTTACTTTATTATCTTTAAACAATGATAAAGCCAGTTTTCTTTGAGCTTGAGATTTATCACCATGAATAGCAGAGACTTGAAATCCACGTTCTTTTAAAGTGCGAGATAATTTTTCTGCATTTCTTTTTGTTCTAGAAAAGATAATAACTTTTTTAAATTCTGGTTTGATTAACAAATCATGCAGAACATCAATTTTATTTTGTGAATCAATTTTTACTATATCTTGATTTACATTCTGTGCAGATTGTCTTGTTTTAACACTTATTGAAACTGGATCTTGCAAAAAGCGATCCATTACATCTTTTATTGTATTTGGAATAGTTGCTGAGAAAAACAATGAATGTCTTTTTTGAGGTAATTTAGAAATAATATGTTTGATATCATTTATAAAGCCCATGTCCAACATTGTGTCTACTTCATCTAAAATGATAGCATTGTAATGACTGAAATTTATTGCTCTATTATTTTCTAAATCTCTTAATCTTCCCGGTGTGCCAATTACAAAATGAGGATTCTTTTTCAAAACTTGTATTTGACCAAAAATATTTACCCCGCCAATACATAATACTGAATATAAATTTGTTTTCTGTTTAAAAATATCAAGCTCACCTTTTATTTGTGCAGCTAGTTCTCTTGTAGGAGTAATAATTAATACTTTATCAGTTTTTTTAGTCAAAACGTTATTTACTAAAGGAATCAAGAATGCCGCTGTTTTTCCTGTGCCTGTATTTGCAGTTGCAATAACGTCTTTACCTTCTAAGAGCAAAGGAATAGTTTGATCTTGAATTGGAGTAGGGTTTATATACCCTTTATTTGCAATATTTTCTTTAATTTGATCCGCAATTAAAAAATCTGAAAATTTATTTTTTGGTATATAGGGAGTAGCTGCTGTTTGTTCTTCAACCTTTTTTATAAACATTGAAGGATTAAACTTTTTTTCAGCTGCTTTTGAGCGTCCGTTTGAATACCCAGTTTTAAAACGGGTAGGTTTGCCTGTGTATTTTTTGCCACCACTACTGTTAAAGCTAGTTGGCCTACCAAAATTGTTTTCTGATTTACTGTATTTTGACATGAATTCCTAAATGAATTTTAAAATTATTATTTCTTAAGTATAAACTATTTTTTAGATAAGGCTTTAAATAGTTCTTTGACTAGAGCCTGATAGTTTTTTGTAATTTGAATTTGTTAACTAAATTATATTATAGTTTGTAATTATCATTATAATACAAATTGAATTTTTTGCAAGTTAATATACTGGTTTTATGATGAAAATAGGGTATATCGGAGTTTATGTGCCTAATTTAAGGGTAAAATTTAAAAACTAAAAATTGATCCCCAAACCTATTCCTACGCGCCAACCGCCAATATTTCTGGAATTACCTCCTAAGAAAACTCTGGTGTAATAAAAATCTGCGTAAAAGTCTATAAAAAAATGCTTGGATAGAAACCAGAGAAAACCACTTTTGCCTACAGCGCCCCAAGCAGTTTTATGCAGGTCAGTCATAAATATGGAATTGTCATGTATTTTTATAAAAGACAAACTTGGTCCAATGCCCAGATAAAAATTTGTATATTTAGAAATTGGAATGAAATATTTTACACCTGCACTGAGCGGGTAAATGTTAATTGTTGAGGGATCAAAAAATCCTAAAGATTTGTGATGAGATGAATTTATATTTATCCATATGGTTGAATTATTAGATAACCCAAAACCGCCCTCAGCTTCAAATTCTACTCCCCCATGTTTATAGTTATCTCGCATATAATTTGATGCCGGAAAGAAATTGCCAACTCGAAATTCTAATGAATTTCCCATTATTATAGTTGGTAAGATAATGTTTAGTAATGAAACAAGAAATAATGATTTTGAGATTTTCATTTTTGATAATTATGTAAATTGATGTTTTGTAAATAATTTTGTCATATAAGTATTACATAAGATATTTCTATACACAAAAGAATTCTTAAATAAACATAATATTGCATTTAAAAAAATAATTATTAAGACTTTAAAAAAGAATAATTAATTGAAAAATCTTCAATTAAAAACCTAATTATAATAAAGGTAATTATGGAAACGGATTTACCTATAAAAAATGGAATTATTATACCTGGACACGAGATTGAAATTACAGCAAGTCGCTCTGGAGGAGCAGGTGGCCAGCACGTAAATAAGACAAGTACTAAGATTACTTTACGCTGGAACGTTGCCAAAACAAGTGCATTAAATGATGAACAAAAAGCTCTGGTTTTGCAAAACTTACAAGCACGGCTTACTAGTGAAGGAGATCTAATAATTCACAGTAGCTCATCGCGCAGCCAGTACCAAAATAAAGAAGCAGCACTTTCTCGCCTAGCCCAAGAAGTACGCAAGGCGTTATATGTTCCCAAAAAACGAATGAAAACTAAAATACCAAAAGTAAAAAAAGAAGCGCGCCTGCATGCCAAGACACGTAGAGGTGAAATAAAAAAATTTAGAAGTAAAAAATTTGAGGAGTAGTTATGATAATTGATTTAAATTTTGAATGGCAAATTTTAACTTATCTATTAACTATTTTTGTCTGTTTTTTAATTCCTGTTTATTGGTATCATTATGGAATTCGAAATTTTTTGTGGCTTTCTGATGTTGGATTATTGCTGACACCTGTTGCATTATGGAAAGATTCTACTTTATTAATGAGCATGGCAGTTGTTGGTGTTTTAATTCCTGAATTAATTTGGAATTTAGATTTTTTTCTGCAACTTTTTTTTAATGTTAAAACTCTCAATATTGCTGATTATATGTTCTCTAGTAGATATTCTCTGCCATTGCGTGCACTTTCTTTGTATCATATATTTTTGCCAATTATTTGGATTGTATATCTTGCCCAGTTTGGTTACGATAAAAAAGCTCTCTATAATTTTACTAGTTTGTATTGGATAATTTTATTAATAACTTATTTATTTACAGATCCAAAAGAAAATATTAATTGGGTGTTTTTTCCGCAGAGATATAACGTCAAAGTTATTTCGCCACGTGTTTGGGTTCTTATTTTAGCAGCTGCTTTTCCACTTTGTATTTTTGTACCAACGCATTATTTATGTCTAAAATTTTTTAAAGCTGCATAATATCTGGATAGTCTGTAGCAATGCCATCTATATTTAATTTTTTCAATTCATGTGCGCGAGCTTTATCATTGATAGTGTAAGCAAATATTTTTATGTCTTGTTTATGCAGATCATCAATCAATTGTTTCGTTATACATTTATCATTAACAATCGTATAACTTGCATCAAGCTGTTTTACTTTTTCAGTTAAATCTTTTGGGCAATTAGCAAATAGAGGCGCTATAGGAATAATTGGACAACATTTATGAAATTCACTTAGCGCATTATGATTAAATGATGACACTAAAAATTGATTGGCTGACCAATTTTTATTTTTAGTATAATCCATAATTAAGTTAGCTACTGGTTGTGCAGCTTGAGGATCTTTAAGTTCTACATCGATAATTACTTGTTTATTTACTAAATCAAAAACTTGTGAAAGTAATGGTATATGCTCGCCTTTGCCAGCATCATATTTTTTTAATTCATCCCATGTTAGTTCTTTAACTTTGCCAGTACCATTAGTTGTGCGGTCTAGAGTATCGTCATGAATAACAACCAACTCGCCAGATTTGCAAACATAAACATCTAGTTCAATCATTTGAACACCCATGTCTGTTGCACGCTTGAAAGAGCGTAATGTGTTTTCTGGTTCATAGCCGCACGAGCCGCGGTGGCCAATTATAATAAACATAAGATTAATCAATTCCGTTTTAATCACATAATCCTAAATTATATCTTTAATTAATATTGAAAATAATATTTTTGCATTGTTTTTTTCAATAGTGATGCCATCTCTCGATAAAAAATTGCTCTGCAATTTCACTCGAGATGATTTTTTCAGAATCATGCTGAGTGATTTCGCTATTCAATACTCATGCTGAGTGCCAAGCCTAAAGGGCTTGGTGTATCGAAGCATATTCCTATATTTTTCAACTTGAATAATGCACAATTTTTGGTACATTTCCTATTTGTGAAGGATAACTATGAAAAAGAATAAACACATTGGATCAAGTTTTGATAGCTTTCTTGAAGAAGAAGGGATTTTGGAGGAAGTTAATGCAGCTGCAATTAAAGCAATTATTGCCAACAACTTGCAAGCGTATATGCAAAAAAAGGGTATTACACAAACTGATATGGCAAAACAGCTTGGAACAAGCAGATCTGGTCTACAACGATTACTTGATCCTAAAAATACGTCTATAACTCTCTTGACATTGAATAAAGCTGCAGCTGTTGTCGGTAAAAAAATTGAAATAAATTTAATACCAACATCTAAAACAAAAAGATAATTGAATTTAAAGAAGTTGTCAGTATTTATTGATCTGTAGCCTTGTTTTCTTTTTCAAAAAACTTATATTGAGTTATAGAGGTTATATTCAAAGGTTATTAATGTCAGACAACAAACTCAAAATCCTAGTCGGTATCGACGATGCAACTAAATGTCCTGTAATAGGGAGCATTTTCATTTCCGGCGTTATTGCAGATGAGAAAACTATTCGTAAATGGAAGAGGGCTGGGGTTAAAGACAGTAAACTTATTGCTGCTAAAAAAAGAACTCAGTTGGCAGAAGAAATTAAGAAAACTGCTCTTGCCTATTCTATTCAAGAATTAAAACCCAACATGATCGATGATAAAAGCTTAGGCTTAAACGATTGGGAAATGGTCGTAGTCTTAAACATTATCCAAGATTTGCAAAATAAATATCCAGATTTTCAAGATGTTTATATAGATAATTGGGAAGTGAGTGAAAAAAGATTTAGGCAACGTTTTACTTCAATTACCACTGATTTTGAAATAAAAGATATTTTGCTCAAATATAATATTCAATTAAATGCAGAAAAATTATCATCAATTAATTATATAGCTGAACACAGAGCCGATGAAAAGTATACAGTTGTCGGAGCAGCATCGATACTTTCAAAAACATCTTCAGATTTGCAATATAAAGAATATAAAGAAATTTACGGCGATTTCGGCAGCGGCAGTCCAGGAGATCCTAAAACAAGATTATTTGTTTGGGAACATAGAGAAGATCCTTTGCCAATTATTCGTACAAGTTGGAATACTTATAAAGTTTTGAGTGCATGCGCAAGCATAGATGATGATTATTTTTATGCCCGAAAAAAAGCAAAACTCGCTACAGCTGATTTTGAAAATGCAGAAAAATTAGAAAATCTTTAATTTCAAAATTTATTGTCTACATTTGAAAAATTAAAATTATAAAGATAATTGCGAATATAATTGGGTCTATTTGTATAATAGCCTGATTCTCGTTCACTAATATAGGCAGCAAAAAAACATGCCACTCCTGTTACAAAAAATGATGCCAATCTTTTTTTGTATTTTGTAGGTAGCAATTTAATCGGATCAAAAAAAGAAACTTTATAGCTTAGTCGATTTTCTGCAAAATCCTGAATTTCTCCACATTCGCTAAGAGATACAATCGCAGCAGCACAAAATATCATTGAAAGAATTATTTTTTTATTTTTAGCTGATATCCATGCTTTTTTGTCAAACTCATCAGCAATTTGATTTGCTTTGTTCCATAATAATCTTCTTTCTTGCCATGTGAATTTTGTTTTTTTTAATTCTCTTTCAAGAGTTTTAAAATCTTGTTGTTCTATTGCTTTAAGCAATAAAACCATTTTTGGGGTTACAACTTCTGATGATGCCTGAAGTTGAGTACAGGTTATAAACAGTAATAAAAAAAGATTGATAAAATAAAATTTTTTATACATTTGTCTTTCCTAAAATGGTGATATTAATAGCGTATTTTAAAAATTCATTTGTATCAAATGGGTTTAAATTAGTCTTCGTATTATTGATAAAATTCTTAAAAATTCAATATTGTATAAATCAAAAGATATTAATTAAAGAAAATAATCAATATATGAAAATTAAAGTTTTAGGTACTCGCGGAGAAATAGAAGAGTCAGCACCATATCATTCAAAAAGATCTGGTGTACTTATCGACAATAAAATATTACTAGATTGTGGTGATGAAAGCTTTTTAGAATATAATCCGAAATATATTTTAATTACTCATTTGCATCCTGACCATGCATATTTTGCAAGGCACAATGAAATGCCAGATACTAAAGCGAAAATATATGCCCCTGAAAAATATGATGAAGTAAACATTCATATCACAAATAAACCATTCAAAATTGGTAGTTATAAAATTACACCAATTCCTACAGTTCACAGCGTAAAAGTAAAATCCAATGCATACTTAATTGAACATAAAGGAAAAAGATTACTTTATACCGGTGATATGATCTGGATAGAAAAAAAATATCGCACAAAAATGAAAAACTTAGACTTTGTTATTACAGAAGCAAGTTTTGTGCGCAAAGGTGGGATGATAAGAAGAAAAAAAGACAGCGGTAAAATTTATGGACACCAGGGCGTGCCAAATTTAATTAATATATTTAAAGAATATACAAATAAAATTCTCTTCATTCATTTCGGTGCTTGGTTTTACAAAGACATAGAAAAAGCTAGAAAGAAGTTTGAAAAATTAGCAGAACAAAATGAAATAGAAATTATTGTTGGCTATGATGGTTTAGAAATAAAAATTTAAGATTGTATTTCCTGATAATAACCATCTCTGTCTATCCCTATTATAATGTCTCTTGAAAAATCAGCTCTGAATTTTTTTCCTAAAGATTTTTTATACATTTTTTGAGCGAAACTTGTTTCATAAATAAAAATCTGTAATACATCTTTTTCTTCTAAATCAAGAGTAATTTGAGGAGTATCCTCATTTAATTCATAATAAACTCTACGCCCGGTCGTGTGTTCCAATGGATTATAATATTTTTGAGAAAAGCTTTTTTCAATAATATATTTGTCTCTTGTGTCATTTAATTTAAAAGTTATTTTGGCAGCATGTAATGGGAAAATAATTAATAAAGCTATTAATTTTTTTAAAATCATTTTTTAATCACTAAATTTTTAATCAATAATATAAACAACTAATCTATTTCTTACTTTATCATGTGCTATTGCAATTTTATCTGTCGCATATTGTTCAATAACTTTTGGAAAAAGTTCATGTTCAACCTTATGAATTTTTTCTTCAAGAGTTTTTTCTGTATCATAATTATCAATATCTACGCTTTTTTGCTTAATAATTAAACCAGTATCCATTCCTTCATCAATAAAATGAACCGTAACGCCAGTTATTTTTACACCACTTAAAAATGCTTTTTTTATTGCATCTGCTCCAGGAAAAGCAGGCAAAAGAGATGGATGAATATTAATAATTTTGTTAGGAAAATGATTAATGAAATCTTTATGTAAAATCAACATAAAACCCGCGGCACAAATTAATCCATTTTCCGGAGTTACATCATATTTTGAAAGGCATGCAATAAGTTTATGGGCATATTCTCGACGGGCATTTTCTTTTTCTTCTTCAGTCACTGCAGCTTTTATAGGCAAATATTCAGTTGGAACAGGATTTTTAAATTTAGTCTCGACCTCTTTTTGTGCACGTTTTAAAGCATAAGCATCTTTTTTATTGCTTATCACAACACATGGTTTTATTAACCCTCGTTTTTCAAATCTTTCAAAACAAGATAAAATTGCTTCCATGTTACTGCCATTTCCTGAAACCAAGATAGCAATATGAAGAGGTTCATCTATAGGTATTATTGGTTCAATTATTTCATGTTCCATGCAAAAAGTTGCATTAATAATTGAAGTTAAAATAATAAATTTTTTTATCATGAATTTATTCACATATAAATTTACAAGTCTGTATTCTTTGTGTTTCACTATCCATACGGTCAATAAATTTCTGAACTCTTTCAATTTCTTTATCATCACCAATTATTTTTAACATATTTTCTGATGAAAAATTTTCATGAGGCCAAACATCGACATTTTGTGAATATGCAGCTTTTATTATTCTTGCTGCTTGATAAGCAGAAACATTTTTAAGATTTATAATTTTTGTTTCTTGTGTGGAAAATGTAAATGAAAATAAACTCAAAATAATAAAAAATGTAAATTTCATATAAGTACTCTATAAAAATAAGATTGGCTAATTTTATCAATTTTATTTATTTGATCAATAAAAAATAAAGCGCTTGAATTTATTGTAAATTCAAGCGCTTTTAAAAAAATTAATTAATTATGGGCGTTTTGAATCAAGTCTAAAATAGTCAAAAGCATATGCAGCTAATGCGCCACCAATTAAAGCGCCACCTACATACATTCCTACTTCAGACCACATAACTGGCATGCCTCTTATAACTCCCAATAAATTTGCACCAAGTGCAATTGCAGGATTAAACAAGCCACCTGAAATAGGAGTACCAAGATATACAAGTGCCGGTATAGTAAAACCAATTGCAAAACCAAAAACATAATTATTTTTAAAAACTTCTGCAGTAGATACTGTTAAAACTACCAATGTAAAAACAAAAGCCAATAATATTTCAACAATAAATGCTTGTACTAAGCCAACAGCAGGTGCTGGGATGTGTATTGAACCATGTAAATAATAAGTTGTTGCATAAGCAATAATTCCACCAAGAACCTGAGCAAGCGTGTAATAAGCAATATGTATCCATTCATGACCGCTTCTAATTCCAACAGCTAAAGATACTGCAGGATTATAATGAGCGCCTGACACGAATCCCCCAATGTATGTCCATGCCATAAGCACAGATGCTATAGCCAAAGGATTACCGGTTACAGCTACGGTTAGCACTAAGAAAAAAGTGCCTAAAAATTCCATAACTAACTTTTTCATAAGAAAACTCCTTATAGGTTTAAGATAAATTATATCTATCATAAAATATGTGCATCAAACAAGATCAGTCACTTATAAGTTGGTTCAAGTAGCTATCGAAAAGAAATAATTTATTTTTGTATACTTGCTAATTTTGCTTTCATAAAGTCAATTTCAGACTGTTGCGTAGAGCCAATATTTTCACACAACTTTTTGATTTCAGGGTCTTTTATTAATTTATTGCTTTTGCACATTAATATAGCAGCGCCATGATGTGGTATCATTGATTTTAGAAATTCTTTATCTGTGATTTCGATTTGTTTTCTAAGAAATACTATTAATAAAATAAATATAGCTGAACTAGATATTGTTATTAAACTATTAAGCATCTTATTATTATACATAGATCTCATTAAAAACAATTCGATTATTATCATCGGAATTGTCATTATTCCTGCCATGTAAAGCTGATTTAAATTTGAATAAACATTTGCAAAACTATCAACCATCATATACATAAGTATATACATTGATATAAAGGACAGAGCAGCCATAAAAAATAGGTTAATATATTTCATAAATTTACCATTAAATAATCAATTAACAAGAAGATATAATTTTTTTTATCCAATTAACAAGTATTTTTTTGATTTCCTAAAATAAAGATATAAAAAGAGTTTACAAAATCTTTTGTAAAAATGTATGTTTTGAAATGATTTAATTCTTATTTTGGGGTTTTAAAAATGAAATTACATATTGATGCTTTTGAATATAGCCATGGTACTCATAAAATACCTAAAAAATATACATGCGACGGAGAGCAAATTTCACCGCACATTAAATGGGAAGATGTTCCAGAAAATACAAAAAGTTTTGCATTAATTATGGAAAATCTTGATGCTCCACATAGAAGTACTCCATTAGCTCTTTGGATTGTCTATAACATCCCAGGTGACGTAAAAGAAATTGAAACTAACTCAATTCCAAAACAAGCTAAAATTGGCACTAATGATCTTGGAAAAGCTCGTTACACTGGCCCTTGTCAATCGCCTGGTCCAATTCGTCATGAAAAAACTAGCATACAGTTGTATGCATTAGATACAGAACTGGATTTGCCTGCAGGGGCTACAAAACATGATCTTGTAAAAGCTATGAAAAATCATATTTTAGAAAAAGTAGAATTTATAGCTTTTTATCAACCATATGCTTAATTGCACCATTCGCTTTTTGATAAATTTAATAAAAATATGATATAATCCATAAATCGATATGTTGACTAATTAATATTATAATAGGATTTTGTAAATACAAGATTTAATTAGGTGGATAAAAAATGCATTTACTCTTGTTGTTTTCTATGTTTTTAGGCTTGAACTGTAATATAATGGCTTCTTCTACACTCGGCCGCCATCAAACAACTGAAAAAATATTGGCAGAAGAAGCTTGGTTGCAACTTAATAAACAAGAATTATCGGAGACAGATCTAAAGAATTATATTAGTGCTGTTAGGGCAAGTGCTAAACTTATGAATGCGGATGATGTTGCCGTATTAAATGAGCTACAACAAAAAGTTAAAATTAAGATTGAATCTCACAAGCCGCATATTAACGAAAAATATGATCTTGAATCTCTTAAACACGGTCTTATTTGCGGGGGAATAACATTAGCGTTTGCCACAACTGCTTATATAATACATAAAAAATGGGTACAGCCAGTGAATGATGAACTAGATCAGATGAAAGCGCAATTAAATTCAATAGGCGTGACAATAAATATTTCTTATGGCAGTGAAACCCGTACGACTGAGATGTCTATGCCACCAGGTCTAACTGCATCACAACGTCTTGATGCAGAGAATTATTTTAATCGATTAACTAAGCCATGTTTCTATGAGAGATTGGCTGATGGTGCCGTTGCCAGTGTTGGTATGGCAGCATGTTTTTCTGGAATAATAGGCGCTTTATGTATTTACAACTGGATATATCCAGATCACAAAAAACAATACGAAAAAATGTGCCTAATAAGAGATAAAATCGACGAATCTCTAAAGATCAAATCTTAGCGTTAATTTAGAATAGCATTAACTTATCTCAGCTTTATTGATCCACTAAAAGCAGCATTATTCCACGCAGTATCAGACGTGGCGATATTAATTAATTCTGTGAGATTGGTTAATTTTTGATATAAAGATGAGATGAGTTGATGTAATGAAAATTTAAAAATAAATATAATTTTTGGAACAATATATGCAGACAATCTCATACATTCTAAAACAGAATCTCATTATTAATCCCGAATGAAGAAACATTTGAATTTCCTTTATCCTCTTGCACTCATATATTCTATCACTATTATCACCCCATATTTCACTCAATTCTACTCTAATTGAAGATATTTCATTATGTGGTTCATTAGGATATATTTCCCAAGTTTTAATCCGCTCCAAACTTACATCAATAAGTTGTTGTAAACTTTTATTTTTAATGAAAAGTCCTGCATGATGTACATTTAATTTTTTTAAAATAATTTTAATATTTTGAATTTTATCAGAATAATAACTTGCTGGTTTCGGATTAAATTTCCTGAGATTTTCAAGTTCTTCTTCAAGTTCAAGCATTGTATTGCGGCAGTGGGCGAGTGGTTCATTTTCATTAAGTATAAAAGTGGTGATCATTCCTAAAAACCATGCGCTTAAAAATTCTAATAAATTCATTATTTTATTTAAAATTTAACTTTTGTTGTGAATTATTAATCAATTAACTGGGATTATTTTAACCAATCAGTAAGATTTTTCCAGCCAAATTCCAAATTTTTATTTATGTACTTGAATATTTTGGGATTTATTCTTAAATTAATAACTAAATATTACTTAGAAATAGAGGTTGTCATGACTACCAAATTATTGTATTTAGAGGATATGTGTAAATTGAGATGCGCTGCTCATATTCTAAAAATAATTCATGAGGATGAATTAAACAAAATTATTGTTGATCAAACAGTTTTTTATCCTCAAGGTGGCGGACAGCCCTCTGATAAAGGTATCATGAAAAATAATAATACAATCTTTGATGTACAGAGCGTTTCAATTGAAGATGGAATAAGTTTTTCATAAAGGTAATTTTAGTGAGGGAAATTCTTTTGATATCAGAGAATCAGTTGAGTTAGAAGTAAATGCTGAATTGCGAAATTTGCATAATAAAAATCATACAGCAGGCCATTTGATTGATTATGCTTTGCACAATTTAGGTTACAAATTAATATCCAGCAAAGCATATCATTTCCCCCAAGGTCCTTATGTTGAATATCAAGGAACTTTAGAGCAAGCAGAAAGAGAACAATTACAAACCAAATTAGAAAAAGCTGTAAATGATTTAGTAGAACAGGCTCTTCCTGTAAAAATTACACTGATTGATAATGATTCTAAAAAGCGTGCCATGATTGTTAATGATTTTCAGCCAATTCTATGTGGAGGAACTCATGTTCTTAATACAAAAGATATTGGTCATATCACAATACGTAAAATAAAAAATGAAAAAGGTAATTTACGAGTGAGTTATGCAGTTGTTTAGAATGCTTCAGCGATTGTCTCTTTAATAAATGCAACAAATTCTAAAATATCTTCTTTAGTTGTATCGAATGAGGTCATCCAACGAACTTCTGAGGTAATTTCATCCCAGACATAAAAAGAATATTTTTCTTGCAATAAAGGAATTATTTTTGGATCAACATAAGCGAATACAGCATTGGCTTGTACTTCTCTACTTATTTTTATTTCAGGAATTTTTTCAACCTCTTTTTTCAAAAATTTTGCTAGTGAATTTGCATGTTGAGCATTTTTTTTCCAAAGATCATTAGACAAAAGAGCGATGAATTGAGCAGAAATAAATCTCATCTTAGAAAGTAATTGCATGCCCTGTTTACGAATATATTTAAAATCTTTAGATAAATTATTATTAAAAAAGATTACTGCTTCACCAAACATCATTCCGTCTTTTGTACCACCAAAAGAAAGTAAATCAATACCAACATCTTTAGTTAACACGGATAGTGGTACATTTAGTGCTGCAGCAGCATTGCAAAGACGTGCTCCATCCATGTGTAGATATAGATTGTTAGCGTGAGCAAAATTAGAAATTTTTTTAATTTCTTCTGGAGTATACAATGTACCCAACTCTGTTCCCTGGGTAATGGAAATTGCTTTTGGTTGGACTTTATGTTGATTTCCAATTGCGAATAATTGATTTTTAATGTCATCAACAGTAATTTTTCCATTATCAGTTTTAACAGTAATTAATTTAGAACCTGTATATTTTTCAAAAGCACCGGCTTCATCGGTATTAATGTGAGCTGTTTCAGCGCAAATTATAGCCTGATAGGGGTTGAGTAATGAGGATAATCCAAGTACATTAGCGGCAGTACCTGTTAACGTAAAATATACATCAATATTTTCACCAAAATGTTTCTTAAAAAGATCTATGGCCTTGTGAGTATAAATATCTCCGCCATATGCCTTAGAATGACCTTGATTGGCATCAATTATGGCTTGCAAAATATCGGGATGAATACCAGCATAATTATCACTGGCAAAACTTTTTTTATTCATTAATATCATTTTAACTAATTATAATTTTAAAGACTTGCACCACGTAGCATCAAAAGTTCTACAATTTCATTCCATCCACGAGCTATAGCCATAGAAAGAGGAGTTTGTGGAGCAGATATTTTAAAGTTAGAATGGTTAAGAATGGGATTAGCTTTAAAATTAATATCTGCTCCGCTATCTACTAATATTGTAACTGCTTTTTTATCTCCCCTGTAAACACAGTATATTAACGGTGTCCATGATCCATTTTTTGTTGTTATAATTTGATTAACATTTGCTCCATTTTTAATAAATAACTCTAGGGCCAAATAATGACAATAAAAACAAGGATGCATAATGCCATTCGAATCAAAGGATGACCAAATATTATTAACATCATAGCCACGGTTAATTATCTCTTGAATTAATTCTAATGCTAGCGTTGATTTGTTATTTGTATTATAGGATGTGTAAGGTATGATGGCTTCTATTAAGCCTATATTGTCATGCCCAAAGCGTACTGAACCAGAAAAGTTTGCTCCATTTTTAACTAATAAAAGAGCAGATTCTAAATCTTCTTTCATTATAGCATGTTGTAAAAGATTATATCCAAAATAAGAAGCGTCAGAAATTCCGTATTTTTTTTCTATTAATACAGCTGATCTAATATCTCCTAAGTTAATAGCATGCTCAATCAAGGATAGAATATTTTTACTTCTTGCGTTACATTCAAGTAATACTTCTATAGCTTTTGATTTTTTAAGTAATACAGCAAATAAAAGAGGGGATTTGCCATCTACCTCTAAATTTAAATCTGCTCCAGCTTGTATTGCATTCGTTATTTCTTCTTTCGAATCAAATAAAATTCCTTTATAAAGTTTTTCCTGAGCTGAAGAAGTATTTAATTTTGTTAATTCAATATTAATATTTGCCCTGGTGTATTCTGGAATAGAATGATCAATATGTAAAATTTGATTTGTATTATTAATAATTTGAATGTTTTTCTGTTCAGCGATTGCAAGACAAATTGTCAAAGATGAAATGAGAATTGAAAAAAAAAGATTAAGAATGTTCATATAGCTCCATTTTGTTATTTATGATTTAAAAATCTGTTGATTTGCTTGATCAAGTAAGTTTTGGAATTCTTCGCGCGTTATATTAGTGTAAAATTGAAAAGAAATTGACTGATCTATATTGTTTTTATGCACGATAGCTAATTTCTTTATAAATTCATTTTCCTCAAGTAATTTATAAAATTTTTGAAAAAAAGATTCTGTTGTTAAAGAATCAAGCCGAATCAAGGCATTTACAATACCATTATGTGAATTTCCAGATGAAAATTGGTCTATATATGCTTTGGCCGTGTTGGCAAATTCCTCTTGTTTCGGAATTTCTATTTGATTAAAAATAAAATCAAAAGAGCCAAGATTATTAAGATTTTCTACAACTTGGTTTATTGAAATAGAATAATAAGCATTATCAATCATTTTTTTACCTAATATCTGTGGATATTGGTTTATTTTAATATTTTCACCATTAATGATTATGTTTCTTATAAGCCTATGAGAATATTTTCCAATAATTTGAAACAACTCCCCAATTTGATTAAATCCTATCATTCGGCGAGATGGATTAGAACCTGACAAGATGCTAAGTTCAAGAATATAACTATCCCCAAATTGTAGAGGATTTCTTTTTGGCATCTCTAAACCAATAATTATATTTTTTGTTCTAGGAGCAAGACGTAAAATACCGTTATCACCTCTATTGCCATCTATAGTATAAGGAGGACATTTTTTCCCTGTTAATAATTCTGACGAAATTATACTGATACCACCAAAACTCCCATAACTTTTTTTACTTTGAAATTTTTTTAAAATCAATTGTGCATCTGTATTATTAATAATTTCGCTAATATGGACTACAGCATGAGCTGTAATGGATATTAAAGTAAAAAAAGAAAAAAATAAGCGAATATTCATGTCTGCCTTATAATTTTATTTACATTGAATTATTTTTATTATCCTTTTATATTATCCAATTTGTCATAAATTGTAAAATTGTATTTAAATTTAAATGAAAACTGGAATATTTATAAATGTTTCTATATGTAACATTTTACCTTATTTTTCATCGAAAAAATTGAAATATTGAAGGTAAATATTAGGCTGAATGTTTTATGGCAGGGCTGTTCTTTGTAATAATTCTATTATTGGTAAATCCGGTTCAGGATAATCATAATTTGCAAGTTCTGATATTGTAACCCAAGCAATAGCCGAATGCTCATTGAGTTTAATTTCACCTTTGAAAGAAGGCACTTTAAAAACACACATATCAAATAAGACATCTTTATGATAAAAAGTACTTGTGCAAAAGTATTCTCCTACTTCTGCATGAATACCAAGTTCTTCAAAAAGTTCACGCTTGAGACATTCTTGCAATGTCTCTCCAGCTTCAACTTTGCCACCAGGAAATTCCCATTTTCCGGGATGGCATTTTGATTGATCTGCACGTCGAGCAATTAAAATTTTACCATCTCGTTCGATAATAGCAGCAGCTATAAATTTTTTATTGAAAGGTTGTGAATTCTGCATTTTATTTCCATACTGTTTTCTAACTAGTTAATATTGCAAGAAGTTGCTGAAATAGCCTTGAATTTAATACCTAGATATTTTAAAACATCTTCAGCATGTGTTTTAGAATTGATATTTGAAAAAACATGAAGAATAATTCCAGATTCATTAATCAGATAGCTAATGCGGCTATTAATGAGTAATCCTTTTGCGCCATACAATTTAAATATTTTTGATTTAGGGTCACTCAAAAGAGTAAATGGCAAATTATGTTTTGCTTTGAATGCTTTATGAGTTTCTACTGAATCGCAACTTATTCCTAAAATTTCAATATTATTTTTTTTAAATATCTCGAAATGATCTCTAAAACCTTGTGCCTCTTGAGTACACCAAGCGCTGTCATCTTTTGGATAAAAATAAAGAATTACTTTTTTACCTTTATAATCAGCAAGACTATGTTTCTTGCCATCATCTCCCATAGATGAAAATTGCGGCGCCAAAGAACCTTTTTTTGTTTTTTTGCACTCAATAGAAAAAATTGAAAATACCATAAATAGAATGAAAAGTGCTTTGAACATAATTAGAAAACTTTTTTTTATTTAATTTTGTTAATTCTTATGCATTATTGGACATCTTGCATACAAGCATCGATTTCTTGTAGCGAGCTTTTCACTGTTAATGTGCCACATTTTTTACTTTTAGGAAATGCTTTTTTAATACTTTCAATACGTCTTTGTTTGCAAGCTGTAATCGTTGCATCTTTTGCATCTCCAATGTTCTTAATAGTACTGCAATCAGCGTCTTTAATTAATTGGTTTAATTTTTTAATAAGTGTTTCAGCTTTTTCATTGTAAGGATTAAAAATTTGTTCTTTTCTTAATTTATTTGCTTCAATCACAACTTGACTTAAGTCCTTTTGAGCTGTTTGTAAGTCTTTATTTATGTCAGAAGCTCTTCTTTGATAATCAGGAGAAGAAAATATTGCCGTTAAAGATTTTTTTTCATCAGCTATTTGTTTTTGATAATTTTCAATTTTTTTTCGAAGTTGATCAATACTATTTTCAAGATCTTTTTTCCTAACATCTTCAGAAGATTGAAGATATTGAACCGCATAACTAACCCAACCTAATGCGTATTGGTTTATTGTTTTTGCGGTATTTAATATTTGATTTTCTTGTTTGAGAGCATCTTGTAATTTGGAAATTTCTGCTTGACTGTTAGCACTTCTTCCTTTCAAGTCTTCGATCTTTCTCTCAACATTATCAATTATTTCTTTGCTAAGCTCATTAAGCGATTTTTTTGCCTTGTTTACAGCTGCTTCAAATTTCTCTTTTTGAGGTGCCATTTGTTTAGCAATATTTTTTTCAGCTTCGATAATTTGTTTACGTGTTGCTTCAATTTCTTTTATAGTAGATTCCATTTCTGTCAATGCACGCAAATTTTTTAGATATTTAGCTTTTAATGGATTAACTCGCTCCCAACTTAATGATAATAGATTAGTGCTATAAAAAATTAAAGACATCAAATAAATATACTTAACTTTCATTACAATTCCTCATCAAAATAAATTAATTTGATTTTAGAATAAAGTTTGAAATATATACAAGTCAATATAAGAATTTTTTTAATACAAATTTTGCAAGCATAACGTCATGAACGTAATTTTTTTTTTAGATTATAAAAAGCAGTTAATATCATCATATATTCTGATTTATATTTTTAAATATATTTTTTCTAATATTAGATGATATTTTTAAAGTTTTCTTATCTAATTTCTTTTGCATAAATGGTATTTTATTAAGTATCACAGCGCGCCAAGGGTAAGAGCTAATGTCTTCATCATTTTTGACATTTTCCAAACTTTTGTATTTTTCATTAAGTTCTGTAAATACTATTGCTCTATTAAATTTTATATGAGGCGGTATAACTGGATCATTCCAACGAGAATCTAGTTCTATTTCACGTTCAATTACAACAATATATCCATAGCTAACGCATGCATTTATACATTTATGAAAAATTCTTTCTCTCTGTTTCTGCTTTTCTTCTTCTATATCAAGAGCAATCAAAAGAACTACAACATCAAAATTATTATTTTCTATTGATACTTGTTTATTGATTTCTTCTACTACGGTGATGTTTCCAGTAGGTAATCTTTTTAATAGGAGATTAAGCATATTTTTTGTAACTGGTCCGCCAAGAAGTACATTTTCATCACCTTTTAAAGGTATATATTCTAAAAGGTTGCTATGAAACTTTTTTTTGTAATTATAAATTTTTATTTTTGAAATTATTCCATAAATTAATGAAGCAATAAATACCATAATGACATATAAAAATCCTCCAAAAATATAAAATACAATTTCATATAAAGTGGAATTAGGTCTATTTGAGCGATAGGTACTGCTATGATAAGAACCCGATCTTGATGAACTTGAACGTGAGCCCGAGCGTGAGCCTGAAGATCTTGCGGTACTTTTCGGCCATGAAGAAATGTCTGCTGTGATAAAAAGTACACAGCATAATAGGATTTTACATAATTTTACCATGCTATCTTTCCTATATATTATTTGCTCTTTTTATTTAAATTTATTTTTATTATTATCGCAATTGTTCAAATTTTTTGCTAATATAATTGAAAATATGGCCTTTTTTCTTGACAAAAAAGGATACAAAATATAGTTTATTAGAACTAATGCTATAAGAGCCGCTAGCTCAGTCGGTAGAGCAACAGCCTTTTAAGCTGTGGGTCGTTGGTTCGATTCCAACGCGGCTCACCAGTCATTAGTCATTTTAAAAAAAATGAGCTAATGCCTGGCAGGCCAGTTCTTTAAGTTCATTAATGAGTAAGAAGAGCCTGTATCTTATGCACCTATTCCATCATGCTTTTGATGGTTGAAAAAGCATTGATCAGCCAAAAATAAATTTACGTCCCTATCGTCTAGCCCGGTCTAGGACATCGCCCTTTCACGGCGAAAACAGGGGTTCGAATCCCCTTAGGGACGCCAGTCATTTCCTTCAGAAATGCCTGGCAGGCCAGTCCAATAGACCAAAAATAAAATTATGTTCTATGTTTATTATCTTCGTTCCAAATCTTATCCAGATAAAACGTATATAGGTTACACTTCTAACTTGAAACAAAGATTACAGGATCACAATTCTGGTAAATCTGTATATACAAAAGATTTTATACCGTGGCAGATAATCGGATTTTTAGGTTTTGATAAAGAAGAAAAAGCATTAAAGTTTGAAAAATATTTAAAATCCAATGCTGGCAGAATATTCTTAAGAAGATATTTTAATGATCCAGAATTGATATAAATTCAAAAATAAGTACAGGCCTGATGGGCATTTTGCTAAAAATGCCCACCTAAAAAAAGATTTTGGTAAAGATAAAGCTTCCAGTCTTCGCTCTCTGAGCTTCTTCTGGCAGGCCTGCACATATGAAATAATTTAAAATTATGTTATAATGAATATAATAATTTTTTGTATTCAATACTCTTAAGTGAATTTTTTTATGATTATGTCTATGTTGCGTCAACAACTCGTTGGCTGTATCAACATATCTTTACCCTTTCTTTTACTTTATTATTTAGCTCCTGACTATGCATTAAGCTTAGTGGGAATTGTCTTATATTGTTTTGCAGTGGGATCCTATGTAGGGTATGTGGCCTATGCTTCTACGAGAAATCAATCAAAAGGGCTTCTTTTCGCGCCTACTGGTGTGTATAAACAACAATTTATTGATGAAATTATTCGATGTGGGCTTGAGCCTAAAAAAGTATTGGTACGCTATGCTTATACTGATGATGCTGTTGCAATGACGCTCTTTAATGTTATTGCTGTTGATCAAATGGTATGGAACACAATCCAAGATGATCCTGAAGCATTAAAAGCAAGAGAAGTGGTTGAAAAACATGTTCTTCCGAATGTGCCTGAAAACAAAAAAGAAATGCATCAAGTAATAAAAAATAATCTCACTCCAAATGTTCAAAAATTTATTTTTAGACACGAACTCGCACATGTATTTTATAATTATTCATATAGGCGTGTATTAATAACAAGCATCATCGGAGCAGCCGCAGCCGGTATTGCTCTTGCTGTTGCTTTCAACGCTAACCCTATCTTGGGAGGTTTTGGTACCCTATTAATAAGCATATGCGCCGGGGCTATAGCTGATCTACTATTTTCCTATGCAACGAATTTCTTTTTTAAATCATATGAAGAGAAGCGCGCTGATATATTTGCTACGCGTTTTAGCTCAAAAGAAGAAATAGAAGAGGCAGCAAATTTTTTTGAACAATATGAGCAAGCTGCCCGAAAATATCGAGAAACGTTTGGAAGTATTATGTTTAAACTACCTACGACTATAGTAAATGGATATATTGATGGGATGCGCCGTGCTCAGTATCTGCGCGAAATTGCTCGACTAAGATAGTTACAGAACTTGTGGCAGTCTACACTTATCCATTGATGAATTATGGCAACAGATCATGCAATTTTATGAAAAATAATTTTATAAAATTATCTTAAATATTTTACAAACCAATCTGCTGCAACTTTTGCAACTTGTTCTAAAGTTCCTGTCTCTTCAAATAGATGTGTAGCATTTGGAATTATGGAAATTTCTTTTACACATTTTAAATGAGCAAATGCAGTTTCATTTAATTGAATAACTTCGTCATCCCAACCGCCGACAATTAATAATGTAGGCGCCTTAACTTTAGGCAAAAATTCAAACGCTAAATCTGGTCTTCCGCCGCGAGATACCACAGCAGAAATATGTTCAGGTAATTTTGCTGCGGCAATTAGAGCTGCAGCTGAGCCTGTGCTTGAACCAAAATATCCCAATTTAAAATGAGTAGTATTTTTATTATCTTTTAACCAACTAGTTACAAGAATAAGACGTTCTGCCAATAGTGGAATGTTAAATCGAAATTCTGCTGTATATTGATCAACTTCGTCTTCTTTTTCTGTTAATAAATCAAAAAGAAATGTAGAGATTTTGGATTTATTTAAAACATCTGCAACATATTGATTTCTTTTACTAAACCGGCTGCTGCCACTTCCGTGAGCAAAAACAACTAAGCCTTTTGAATTTGGAACCAAAGTTAAATTGCCATTTATTTTTGAATCTCCAACAGGAATTGCAATCTCTGAAGATTTCACAGATTTTCCCCAATTGCTTTTTTTAAATTATTTTCAGGAATTTCACCAATTATTCTGCCAACTTCTTTTTTATTTTTAATGAATATAAATGTTGGTAAAGACTCTACTGAAAGTTGAGATGCAAGATCTTTTGCTTCATCTATATCAAATTCAGCAAAAACATATTTTGTCCCAAGTTCTTTTTCTAATTTTTCAAAAATTGGCTTCATTCTTGCACAATGTGGACACCAGGATGCGAATGCATCAATAATAATTTTGTCCGATTTGTCGATAACATTTTGGATATTTTGCGGTGTTAAAGTGATAACCATATTCACCCCTTTTTTTAATGGTTCGATACACCCGTCATTTTAATAAAATGACGGGCACTCACCATGATTATTTTATAACATTCGGATGTTGCCAATAAAGAATATTATTGAAAAAATAACTGGCTGATTGTGCAAAATATAAATAAACCAATCACATCCATGAATGTTGCCAAAAATGGACCTGCTGAAAGTGCAGGGTCTAATTTGAATCTTTTTAAAAATAGCGGGATGCAACTGCCAAGCATTACCGAAACAAGAACAATTACAGACAATGAAGAACTTACAATAAAACTTGATAAAATGTTGCCGTGCATTAAGTATGTTCTTGCAAACGAAAATATTCCAAGAGTTAATGCAATAAATACTGCCATTGTAAATTCACGCAATAAAAACCTGTACATATTAGTTTCATTAATTTCGCCAGAGGCAAGACCAGTAATTACAATTGCAGAAGTTTGGCTACTCGTGTTACCGCCAGTACTTGTAAGCATTGTTATAAAACTAACAAGACTGAATCCGACTAAGACTGCTTCATAACTTTTAATAATTAAGCTTGAAAGTGATTGCGCAATTAAAAGAATTAATAAAATAGAGCTACGCTGAAAAAAAAGTTTGAAAAATGGAGTTTCAAAATATGTTTCTTTAATATTTGCCAACGCAGACATGTGATATACGTCTTCTGCAGCTTCTTCTTCAATAATGTCTACAAGAGTGTCACTTGGAATCACGCCCAGGAAATTATTATCTTTATCAACAACAGGAACTGTCATGAGTTTATAATGAAGCATGTTCTGTGCTACAATTTCTTTATCTTCATCTGCATCAACTACAAGAACATTTTTTCTTAAAATAGAAGAAATTCTTTCTTTTGGATTTTTAAGTACAAGATCTTCTAATCCTATGTGGCCTACTAATTCATTGTCTTGATTTGTTACATAAATTTGCTGATGTACTTCGCGTCTTGGCTGAATTCTTTGCAAGATTTGTATACTTTTTTCTATTGTAAAATCTTGAATTAAAGTTACAACATCAGTATCCATAATTCCGCCTGCAGAATCTGGATTAAATCTTAAAAGAGATAAAACTAAATCTCGATCTTTTTTGTGTAATAATTTTAAATATTTTTTTAATTCTTCATCTGAAAGTTCATCAAGAAAATCTGTCAGTTCATCTAAGGGCAAATTACTTAACAAGTATCCACGATCTTCATCAGACAAAAAAGAAAGACAAAATACTTTCATTGGATTTGAAAGATATTCGAAAACATTAATTTTTAAGTTTTGAGGTAAATTTGTAAAAATTGTCTTTGAATATTCCTTATTTATATTTGATAAAAGTTCAGCTATATCTGCCGGATGTGAAGTTAATAATTGCTGCCATAATTTGATGCCTAGATCTGTTTTTTGATTAACTACTTCATCGATATGCTCTATAAGTGTTTCAAAAAATTCTTGAATTGTCATAAGTTATGACCCTATTTTTAAGAGATCTTTTTGTTAAAAATAACCTAATAATTTCAGATTGTCCATTTGACTTAAGCCCAATATTCGCTTATCCTTATATTAGAAGCAAATTCGTGAAAAATCTTCACCATTTGCAATAAAAAATAGGTGTCAAATGGAGAATAAATCTTTAATCTTACCTGGAACTAAAACGTCAATTATTGTTGAGAATATAATAACAGCTCCAAGAATTGATATATTTTTAGTGCAAAAATTTCCTGGTATGTCCAGAAGCTTTTTCCAAAAGTTAATTGATGATCAAAATATCGAACTTAATGGAAAAAAGGTAACTAAAAGTAGCACGCCTATCAAAGAAAATGACCAAATTTATATCGAAATGCCAGAAACTCAATATTCTTCTGACAAAGTAGATTGTACGAATTTAGGTGTTGAACTTATTCATGAAAATCAACATTTTTTAATAGTCTATAAGCCGGCTGGTTTAATTGTTCATACTCCAAATGAAGATAGTAAAATGCCAACATTAGTTGATTGGATTCAATACTATTTTAGCGAAATTTCAGCTGTTGGTTCTAAAGACAGACCAGGCATTGTTCATAGATTAGATAAAGACACTTCAGGCTTAGTAATTATTGCAAGAAATGATTATACTCATAATGTCTTTAGTAAATTATTCAAAGACAGACAAGTAAAGAAAACATACTATGCAATTGCGCACGGTCATCCAGAAAAATCTGGCACAATAGATTTTAGTATTATTCGTCATCCAGTTTTGCGAAATAAAATGATGCATGTAATAGGGCAAGGCAGAGATGCTATAACTCGTTACAAAGTTGAAAAATATTTTTCAATTGGTGACAAAAACTTTTCATTAATCAAATTAAATCCTGTCACTGGCAGAACTCACCAAATTAGAGTGCATTTGGCTGCAATTGGAAATCCAATTTTGGCTGATGCTGTTTATGGTGAATCTTCTAAATTAATTTCAAGACAAGCATTGCATGCTCATAGTTTGGAATTTGAATTCGAAGGACAAAAATTCAATTTCACAAAAGAACTGCCTGCAGACATGCAAGCTGTGATTCAAAAAGCCCAAAATATAATTTAAAATATAAACATGTTTTAAATTATTAGGGATCATATGTTAAAAAAATTATTAATGTTTATTTTAATATCAAATGTGTTTTCTATGCAAAATGCAAATTATACTGCTGACGATTTCATGGAAGCTAGTAAAAAAAGGCGATGTAGAAAAAATTACTCAAATAATCAACTCAGGAATTGATATAAACATTGAAGATAAAGGAGGCTGGACAGCACTTCATTGGGCTGCATTTTACTGTCATTATAATGTTGTAAAAGCATTAATTGAAGCAGGTGCTGATATAGACAAAATATCTGAATTAATAATTGATTAAAAAAATTTAAAATCCTCAGACAAAGAATCTGGGGATTTTAAATGAAAAAAATTATTTTTAAATAAATATTTAATTTTTTCTAATAACGTCTTGTAATAAGATTAGATGTTGCTATTGAACGCGTTGCTGCTGCTTGTTCTTTAGCAGCTAGTGCGGCTTCTCGTGCTGTGTCTATTTCTTCTTGTTCCTTAAGTTGTCTCATGAAGTCAGGTTGCTTTTTCAATACTAGAATAAGCTTAGACAATATTAACTCAAATGTTTTAGCATCTTGTAAAAGTTGATCTGTAAGAGAATAGTTTGGATCATCTAAGTCTAGATCAGGTTTTGCTGCGTTGATAAGCTGCTGGGCAGTTTCTATGTTATTTTGTAACTTAATGAAATTATAAAAAGCAGCGGCTAATGGTCTTACCGATTTGATAAAATATATATTAATGTCATCAATAAATTCTTGGTCTGAACTAAAGGTAGTTTTTACAAAATTATTATTACTAACTTCTTTTAATTTTGTTTGAGCTTCATCTAAGCGAGCTTTTGGAGTACAACTTTGGGCTGACATGTGGGTAATAGCAGCAATACTTGCGCCAAGAGTAATCGATAAAAATAGTGCAATATTTTTATCTGGAATAAAGCTGAACTGATCTCTCTCTTGAGTGTAAGATCTATAAACATTAGCCAATGCTAAACCACCAACGCCAATAGTGATTCCTGTAGCTGTAGCAGGACGAATTGCCAACGAATCATGTATTGAGATGCTTAGTAAGCATATCAAAATAAATTTTTTCATGCACTTTACCTTGTTTTATAAAATTGCTGATTGTTACTGATAATTATTCAGAATACTATATTAAAAATTTCGTTGCAAGCCAGCATAAGCTAATAAATATAATCATAAGATAAAAATCTGGGGATTTTTTATTGTAATAGAACTTTCTTATTTGTTGTGTTATTCTTTGACGCAATTTTCAAATACAATCTAGTTGGGGAGCACAAAAAATGATAAATAAAATTTTTTTTATAGCTATTGTTTCAATAAATTTATTTGCGATGGAACAACGTTCTATTAACATTGGCAAATATCATTGTAGTATAACATCTGATTCGCAATCGATGGAAAGTGAATCTGATGATAAAGTTAAACCAGGTTCGTTAGAAAAAAAACTTTTTGAAGTTGTCTATAGTGGTGACTCTGAAAAAGTAAAAGCATTAATTAGAGCCGGGGTCAATGTTAACTCACGAGCTCAAGATGGAGAAACTGCTCTTTTTACTGCATGTAAATATGGCTTTAAAAAAATTGTTAAAATATTACTAGCATCAGGTGCTGATCCTAATATTGATAATGAATATACTAGTCCAATTCATGAAGCATGCTTTAATTGTTATCCAGAAATAGTAAAACTTTTAATAAAAGCAGGTGCTGATGTTAATTTAAAACCTGCAAAATTACAGTTAATTCCTCTTAGAGTTGTAGGTTTTCGTCCATTCAATTCATGGTTACGACCAATTTATGAAAAGGAACATAGGAAATTGGCCAAATTGTTAATTGATAATTTTGCTGATATTTGTGATCAAGAAGCTATGATTAAATTATGTCAGAGTGATGATTATCAAAATAAAATAGAATTAATTGAGTTTTCAATAAGAAAAAAGTTTGGGAAATAAAAAATAACCGGAATTAATATGTTTAAAAATTTTTATTTATTATTTTTTGTATTTTTATCTAATTTATTTGCAATGGATTTTACAAAGGAGTTAATGCAGTCTGCTAAGAATGGAAACATTGAAAAAATACAAAAAATTCTTATGTCAGGTTTTGATATTAATACTCGAGATCCAAATAATAGACATACTGCTTTAATTTGGGCAGCTAGAAAAGGATATAAAGATATTGTAGAGTTGCTGTTAAATGAAGGTGCTGATATTAATGCAACAACTAATTTAGGAATGACAGCTCTTGCTTGGGCAAAAATTTATGAACAAAAAGAAATTGTTGAATTCTTAAGAAATAGAGGCGCAATAGAATGATTAGAAAATTTATTAATTTAATATTTTTTGTTGTAATAATTCAGCCATGGCTTTTAACTACGCAAGATGATATTTTACAAATCTGGTCCACAAAGATCGATTCCTCCAGCGAAATTTTAACGAGCCCGGAAAATTGTAGAGGAAAGATTATGTTGACAGATTGGTCAGATCAAGAGACAAATCCGTCAAATTTGATGGACAGCTCAGAGGCAATCTTTTTGCATCATCTTATAAACGATGATTTGGAAACTGTTAAAATATTTTTAAAAAATAAAATTAATCCTAATCTGAGAGATTTTTCTCAAAATACCCCTCTTATTTTAGTAATGAAATACGATTTAGAAAATGCTGTAAAACTTACAAAATTATTATTAAAAGCAGGCGCAAATCCAGATTTAAGAGATTCAATTAACATGACTCCATTAATGTATGCTTCTTATTTTGGAAGAAGTAAAAAAATTATTAAAATGTTAATTAAAGATGATGCTAGGCTTAATTTAAAAAATAACTATGGACATAGAGCTATTGATTTTGCACAGCGTTTTGGATATAAAAAAATTGTAAAATTATTAATTGCTTCGGGCGCAGAAAAATGATTTTTAATAAAAAGAGAGTTTTAAAATGATCAAGAAAATACTTTATATATTGTTATTCTCATTAAATTTGTCCGCAATGAGAACCGTCGAATATAGTATTCAAGCCCTAATTGAGGCTAGTAAAAAAGGTGAGGCAGGAAAAATAGAAGAAATAATTCAATCTGGTTATGTAAATATTAACGTTCAAGATATCACAGGCCGCACAGCCTTAATGTGGGCGTCAAAATTTGGACATGTAAAAACTGTTACGCTATTACTTCATTCAGGTGCTGATGTTAATATAAAAGATAATTATGACTTTACGGCTCTGCGATTGGCAGAATTAAATGACCATGAAAAAATAATAGAACTTTTAAATCAAGCTAATGCGAGAAAAAAAAATGAATTTTAAAAAATTGTTTTATTTTATTTTTACAGCATCAAATATATTTGCGATGAATATATGTAAAAAAGTATTTGATCCAGAATTTGTGCCTTTTTACCCTAAAAAATATCCTCTATTTAATATTGCTGCAGGTTACAAAGGAAATGCTAAAAAAATTTTAAAATTAATAAGAAAAGGACATGATGTTAATGCAATTAATAGATATGGTGAAACAGCCCTTTTTATAGCATGTAATCATGACAATAAAGAAATAGTTGAAGTATTACTAGAAAATGGCGCACATCCTGATATTTATTCCTTAAATGATGTTAGTCCAATCCACTTGGCATGTGATAAATGTGATTTAGAAATTGTTAAGTTATTAATTGAAGCTAATGCAAATTTAAATATAAAAATATGTCGAGATGAAATTACGCCTTTAATGGTTGTATGTGGATATTATAATCATTCAAAATTTTCAAAAGAAGAAATTCGTAAAGAAATAGTTGAATTGCTATTAACAGCTGGTGTTCAAGTTAATGAAAGAAATCTTCAGGGCCTCACTGCACTTGCAATTGCAAAACAAAATGGATATAAAAAGATTGTGAGGATATTAGAAATCAATGGAGCCCAGGAATAATTATGATAAAAAAGATATTTTGTTTGATAATTGTTTTTTCTTTCAATTTATTTGCAACAGGAGATAACTCTGTTTTTTATGCATGTAAAGATGGAAAATTCAGCAAGGTAAAACAATTGGTTGACAGTTGTATTGATATAAATCTTAAAGACAAATATGGTAGAACTCCTTTAATGTTGGCGAGTTACAAAGGTCACAGATTTATAGTTTCTTATCTTTTACAAAATGGGGCTAAAGTTAATGAAGTAGATAATTTTGGAGATTCTGCTTTAACTTTGGCAAGTGAAGGCCGTTATAGAATGGAAGAAAGTTATAGAAATATTGTTCAACAATTGTTAAAGGCGGGTGCTAATATTAAGCAACAAAATCTTGCAAATCAAACTGCTTTTTCTTATGCACAAAAAAATGGCCACCAAAAAATTGTAGAACTATTATCTAATTTTGCTGCGAATATCTAAAAGATAAACACCTTTCTTTTTAGGCAATTGTTTTAAAAGACATTCTTGTTTTAAGTCATGCAATATTCCTGGCAATGCACTAGGTAATTTGCATCTTAAGAATCCTGTATGGGAAATTCCTCGACCATTAAATTTTACTTTAGCTTGAATTAAATTGTGAGAATGGGGAAATTTTCTACGTGAAAAAAGAGGCGTTGGGCAGTTACAAGTACATCTAGGAATATCACATTTAAATTTTAAATCATTTCTGCCTTGTGGAGCTAATATTGGAACGACATCATTTGAATAAATTGAATAAACTTGTTTGAAGATTTTGGACCCAGTATAATGCGCAGTTGAGAACTGAGCAG
This sequence comes from Candidatus Babelota bacterium, assembly GCA_023379005.1. Taxonomy (GTDB): domain Bacteria; phylum Babelota; class Babeliae; order Babelales; family Babelaceae; genus JAMCTG01. Next base: position 659,358 of record JAMCTG010000005.1, read on the forward strand.
GAGTAGCAAGAAGAACTAATTCATCTATTACTAAATCATTATCATTGTTTTGTTTTGCAAGACAAGCCAAATTTAATGAAACAGTACCACCATGACTATGGCCCATAATTCTAATAAATGGTTTTTCACCATAAGTATTTTTATAGACTTCTATCAATTCTTTTAATTGTTTATAAAAATGTTTTGAAGCCTCATATCTTTGTGTAGAACTTAAACTTCCCGACCATCCAAATAAATAAAAATCATCATAGTTAAATTCTTTGTTATCTGCTCGATTTAATTGTTTTGCAAATTTTATAAAATTACATTCTTTTTTTGCAAAACTAATATGTTGTAAACCGAAATTTTCGAAATGGTAATTGGAAATGAATTTAAAACCATGTAGGAATATATTCACAATCTTAGGTTCCTGATCATTTTGTTTTTTCAGTTTTAAAATCCTAGGTTGTTTTAAGAAGTGTGTTTTTTTGCAACCGCTTAATACAACAATCAGTGCAATTAAAATATAATGTACATGATTATTTTTCATCCCAGTACCTTTTTTCTCGGCTATTAATTACAATAGCCCTCTTTTTATTAATTCTAATGCTTTTTATATGGTGTTCACAAGGATTTGATCGTATTTATTATTAAGATTTTGTAAGTTTCAAAACTGTTTTTATTATAGCCTTATGGTCAATTTCTTCATATGCCAGCAATTCTTCAGGTTTTCCTGATTTTGGTATCTTGGTTACAGCTAATTTTTCTATTTTAAATCTTTCATTTATAAGTTCCGAACAAACTGCTTCCCCAAGACCGCCCTGAATATAGTGATCTTCGACAGTAACGGCTTTGCCGTTAGATTTTTTAATTACGCTAATTAAAGTCTTTTTATCTAGCGGTTTTATTGAATAACAATCGATAATGGATATATTAATATCTTTCTTTTTCAATTCTGAATAAGCTTTTAGAGCTTGGAAAATAGTAATACCTGCAGTTATTATACATACTTTGTCCATATTTGCTTTATGGGATTGTTTTAAAATTCTACAACCACCGATAACGAATTTATCTTTAGTTTCATATAAAATTGGCGTTTTTTCTCGTGTGGTGCGCAAATAGCTTATTCCTTTGTCATAATTTGCCATTTCTTGTACCAATTTTAATGTACTTATGGCATCACATGGGTAAAGTACTACAGAATCTACTAGTGCTCTCATTGTTGCTATGTCTTCTAATCCCATTTGGGAAGGACCATCTTGGCCAATCGAAACCCCAACATGAGAACCTACAAGTCTTAAGGGTGATTTATTTATAGCAGCCATACGAATTTGGTCATGCGCCCTGCTAAAAAATGATGCAAATGTTGAAACAAAAGGAATTTTTCCTCTAGTTGCCATTCCAACTGCCATGCTGACCATATTTTGTTCAGCTACAAAACATTGAAAAAATCTTTTAGGAAACTCTTTTTCAAAGATTTCTGCAAAGGTAGAATTTTTAACATCGCCATCTAAACTGACTATATTTTCATTTACTTTACCTATTTCTTTTAGAGCAATGCCATAGGCTTTACGAGTTGGTGTCTCTTCTTTTATCATTTCTTTTGGCCATCTTATATCAATTTCTTTAGTTTTTTGGGTAATTTTTTCCATTTTTCTACTACGCTCTTCGAGCTTCGAAGAACGGGTTGGCAAATTAGGCTTCCATTTGCCATTTTCATAATTTGCAGCTTCATTAAAACGATTTTTTAAATGTTTTAAAAGTTCAGGCAACTCTTTTTCTGAAAATGCTTTTCCATGAAAACCTTGTTTATCTTGAATATTGGAAGGTAACCCATAACCTTTATAGGTTTTGGCAACGATGGCTGTTGGTTTTCTCTTATTTTTTTTTGCTTTCTCAAAAGCATCTACAATTTCTTGCATATTATGGCCATCGATAACAATGCAATTCCAACCAAATGCTTCAAATTTTGCTTTATATTGGTTCATATGGTGGTCATCAATAGTTTCACAGCTTTGCCCTAACCTATTTGCGTCCACGATAGCTATTAGTCTTTCCGCTTTGTAAAAAGAAGCGACTTCTACCGCTTCCCAATTTTGGCCTTCTTGCAGTTCGGCATCGCCAATTAAAACGTAAGTATAAAAGTCTCTTTTATTGAGCTTAGATGCTAAATAAATTCCAAGACCAATGGAAAGTCCCATCCCCAAAGAACCAGTTGCTGCTTCTATGTATTTAAAGCGAGTTGTAGGATGTCCTTCTAAAACAGAATTAAATTGCCTTAGCGTCATAAGTTCTTTTTCAGAAATTACACCTGCTTGCTCCCAGGCGGCATAAAGAACTGGAGAAGCGTGGCCTTTTGATAAAATAAACCGATCGTTATTAGGGTTTTCATGATTTTTGGGATCATACTTCATTACATTAAAAAAAAGCGCAGCAACAATGTCAGCCGCCGAAAGAGCAGAAGTAGGGTGGCCCGAACCTGCTTTTGTTGTGGCCATTAAAGATAATTTTCTTAGATTGTAAGCTTTGTGTTCTAGAGATTTTATATCATTCATGTACTTACCTTTGTAAAGTTAAACTTTTAAAGTTAAAGTTTCACTTAAAAAATAAATAAAAACTTCTTTTATATTCAACAATTAATTTGAAAAAAAATCTAAATTTTTTTTCAGGATAGTGTGCTGGTAAAATTTTGAAATAAAGTTAAAATTGCAATATTAACAATTACATTTATAGCAGCCGTGTATAACTTTTTTTCAAAAACTGCATCTAACTTCAAAAATTATCTTATTAAATTTTTAGAAGTTCAGATGTACATGAACTTAATTTCTTTGCCAATTCTAATTTCTTGGGGCTTGCCAATTTCTTTATTGAGCCCTATAGGAAATTTAATATTTTCTCCCTTAATGACATTATTCATGTTTGTTTCCTGCATAATATTTTTTACAGAACTTGTAGGAATTTCAAACTACTTTCTAATTAAAATTTTAGAAAAATTAACTTTATTTTGGACTTATATTTTAGACTTTGCAAGTCATAAGTATTTAATTTATTTTCCCAAACCTCCTTTATTGCTTACTATATTTTTAGTTTTCTTAATATTATTTATTTTGTGGTTTAAAAATTTAACTTCATTTAAAAGAATTTTTATATTTTTTTCTCTAATTTGTTTATTACATTCTTTGTTGAATAATTTCTTAATAGAGAAAAATTTTTCAATAGAAATTGTTTGTTCTAGGTCTAAAGTTGATCTATTAAAGTTTGCCAACAAAATATCTCTGATCGATAGTGGAGTTCTATCTAAATTTAAAGGATTTAAATCTTGGGCTGATTATGTTCTTTTGCCAAAATTGATACAAAATTCTGGCTCAAATAAGATTAATTATTTGGTGATAAATAGGGTGACTGATTCAACTTTGATCAATTTAGAACATTTTCTTTCTAAAGTTTATGTTGGGATGGTTGTTGTTGAGAATAAGAAGTTGTTAAGGGATATTAAATTTCAAAATTCGCTTAATTCTAAGATCAAATTTTACTTTAAACATAATTAAATTGTTTTTTTTTCTAAGTTATTTGTTCAAATAATGTTTAAATTATTTTTTTTCGACCATCTTTGCGCGCCCAAAGATGGCCAAGAAATGCGGCAACTTTCCCTTGCATCCCTTAACGTTTTGCAACTCAAACCCACGAAACCTAACGGTTTTGGGTTTTCAAACACTCAAAACTTATAATGAATAAATTCCGGTAGTTTTCTGAGCGCCTGAGCCGCGAGGCGAAGCGGCAGCGAATTAAACGGGAGAGCGAATCCAACAGCATGTTGGCGCCCTTTTAGTTAAGATGTTTTGGGCGAGCAAAACATCTTAGAAAAGAAAGAGTTTAAAGAGGTAATTAATCTCATATTTAGTAGAAAAAAGCACTAAAGGATTGCCAAAAATCTTATTTCTGTTAAATTTATATATGTAATTAAAATGAAAATATAATTAGATATAATTACTTATGAGAAAAATAATGAAAAAGATTTTATTAAGCTTTATTGCAGTTTTATTAACTTCTTGTTACCACATGCCAGATCAAGATATTCTTTCTGCTGCAAATCAGCACTGCGAATCAACCAAAGAATATTATTCAGATATTTTACGTTGTTATGAAAATGACAAAAGTTTCTTCTTAAAGACAACTGATAAAGAATTCATAAGCCATGCAAAATTGATAGGCCAAGATTATTATCCTACATCTTTTTGGAGCATATTTGGACCACAATATACAGATTCATGTCCAATGCACAGAGCGGTTTCAAGAATTTCTAATGATCTAAGCACCACAGAAAAGCATTTATATAATTTAGAAAAACGTGTTCTTGTCTCCAAGCCTGTGTATGACAAATTAATGAATTTAAAACGTTCATTGCTTGAAATAAGACGTCTAATTAGATCTAAAGATGAATACGTTGAGGAAGCAAAATTTATAGAAAAAACTAATATTGCTAAATCTCAATTGTATGAACAACAAAAACAAACTCGTCTTTTAGAAGAAGCAGCTGCGCAGCCAAAAGTTACAGCAAAGCTTGAAGAGAATAATTATAATATTAAAGTAGTTAATTATTAAAATTTTCATGCATGGCCGGATTTGGCCCCTTTAGATTTTAATAATTGAATTATATCTTTATTATGTTTAGGTATTTGTGCATAATCTAAAGCTGTGAGCCCACTGATATCTGCAATATTAATACGAGCTTTTGCATCAATCAATAATTTTACAATATCTTTACGACCCATCGAGGCTGCCACCATAAGAGCAGTAGTGCCACTATTATTTTGTGCATTGATATTAGCACCTGAATCTAGTAATGATTGAGCCATGGTAATATTTCCAGAAAAACTTGCCGACATAAGAGGAGTAAGGTCCGCATATTTTGATTCAATATCACCACCATATTTTAAAATTAATTTTAATAAATCAATATTTGTGCCTAATCCGCTTACACCCATCAAAGCATTATTGAGTTTACCTAACATGCCAAGTAGCCTAATTAATAAAATTAAATGATTTGGAAGTTCTTGTAATTTTGAAGATTTTACAATATATTCGTTTAAACTTTTATAGTCTTCATCAATTAAACTATTCAATAAGAAGTTTCTATAATGATTAGTTAAATGACTTTTAACTGATTGTGGTGCTGTTGCTCTTGCCTGAAGATAATGTTCGTAGTTTCTTACAAGACTTCCTATAGTCTTTTGGTCAAGTTTCAATGGTCCAAGATATGACATAACTTCATGTCTTATGCTCGCAGGTATTGGTTTTCTTTCAGGATATTTTATTTCTACAGACTCTTCTTCCTCTTCCTTACCAGGAGAGGGCTTTCTTCCTTCCATAGCTAATAGGTTAGTAACCATAGAAATTATTAATAAAAAAAATAATTTTTTTAACATGATATTTCCTTATTTTATTTAAGGGTACCATATTCATTTTCCATTTGTAAATAATTGATGTGATTTGTTTAGATATAGCTTTATTTTGGAGCGAATAAAAATTGTGCAATAAAAATCCCTAGGATTTTTTGTCAGAGATTAATCTTTTAAAATTTATGTTTCTGAATTTATATTACTTCACAGCTTTTTGGGGCTTGTTGTTCTCGAAGTTTTGGATTCTAATAATTTTTTTATAGATATGTTATTTTGATAAATTGCTAAATCAAGCGCAGTAATACCTCTATAATTTTTTATATTAATATCAGCTCCAGAATCGATTAATAATTTTGCTATGTCATCATGTCCACTCATGATTGCAGTCATTAATGGGGTCCACTCATTTTTACTCCATTTTGCATTAAGGTCTGCTCCTGCATCAATCAACATTTTTGCAATATCTATTTGGTCATATGCGCTTACCCAAGTAAGAAAAGTATGGAAATCATGTTCTTTATCTGAATCATCAAGTTTTTTGATTTGGGCTAACAATTTCATTAATAAAAACAAATCATTATCACGTTTATTAATTATAGACTTAGGTAAAAATTTCCAATCATCAGCGTATCTTCGTTGATCTATTTCATCAAAAATATATTTATTTAGTTTTTTAAAATCTTCTTTAGATAACTGTTCAAATAAAAAATTATTATAAAATTCTGACAACTCATCTCGATATCGTTTACTGATTGTCTTCGGTAATTGAAGATATTTTTTATAGCTATTTAATATACTTTCTATGCTTTTATCTTTAAGTTCGAATAAATATTGGGTTACATGCTGTCTAATTTCAGGAGGTAATTCCATCCAATATTGAAATGTAGTCTCTTCTATTTTAGGTTTTTTAGATTCTGTCTCCATGCAAAGAAGATTGGGGGTGATAAATACCATTAAATACAATAGTTTTTTCATGTTATTACCTATATTTCCTTTTTATTTAAGGATACCATATTCATTTTCCATTTGTAAATAATATCAATATTTTGTTTAGATATAGCTTTATTTTGGAGCGAATAAAAATTGTGCAATAAAAAATCCCCAGATTGAGATCTGGGGATTAAAAATAGATTTTAAAATTGTTACATCATAGAACAACTTTTTTGAAACATGCTTGCTTCAATATTTTTTTCCACTGCAGGTTGCTCGTGAAATGGTATACTAACAAGTAATAACATTTCGATTACTTGCTTATTTTTATTATTAAAATTGAAATGTTTAGCCCAACTAGTAGCGGTTTGACCATTATTATCTTGATCTAAAGCATTGGCTCCCTTATCAATTAACAATTGTACAATATCTGTACTGCCACCCATACTTGCCCACATAAGAGCAGTAATTCCTGCTTTATCTTTTATATGAATGTTAGCGCCACTGTCGATTAACAATTTTGCAATATCAAAATGCTGACTTCTAATTGCTAACATAAGAGCTGTTGCACCCTCATTATCTATTTCATTAAGTTCGACACCTTGCTCGATTAATGATTTAGCAACATCTGTTTGTCCTTTTAGACATGTCAGCATAAGTGGTGTTTGCTGTTTTGAATTTACAAACTCCATAGCAAATAAGTTTGATGAAATGATAAATGCTATTAATAGTTTTTTTAACATGTTGCCCTCAGAATTTAAGATTGATATTTACTAAGAAGTTCAATTATTTCTTGATGTTTTAGCTTTTTTGCCAGTGAAAGAGCACTTTGCCCATTATTATTTGTTGCTTTAACATCGGCACCTTTTTTTATTAAAAATTCGACAACATCTTTTTCTCCAGCAATACTTGCCAACATAAGTGGGTTCTCTCCACAAACATCCTTTGCATTGATATTTGCACCAGCATCTATTAATTGTCTTATTATAATTTTCATCTGTGGTTTTCTTGTTGATACAAGAAATTGAATTGCTAATAAGAGTTCTGTTGTGCCTTCACAAGTTTTCATATTAATATACGCATTAGAATCTATTAACAATTGTACCATTTCAGGATTTCCATAAAAACATGCTGTCATTAAAGCAGTATATCCATATTTATCAGTAGAATTTACATCTACGCCTTTATTTATTAATTTTAATACTTTGTCTTTATCTCCTTTGCCAGCGGCATCGATAAGAACCTGAACATCATCACGCTTAATTAAAAAATAAAGGCTATCTTTCGACATTCCACCTGCCATACAAAAAATAGATGATTGAATAAAAGTAACAAATAATATTAAGTAAAATGATTTTTTTAACATGTTGTCCTTATAAATTAAGATTGATATTTTTCAAGAAGTTCAACTATTTCTTGATGTCTCATATCTTTTGCCCAAGAAAGAGCACTTTGCCCATTATTATTTGTTGCTTTAACATCGGCACCTTTTTTTATTAAAAATTCAACAGCATCTTTTTGGCCAGAATTGCTAGCATACATAAGTGGGGTATTGCCATAATTATCCTCTAAATTAACATTTGCGCCAGCATTGATTAAGTGTCTTATTATGAGTTTCATTTGAGGTGTTTTTAATGATACAAGAAGCTGTGTCGCAAGTAAGAGTGACGTTGTACCTCCTGCATAAGTTTGAATATTAACGTTCGCACCTTGATCAATTAAGAATTTTACCATTTCATGATTTCCGACAAAGCATGCCACCATTAAAGCAGTATGTCCTGTTAGATCTAAAGCATTAATATTTACGCCCTCGCCTATTAATTTTAATATTTTATCTTTGTCTCCATTGCCTGCTGCTTTAACAAAAGCTCGTTCTGATGTAATTAAAAAGTCTTCAACAAAATTTTTGTTTGATATTTTACCTGCCATGCAAAAAATAGATGATTGAATAAAAGTAACAAATAATATTAAAGAGAATAATTTTTTTAACATATATAACCTTATGATATTTAAAAGATTTTTTTTATTTATTTTTTATCTTTGCGAGCCCTGCTTTCAAATGTGTTTCTATAATTTTTGATATTTCTTCAGGTGTTAAATCTTGCAATAAAGGAAGTTTTTGAGAAAATGGAATTGTATCTATTGGAGATATACTATCCAAGAATTCCATTATTTCACATAATGTTGGTTTAGAAATGTAAGCTTTATTAGTATTAATAATTTCATAATTTTCTTCTCCACCAGCAATTATATTTGCTGAAACACTGAATGCAATTAAAAATAATATTTTCTTTAACATGTTAACCTCAAAGTGTTTTAAATTTATAAATAATATACGTGTTTTCAGTTTGTAAATCAATGCAATTTATTATTTATGCATCAAGTTTTTTTTATAAAAATTTTTTGCAAATAAAAATACTAGGATTTAAAATTACTTTTTTTGCCAATCTTTTCCTAAAACTTTATTTTTTTTAATTTTTTCATTAAGTTTTGCGCGCCCAAAACTTAACAATAAAGGGCGGCAACTTTCCCTTGCATCCCTCAACGTTTTGCAACTCAAACCCACGAAACCTAAAGGTTTTGGGTTTTCAAACACTCAAAACTTATAATGAATAGATTCCGGTAGTTTTCTGAGCGCCTGAGCCGCGAGGCGAAGCGGCAGCGAATTAAACGGGCAAGCGATCCAACAGCATGTTGGGGCCTTTTGGTTAAGCTATTTTGGGCAAGCAAAATAGCTTAGAAAAAATATAAATTTATATCGACAAAGTTTGTTAAGTAAAAAAAAATATAAAAAATCTTATTTTTTCATAAAATCAAAAACAAACTGCGTCCAAGATTCCATTTTGTCATAATACAATTTGCATTCATCTAATGTTAAAAGTTCACCACTTTTGTGTTCAGATTTTATGTTGTTAGGAGAAATGCATCGACAACTAATCTTTTGGTTTATTAATTTGTGCGTAAAGTTCTTTGAGAACACGCAATTTACCAGGGTCTTCTTCTTTTGAGATTTCTGCCAAGATTTGTGTTGGAGTAGCCACATTTAGTTCTCTAAACCATTTTTCTCGATTTTTATCTGCTTCTTCAGATTCGTAGACAGTTTTTCGGGCATCAATGCTTACAATGCCTAAAGCATTATATTTTGGTAAAATTGTATATAAAATTCGATAATTGCCTACACGGATGCGCCATGTATCTTCAAGACTTTTTAATTTTTCAGCATTTCGAACATTAAATGGATCAGCTGCTAAATCTTGTAAATGAGATTCTATGCTCACAGTTAAATTTTCTGGGATTTGTAATTTCTGATCGAATGGATCCAGTACAAGATATGGTTCTTGTGTTACTTCTTCTTTTCCGGCGGCTGGCAAAATTTCTTCTTCCTCTTTACTCATGAGAGAACTGAGTTTTTTATGCTTTTCTCTTATTTCCATAATTTCAGAGTTATTGCTTGCTAACATTGTGGCTTCGTACAATATATTTTCTAATCTTTTTGCTCGTTCTCTGGATGTTTTTTTTGAGAATGACTCGAATAGTTCTTCAAATTCATTAAATAAGTTTGATAATTTTTTTTCTTTGTATTGTTTATTTAAATTTTTAACTTGATTTTGTTGTGCAGGTTCATCGATTGAAAAGTTTTTTAAATCCTTTAATAATTTTTCTGTATTAACAAGATCCCCCATTTTAAGCATTTCTTCTGCAGATTTCATTAGATCAGCTGTTTGCTGTTTAATTATTTGTTGTTCGCTAGTCAAAGGCTTTTTTTCTTCTTGTTTGCGTTGTCGTATTTGATTCTCAACTTTATCAAGTTCCTCATGTTTTTCTTTTACAATAGATTCTATTAAGTTATTAAGTTCAACATTAAGCAATTTAATATCATTTACTTCTTCAAGTTTTTGCCCAGCTGATTTGATATAGCGCATGATATTTTTCATCGAAGTAGAAGGATGCAAATTTTTAATTTTTTCGAGTTGCTCATCAAATTCATCAAGCAATAATTTTTTCATGAGAAGTAAGTTGTCATTATTTGCTTTGACGATCTCAGGTCTTTGTCCTTGAATTGCTTCATAGAAATATTTGCGAGCTTTTTCAAAATCTTTATTAACATTTAGTCCCAAGAGATGTATTAAACCAAGATTACTTGCTGCTACAGAACGAATATCTGGAGTTCCTAAACTGTATGCATCTTCAAAATATTTTCGCGCTTCTTTGTAATTTTTAATTTTTTCGAAATATATTATACCAAGTTCATTTGCCGAAAAAGCTCTGATTTCCTTGTTTTTTTGTATTTTATAAGATTCTTCAAAATATTTTCGCGCTTTTTCTAGATCACCAAATTTTAAATATATTTCACCAAGTTGTTTAGCTGATGTGGCACGTATATTAACATCATTGGTTCCAAGCCTGTATGCTTCACTTGCATACTTCAGGGCTGTTAAATTATCTTTGGGTACACCAAATCCATCGAAATATAATGTTCCTAGCCAATTTGCTGCGATTGCATGGAAATGAATATTATTTAAACTGATTTCATAAAGTTTTTTAAAATATTGGAATGCCTTTAAATCTTCTCCATTTGTATAAAAATCTAAAGCCTCTTCATAAATTTGTGGCAGATTATATTCTGATATTAAAGGAAGTTTTTCTTCAACTTCCATTGCATATACTGAAGAATTAAATAATAAAAATACGATTATTAATTTTAATAATTTCTGCATAAGATTTCTCCATTAAGATTTTTTTAAACTTATCCAAAAATTAAAGAAAGTATCAATTAAAAATTTATTTTTTTATAAAATCAAAAACAAATTGAGTCCAAGACTCCATTTTATCATAATACAATTTGCATTCATTTAATGTTAAAAGTTCGCCACTTTTGTGTTCAGATTTAATTTTAATTTTTGATGAATCGCCGATTAGCAATAAAACAAATCCGATATGAACTTGGCCGACTGAAGAATTGTCATCGTTTAAAATGCCAAGCGGTTTAACTTGGTAATTTCCTTGGTAATCAACTTCTTCTTCAAATTCTCTTTTGGACCATTCAATAATATCATTACTTGTTAAATCTTCTTGTCTGATATGGCCGCCAATTCCTAGAGAATATTTGCTAGCAAGACGCGATTCATTACTTTTGGATTGTCTTTGCATTAAGAAATATTTATCTTCAAAATTAAACAGTAAGTAAGGAATTATTTGCTTATAGTTCGCATCTAGTTCCATTTGGCCGCGGGGCAAGAATTCTTTTTTTTCATTTATAACTTTCAGATAATTATCAAAGTTAACTTCTTTAAGACCATGCCATGCTTGTTCTTCTTGGAATAATTGGTCTCTTTTAACTACAAGAATAAGTTCATCTTGCCATTCTAAATGCTGCGCCGGTTGTTCAACTTTTTGCTTTACTGGGTTCATATTTTTCATCTTTCCAAATTTTTTTAAGTTCTTGATTCAAGATACAATTTAAATTTGACTAACTCAAGACCAATTCCACTTTAGTTTTTTTTTACAAATGATAAAATTAAATTATATCTTTTCTTATAAGGTTTTCTATGAGTTACAATTTTCAGGCTATTGAGAAGAAATGGCAAAAAAAATGGCAAGAAGACCCTTATTTTAGGTCTAAGCCAACAGGTTCAGGTAAAAAGTTTTATTGTTTAGACATGTTCCCTTATCCTTCCGGGTCTGGTTTACATGTGGGACACTGGAGAGGTTACGTACTTTCCGATGTTTATGCCCGTATAAAATTTTTACAAGGCTACAATGTCTTACACCCAATGGGTTGGGATGCCTTTGGTCTACCTGCTGAAAATGATGCAATAAAAAAGGGAATTCATCCTGCTGTTGGCACTGCTGCAAATATTGCGCATTTTAAAACTCAATTGATGGAAATTGGTGCGATTTATGATTGGTCAAAAGAATTGAGCACTGCTGATCCAAAATATTATAAATGGACACAATGGATCTTTTTACAAATGTTTAAAGCCGGTCTTGCTTATGAAGCTGATACTGCAATAAATTGGTGCCCTTCTTGTTTGACAGGCCTTGCCAATGAAGAAGTTGTAAATGGAAATTGTGAACGCTGTGGAACTGAAGTTGTTCAAAAAAAAGTGAGACAATGGATTTTAAAAATTACTGATTATGCAGAAAAATTGCTTCAGGGCCTTGATAAATTAGATTGGCCAGAAAAAGTTAAAGCAATGCAGCGCAACTGGATTGGAAAAAGTGAAGGGTTACTTTTTACTGCCCCAGTCAAAGATTTAAATTTAAAAATTCAAACTTTTAGTGCGCATTTTGAAGCATTTGCAGCAGATACTTTTGTAGTTATAGCACCAGATCATCCATTGCTTGAAAAATTGCTAGAAGGTATCGGAAACAAACAAGAAATTTTAGATTATTGTAAAAAAATTATTCATCACAGACTTGAAGAAGGTCACCAAATTGCAAAAGAACCGGAAGGTATTTTTACCGGAAGATACATGCAAGATCCTGTAAGTAAAACAGATTTACCAATTTGGGTGGCAAATTTTGCTCTTGCAGATTATGGAACAGGAATTGTTAAATGTTCAGCGCATGATGAAAGAGATTTTGCTTTTGCAAAAAAATATGGAATTAAATTAAAACCAGTTCTGTTTCCAACTGATTCTGAACTAGCAAAAAAAGTAGAAAATTTGGAAATCTGCTATACCGATATGAAAAATGGAATCTTGCGTGAGCCGAAAGAATTTGCAGGCAAACGTGCAGGAGATGTGCGCCAAGATATTATTAAATATTGTGTCGAACGTGGTTATGCAGTTCCTAAAATTACTTACAAATTAAGAGATTGGATTTTTTCTCGTCAACGTTATTGGGGCGAACCAATTCCACTTATTCATTGTCCTAAAGATGGTGTTGTTCCTGTTCCTGAAAATCAACTTCCTGTGACATTGCCTGAAGTGGAAAACTATCAACCAACTGGAACTGGTGAATCACCATTGGCTGCAATTGCAGATTGGGTAAATGTAAAATGTCCAAAATGTGGTGGCCCAGCAAAAAGAGAAACAAACACTATGCCGCAATGGGCAGGGTCTTGTTGGTATTTTTTGAGGTATCCAAATCCGCAATTGGAAGATAAACCATTTGATCAAAAAGATATGGGCTACTGGTTGCCGGTGGATCTTTATGTTGGTGGCATTGAGCATGCTGTGTTGCATCTATTATATTCTCGTTTTTATATTAAAGTTTTATATGATCTTGGCTATTTAAAATTTGATGAACCATTTACTCATCTATTTAATCAAGGAATGGTTAATAAATATTCAGAGAAATCTGGAATGGTTGAGAAAATGTCTAAGTCAAAAGGCAATGTTGTAAACCCGGATGAGATTGTTAAAGAATTTGGTTCTGACGCATTGCGCATGTACATTTTATTTATGGGTCCTCCAGAATTGGATTGTGAATGGCAAGATACAGGTCTTGAAGGTATTAAGAGATTTTTAAATCGTCTTTGGAACTATTTGACCGACAAAAATAATATTATTGAAAATGAATTATTAGATGTAACCAAGCGTGTAAATAAATTCTTAAAAGAATATCAAGAAAGAATTGATGCATTTAAACCAAACACTGCACTTTCTGCATTTATGGAATTTTTAAATGATTGTACGGAAAATAATTATAAATTTAGCCGTGAAAGTTTGGAAAAAATATTGGTTGTATTATCTTCAATGGCTCCGCATATGGCTAGTGAATTGTTGCAAAATTTACTTTCTAAACAATTACAAGATTGTGCATGGCCGACTTATGATAAAGAATTAGCAAAAGAAGATTTTGTGATTATTCCAATTCAAGTAAATGGCAAATTGCGCAGTACAATCCAAGTAAAAATTGGGACACCGAAATCATTTGTTGAACAAGAAGCTCAGCGTTTAATTGCAAAATGGCTTGAAAACAATACCATTGTTAAGATAATCTTTGTTGAGAACAAATTAATCAATTTTGTGATAAAATAATGGTTAATCTCTCGATACATCCGTCATTTTTTTAAAAATGCCGGACACTCGAGATGAGCTACGCCGAGACAAGTTCTGAGCCTGTCCGCCGAAGTTTTAACGAAGGAGGATGATTCTGAAAGAATCATAGCGAAGGATTAAAAAAAGAGAGAAAGTATGAAGATATTTTTAGATACTGCAAATATCGATGATATAAAAAAATGGGCACCAAGTGGTTTGATTCATGGTATTACAACAAATCCAACACATTTATCTAAGTTTGCAAAAAAAAATCCTGTTGAACATATCAAAGAAATTTGTTCAATAATGTCTGGTTATGACGTCAGTGTCGAAGTTACAGAAAAAGATCCTAAAGATGTTTATGATCAAGCAAAAAAAATTGGTACATTAGCAGATAATGTTATTGTAAAAATCCCATGTAAAGAAGAATATGTGGCTGTGATAAAAAATCTTGTTCAAGAAGGAATTGCAATTAATATCACCTTATTATTTTCTTTGCCTCAAGCATTGCTTATGTCAAAACTTGGAGTAAAATATATTTCACCTTTTGTAGGCAGATTAGATGATATTGATGTCGATGGTATGGAATTAATTTCTGATATCCGGATGATGATCGATACTTATGATTTTAAAACTCAACTTTTAGCGGCGTCATTGCGGCATATAAGACATGTTCATGAAACAATTTTAAGAGGCGCAGACATTGCTACAATGCCTGTGAAAATTTTTGAAGAAATGTTTGCCCATCCGTTGACAGACAGAGGAATTGAAATTTTTGACAATGACTGGAAAAAATTAGGAATAAAACAGTTTCCATGAGCGAAAAAAAATTAAACATCCTGATGGTGAGTAACAATTATAAACCTTACTCAGGAGGTTTGGTTAGTGCATTAGATTCTTATATAGATTCACTGCAAAAATTGGGATGCAAAGTAAATCTTGTGACATTAGATTTTACTGGAAATAATAATGATCCCAAATATATTCATAGAGTTTATTGTCCAATAAAATTTAATTATAAAAAAAATTTTATAGCAGTCCCTTTTTTTGCCAAAAGATTTTTAAAAAAAATAATTGAAAAAGAATCTCCTGATATAATTCATATTCATCATCCATTTCTTTTGGGACCAATTGCTTTAAAAATTGCAAAAAAGAAAAAGATTCCTGTCATATTTACACATCACACATTATATGAAAATTATCTTCATAATGTTCCATTACCTCAATTCATAACAAGGCCGCTGACAAATTTATTTGTTAAAAATTTTTGCAAAATGGTTAATCATATAATTGTGCCTAGTAATTCAATAAAAAATTTAGTAATAAATAGTGATATTTCAAATTCAATTAATGTCATATCAACTGGCATAAATAAAATTTATTTAAATAATGAACTTTATAAAAAAACAGATGCTGAAAAGTTTAAATTATTAACAGTAAGCAGATTTTCAAAAGAAAAAAATATTTATTTTTTGTTAGATGTTTTTAAAGAACTGGATCAAAATAAATTTTGTTTTAAATTAATCGGTTTTGGTCCAGAATTTGAAAATTTAAAAAATTATGCTTATAAAATATTAAATTTGTCTGATCAAAATATTCAATTTTTAGAAAAACCTGCAAAAGAGGAAATTTTAAAAAATTATAAAGAAGCTGATTTATTTATTTTTGCTTCACAAACCGAAACTCAAGGTTTAGTTTTGGCAGAAGCTATGGCAAGCGGAACTCCAGTTGTAGCATTAAATGGCCCTGCAATAAATGACATTGTCATAAATGATTACAATGGATTTGTATGTGAAGATAAAAAAGAAATGACTATGCAAATTACTAAAATTGCTCAAGATAAAATTTTACATCAAAATTTGCAAAATAATGCATGGAAAACAGGAGAAGAGTATCAACCAGATAAATGTGCTGAACAACTTATTAATTGTTACAAAAAAGTATTAAATACTTGAAAGGATTTTAAAAATGAAGCACAAATTTTTATTTTTAATTTGTTTTATTTTATTCGATATCTTTTCAATGTCTTTTAATCTAAAGTTAGATGAATTGCCATCAGATATTTTGCAAGAAATAATCGGTATAGATTTAGATTGTCCAAATTTAAATAATATTCTTGTATCTCCAAAGCCTGTATTTGTCATGAAAGGTTTGAAACAGTTGCCTGCAAAACAATTAGCTGAAAAAGAAAAATTTATTGAATTTTTTTTAAAAGCTAAAAAATTAGCTTTGGTCAATAAATATTTTTGCAAAAATGTAATAGAAAAATTGTATTATGAATTTAGAAGAATTGGCAAAAATTTACCCCGAATGCACGTAGCGATGCAATTAAATGCACTATGGTGGATAAGAGAAAATTTTGAAAAATATAAAAGTGATTGTGAAGAAAGTGATTTGTACAACCGCATTCCAATAATGATTGCAATTCAAAATAATGATTTACTTGCCGCTGCTATTTTATTTATAAGACAAAAAACTATATGGCCAATTCATGATAAACAAGCACAATTAACTAATGTTTATAAGCTTCTAGTAGGTCTTAAAGACCGAAATATGTTTGGACAACTTTTGAGGTTAGGTAAAAAACCAATATTTTTAGCTATCATAAAAGGCGACGAATTATTGATCGAAATTTTATTAAAAGCAGGAACAGATCCAAATCAAATAAACTCAATTGGAGCGACTCCATTAATTTATTGCCTTAATAGAAAGTGCCGAATAAAAATTGCAATATTAAAAAAATTAATTGAATATGGTGCAAATGTAAATTTTGCCGGAACTTCTGGTTGGGGGCCAATTATATATGCTGTAAGAAATAATGATTTAGAATCAACACAGGTATTATTAGACAATGGTGCAAAAGTTAATGAAAACAAAGAGACGATTCTAAATTTTGCGAAAAAAAATCAACAAATGATGAGTTTGATTTCTCAATACTTAAAAAATTAATTTTACAGTTCAGTATATTTTGCGTTATTACCTTTTGATTTTTCAATTGGGTATTTTTTATCAAGCAATGCTATTTTAGTTTCCAAGGCTGTTGTAACATCTATATTGTTTCTTAAACAGAAATTCAAAATTGCAAACATGACATCAGCCGCTTCATGCTCCACTGCTTCTCTTTTCTTTTCAAGTTCTAGTTTTGATGCTTTATCATCAACCCAAGTAAAAAGTTCCATAAGTTCTGCAGCTTCGCATGCAATGCACATGCTTAAACTTTTAGGAGAATGGAACTGTTGCCATTCTCTGTCTTCTACAAATTTTCTAACTTTATTTTTTATATCTTCTACTGTTGTAATTTTGTCTGTCATTTTTTCCTTTTATTTTGTTGCTCCAGCTTTGATTAATATTTTTTCAACATCTTTATGACCCGCTCTTTTTGCAAGCATAAGAGGAGTATTTCCACCATCATCTTTAGCATCTAAATCGGCACCAGCGTTAATTAATAGTTTAACTATATTTTTATATCCCCTAAAGCTTGCTTCAATAAGTGGTGTACTTTCTTCTATATCAGCAATATTAGGATTGGCTCCAGCATTTATTAATAATTCAACTATTTTTTCATTGCCACAATCACTAGCTTCTAATATTGCAGTGCAACCATCTTCATCTGTTAAATTAACTTCAGGTTTAAATTTAAGTAATAATTTAACCACATCTACATTATTATGATCAGCACTAACTAATATCAAAGCAGTTCTGTCATCATCGTCTACTTCATTAATATCAGCACCGCCTTGAATTAATAATGTTACAATTTCTGGAAGATTTCTCATGCAGGCCAAATGAAGCATATTCCATCCACATTCATTTATTAATTTTGTATTTAACTTATCTAATGTAATCAATAATCTAATTAATAAATTTATATTGTCTGGAGCTTCTATATAAAAATAATTTAACGATTCGAGAATATATTTATTTAATTTCGAAATATCTCTATCAGTCAAATTTTTTAGCATGAAATCTGTGAATGATGTATAAATCTGATAACGATAATCTTGATTTAATTTAAAAGCTTGAAGATATTTCTTATAGCTTTCTATAATACTTTTGTGGCTTTTATTTTCATCAAGTTGCCAAGAAATTTGAAATCCTGCGGGTAGCTTATCAAAATCTTTATTTTCTGCACTTTCCATTGCAAATAAATTTGAAGAAATAAAAATTACAGACAAATAAAATATTTTTTTTAGCATGATCTTCCTTTTAATTAATTTTAAACCAGAGTAGTTTATACTAATTAAAAGACGGTGTCTCTTGTACTAAATTAATTCTTATCTTTTTGCCGCACAAAGTTTTATTTCTAACAGATTCAAGAACTGATCTTGTTAATTCGACTGGAATTTCTATAAATGTTCTACGCTTTATAACTCTGATCTTATGAATTTGATCATCTGTTAATTTACCAGAACTTATTAGATAACTTTGAACATCATCACGATTGATACCATCATCAGAACCTAGATTGAAGAAAATTTCTTGGAATGCACCGTTAGTTTGGAAATTATTTTCTCTCGGATTATTTGAAGTTGATGATTCTTTAAAATCTGAAACATTGCTTAAATATTTTTCGTACAAGAATCCTTTTAATGCAGTCTTTAATTCATTTTCAGTAAATTGTGAAATCACAGCATCTAAATTTGTTTGTGAATTTAAATGTTCCTGATTTTTCAACATTTCTTTAACTTGCATTTCTGCTTGAGCAATTTTTGCACCAATTACATGTTCTCTTGTCGGAATTTCAACAGGATTAAATTTCAAATTAAATTTTCTTTGTATTTGTTGAATTTGCCACATGTCGTTTTTTTGCATAAATGATATTGCAATACCATCTTTTCCTGCTCTGCCTGTTCTTCCTGATCTATGAACATAGCTTTCATGATCTTCCGGAAGTGAAAAGTTAATTACGTGTGTTAAATTAGAAACGTCAATACCTCTTGCTGCAACGTCTGTTGCTACAACAATATTAATCTGTTTATTTTTAAATTTCTTAATAATTAAGTTTCTGTTAGCTTGGCTCATGTCACCATGCAATGCACCAACTGAGTAGCCTTTTTTTTCTAACTTTTCAGCAATTTCACCAGTTAATATTTTTGTTTGGCAGAAAATAAAACCGTGAAATTCAGATGTGCTATCAACAAATCTGCAAATAGCTTCTAAGCGAGATCTTGAAGGTAAAATACAATAGTTATGAGTTACACTTGTATTTCCAACTTGTTTATTACTTACGCTTATTGAAATTGGATTTTTTAAATTTTTCATTAAATCATGGATACCAGATTTAATAGTAGCAGAAAATAACCAAGTTTCTTTTGTCTTTGGTGTTTTTGCTAAAATATCATTAATTTCATCTTTAAAGCCCATGTCTAACATAATATCAGCTTCATCTAAAACAAGAGTTTTTAAATCTGCTAATGACAATGTTTTTCTGCTCAAGTGATCATTAATTCTACCTGGTGTACCAACTATAATTTGTACGCCTTTATTTAATTTTCTAATTTGTTCTTCAATTCCTACACCACCATAAATAGCTTCTACAGATATATTTTTATCTTTAGCAAAAGGTAAAAGACTATCTTTAATTTGGACAGCTAATTCTCTTGTAGGAGCAACAATTAAAGCTTGAACTTTTTTGTTTGCAACATCAGTTTTATGTAAAATTGGCAAACCAAAAGCAAGCGTTTTACCTGTACCTGTTTGGGCTTGACCATGAAAATCTACTTTTTGATCTGTAATTAAAGCAGGAATAGCTTTTTTTTGAATTTCAGTAGGTTCTGTAAAACCTAACTTTTCTATAGTTGATAATAGAGTTGAATCTAAATTTAATTCTTTAAATGTCATAATTTTTCTTTATTTTATAATTATTTTTTAAATATATTCTAATTGTAATTCTACTACGCCAGTGTATCCAAAGTTTTAAACCCGGATTCGAATCGTCAGTAGAACCCTTCGTAGCTTTAGCTATCAGGCTGGCTTCGAAGAATAGGTTGGCGTGTTAAAGCCTGGCCTAAGTATTTTTAACGAAGTAGGTGCATAAATTTAGCTAATTTTTATAAAAACAATGAAATTATGATGAAAAATAGCTAAAAGCACTGAATTTTAAGTGCCTTGCTATTTTCAAAAGATGAGATAAATTGACATTTATTGAATAATCTTTTGAGATAAGAGGCACTCACGCCTATCTATAACCTATCATTGATGGCTCAATTTGTCAATTTTTATTAATAATGATATAATGAATTTGTTTAATTTTATTATCTCAATTTTTCACTAGGAAATTATTTTTGAAATAATAAATATTTGGTTTATATGTTTAACAATCTAACAAAGGACTTTAATGTCTAAAGAGTTACTTAGAGCGTCCCAGTTCAGAAAAGCTGAATCTTTATGGGATGACGAATCTTTTTCGATGAGCGATGAACAAAAAAAGGAAATAAGCTCATTATATGAAGCTATTGAACAATTTAAACAAGGACGTATTTTAAAGGGTAAAGTTATAAGCGCTACCCCAGATGGTGTTCTTGTTGACATCAATTTTAAATCTGATGGTTTAATACCAGTCTATGAATTTTCCGAACATGAATTAAAAAAATTAACTCCTGGCTCCCCAATCGAAGTTATTCTCGATGAATTAGAAAACGTTGAGGGTAATGTTATTTTGTCTTATGAAAAGGCAAAAGCTCTCAAAGCTTGGGACGCAATTATGAAGCTTTTTGAAGAAGGCAAACCTGCTGAAGGTGTTGTTACTCATAAAGTTAAAGGTGGTTTAAGTGTTGATATAGGTATACCTGCATTCTTGCCAGGTTCTCAAGTTGATACACAACGTGTTACAGATTTTGATCAATTCGTAGGTCAAACAATTACGGCACATATTATTAAAGTAAACCCAAAACGCGGAAACGTTATTATCTCTCGCAGAAAATATCTTAATGAACAACGTTCTGAAGTTAGAAAAGGCGTGCTTGATAATTTACAAGTTGGCCAAACTATCCAAGGTATTGTTAAAAATATCACCAACTATGGTGTATTCATTGATATAGGCGGAGTTGACGGGCTTCTTCATATTACAGATATGACATGGGGAAGAATTGCGCATCCAACTGAAATGGTAAAAATTGGTGATACTATAACTGTTAAAGTATTATCATTTGATAAAAATAATGAAAAAATATCTCTTGGCCTAAAACAACTTTCTGCAAATCCATGGGAAAGTATGAGCCCTGAAATTAAAGAAGGTGCTAAGGTTAAAGGTACAATTACAAGTATTGCTGACTATGGCTTATTTGTTGAAATAGACAAAGGCGTAGAGGGCCTTGTTCATATTTCTGAAATTTCTTGGACTGACAGAATTACAGATCTTCATAAATTCTATAAAGTTGGCGATAAAATTGATATTCTTGTTGTTTCTTTAGATAAAGAAAATCGCAGAATGTCATTAAGCGTTAAACAACTTGAAAAAGATCCATGGCAAGAAATTAGCGAAAAATTTGAAGTTGGTACAAGAATTAAAGGTAAAATTACCAATATTGCTGACTTTGGTATTTTCGTTCAATTAGCTCCTGGTGTTGATGGTCTTGTTCATATTTCTGATCTTTCTTGGACAGAGCATATTGAACATCCAGCAGATAAATATAAGAAGGGTGAAGAAGTTGAAGCTTTAA